>NZ_BAOQ01000026.1 GCF_000344155.1 Gordonia paraffinivorans NBRC 108238 | reverse complement strand
GTGGTCAGTGGGTGAATGTTCATCTCACGACTATGGAAGATCGCCAAACCGGTCACCGGTGACTATCGCGGCGTGTGTCACCGAGCGCTACAGCGATCCCGGCTACGCTGAGTCTCCTTCTGTCCAGCTGTCGGGTTGCCAACGGGCTCTGAGAATTGGCTCGAGTTCTTCGGGGAGAGTCCGGTGGCTTGGGTTGAACAGCAATACGGCGATACCGATGAGTGCTGTCGCCCCGAAGAAGATCACACCCAGAGTGCCGACAATGATCCACGGAGTCGATGGCCACCGGGACAGTGAAATGTCGCCGCCGACAGCGGCTTTGTCGCCGAAGGCCAGCCATGCCGACGCCAGCGTCATTCGTGTTCCTCAGACGGCTAGTGACCAGGAGAGCGTTCTTGGCGTTTTCAGGGTCCCGGATTCGTCGAAGCATCCCGAGGTGTCGCTTGTGGGGCGACAGGCGAGGA
This sequence comes from Gordonia paraffinivorans NBRC 108238, assembly GCF_000344155.1. Lineage (GTDB taxonomy): Bacteria > Actinomycetota > Actinomycetes > Mycobacteriales > Mycobacteriaceae > Gordonia > Gordonia paraffinivorans. The sequence continues at coordinate 96,442 of NZ_BAOQ01000026.1, read as the reverse complement.
GCGCGAGCCCCAAGCCGGTAAGAAGGGCCCCGATCACTAGCATCACTTGCTCGCTTCTCAGTCAGAGCCAGGTGCTGCGAACGTGCGCACCGTTGTCGACGAGGTAGGGGACGAGAACGCGGAGCGCCGAGGCTGGTGTGGGGCCGTAGTTCATGAGGGCGATCGTGACCGCGCGGGATCCGTCAGGCGGAGGGTGAATCACTACCTGCAGGCCACCCCTGACCGTGATATGCGACTGGGAGAGTTGGGCTTTGGTGATGAAGTAGTGCTTACCGACCGGCGTATGGACCCGAAGGCCGTCGTCGAGCAGAGACAAGTGCGCGCCGGATCGCAGCGCCTTACGCGCATACCAGAGAAGCAGGAATGGTGTCGCAACGCCGACAAGGACGCCGACGATCATCAGGAATCTGTGCCACGGAGACAGTTCCGGGTAGATCTCGGCTCCGAGCAAGCCGATGCCCGGAGCCGTGGCAACGGCTGAAGGAAGGAGCAATAGATTGATGTTGACCGCCCACCTGCTACGCGGTATCCACTTCGGATTGACGGAATACACCCTCGTCGGATGACCATGTACCGCTACAGCGAGGGAGATGAGCGTTAACGTGCTGAACATCACCACAGCGCAGGCCGCACCTGTGAGGACTTGCCACGAGTGCTCCGGGGCTTCTCGGAGTGACGCGATGAGCGTGCCTACGGTCATAAGGGCGCCGACCAGAGTTCCCGCGTAAGCACCCCACGGCCACTTCTGGAGTCGCTGATACTCGTTGCCGCTCACGTGATTTTCATTTCCAGAATACTCGCGCGACAGTGTAGGCGAATAGGCTGACAGCAATGCCAGTGGCCGCAACCGCGACGAATGGCGACCCGGCCAATGCCACGGTGCCGGCTATCGCGGTGCCCGCTGCCCAGGATCCGAACCGATCTGGAAGCCGGCGCTAACGGTGCCCGCGGACACCGCCACCCGGCCAGCACCCGAGATCCGTCCTTCGCCGCGTAGCGACAGGAAGCCCTCACGAGTCCACGGTGACTGGTTGAGGGGCCGTACGCTACGCACCTTTTCCTGCGCTTTCACGGCAGTGATCCGCCATCCATCGGCGGTGTGCTTCGACACCGATCGATCGGCAAACGAGCTTGGTCCTGCATCAGCGATGGCCGCTCCAGACGTGACGCCGAACGCGACCGCAGCTGCGGCGCAACCCGCGACCATCAGGCGCTGCGCTTGTGACGCCACCCCACCCTTCATATTCAACACTGGAAACCCCCGATTCATTAGCGTGAATGGGAGGTAGTCTATCGCGGAACGAGGCTGATTGGGCAGCGTGAACAGCAGGGTGTGTCCGGCATTACACCGACTCGGCAAAGTCTTGACTGGGCTGCGTTGGCTTCGGCGCCATGTCCGGAACCTGAGCCGTTGAGTCCGTGCTGTTCGGGGTCTGAGGCTCTCATTGCGCCGGGTACGGTTCGGTTGATGAGGAGTCGTGTTGCGCGGCCGATTTGAATGCGACTGTGCGACAGGCCTGTTGGTGTGCGTGTCGGTGAGGCCCGGGGGAATCAGGGTGAATTCTGGGCAGGTAAATAATGCGGTGGTTTACTTGACATAACGTACATTATCGGCCAACAGTATGGCTAGTTTCTGGCCAGTCTAGCGGCTAGACTGAAGGCATGACGACAGTGCCACTCGGCGAAGCCAAGGACAAGCTCTCCGCGCTCATCGACAGCGCCGAAACCACGCACGACATCATCACGATCACCAAACACGGCAAACCCGCCGCGGTGCTCATGTCGGCTGACGACCTCGAATCGCTGCACGAAACGATCTACTGGCTCTCACGTGCCGACATCCGCGAAGCCGTCGCGGCCGCCGACGTCGAGTACGCCGCCGGCCAAACCGTCTCCCTCGAGGACCTGCGCGCCGAACACGGCATGCCGCCGGCATGAGCGACAACCCCACTGACTCGGCCGACCCGTACCACGTCGAGGTCGCATCCCCCGCACGCCGCGACCTCGGGCGACTCCCACCCCGCATCGTCCACGCCGTCATCGAGTTCATCTCCGGACCCCTCGCCGACAACCCGCACCGCCTCAGCAAGCCACTGCGCGACGACCTCGAAGGCCTCCACAGCGCACGCCGCGGCGACTACCGCATCCTGCTACGCATCGACGACCCCAACCACACCATCGTCATCGTCAAGATCGACCACCGCGCCCACGCCTACCGCACCTAACTGATTCCGCCACAACACATGGGACTGTCTGAATAACGGTGGGTGGGGTGCGGTTTGACGTCAGCGTAGTCGCAGAACTGCAGTACGTCGGCGGGCGGCCGGCGGTTCCCCGACCGGCCGGCGGGTTCGCCGCCCGCCGGCGAACAAGAATCGGGATGAGCCTGGCAGGCGACCCGGCGACTCTGTGGTCGGCATCGCGCGGAATCTGGCGGATGTCTCCGGACACCGAGTACCTGGTCCCTACCCGCTTCGGTTCCGCCACCAACGTATTCAAGACCACAAAGTGGCACGAAAGGAGCGAAACCCGTCTGGGCCGCCGAGGGCTTCCTCATCGATCATCGACGGGACCTCCTCATGCGTCTGGTCGACGGCACGGCCGAGACCGCTGGCGGCCCACTCTCGTCGACGGTCCTGCGGCCACTGCCGATGATCTGCTGGTCGCCCGACTCGTTACCGGCAAGGTGATCGGCTTTGGCCGACGCGGCCCCGAACCCCATCATCCGGCTCCGTAGCCGCACCCGCCGTATCCACGTCAAGTGAGCGCCCCAGCATGAGCGGGAAAGGGACGCCGCGATAGCGAAGTCCACACGCTGACCACGGAAAAGCCCCGGCCGGAACGGATTCCGGCCGGGGCCCTTCCTACGGGTCTCAGCTGACGACGAGGTTCTCGTTGGTCAGCTTGGTGACACCCTGCTCAGCCTTCTCGACCAGCGAGGCCGGCGGCTCGAAGTGCTTGCCGTACTTCGAGGCCAGCTCCTTGGCGCGAGCGACGAAGCCCGGGACACCACCCTCGTACTGGTTGATGTACTGGACGACGCCACCGGTCCACGCCGGGAAGCCGATGCCGAAGATCGAGCCGATGTTGGCATCCTCGACCGACTTGAGCACGCCCTCGTCGAAGCACTTGACGGTCTCGAGGGCCTCGGCGAAGAGCATGCGCTCCTTCATGTCCTCGAGCGGGATCTCGACGGAGCCCGACTTGAAGTGCTCGCGCAGGCCCGGCCAGAGCTGGGTGCGCTTGCCGTTCTCGTCGTAGTCGTAGAAGCCCTTGCCGTCCTTCTTGGCGGTACGGCCGTTCTCGATCATCCAGTCGACGACCGCGTTCGAGCCGTGCTGCGGGACTTCCTTGCCCTCGGCCTTGAGAGCCGCCTCGGTCTCCTTGCGGATCTTCTGCGGCAGGGTCAGGGTCAGCTCGTCCATCAGCTGCAGCGGCGCGGCCGGGTAGCCGGCCTGGGTGCCCGCGTGCTCGATGAACGCCGGCTCGACGCCCTCGCCGACGGCCGCGATGGCCTCGTTGATGAAGGTGCCGATCACGCGGCTGGTGAAGAAGCCGCGGCTGTCGTTGACGACGATCGGGGTCTTGCGGATCTGCAGGGTGAAGTCGATGACCTTGGCCAGCACCGCATCCGAGGTCTTCTCGCCGCGGATGATCTCGACCAGCGGCATCTTGTCGACCGGCGAGAAGAAGTGGATGCCGATGAAGTCCTCGGAGCGCTTGACGCCCTGGGCGAGAACGGTGATCGGCAGGGTCGAGGTGTTCGAGCCCAGGATGGCGTCGGGCTCGACGATGTCCTCGATCTCCTGGAACACCTTGTGCTTGACCTCGACCGACTCGAAGGCGGCCTCGATCACCAGGTCGACGCCCTTGAAGTCGGCGGCGTCCACGGTCGGGTGGATGCGGGCGAGGAGCGCGTCGCTCTTCTCCTTGGTGGTCTTGCCACGCGAGAGGGCCTTCTCCTCGAGCTTCTCCGAGTAGCCCTTACCGCGCTTGGCGGCCTCGAGGTCGATGTCCTTGAGGACGACCTCGATGCCCGACTTGGCACAGACGTACGCGATGGCCGCGCCCATCATGCCGGCGCCGATGACGCCGACCTTCTTGGCGGTGTACTTGTCGTAGCCCTCGGGACGCGAGCCGCCACCGTTGATGTGCTGCAGGTCGAAGAAGAACGCCTTGATCATGTTCTGCGCGACCTGGCCGGTGACCAGCGAGACGAAGTAGCGGGTCTCGACGATGTCGGCGGTGTCGACGTCGACGTAGGCGCCCTCGACGGCAGCGGCCAGGATGGCGCGCGGAGCCGGCATGTTCGCACCCTTGATCTGCTTGCGCAGCAGCGCCGGCAGAGCCGGGAGGTTGGCGGCGAACGCCGGGTTGGTCGGTGCGCCACCCGGGATCTTGTAGCCCTTGACGTCGAACGGCTGCTGGGCCTCGGGGTTCTCCTTGATCCACTTCTTCGCGGCGGGGATCAGTTCCTCGACCGAACCGACGACCTCGTCGACGAGGCCGACTTCCTTGGCCTTGGTCGGGTTCATGCGCTGGCCCTGGAGCAGGACGTTCATCAGCGCGTTCTGGATGCCGAGCAGGCGCACGGTGCGGACGACGCCGCCGCCACCGGGGAGCAGGCCGAGGGTGACCTCGGGCAGGCCGATCTGGTTGCCCTTGACGTCAGCGGCGATGCGGTGGTGGGTGTGCAGCGCGATCTCGAGGCCGCCGCCGAGGGCAGCGCCGTTGATGGCCGCCACGACCGGCTTGCCCAGGGTCTCGAGACGACGCAGCACCTTCTTCATGGCGTTGGTGGTCTCGGTGATCTGGGTGGCGATCTCTTCCTTCGAGACATCCGAGCGGTCGCTCGTCATGTCCTTGAGGTCGCCGCCGGCGAAGAAGGTCTTCTTCGCCGAGGTGAGGATGACACCGGTGATGTCGTCCTTCTCCGCCTCCAGGCGGTCGACGGTCGCGGCCATCGACTCCTGGTACAGGGCGTTCATCGTGTTGGCGCCCTGGTTCGGGTCGTCCATGGTCAGGATGACGACGCCGTCGGCGTCCTTCTCCCAGTTGATCATGTTGTCACTCATGGTGTTTCAGAAAGTCTTTCTGTGAAGGTCAGAGACGCTCGATGACGGTCGCGACGCCCATGCCGCCACCGATGCAGAGGGTGATCAGGCCGTAGCGGCCGCCGGTGCGCTCGAGCTCGTCGAGGCAGGTGCCGAAGATCATCGCGCCGGTTGCACCGAGCGGGTGACCCATGGCGATGGCGCCACCGTTCCGGTTGACCTTCTCGTGCGGGATGTTGAGGTCCTTCATCCACTTCATGACGACCGAGGCGAAGGCCTCGTTCAGCTCGAACACGTCGATGTCCTCGACGGTCAGGCCGGCCTTCTTCAGCGCCAGCTCGGTGGCCGGGGTCGGGCCGGTGAGCATGATGGTGGGCTCGCTGCCGACCTCGGCGAACGAGACGATGCGGCCCCGCGGAGTCAGGCCGTTGCGCTTGCCGGCCTCCTCGCTGCCGATGAGGACCAGGCCGGCACCGTCGACGATGCCGGAGCTGTTGCCACCGGTGTGGACGTGGTTGATCTTCTCGACGCTCGGGTACTTCTGCAGCGCGACGTCGTCGAAGCCGGCCATCTCGGCGAGCGCGGCGAAGGCGGGCTTCAGCTTGCCGAGGCTCTCCACGGTGGTGCCCGGACGACGGTGCTCGTCGTGGTCGAGGATGGTCACGCCGTTGATGTCCTTGACCGGGACGACGGACTTGGCGAAGTAGCCGGCGCTCCAGGCCTTCTCGGCACGGGCCTGCGACTCGGCGGCGTAGGCGTCGACGTCCTCGCGCGAGAAGCCCTCGATGGTGGCGATCAGGTCGGCGCCGATGCCCTGCGGGACGATGTAGTGGTCGTATGCGGTGGCCGGGTCGGTGAACAGGGCACCGCCGTCGCTACCCATCGGGACGCGCGACATCGACTCGACACCACCGGCGAGGACCAGGTCGTCGAAGCCCGAGGCGACCTTGGCGGCGGCCAGGTTGCAGGCCTCCAGGCCGGACGAGCAGAAGCGGTTGATCTGGGTGCCGGGGACGCTCTCGGGCAGGCCGCTGTTCAGGGCGGCGGTACGCGCGATGACAGCACCCTGCTCGCCGACGGGCGAGACGACACCGAGGATGACGTCGTCGACGTCGGCCGGATCCAGACCGCCGTGGCGGGCGAGGACCTCGTCGATCAGACCCGAGGCCAGGTCGACCGGCTTGACGCTGTGCAGCGCGCCGCCGCGCTGCTTGCCACGAGGCGTACGAACCGCCTCGTAGATGAATGCTTGATCAGGCACGAAAGAGTTCCTTTCACACGAACCACCAGTTGGTTACATCCAGAGGCTAACGCGGAATCACCTATTTGGCTATACCCCAAGGTCAAGAGGCCTAGATATTCTTCAGATGTGCGCTATGGTCAGTTCACCATGCCTGACCGCAGAGCCACCCGCACCAAGGGCGCCGACCGCAAACGACAGCTCGTCGATGCCGCGGCGTCGCTCTTCGTCCACCGCGGGTATCCGCAGGTCTCGGTCGCCGACATCGCCCGCGCGGCCGGGGTCACCGCACCGACGGTGTACAGGCATTTCGACGACAAGCAGTCGCTGCTCGCCGCCGCCGTGATGTCGGGGGTCGACCACCTCGAGGCCTGCACCGAGCGGGCGCTTCGCGGGGGCGACGACGCCCAGGCACTCATCGAAGACGTGTGCGCGCTCGCCGTCCAGCGTCCGCAGACGGCGTCGTTGTGGCGATGGACGAGCAACTATCTGACCGTCGAGCAGAACAAGCAGGTCGCGCTCCGGACCCGCGAGGTCATCGGGAAGTGGGCGTCGGCACTGCTCACCGAGCGCCCCGACCTCACCGAGCGCGAGGCCGTGCAGTTGGCCTGGGCGATCCTGAGCGTCAGCGGCAGCCTCACCGTCCACCGCACCCGGATGTCGAGCACCCGGGCCCGCGACGAGATCGAGAAGTTGATCCGCCGCCTGCTCACCCTGACCCCGTCGGCCGCACCGCCGATCGACGCCCCGCCGGTCATCAGCGGTATGTCGAGGACCCGGCGCGACGAGATCCTCGACGCCGCCGCGTCGCTGTGGGCCGAACGAGGGTACTCCGAGGTCGGGATCGACGAGATCGGTCGCGCGGTCGGCATCGCCGGCCCCAGCGTGTACAAGCATTTTCCGTCGAAGATGGCGATACTCGTGGCCATCGGACATCGCAGCGGAGCCCGCCTGGAGGCCGGCCTGATGGCCGCCCACTCGAGGTCCGAGGACCCGGCGAAGATTCTTGCCGCACTGGTCGATTCGTACGTCACCGTCATCACCAGCACGCCGGACCTGTCGGTGAGCTTCAACAACTCGTCGGTGCTCGCGGGCCAGGCGAGCGCCGCCGACCTGCTCGACATCCAGCGCCGGTACGTCGCCCGATGGATCGACCTGCTCATCCAGGTCGATGCCGACCTCAAGCGCGATCAGGGCGCGGTCGCGGTCCACGCGGCCCTGTCGATCGTCAACGACGCGGTCCGCATGCGACGCGGCATCCAGAGTCCCGAGTTCGCCGCACGGATGGCCTACTTCATGAAGGGCATCCTCGCGGTCTGACATCGCTTCCTCTCGCACCACCACGGCAGTTCGCAATTGAACTTACTTCAGTTCGACTTGTTTTGTCCAGATGCTTGACAGGGGCGACAACCTCGAACGAATATGAATTGAGTTCTGTTCAGTTACTGAGCGCATCCGTGCTCGGCAGAGGAGATCAGCGATGAGCATTCACCCCGGGACGGCCGAGACCCTGTCCGCCGCACCGCACGTCTCCCCGGACGCGGACCACCCGGCCGAGGCCGGTCGCCCCTGGTCCATCGACACCACGATCCCGCTGCTGCCCACCGAGGAGGAGAACGACCTCCGCGACGCGGTCCGTTCGCTGCTGTCGTCGGCGGGGGACATCGAGGAGGTGCGCCGGATCGTCGAAACGGAACCCGGCTACTCGCGCGGACTCTGGTCCGAACTGGCCTCGTCGATGGCGGTCACCACCATGGCGGTCCCCGAGTCCGACGGCGGCCTCGGATACGGACTGGCCTATCTCTGCACCGTCCTCGAGGAATGCGGCCGCGCACTCCGTCCGGAGCCCGTGCTGACCTCGGCCGCGGTGGGCGTCCCCGCACTCCTGCTCGGGGACGACGACCGGCTCGCCGACCTCCGCGCCGCAGCGCTCGAGGGCCGCGCCGTGGTCACCGCCACGCCCCTCTCCCCCGACACCGACCGTGTGACCGCCACGGCGGGCTCGCCCGCAGAGTGGCTCCTGTCGGGCACCGCGACGCACGCACCGCACGGTCACGTCGCCGACGTCGCCGTCGTGACGGCAACGACCGCGGACGGGCGCCGCCTGTTCGCCGTGCCCCTCTCCGAGGACGTCGTCACCCGGACCACCCCCGAATCCCTCGACCCCACACGCCCTCTCGCGACACTCCGATTCGACGCCGCGCCCGCGATCCCGCTGACCGACGAGGTCGGCACCGCCGCGGCCCTCGCCGAACTCGGGGCCCGCGCCACCATCGCCGTGGCCGCCGAGAACGTCGGCATCGCCTCCCGACTTCTGGAGATGACGCTCGAGTACACGACCTCGCGCAAGCAGTTCGGTCGTGCGATCGCTTCATACCAGGCGATCAAGCACCGGATCGCCGACATGCTCCTCGACGTCGAACGGGCCCGCTCGGCGGCCCGATATGCCGCCGGCCTGGTCGACGCGGGCGGAGACCGGGACGCCGTCGCCTTCGCCTCCGCCGTCGCGGGCGCGGTCTGCGCCGAGTCGGCGATCCGGGTCTGCACCGAGACCATCCAGCTGCACGGTGGCATCGGATTCACCTGGGAGCACCCTGCACACAGCTACTATCGGCGCGTGCTCGTCAACGAGGCGGGCTCCGGGGACGCCACCACACAGCGCGCGCGCATCGCCTCGTCGATTCTCGCCGGTGTGAACAAATCCGCATGACCTGAGTTCAAGTCATGCGACCATGGGAAACGGCGAAACCGACCAGGAGGGGATAGTCAATGCCAGTCGACTCGAAGGTTCGTGAGGACGGACCTCGATCCAAACGGTCGCGCATCCTGACCGTCGCCATCGAACAGTTCGGCAAGGTGGGCTACGAGCACACCAAGTGGGCCTCGGTCGCCGGCGAGGTGGGGATCGGCCAGACCGCGCTGTACCACTACTTCGAGTCGAAGGCGCACTGCCTGCTCACGATCATGCGCCTCGAACTCGCCGAGTCGGTCCGACGATTCGAGGCAGGCACCGCGGGCATCAGCGATCCGGAGGAGGCGCTGCGCGCGGCGATAGCAGCCTCGTTGCAGGCCGAGCCCATCGACGCGCTCCAGCGTCGAATCCTGCAGAACCACATGGACATCCTCAGCACCCCGCGGCAGTCGGAAAAGGAGGAGATCGAGCGCGTCCAGTCCCGCGAGCTGGTCGCGCAGATCGAGCACAACTGGACCGAGTTGCTGCAGCGCGGAATGGAATCAGGCGCTTTCGTTCCCGGCGACCCGGAGATGGCCGCACGCCTGGTGCTCGGTGCGCTTGTGAGCGTCTGGCGGTGGTACCGGCCCGACGGCCCGATCTCTCTCGAGGACCTGATCAAGACGGTCACCGAATCACTGGTCCGGATGGTCAAGGCCTGAGAGCCCCGACACCACATACACGAGAAAGCCTGAGCGGAAACCGATTCCGCTCAGGCTTTCTCGTCTGCTCGGCCTGCTGGTCTGTCCTGGCCGGTCTGCATCCTCTTGCGCATCGGGGCCTCGCGTACAGCTCGGGCCCGCCCGGTTCGTCGTACCGGACGGGCCCGTTCCGTCATCTGCCAGATGTCAGACCGTGAACCTGCCGCCGTTGCTCAGGACCACCGCGCCGACGAGATTGGCCGCCCCCGGCGAGGCCAGGTACAGGATCGTGTCGGCCAGTTCCTCCGGGCTGGCGTAACCGCGGGCCGGCCCCGCCTCCATCGCCGCCCGGACGCGGGCCGGGGTCCGGGCCGCCATCCCGGTGTCGACCGGGCCCGGCGCCACCGTGTTGACCCGGATGCCGAACGGCAGAACCTCTTTCGCGACCGACTGGCTCACCGCGTGCACCGCCGCCTTGGACGCGGAGTAGTGCGGGTATCCGATGAGGGTGTCGAAGGCCGACGACGAGCCGACCGTCACGATGGCCCCGCCTCCCCGGCCCTTCATGGCGCGCACCGACTCCCGCAACACGTGGAAGGTGCCGTCGAGGTTCACCGACATCACCCGGCGCCACATCTCGTCGGTCAACCGCGAGGTGACGTCGACGGGCTCGCCCTGCTCCGCGGCCTCCAGCATCCAGGCCTTCGAGATGGGATCGTCGACACCTGCAGCGTGGACCACGACGTCGAGTCGGCCGTGTTCGGCGACGATCCCGGCGAAGGCATCGGCCACCGCCGCGGAGTCGGAGACGTCCAACTGCAGTGCCCGGGCACCCTCGACACCGGACGCGACCTTCTCGGCACCCTCTGCCGACACGTCGACGGCGTACACGACCTCGGCTCCGCGGCGGGCGAGTTCACGCACCGTCGCGGCCCCGATTCCCGATCCGCCGCCCGTGACGACCGCGATCTTGCCCTCGAACTGGGCCTCGTACATTTCTTCTCCTCTGTTCTCAGATCTCGGCACCGACGCGATAACCCTCGGCTATCGCGTGCCCGATGCGTCGTGGGGTCACGCAGTCACCGATCTGACTGATCGTGGTGTCGGACGGGTCGAACGTGAAAGTGGAGACGGGGATCCGGGGCTGATGCCAGACCACCAACGATTCGGGCAGCATCTCCGGCTCCCCACCGAAGACCGGGCGGCTCAGCAGCGTGCCGCCGGCCCCCGGCTCCAGCGTCCGCGCCACCTGCAGCGTGACCCCGGCGCCGGCGAGGCGTCGGAGCAGGGGCGGGATGCTCTCGGCCGGGATACGCGAACACAGGGAGGCGAGCGGCGTGATAAGCGTGACGCGCCAACCCTGTTGCGCGAGGGCCTCGGCCGCATTGTAGGCGGGCCAGAACCCGTCCCCGTCGTCGACGACGACCGCATCGCGCGTGTCGATCGAGGGAAGCTCGCCGAGGATCGTCTGGTCCACGGTCGCCGAGGCCTCCGGCGGCAACCATGCCGGCGGCGGCGCCGGCCGCGACCCGGTCGCCACGACGACATGGTCCGCGACGTTCGTGACCTCTCCGAAGTCGTCGTGCTCGATCGGCGCGGCGAGATTCACGTCGACCTTGAGACGCCGCATCTCGTGACCCAGGTAGTCGATGATGTCGATCAGGGTGCTGCGATGAGGCGCACGCGCGGCGGTTCGCACGGCTCCGCCTAGCTCGGGGGAGGCCTCGAACACGGTCACACGATGGCCTCGCTCGGCCGCGACGCGAGCGGCTTCGAGGCCCGCCGGCCCGCCGCCGATGACGTAGACCTCTTTGCTCTCCGGCGCCCGCACACCCAGGTTCGGGTGGCGTCCGCGGCCGACCTCGGCGTTGACCGCGCAGTGCAGATGCGGATCGAATGCCCGGCAGTCCTGGTTGATGCCCAGGCACCCGCGGATCTCCAACAACCGGCCCTCCGCCGACTTGTTCGGCAGCTCGGGATCGGCGATCAGCGCCCGCGCCATCCCGACGAGATCGGCCTGACCGCGCTTGATGATGTGCTCGGCGGTCGCCGCGTCGCGGATGCGCTGGCCGACCAGGACCGGTATGCCGGTCGCGGCGCGCACCCGCGCCGCGGACCCGACCGCCACCGCGTCCGGCTGGCTCGAATCCTTGACGTACGTCCCGCGCGTTCCGTGGGTGATGCTGAGGTAGTCGACCCCGAGGCCGGCGTAGCACTCGGCGATCCGGACGCAGTCGTCGATCGTCATGCCGCCGGGTATCTCCTCCTCGCCGCTCAGACGCACCCCGAGGAGCTTCCCGGCCGGCATCTGCGCACGCATGGCCTCCACGACCAACCGGCCGAATCGCATGCGGTTCTCGAAGCTGCCGCCGAAGGAATCCGTCCGGCGATTCGTGAGCGGTGACATGAACTGTGCGACGAGATACCCGTGCGCGGCGTGGATCTCGAGTCCGTCTGCGTCGGCGGCCATCAGGTTCCGCGCCGAGGTCGCCCAGCCCTCGACGATGTCCTCGATCTCCGCAACGGTGAGCTCGTGCGGCGGGTAGGCGTCCCGATGGGTCTTGATCGGTGACGGCGCCACCGGCGGCGAATCGGACTCGCCGCCGATGAACTCCCGTCCGAGGTGGACCAGTTGAACGATCAGGCGCGATCCGTGGCGATGCACGGCGGCGACCTTCTTCGCGGTGGCGGGTACGACCTCGTCTTGGTAGGCCTCCACGAGTTTGCGTGACCGGAGGGTCGTGGTCGGATGCACGACGGTCGCACCGCCGACGATCATCCCGACCCCTCCGGCGGCGAGTCGCTCGAAGTGATCGGTGTCGCCGGCGGTCGGCACGCCGTGCTCGACCAGGCTCGTACCGGCCGGGAGGGCCACGAGCCGGTTTCGAAGGGTGATCCCGCCGAGTTCCATCGGCGAGAACAACTCGGGGAAGGCGGTTCCGACGGTCATCGGATCTCCTCTCAGGGCATCTGCGCGGAGGGCGGATCAGGACACGAACTTCTGATGCCACTCCTGCTGATACCGGTCGATCGACTCCGACGTGAGAGTGTCGACGTCGGGTAGCGGGATGTCCTGGGCCCGGGCCACCGCCCCGGGGATGTCCGGCAGTGCGGAGGCGTAGCCCTTGGACAATGCGATCTGTCCGTCACGCGTGACCAGGAAGTCGGCGAGCACCTGCGCCGCATTCGGATGCGGCGCCGAGGCCAGCACGTGCGAGTACCACGGCGTCCCCCAATAGGGTTGCGGCAGTTTCCAGCCCACCGGGGCACCGGATTCCTGCTCCCGCACCAGCGGCGGGACCATCGGCGTCGCCACGATCTCGCCGGAGTTGAGGGCCTGCGCGACGGCCAGCGCGCCGGGATAGATCCGGGGCCTCAACGCGGCCAGACGTTCGGTGAAGTCGTGCGCCCAGTTCTCGTCGAAGAACCGGTACTCGTCCACGACGGGGGCGAATCCTTGCGGATTGACCACCCCGATACGCCCGCGCAGGGATTCGTCGAGGAGGTCTCCCGGTCGGTCGAGACCGTCGGGCAGCGCGTGCGTGTTCCATCCGAGGGCGAAGGCGGCACCGCTGACGAGGAAGAACCGGTCGTCGATCACGCTGCGCGCCCGCTCGTAGGCCGGGGCGTCGAAGTCCGGTCCAACCGGTTCGACGGAGTACTCACCCGAGTCCGCTGCCCGCGTGATCCAGGCGAAGTCCGACGACATGTGGACGTCCGCGATCCCACGACCCGTGCGATTCTCTGCCTCCACACGCGGATTGATCTCGACATCGGTGCCGCGGGTGAACTCCAGGGTGATCCCCGGGTAGGCGGATTCGAACGCCGCCTTGAGCTTCTGGAGGTTGTCCGGGTGCTGCGTCGAATACAGGTGGACGCTGCCCTCCCGCTCGGCGGCCGCGACCACCTCGTCCCAATCGTCGGAGACGGTCACCGGCGAGGGCCGTTCGGCGCCGCAGGCCGCGGTGATGGTCAGGGCCGCCGTCGCGGCGGCCACCAGGGACAGTCGCCGCAACCGGCCGACCGCCCCTGGGAGCCGCGACCTCATCGCAGGATCTGCTCCAGTTCGGAGCGGTACTTCTGCGCACCCTGACCCGTGGTGACGTCGAGGTTCTGGTCGGCAACCTTCTGGGCGTCTGCGACCGATCCCTCGATGCCCGGCAGGACCGAGGCGTAACCGGGCGTGGTGGCCGCCTGGCCTGCCGGCGTCACCATGAAGTCCGCGAGTACCTGGGCGGCGTTGGGATGCGGCGACGAACCGAGCACCAGGCCGTACCACTTGGCACCCCAGACATGCGGTCCGGCGGTCCAGTCCACCGGGGCACCGGAGTTCTTGGCCTGCAACATCGGATCGGTCATCAGGCCGACACTCACCTCACCCGAGGCCACGGCCTGGCCGAGCGGCTGGTTGCTGGGGTAGATCCGGGGGTTCTGCGCCGCCAGCTTCTTGATGAAGTCCTCTCCGCCGTAGTACTTCTCGAGATGCGCGTAGTAGTCGAGGTAGGTCGGCGAGGTCGCCGGGTTGACGATGCCGATCTTGCCCTTCAGCGACGGATCGAGCAGATCGCGGGGATCCTTGATCCCGCCCGGAACCGCCTTGGTGTTCCAGCCCAGACCCAGGATGACGGCACCCTCGAGGAAGAACCGGTCGTCGACGATGCTCGTCGCACGGTTGTAGTCCGGGGCATCGAAGGCGGGCCCGACGACGGAGACGGCGACGTCGTTGTCCGCATTCGCCTTCATCCACGAGACGTCGGTGATGACAGCGACGTCGCCGATTCCCTTGCCGGAGCGCGATTCCGCATCGATCTTCGAGAGCAGGTCGGCGTCGACTCCGCGCACGACCTCCAGATCGATCTCGGGGTATTCCTTCTCGAACGCCTTCTCCAGGTCGGCAAGACGGGGCGCGGCCTGGGTGGAGTACAGGGTGACCTTGCCCTCCTTCTTGGCGGCCTCGACAACGTTCTCCCAGGGGCCGTCGACGGGGCCGGACGGCTCGGACCCTCCGCCGCACGCGGCGACCGTCAGGGCGAGGGTCGCCGCCGCGAGCGCGCCGACGAGTCTGCGAGTTCTCATGTGTTCCTCCGTTGATAAAAGGTGGTGGTCCGGCTCAGGCGCAGGTCCAGCCACCATCCACGTACAGCTCGGTGCCGGTGATGTAGCGGGCGTCGTCGCCGCCGAGGAAGGCGACCGCTGCCGCGACGTCCTCCGCGGTACCGAGCCGGCCCATCGGCGTGTTCGCGATCATCGCGGCGTGCCGCTCGGTTCCCTCGTAACGCTCCAGGAGCTGCTCGGTGCCGATGAAGCCCGGATGGATCGAGTTGACCCGGACACCGCGCTTGGCCCAGTACAGGGCGGCGTTCTTGGTCATGGTCCGGACCGCGCCCTTGGCGGCGGCATAGCTGAAGCTGTTCCCCAGTCCACCGACGGTTCCCAGGATCGAGCACAGGTTGACGATCGCCCCACCCCCGGTGGACTCGATGTGTGCGCCGGCGTGTTTCATCCCGAGCCAGGTGCCGGTCTGGGACACATCGATCACGCGCTGGTAGCGGTCGAGGTCCTCGTCCACAACCGAGGCGAGGCTTCCGACCGCGCCGTTGTTGACCAGCAGGTCCAGGGACGGAAAGCGCTCCGCGACAACGCCGACGACGCTCTTCCACTCGTCCTCCGACGCGATGTCGAGAGCGACCGCCAGATGCCTGTCGGGATCCGGCAACCCGTCCCGCAATTCCTCCAGCGACGCGCCGGGGATGTCGGTCAGGACGACCGAGGCACCCTCGGCGGCCAGGCGGCGCACGATCTCGACGCCGATGCCGCCGGTGGCACCGGTCACCAGGGCGACTTTGCCCGTGAGCCGGTCCGCACCCACACTCATCTCGTACTCCTAGGGAAACGTGTCACAGATTGCTGAGGACGTTGCGCCCGCCGACCACCATCGCCGCGCCCACGCCGGCAGCGGTCACCGCGGTCATCAACAGGGCCATCGCGGCGACCTGCGGGTAGGACCCGTTCTGCCACATGTCGTAGAGCAGGGTGCCCATCACCTGGGTGGTGGACGCCCGCACCAGCAGTGACGCCGCGAACTCGTGGGTCAGCAGGATGAACATCAGGGCGATGGCGCTCAGGATCGCAGGACGCATGAGCGGCAACATGATCCGCAGGTTGGTGACCATGGGCGAGGCGCCGCTGGTCGCCGATGCCTCGAAGTAGGCATTGCCCAGCGAGAGCATCGCGGTCATCTGCATCCGCACCGCGAAGGGCAGCATCAGCACCACGTAGACGAGGACGATGACCGTGCGGGTGCCGTACAGGATGAGTGGCGGCTCGCTGTAGGTCAACAGGAAGCCCACACCGAAGATGACGGCCGGGATGCCCAGTGGCAGTGCGGTGATGAGGTCGCCGACCAGGCCGAGGACCTTGTGCCGGCGGCCGCGCACCAGGAGGTTCGCCATCGCGTAACCGATCGGGATGCAGATCGCGACGGCGCCCAGCGACGTGAGGACGCTGGTGACGATCGACTCCACCACCGCGGCGTTGGCAAAGAGCTCACGGAAGTTGTCCAGCGTGAACAGGCTCCATGTCAGCGAGCCCGACCAGTACGGCGTCAGCGACACGATCACCAGGCCCACCAGCGGGATGATCAGCGCGACCACCGCGTAGACGATGAGGGTCGCGCTGGCCCAGCGGGCGCGGCCGACGGTCGGCTTGAAGGCCTTGCCGCCGTGGGTGACGAAGCGACTCTGGTTGCCCAGCAACAGCTTCTGCACCAGGACGATCGCGATGCCGAGGATCACCAGCGGCGAACCGGCGGCAGCAGCCGCGGCGAAGTCCGCCGGCGACTCCGACACCCGACGGTACATGTCGGTGGTCAGCACGTTGACGCCGTTGTTCTGGCCCAGCAGGAGGGGCCCGGTGAACTGCCCGAGACCCAGCAGGAAGGCGATACCGCCGCCGTAGATGAGCGACGGGCGCAGGAGCGGCAGCACGATCCGGAAGAAGACGCCGACGGTCGAGGAGCCGCTGGTCTGCGCCGCCTCGAGGTGCTCGGAGCTGATGTTCTCCATGCCCGCACTCACGAACAGGTAGACGAAGGACGTCAGGCCGAACCCGGTCAGGATGATGATCCACGGCACGGTGTAGACGTCGATCGGGCCGCTGTCGCTGCCACTCCACCACGGGAGCTTGCGGAGCAGCACATTGAGGTATCCGGGCCCCGGGGAGAGCAGGAACGCCCAGCCCACGATGTTGGCGACGGCCGGCATCACGATCGGCAGGATCGGGATCATCCGCAGGAAGCCCATGCCCGCGGGGAGCCGGCTGGCGGCGAACGCCAGGAGCGTGCCCAGCACCATGGCGATGACCAGTGAACCGACGGCGAGAGCGACCGTGGTCCAGATCGTCTCCGCGATGTCGAAGCGCCCGTACTCGCTTCGGTAGCCCTGGGCACCGTCCTCGAAGGCCAGTGCCTGGAGTCGCACCATCGGCAGCACGACCAGGTAGGCCAGGATCGCGAGGAGCGCGGTGTAACCGATTCGGGTACGCCATTGGGCAGGGATCGACAGCGACCTGGGGGCGGCGATCCCGGTGGCGGGAACCGTGGCCGTCATGATGCCAGCTGCGCCGGGGCGGGCGCGGTCTTGGCGACCTGCGAAACGGTGTCGATCGCCGCGTCGGGACGGTCGGGGTACACGCGAAGCGCCGACGGGTCGAAGCTCACCGTGACCTGGTCGCCGGGCGTGCTCTTCTTCAGCGTGTTCGCGTGCTCGGAGGCCGGGGCTCGGAGCAGGAGGGTGTCCTCACCGGTGCGCACGGTCACGTCGTAGTAGCGTCCGCCGTATTCGTAGTCGACCAGCTCGGCGTGGAGCACGACGTTGCCGGCCGGCGCCTCTGCGGGAGAGGCGTGCAGCAGCAGGTCGTCGGGACGCAGGCGGGCCGCCGCCTCGGTCCCGTCGTCGGGGACGCCGCGGACGACCGCGCGCGACAGATCGACCGCATCCCCCTTGGTGGTCTCCCAACCGCCGAACACGCGACGCAGTTCGATCCGGTTCGACATGCCGATGAACGCGGCGACGTACTCCGAGACCGGGTTCTCGAAGACATGCTCCGGCTCGTCGTACTGCTCGATCTTGCCGGCCTTCATGATGGCGATCCGGTCGCCGAGGGCGAACGCCTCCGACTGATCGTGCGTGACGAAGACGGCCGTGAACCCGAGCTGCTGATGCAGCTGGTGGATCTGGGAGCGAACCTGATCACGCAGGCGCGCATCGAGATTCGACAACGGCTCGTCGAAGAGAACCAGATCCGGACGTGAGACGAGGCCGCGCGCGACCGCGACGCGCTGCTGCTGGCCGCCGGACAACTGGGACGGGTAGCGATCCAGCAGTCCCTCGCAGTCGACCATCCGTGCGGCCTCCTCGATGGACCCGTCCTTGAGTGCGGCCTTCATCTTGCGGACCTTGAGCGGGTACGCGATGTTCTTGCGGACGGTCATGTGCGGCCACAGCGCGTAGGACTGGAACACCATGCCGATGTTGCGCCGGTGCGAGGGCACATTGACGCCGGTGTCGGCATCGAAGACCAACTCGTCCTTGAACGAGATCGACCCTCCCTGAGGGGTTTCCAGGCCGGCCAGACAACGCAGGGTGGTCGTCTTGCCGCAACCGCTGGGGCCGAGCAGGACGAGGAATTCGCCCTCTTCGATGGGCAGGTCCAGATCGTCGACGACGACATTGTCACCGTACTTCTTGACCAATCCGGACACTGAGAATCGAGATGTCACGTCAGTTCTCCGTGTTCTCTTCGGGGTTGTTCTTGGTGGGGGTGGTCACGCCCGCCCCGGTGCCGCCGTCGACCAGGAGGTCGACGCCGGTGATGTAGCTGCTGCGCGGTTCCGCGAGGAACACGATCACTTCGGCAACTTCTTCCGGGGCGCCCCGGCGCTGCATCGGGATGGTGCGGACGTACTTGGCGACATCGACGTGGTCGAAGTCCGGGACGGCGGTGATCTCGGTGTCGATGCTTCCGGGACACACATCGTTGACCCGAATACCCCTGTGCGCCAACTCTATCGCGGCCACTCTCGTCAGTGCGCGCACCCCGAACTTGGACGCTCCGTAGGCGCCGAGCTCGGCTGTCGCCACGACTCCGCGCAGCGACGAGATGTTGACCACCGCACCGCCGTCGACCATGCGCCGCGCGGCCGTGCGGACACCGAGGAAGGTTCCCACGAGGTTGAGGTCGACCATCCGCCGGAACCCCTCGAGCGAGGTGTCGGCGAGCGGGGCGCGGATGGCTGCGCCGGCCGAGTTGACCATCACCTGCAGCGGGTGGCCCTCGGCCTCCATCTCGTCGACGACCTTCTCCCAGGCCTGTTCGTCCCGGACGTCGAGGACCTTGAATCGTTCGGCGGCACCGTATTCCGCAGCGGCGGCCCGACCCCGCTCGACGTCGACATCGGTGGGGTACACGACGGCGCCCCGTGCGGCGAACGCGGCAGCGGTGGCGGCGCCGATGCCCTTGGCCGCGCCGGTGATCAGAACCGCGGCGCCCTCGAGATCGAGAATCCGGTTGTCCTGCGTCCCGCTCACTGGAAGTCCTCCGCCCAGCTCTGGGAGAACTCCCGCACCTTGTCCGGCGTGAGATCCGTGGTGTCCGGCGTCGCAACCTCCTGCGCACGGGCCACCGCGCCCGGGATGTCGGGGAGCACTGCGGCGTATCCGGGGTTGAGTGCGGTCTGGCCCGCGCGGGTGACCATGAAGTTCACCAGCACCTGTGCCGCATTCGGGTTCGGAGCGGCCGAGAGGGCACTGGTGTACCAGGGCGTGCCCCACGGCGACCTCGGCAGGGCCCATCCCACGGGAGCACCGGCGGCCTCCTCGGTCACAAGGGGCTGGACCGTGGGCGTCACCCAGATCTCCCCGGAGGTCAACGCCTGCGCCACACCGAGGGAGCTCGGGTACACACGCGGCGACAACGCCGCGATCTTCTTCCAGTAGTCCTCGCCGTAGGTCTTCGCGTAGTACCGGTACATGTCCACATACGACGCGATGCCGGTGGGATTGACGATGCCGATCTTGCCGCGATACGCGGGGTCGACGACGTCCTCCGGAGTCGAGAGTCCGGCCGGCACGGCATCGGCGTTCCATCCGAGGCTGTAGACCGCGGCGCTGGTGAGCGCGAACTCGTCGTCGATGACGCTCTTCTGGGGCTCGTACTCCGGGGCGTCGAGCGCGGGGCCCATGAGCGCGGTCGTGTAGGCGCCGGATTCCTCGGCCGCCTTCATCCACGCGGCGTCGGTCTGCATGAGGACGTCGGCGACACCCTTGCCGGTCCGGCTCTCGGCCTCGACCTTCGGGTTGATGTCGGCGTCGGTCCCACGGACGAATTCGAGTGTGATCTCCGGGTATTCGAACTCGAAAGCCTTCTTGAGCGCCTCGAGATTCGCCGGCTTCTGGCTGGAGTAGAGGGTCACCTTGCCCTCGCTCTTGGCAGCCGCGACCACGTCATCCCACGTACCTGCGACCGGGCCACCGGATGAGCCGGTGTCACCGCCGCACGCGGCGAGCATGGTCACGGAGGCAACCGCGGCCGAGATTGCGGCCAGCGCACGGGTCATACCTCTCATACGACATCTACCTTCCGTCTGGGGGTCCGGCGCGCCGATCGCGCGGGGTGTCCGCGGCCGCTCCGGAGAGCTCAGCGGTGGCCGGGGGAACGACCGAACTGAACTGATCTCAGTTCTGAAATTTAGCCGGGGTTCCTAGTGATGTCAATCACGAAATCGAGGCGACTTCAGTTTAGATTCCGGCGTCGATACCGGCAGGTACAGGGCCGGACGACCCGCTGAACGCGCATCGCCGTCACCCGCATATCCGCAGGTGACGGCGATGATTTCACAGATCAGGGCCGTCGCGCGCCGACGACCGGGGAGACGATCAGTCGAAGGAGACCTCGGGCGTGCGGGCGATCAGCAAGCGACGCACGAGACCCTTCTCGTCGATCTGGGCGGTGGCGGTGAACGACGCCTCGAAGGCCCCGTCCCTCGTGGTGCGCCCGAGCACCATCTCGCAGCCGCCGGCGGTCACGCCGATGTCGATGTGGTGGACCAGGACGCTCTTCTCCCGCTGTTCGAGATATCCGACCAGCCCCGCGCGGTCACCGATGAACTCGGCCGACTGGCCGGCGCCCTTGGAGAACTGCACCGACATCACGAAGTCGTCGGAGATCATCCCGAGGACGCGATCCGGATCCTCGGAGTCCATGTACTCGAACCACTGGGCGAGGACGGGCGTGGCGGTGGTCGTCATCGATTGTCTCCTTCTACGAGTAGGGCGAAGTCCGGGCTGAAGCTGACCTGGTAGCGATCGACGAGGCCGTCGGCGCCGATGTGCATCGCCCCGACGAAGAAGCCCGTGGTGCGGACGTCCTCCTCGGTCACCGAGCCCTGCGCGAACTCGAGATCACGATCGGAAGCGAATCGGGTGACGACGTGTTTCCGATTGACCGGCGGGCGATTTCGCAGATATTCGAGCATCTTGTCACGTCCAGAGCCGCGGTTCTCCCCGGTCGGCAGGATCATCGCGAACTCGACGTCCGGCGCCAGCATCGCCACCGCCTCGTCGAGCTTCCCGGCGTCGATCGTCGCGTAGTACTTGTCGATCACAGTCATGATTTGAACTTAGTTCAGGATTCATGGCCCGTCGAGTATTGACTTCAGTTCAGGTGGCGGTTAGAACTGAAGTGAATCCAGTTCAACTCGAACACCTCGAAGGAGATTCCCCATGATCGACACCGACCACATCATCCTGGAGAAGGACGGCCCCGTCGCCCGCGTCTGGCTGAACCGCCCGCACAAGAAGAACGCGGTCACCCCGGAGCTGCTGCACCGTCTCGACGAGATCATCGTCGAGGTCGACAACGACCCCGATCTGCTCGTTCTGGTCTTGCGCGGCAAGGGAAACCAGTTCTGCTCGGGCTTCGACCTCGACATCCTGCTGAACGACTTCGTCGGCAGCACCACCGCCATGGACGTCGCCGTCCTGTCGGCCAAGGTCTGTGACCGCCTGTACTCGATGAACACCCCGTCGGTCGCCGTCCTCGAGGACTACGTCACCGCCGGAGGCTTCGAGCTGATGATCTCGTGCGACTTCGCGATCGCCGCCGACGACGCCAAGATCGGCGACTTCCACATCCGTCGCGCCCTCTTCGGCGGCGCCGGCCCGATCTACCGCCTGCCCCGCATGATCGGCATCCGCAAGACCAAGGAGCTCATGCTGACCGGCAAGCTGCTGTCCGGCAAGGAAGCCGCCGAGTGGGATCTGATCAACGCCTCGGCGCCGGCCGACCAGCTCGACCAGCTCGAGGCCGACTTCATCGCCCCGCTCATCGACAAGAGCCCGTTCACCATGAAGCTCACCAAGATGACGATCGACCGCGGCCTCGACGCCGACATCCAGTCGCTGATGGTCATGGAGCACCTGGCCGTGGGCAACGCCCTGCAGTCCGAGGACGCCAAGGAGGGTGTGAACGCCTTCCTGCAGAAGCGCGAGCCGAAGTGGGTCGGCCGCTGATCCACGGCCCACACATCCGCTGAGTGACCCTCGAGAAGAACTGAAAGGGGAGGAACATGACGGTCGACGACAGTCCCGTCCGTGACGACGTCGCGGAGGCCGCAGTGCTCCACGGATCGGAGTGCACGGTGTGCGGCACGATCGGCTTTCCCGCCGGCACGTACTGCACCCGCTGCGCAACTGCGACGGCCCGCCCGCGCGAGCTGAGCACGCACGGCGTCGTCTGGGCGTACACGGTGCAGCGCTTCGCACCCAAGTCGCCGCCGTATGTTCCTCCCCCCGAGGGTTTCTCACCATTCGCGATGGGTTACGTGGAGCTCCCCGAGGGCATCCGCATCGCAGGCATCCTCGAGGCCGACACCCTCGAGGGCCTGCAGGGCGCGCCGGCCACCCTCGTCGCGACGCAACCCGTCCCCCGATTCGTCGTGTTGCCCGAACCCACCTCCGATCAGGGAGACCGAGGATGAGCGAAGACGTATTCATCATCGGCGCCGGACTGTCGAAGTTCGGGCGCCAGAACGGGATCAGCGGACGGCAGATGGCGGTCACCGCCATCCACGCCGCGCTCGCCGACGCCGGAGTCACCTGGCCCGACGTCCAGGTGGCCTTCGGCGGCAGCGACGGCTCCGGACTCGCCGACACCCTCGTGGCCGAACTCGGTTTCACCGGAATCCCGTTCACCAACGTCAAGAACGGCTGCGCCACGGGCGGCAGCGCCCTCGTGTCCGCCGTCAACGCGGTCCGCGCGGGCGCTGCCGACATCGCGCTGGCCGTCGGCTTCGACAAGCACCCCCGCGGCGCCTTCGACCCGCTCCCCGCGGAATGGGGCCTGCCCGAGGGGTACGGCGAGGCCGGCCTCATGGTCACCACCCAGTTCTTCGGGTCCAAGATCTCGCGCTACATGAACATGTACGGGATCTCCCGCGACACGCTGGCCCAGGTCGCCGCCAAGGCCTACCGCAACGGGTCGCTCAACCCCAACGCCTGGCGGCGGGAGCCGATGCCGGCAGAGGTGATCCGCGACGCCGACATGGTCAACGACCCGCTGACCCGGTACATGTTCTGCTCTCCCGGCGAGGGCGGGGCCGCGATCGTGGTGGCGAGCGAGTCGGCCGTACGGCGACTCGGCGGCCGTCCGGTCGCCATCAAGGCGATCAGTCATCGCACCCGGCAGTTCGGCTCGTTCGAGGTCTTCGCCCCCGCGGTCCAGGGGACCGGGGAACCGGTGAGCGTCAGCACCGACGCCGCCCGCGCCGCCTTCGAGCAGGCCGGGATCGAACCGGCCGACGTCGACGTCGCACAGCTCCAGGACACCGAGAGCGGTGCGGAGATCATGCACATGGCCGAGTGCGGATTCTGCGAGCACGGCGAGCAGGAGCAGTGGATCGCCGAGGGGCGCACCGAGATCGACGGCACTCTCCCGGTCAACACCGACGGCGGATGCATCGCCAACGGCGAACCCATCGGCGCCTCCGGCCTGCGCCAGGTCCACGAGATCGTCACCCAGCTGCGCGGCGAGGCCGGCGATCGACAGGTCGACGGGTCGCCGAAGGTCGGATTCACCCATGTGTACGGTGCGCCCGGCATCAGCGCCTGCACCGTTCTCGCCGTCTGAACCCACCACTTCCACCGATCGGATCGAGATGACGACCACACTGCCGGATCTGGCGACCTTCACCGACGACGCGCACAACTGGCTCGCGAGCATGGCACCGCGGCGTACCGATGCCGTGTGGGGCGAGGGCAGCGACTCCGTCGCGGTCTTCGAGAACTGGACTCCCGAACAGGAGCGGGCCCACACCGACGCCATCTCCGCCTACGAGAAGACCAAGTTCGACGCGGGCTGGGGAGCACTCACCTGGCCGGAGGAGTACGGCGGGCGCGATCTGCCGATGTCCTACGAACTCGCCTTCCGTGCCGCCGAGGAGTTCTACGAGGTCCCCAAGCGGACCGAGATGTTCTCGGTCACACAGCAACTCGTCGCCCCCACCATCGCCCAGTGGGGGACCCCGGAACAGAAGGACCGCTTCGTCCGCGCGATGCTGCGCACCGACCTCATCGCCTGCCAGCTCTTCTCCGAGACCGAGGCCGGCTCCGACCTCGCCGCCGTGCGGACGCGGGCGGTGCGCACCGATGACGGCACCTGGCGCATCGACGGCCACAAGGTGTGGACCTCGGGCGCCCTCGTCGCCGACTTCGGCGTGGCCGTCTGCCGCACCGATCCCCAGGCCCCGAAACACAAGGGCCTCACCGTCTTCCTGGTCCCCATGGACGCCGAGGGGGTGACGGTCCGGCCGATCCGGCAGATGACCGGCGGCAGCTCCTTCAACGAGGTCTACCTCGAGGGCGTCGTCCTCGACGACTCGCTCCGGCTCGGGCCGGTCGGCCAGGGCTGGCCGGTGGCGCTGACCGTCCTGGCCGCGGAACGGCTCGACGGCGCCGGCCTGGGCCTGGCCAACGCCGACCAGGCACTGGAACTCGCACGTCACCTGGACCGTGAGCTGACCGATCTGGAGCGGGACAAGGTCGCCGACCTCGCCGCCCGCGCGGCGGTCCAGCGCATCGCGGGCATGCGGGTGGCCCAGGCCATGATCGGCGGGGTGGAACCGGGACCCGAGGCATCGATGGGCAAACTGCTGGCCGTCGACACCATGGCGCGGACCAGCGAGCTCGTGCGCCTCCTGCTCGGTCGAGACCTCGTGGCGGACAACGGGAGCTGGGGAACCTACGCCTGGACCGAACACGTGCTGGGCGCCCCGGGCTACCGGATCGCCGGCGGCACCGACGAGATCCAGCACAACATCATCGCCGAGCGCGTCCTCGGCCTCCCGAAGGAGCCACGACTGTGACCCCCACCCTGCAGCAGCGCGTCACCGACCGCCTGCGGTCCTCGCACGGCCTGACCGTCGACTCGTTCGACGTGCTTCCCGGCGGACACTCCGGCCTGACCTACCGGGTCGGCGCGCACGACGACTCCGGCTCCCGCAGCGAATGGGTCGTGAAAGCGGTTCCGGAGGGCCAGAAGTCGATCGGCCGGCACGACATGCTGCGTCAGGCGACGATCCTCACCGCACTGGCCGACACCGATGTACCGGTCCCCCGGGTGCTCGAGGTCGACCGCGAGGAGCCCGGCTGGTTCGCCATGGAACTCGTCGCCGGCGAGTCCCTCGAACCGGTCCTCGACGACCCGGCGGTGGCCCCCGACCTCGCCGCCGCCCGTATGCTGCGGGCCGCCGAGATCCTTCCCCGCCTCCACGCGGTCGACCCGCACGCACTCCCCGGTGTGACCGGCGACGTCGCCGGACCGGTCCTGTCCCCCGCCGACGAACTCGCACGGTGGGCCAGGACGCTGGGCGCGGTTCCGCCCGAACTCGTCGTCGGCGGGGCCGAACTCCTCGAGGCCCTCTCCGCCTCGGTGCCCGAGCCCATCGAGCCCTGTCTGGTCCACGGCGACTACCGACTGGGCAACATCATCTCCGACGGCGTCGAGCCGGTCGCCCTGATCGACTGGGAGATCTGGAGCATCGGCGACCCCCGCGTCGAACTCGGCTGGTTCCTGGTCTTCGCCGACGGCACCAACTTCCCCGGGGTCGGCCGCGAGGTCCCCTCCCTGCCGACCCCCGAACAGCTCGTCGACGCCTACACCGGCGGCGGAGTCGCCCTGCCCGATCTGACCTGGTTCGACGCGCTCGGCCGGCTGAAGATGGCCGCGATCATGGGCCACAACCTGCGGCGGCACCGCGAGGGACGGCATCACGATCCCGACCAGGAGAAGCTGCCCGCGACCATCGCCCGGCTGATCGAGACCGGCACCGACCTCATGGCGCGCATCTAGGCGCCGAGACACACCCACCATCCGACTCCAGGAGACACCCCGTGGACTTCGCATACTCCGACCGGACGCGCGAGCTCGCCGCCAAGCTCGAGGCGTTCATGGCCGATCACGTCCTTCCCGCCGAGAAGATCTACGACGAGCAGATCGCCGCCAACGAGAACCCTCACGAGCAGCCGCAGATCATGCGCGACCTGCAGAAGAAGGCCCGCGAGCTCGGGCTGTGGAACCTCTTCATGACCCACGGCGACCTCGGCGCCGGGCTCACCAACCTCGAGTACGCCCCGCTCGCCGAGATCGTCGGGCGCTCGATCATCGGCAACGAGGCCATCAACTGCTCGGCCCCCGACACCGGCAACATGGAGATCCTCGCCCTCTACGGCACCGAGAAGCAGAAGGAACAGTGGCTCAAGCCGCTGCTTGACTGCTCGATCCGCTCGGCGTTCGCCATGACCGAGCCGGCGGTCGCGTCGTCGGACGCCACCAACATCACCTCGACGATCCGCCGCGACGGTGACCACTACGTGCTCAACGGCCGCAAGTGGTACACCTCCGGCATCCTCGACCCGGACTGCAAGCTCATCATCTTCATGGGCAAGTCCGATCCGGATGGCCCGACCTACCGCCAGCAGAGCATGATCCTGGTGCCGCGCGACACCCCCGGCATCGAGGTCATCCGCGATCTGCCGATGTTCGGCTTCACCGACCGCCTCGGACACGGCGAGGTCCAGTTCACCGACGTCCGCGTCCCGGTGGAGAACATGCTCGGCGAGGAGGGCGACGGCTTCGCCATCGCGCAGGGCCGCCTCGGGCCGGGCCGCATGCACTACGCGATGCGCGCGGTGGGCATGGCCGAGCGAGCCCTGGACCTCATGTGCCGGCGCGCCCAGGAGCGCGTCGCCTTCGGCGGCCCGCTGGCGAGCCGCGGTGTGGTCCGGGAATGGATCGCACGCAGCCGGATCGAGATCGACCAGATCCGCCTGCTGGTCCTCTACGCGTCCTGGCTGATGGACACCCAGGGCAATGCGGCGGCGCGCTCCGAGGTCGCGGCGATCAAGGTCTCGGCCATGGAGGTCGCGCACAAGGTCGTCGACCGGGCGGTGCAGACCTTCGGCGCCGCCGGTGTCAGCAACGACACCGTCCTGGCCCGGCTCCACGCGTTGACCCGCGCCCTGCAGATCGCCGACGGACCGAACGAGGTTCACCTCCGCACCATCGCCCGACTGGAAGTGAAGAAGCACGCATGAGCACCGAACTGAACGGAAAGGTCGCCCTCGTCACCGGCGCGAGCCGAGGACTGGGCCTGGCCATCGCCCGCGGCCTCAAGGAGGCCGGTGCGGCGGTGATCGTGGCCAGCCGCAAGCTCGACGCCTGCGAGGAGGCCGTCGCGTCGCTGGCCGATGTCCCGGCCGGCCAGGCCCATCCGCTGGCGCTGCACGTCGGCCGCTGGGACGATCTGGAACCGGCCGTCGACGGCATCATCGAGCGCCACGGAAGCCTCGACATCCTGGTGAACAACGCCGGGATCGCGCCTCTGGAGAAGAACCTGGTTTCGGTCTCGGAGGCGCTGTGGGACAAGACCATCGAGGTCAACGTCAAGGGGCCGTTCCGGCTCATGGCGGTCGCCGGCGACCGGATGCGCGCAGCCGGCGGCGGCTCGATCATCAACATCTCCAGCATCGGCGCGCTGCGTCCGAGTCCCGCCGAGGCCATGTACGCCGCGGCCAAGAGCGGACTCAACGCCCTCACCCAGGCCTTCGCCCAGGAGTACGCCCCGACCGTTCGCGTCAACTGCGTGATGCCCGGCAGCTTCGCGACCGACATGGCGGAGAATTGGGACGAGGAGTTCATCGGGCTGGTCACCAACCGCCTGCCCGCCGGACGACTCGGCCGGCCCGAGGAGATCGCCGGGATCGTCACCCATCTGGCGAGCGACGCCGCCGGTTACACGACCGGTGCCCTGATCCCCGTCGACGGCGGCCGGACCGCGGTCTACTGAGGAGACACACCATGACAGTCGACACCTTCGAGCAGCCGGCCGGTTCCCCGGCCGCCCTCTTCGGACTCTCCGGCAAGACCGCGATCGTGACCGGCGCATCGTCCGGTCTCGGACTGGGCTTCGCGGCGACCCTCGCGAGTGCGGGGGCCACGGTGTACGCGGCCGCCCGCCGACTCGATCGTCTGCAGGAACTCGCGGACAAGTACCCCGGTGTGGTCCCGTTCCGCTGCGACGTGACCGACGACGCCGATCGTCGGGCTCTCGTCGACGACGCCTTCGAGAAGACGGGCCGCGTCGACGTCCTGGTGAACAACGCCGGGATGGCGGGCCCGCCGCACGCCGAGCAGGAGACCCACGAGGGTTTCACCCGCATCCTCGACCTGAACCTGCTGGCCGGATTCCACCTGTCCACCTACCTCGTCACCCGCCTGACCGAGAGCGCCGACGAGACCGACCCGGTCAACGCGTCGATCATCAACATCGCGTCGGTCATCGGCCTCGTCTCGACCGCCCCGATCGGCGGCGCCTCCTACGCCGCCTCGAAGGCCGGGACCCTCGGGATGACCCGCGAACTCGCCGGCCAGTGGGGCCGGCGCGGCATCCGCGTGAACGCCGTGGTCCCCGGTTGGTTCGACACCGAGATGACCGACGGACTCTTCACCAACGAGAAGTCGGCCGGATGGGTCCGGCGCAACACCATGCTCGGACGAGGCGGTCGCGAGGGCGAGGTCGACGGCGCCGTGCTGTTCCTCGCCTCCGACGCGTCGTCCTATGTCACCGGTCAGGCGCTCGTCGTCGACGGGGGCTGGACCGCGCGATGAGCGGAGCACGTCACCCCCACCAAGTCGTAACGTCCCGGAGTGATGCGAAATGAGAAAACTGGCAACCGAGTTGCTCGATCGCGCGGCGCGCACGCCCGACGCGATCGCCGTCGTCGATCAGTACGGTGAGCACGACCTCGACACCGTCGTGTCGACGGCCCGTCGTCTCGCCGACGCCATCGCCGCCCACAGCGATGCCGCGCCCACGGTGATCGTCCAGGCCGACAACACCTGGCTGACACTGGCCGGCGCGCTCGCCACCGGCCTGCGGGGCGGCGTCGTCGCGGTGCTGAGCCCGCATGCGACCGCATCCGAGTTCGACCTCGCCATCGAGGACATCGCACCCGACGTGGTCATCGCCTCCGACGAGGTCCTCGACCACTGGGGCGCCACCGACGGCCGGTTCGGCCACCGTCTGCTCGACGGGGAGCGCACCGTCCTCGCCGCGGACTCCTTCCGCCCGATCGACCGCTGGGCCGGCGGCGCGGCGATCGCCATGACCTCCGGCTCCACCGGTCGCCCCAAGTGCGTCGTGCAGTCCGAGGAGTCGATCCGCTACGCGGCCCAGTCGACCATCGACATCGTCGGACTCCGGCAGGGTGAGGCGGTGGGCGCGTTCGTCCCGCTGTCCTCGGTGGCGGCCTTCTGCTTCGGCCTCTACCTGCCCGCCTACCTCGGCGGCCGCATGGTCTGCATCGAACGGTGGTCGCCGCCGGCCGCCCTGGCGGCGATGCGCGACCACGAGGTCGCGTGGACCATGCTCGTCCCCACCATGGCCCTCCAGCTCTCCATCGCCGACGGCGCGGAGAAGAAGCTGCCGTCGCTGCGCGCCATGACGGTCGGCGGCGGTCCGATGAACGCCCGCGCCCTCGGCGAGGCCGAAGAGACCCTCGGCACCACGTTCCTGCGCGTCTTCGGGATGTCGGAGTGCCTCGGCCACACCAGCCCCGCGCTGACCGACCCGCCGGAACTGCGACTCGGCCGTGACGGAAAGCCGTTCCCCGGCACCGTCGTCCGCGCCGTCGACGCCGCCGGGGCCCCGCTCCCGCCCGGGGAGATCGGCGACGCCCAGGTGCGAGGCCCGTCGCTGTTCGTGGGCTATGCCCGCGGCGGCGTCCCCCAGCCCCCGGAGCTGACCGAGGACGGGTTCCTGCCGACCGGCGACCTCGTCGAGGTCGGCGAGGACGGATTCATCCAGGTCATGGGCCGCCAGAAGCAGATCATCATCCGCGGCGGACGCAACATCGACATCAACGAGGTCGAGAGCGCGATCGCCGGGCTGCCCGGAGTGGTCCAGGTGTGCGTCGTGCCAGTCCCCGACGACCTGCTCGGCGAGCGCGCCGCGGCCCTCGTCGTCGCGGGCGACGCAGAGGTCACGCTCGAGTCGATCACGTCCCAGCTCGACCAGGCGGGATTCCCCAAGTTCAAATGGCCGGAATACGTCTTCTCGGTCGAGGACCTGCCCCAGAACCGCGTCGGCAAGCTGTCCCGGCCGGATGCCATCTCGCTGGCCAGCCGCCTTGCCGGCCGTGTACGCGAAAACGCCTGAGAACCAACGACACGAGGAAACGACATGTTCAATCTGATGGTGCTCGCCTCCCGACCGAGCGACTGGACCCACGAGCAGTTCATCGAGTGGTGGCGTGGCCCGCACGCCGAGGTCACCTACCCGCTTCCCGGCCTCCTGCGCTGGCAGCACACCGAGATCGTGGACAGCTTCGACGAGAAGTCGGCAGGCTGGGACGGATTGTCCGTCCTGAGTTTCGAGTCGCGTGAGGCGCTCGAGGCCGCGCTGCGGAGCCCGGAGTGGCAGAAGGCGGTCGAACACGTCGGCTCGATGCGCGGGCGCCGGATGATCTGGTACGGCGACGAGAAGACGATGGTGCCGCTGACCGTGCCCACGCCGTGAAACCCCCTGCGGTGAACGACTCGACCGTGGACCCCGCGCCCGCGAACCGCTCGGCCTGGCTCGAGCCGGGATGCCACCCCGTCGCCGACGGGGTGTTCCGCATCCCGCTCGAGCTGCCCCAGGACGGTTTGCGGGCGGTGAACGTTTATGTCCTCGAAACGGATTCGGGCATCGCACTGATCGACGGCGGATGGCACCGTCCGGACACGCACGCGGCGATGGCCACCGCCCTCTCGTCGATCGGAAGGCGTCCGGAGGAGATCACCGACGTCTTCGTCACGCACATCCACCGCGATCACTACACGTTCGCCGTGGAGCTGCGGCGCCGGTACGGATGCGCGATCCACCTGGGTGCCGGCGAGGCCCACGGACTGTCCGAGATCCGCCGCATCAACTGCAACGTGCCGGAGGAGTCCCTCATCCAGGCCCGCCGCTCCGGCGCCCACGAACTCGCCGACGAGGTCTACCGCGTCACCGTCGACGAACCCTTCGACGCCACCGACTGGGAGGACCCCGACACCTGGCTGCACGCCGGTCCGCTCCCTCTTGCCGGGCGGCATGTCGAGGCGGTGGACACTCCGGGGCACACCAAGGGCCACATCGTGTTCCATGATCACGACACCGGCCTGTCGTTCACCGGCGACCACATCCTGCCCACCATCACGCCGTCGATCGGCTTCGAGCTCGGCACCTGGGATCTGCCTCTCGCCAAGTTGCTGGCCTCGCTCGAGCTCGTGGCCGACGACCCCACCCCGCGCACGATCGCGCCGGCACACGGCAACGTCGGCGGTTCGGTCCGGGAGCGGGCGCGGGCACTTCTGGATCACCACGGCAGACGGTTCGACGAGATCCTCACGGTGATCGGCGAGGAGGGCGGACCGCTGTCCGGCCATCGCGTCGCCGAGCGGCTTCTCTGGACCCGCCACGACCGGCCCTTCTCCACGCTCGACACCTTCAATCAGCTGATCGCCGTCTGCGAGACGATGGCGCATCTTGACGTCCTCGTCACCGACGGCCGCCTCACGGCCCACACCGTCGACGGCGTGGATCTCTTTCGCAGATGACCGCGTGGTCACGCACGTCGTGACCACGCGGTCATCTGCGTTTCGCCACAACCGATTCGACGAGCGCCGCCGTCGCAATCCGGGCCCGGTCCGCGATACCGTTCGGTCCGGCTCGGCCGACGGCGCCCGCGCCCGGAAGAGAACAGGAGTTGACCCATGCTGGCCGTACAACTGATCGACTGGGGTCGCGCCCCGGAGGTGCGGGAGATCCCCGACCCCGAACCGACAGGCGGCGAACTCGTCATCGACGTGGACGCGGCGGGGCTGTGCCTGTCGGACCTGCACGTCATGGACACCCCCTCCGGGGTCTTCGACTACCCCCTGCCCCTGACCTTGGGCCACGAGGTGGCCGGCACGGTCAGCGCCGCAGGCCCGGACGCGGATGCCTCCTGGATCGGCAAGACCGTCGTGGTGCACGGGATCTGGTCCTGCGGGACGTGCCGAAACTGCGCCCGGGGTCGTGAGAACTACTGTCTCGCACTGGCGCGCGAACCCGGTGGCCGCAACCCGAGGATCGGGAACGGCCTGGGCCACCCGGGCGGGTTGGCCGAGCGCCTGCTGGTTCCGTCGGCCGATGTGCTGGTCCCGACCGCCGGTCTCGACCCGACGGTCGCGGCGCCGCTCGCGGACGCGGGACTGACCGCCTATCACGCCATCTCCTCGAACTCCGACCTGATCGACTCCGCGACGGTCGCCCTGGTCATCGGCGTCGGCGGCCTGGGGCACATGGCCATCCAGATCCTGCGCGCGATGGGCGTGGGTACCGTTTTCGCGGTCGACAACCGCGAGCAGGCCCGCACGCTGGCGGTCTCGCTGTCCGCCGATGCCGCGTACACGTCGGTCGACGAGGCGGCCTCCGACATCCGGGCCCACGGCGGCGCCGACATCGTCCTCGACTTCGCCGGAGCGCCCGCGACGGTCGAGTCTGCCTCCACCGTCCTCGGCCCGGGTGGCCGCCTGGTGATCGTCGGCACGGCCGGCGGACGCCTGACCGTGGGCAAGGACCTCGGCCTGGCCTCCGGTTGGCAGGTCCGCGCCCCGTTCTGGGGCACCCGCGCCGACCTCGCCGAGGTCGTGGCACTGGCCGCGGCCGGCCATCTCACCGCCGAGACCGTGACATTCGACCTGTCCGAGGCGCCCTCGGCCTACGAGCGGTTGCGTCGCGGCGAGCTGCCGGGCCGGGCCGTCGTGCTGCCGAGGCGCTGACCGCCGTTCGCGCCGCGCACGCGACCGCTCCAACGGCTTCCGCACAGACGAAGAGAGCGCCCGACCGGTCGGTCGGGCGCTCTTGTCGTCGTCAGGCCTGTCGGTTCATCGCACCGACAGTGCTGCGGCCGCGGTGTCGGCGGCGGTGAGCCCGAAGGTCAGTGCCGTGCCCAGGCCACCTCCGTAGGCGCGGTACCAGAGGCCACCGGTGTCCGACCCCGCCGCGAGCAGGCCCGGGATCGGCCGGCCCGACTCGTCCAGGACGCGTGCCTGCGTGTCGATGAGGATTCCGTAGAAGGGGAACGTGACCGCGGGGACCGTCTCGATGATGTAGTAGGGCGGTTCGTCGAGCGGCAGCGGATCGAGGGTGTGCCCCGGCGAGGCCTTGCCCTCGCGGATCGCCTCGTTGTACTCGGCGATCGCGGCTGCGATGGCCTTTCCGTCGTAGCCCCATTCCTCCGGGAGGTACTCGAACTCCTCCAGCGATTCCGCCATGCCCACACGTCCACCGCGCTTGGCGGTGATCCCGAACTTGTCCGGGGCGACGGCGCCTTCGACGTACGGTGCGGTCATCCAATCCCGGTACACCCGGGCATCGGCGACCAACAGCCCGCGTGCCTCCGGCTGTTCGAGGAGCTCGATGGTGTTCAGGTGATCGCCGAGGGTCTCGTCGACGAAGCGCTTGTTCTCCAGGTTGAACAGCAGGCAGTGCTCGCTGTAGTAGAGGGCCAACTCGACGAAGTCGTCCTCACCCAGGGTGATCCCGCTGGGGATGAGGTGTCCGTAGAAGCCCGCGTTCTCCTTGCCGAAGGCCGCACCCACCTCGCGCGCGAGCCGGTGCCCGCCGCCTGCGCTGTTGGGATTCGACCGCAGTTCGATGTCCCGGGCGGCGGGATGCAGATGACGCGCGCGCAGCTCCGGGTCGGCCTGGAAGCCGCCGGTGGCGATGACGGTGAACGCCGCACGGATCTCGCGGGTCGCGCCGTCCGCCGAGGACACCACGGCACCGACGACCTCGCCGTCCTCCACGACGAGATGCTGCGTCTCGGTATTGAGCAGGAGTTCGTTGTCGTTCTCGCTCAGCTTCTTCCGGCACAGTTCGAGGTAGTGGTTGGTGTCGAAACGGTATCCCGCGCCGTAGGGCAGGATCGGTTGACGCTCGCCGACGTCCGCACCGAACTCTCGCAGCCACTCGACGGCGCCGGGGAAGTTGTCCACGAGGTGACGCCGCAAGTCGTCGTCGCCGCCCGGATTGTGCTTGTCCATGGCCTCGTGGCTCGGCATCGACCACACGTATCCGGCGTGACGCGCCGATCCGCCGATGTCGGCAGAGACCTCGACCGTGCAGACCCGGAGTCCGGCCTCGGCCGCGCGCACACCGACGGTGCAACCTGCCATGCCGGCTCCGATGATGAGCAGGTCGTATCGATTGTCGGTCACGCCAACCTCCATCCCATTTCCTGAACTGATATCAGTTTATGATTATGCGCCCCGGGTTGTGATGTCAACAACAGCGGGCGCCGGATCGGCACCGCGCATCGGCGCAACACCGCCCACGACCCCCGAACCACCACATCCACCACGGGTGTGCAGGAGACTGGACCACATGTCGGAAGACCCACAGTCGTCCGCCGAGGACGACCGGCGGCCCACTCAGGACGCGAACGCACCCCGCTACACTCGCGACGAACTGATCGCCCGGCTCGAGATCGACCCCAAGTTCGCCGAGAAGGCCTGGAATGCGTTCGGTTTCGCCCGGCGATCGACCGACGACAAGGTCGCCTCCGAGAACGACCTGGCCGCCCTGCGGATGTTCGCCGCGTCGTCGGAGTCGATGCCCGAGTCCACCAAGATCGCGATGGCCCGGGCGATCGGCCAGACGATGTCGCATCTGGCCGACTGGGAGGCCGACCAACTCCGTGACATCACCGCCGATCCCGAGTTCCCGTGGACCGTCGAGCAGATGTGCGCCGCGCTCGGCCAGGTCCAGCAGTTGATCTGGCGTCGCCACATCGCGATCGCGCTCGAACGCCACCGGGAGCACGCGGCCGAGGAGGAGGTCGACCTGGTCGTCGGTTTCGCCGACATCGTCGGATACACGAGCCTGTCGCGGCGCATCGACCTGCACGACCTCGAAGAGCTCCTCGGGTCCTTCGAGGACGAGACGTTCGGCGTCGTCGTCGACCACGGCGGCCGGGTCATCAAGACGCTGGGCGACGCGGTGATGTTCACCTTCGAGGACGCGCACGCCGCCGCGGAGGCCGCCATCCGGATCCACGAACTGTCCGACGGCGACAGGTTGCCCCCGCTCCGGGTCGGGCTCGCCCGGGGGCCGGTCCTCCAACGGTTCGGCGACGTCTTCGGCGAACCGGTCAACATCGCCTCCCGGCTCACCAGCTCCGCGCGCCCCGGCTCCACCCTGGTCGACGACTCGATCGCCGAGCAGATCGGGGCCGACGACCGCTTCTACCTCAAATCGATTCCCACACTTCGAGTTCGGGGGTACAAGTACCTGAAGGCGCGGGTCCTCGAACCACACAAGCGAGGTCCGCTGGCCGAGTGACCGGCAGACGTCGTTTCGGTGCCGCGATCTCGATCGAGGTCGCAGTCATGAAACGACGTCTGGGAGTTCACTCGTGGGTCCGACCCCGGGTCTTCGTCGCCGGCTGCTGACCGGTCACCGCCGGGCCACCGCACTCACCCGCACCTCGCTCGCCTTGATGACGAGCACCACCCCGAGGCCCGGCACGAGCGCGAGGTCGGCCACCGCCGCCCAGGTCACCTCGGCGGCGACCGTCTGTCCACCCACGTCGGTGTGCACCACCGCGTGATCGCCGCGCGGTACCACGTCGCGCACCGTCGCCCGCAGCATCGTCCGCGGACTTCCGTGCGGCTCGTGGAGGTACACGGCGACCGCGCGGGGCGAGAACGTCGCGGCCGCCGGCTCCCCGTCGGGGATTCCGCCGCCGGGTGCGTCATCGGCCACGGTTCCGACGACCCGATTCCCGCGATCGTCGACGACGCAATTCGCGTCCACGAGGGTCCCGACGAAGAGGTTGAGGCCCGCGAGCGACGCCGTGAACCGCGACCCCGGGTTGGTCAACACCTCACGTGTGGACCCCGATTCGACGATTCGCCCCCGATCCAGCACGACGATGTCCTCGGCGAGGCCGAGTGCGTCCACCGGATCGTGCGTCACCATGATCGTCGTGCGACCGTGGTCGGCCAGCAGCTCCCTCATCAACGCCCGCAGGCGACTGGCGACGTCGACATCGAGTGCCCGAAACGGCTCGTCCAACAGCAGAATCCGCGGCTGGGCGGCCATCGCCCGCGCGATCGCCACGCGCTGCGCCTGGCCACCGGACAGCTCGCCCGGCCGTCGGTCGGCGAGGTCCGCGACCTCGGCGGCCTCCAGCCAACGTGACACCCGTTCGCGCACCTGCGCCCGGGACAGCCCCTGTGCGGCCGGCGCGAAGGCCACGTTGTCGGCGACGGTGAGGTGCGGGAACAGCCGCGCGTCCTGCAGCAGCTGGACGACGCCCCGCCGGTGCGGCGGAACGAATACGCCGCGGTCGCGGAACACCTGGTCACCCAACGTGATCCGGGTCGGCTCGTCCCCGCGGACGAGCCCCGCGATGACGCGCAGCATCGTCGACTTCCCGGCGCCGTTCGGTCCGACGACGGCCGTCGTCCGCCCTGCGCCGAATCGGTGCTCGATGCGCAACGGCGGCACCGCCTGTTCGATGACGACGTCGAGGTCTGCACTCACATCGCACCCGCCTCACCGCGGCGCCGGCGACTGTGCACGCCCACCACGACGACGAGCGAGATGACGACGAGGATGAGCGACAACGGAACCGCGGCCTGCGGATCGTCGACGGCCGCCACATAGATCGCGAGCGGCG
Source organism: Gordonia paraffinivorans NBRC 108238 (assembly GCF_000344155.1). Taxonomy (GTDB): domain Bacteria; phylum Actinomycetota; class Actinomycetes; order Mycobacteriales; family Mycobacteriaceae; genus Gordonia; species Gordonia paraffinivorans. Next base: position 59,471 of record NZ_BAOQ01000026.1, on the reverse strand, counting down.
CGGTCTGGGTGACGCCCGGGGCGTTGCCGGCGAAGGTGATCGTCGCACCGAACTCTCCGAGCGCACGGGCGAAGGAGAGCACCAGTCCGGCGACAAGTGACGGGGCGACCAGCGGCAGCGTCACCTTCCACAGCGTCCTGCTCGGCCCTGCGCCGAGTGTGGCCGCCACCTCCTCATAGCGCGTGCCGATCACGCGCACCGCCCCTTCGACGCTGATCACCAGGAAGGGCAGCGCCACGAAGGTCTGTGCGAGAACGACGGCGGTGGTCGTGAAGGCGACGTCGATGCCCGCGTCGTGCAGGCGTCCGCCGATGATGCCCAGGCGCCCGAACGTGTAGAGCAGTGCCAGGCCGCCGACCACCGGCGGCAGCACCAGCGGGAGCAACACCAGTGCCCGCAGCACCCGCACGACCACGCCGTCGTGCCGCGCGAAGATGACCGCCATCGGCACACCGAGCACCAGGCACAGCACCGTGCTCATCGCCGCCGTCGTCAGCGAGAGTCGCAGCGCGTCAAGGGAAGACGACGAGGTGACCTGGTCGACGAACGTCCCCCACGGCGTCCGGAACAGCAGCGCCAGCGGCGGGACCACGATCAACGCCACCCCGACGGCCGCGATCGCATATGCCCAGGCCGGCAGCCCCGTCGCACCACGACGGTCGAGACCCGTTCCGAGGGCGGTCACGGCGACCCGAACCCGGCGTCCCGGAGAATGCGCTGCCCGTCCGGCCCGAGGACCAGGGCGACGAATTCGCTGCCCAGCCCCGCATCCGGCGCGTCCTTCAGCGTCGCGATGGGATAGGCGTTGACGACCCCGGCGAAGACGGGATCGGTCACCGTCGACACCGTGTCCCCTGCTGCCGCCGCGTCGGTCACGTACACGACCCCGGCATCGGCCTGCCCGGTGGTCACCTTGGTCAACACCGCTCCCACCGACTGCTCCTCCGACGCCGCGGCGACGGTGATGCCGGCGTTCTTCTCGACCGCGTCCGTCGCCGCCCCGCAGGGCTGCGCGGACTGGCAGACCACCGTCGTGACGCCCGGCTTGTTCAGATCGGCGAATGAATCGATGCCCTTCGGATTCCCCGGCGCCGTCACGATCACGAGCGTGTTGGTGGCGAAGGTCCTCGGGTCGACCGCCAGCCCGCCGAGTTTCGCCATGTTCTTCTCGTCTGCACTGGCGAAGACGTCGGCGGGCGCTCCCTGCTCGATCTGGTTGGCCAGGGTCGACGAGCCGTCGAACGAGAGGCGGACGGCGACTCCCTCGTGCCGCTTCTCGAACTCCTCGGCGATCGCGGTGAAGGCCCCTTTCAACGACGCCGCTGCCGAGACGTCGAGGACCGGGCCGGAGTCCGTCGAGCCGGCCGCGCACCCCGCGCCGAACACCAGGGCGGCAACCGCTGCAAACGCGAGCCGCCTCACCGCTTCTCCCGCGTCGTCTCGACGATGACGTTGGTCGACTTCACGATGGCCGTCGCCACCGATCCGGGCTCGAGCTCGAGCTCCCGGGCCGACTGCGCACTCATCAGGGACGTCACCTCGAACGGGCCGCATTGCAGCGTCACCTGCGCCATGACGCCGTCGACGATCACCTCGGTGACCAGACCGGTGAAACGGTTGCGGGCCGACCGCGCGACCGGCGCGCCGTCGTCGGGGGCGGCCGCGCGCTCGCGCGCCAGCTCGGCGAGCCGGGCACCGTCCACGGTCGCCACCGGACCCTCGTCGGACTGCTCGAGGACGCCGGAGGCGATCCAGCGTCGGACGGTGTCGTCGCTGACGCCGAGCAGCGTCGCCGCGTCCCTGATGCGTATCGCACTCATTCGCGGAATCATATCCGCATCTGCGGATTGTCGCGCATTGTGAACCCGCAACTGCGGATCTCACCCACGCGGTCGACTTCGAGCGGACTCGACGTTCTGGCGTGACGTGGACACCGGCCGCCGGAATTCCCCTCGCGGGAGCGATGAGTTCCGGTAGGAAAGACAGTCTGCCTTCCCGTGGGCACGCGACCGCCGACACCGCCCTGACCACCGAAAATCGTTCGCCCCTGTCAGAACCCATCGATACCGTGGAGAGTTATGAACTCAGTCACAGCCCCCACCGCCGTACCCGGCGATGTCGCGACCACCGATGTCGCGATCGAGGCCATCGACCTGGTCAAGCGCTTCGGCGATTTCACCGCCGTCGACGGTGTCAGCTTCACCGTGCCGCGGGGCACTGTGCTCGGCCTGCTCGGACCCAACGGTGCCGGTAAGACGACCACCGTCCGCATGATGACGACGCTGTCCCCGCCGACCAGCGGCACCGCCCGCATCGCCGGATACGACGTCCGCGAGCAGCCCGGGCTGGTCCGGCAGAACATGGGCCTCACGGGCCAGGCCGCCACGGTCGACGAGATCCTCACCGGTCGCGAGAACCTCCGGATGATCGGCGGGTTGTACGGCATCGGCCGCAAGGCGCTCGCGAGGCGTTCCGAGCAGCTGCTCGAACAGTTCTCGCTCACCGACGCGGGAGACAAGCAGGTCAAGTCCTACTCCGGCGGCATGCGCCGACGCCTCGACCTCGCCGTCAGCCTGATCGCGGCCCCGCCGGTGCTGTTCCTCGACGAGCCGACCACCGGCCTCGACCCGCGCAGCCGCACCGAACTGTGGGATGTCCTGCGCGACCTCGTCGCCGGCGGCACCACACTGCTGCTGACCACGCAGTACCTGGAAGAGGCAGATCAGCTCGCCGACGACATCGTCGTCATCGACAAGGGCAGGATCATCGCCCACGGCACCCCGCTACAACTCAAGGAGCAGGCGGGCGCGGCCAGCCTCGTGCTGACCGTCTCGCACGCCGAGGACCTCCCGGCGGCCGAGGCGCTGCTACGCAAGAACGGCACCGAGGTGTTCGTCGACGTCCCCGCACGACGCCTCACCGCCGCGACCGGCGGCCTGGGCGACCTCCCCCGCGTGGCCGCCTGGTTCGAGGAGAGCGGGATCTCGGTCGACGACTTCGGCCTCGCCCGCCCGAGCCTCGACGACGTGTTCCTGTCCCTGACCGGACACCGCGCCACCGACGACACCACCACCGACGACACCGACGAGGAGAAGTCCTGATGACCGCCACTGCCCAGACCGACGCGGTGGTCGACGACACCCCGCGCACCCATCCCACGACGCTCTGGCAGCAGTCGTGGATCATGGTGAAGCGCAACATGATCCACACCAAGCGGATGCCGGAGATGCTCTCCGACGTCACGATCCAGCCGATCATGTTCGTGCTGCTGTTCGCGTACGTCTTCGGTGCGTCGATCCAGACCGACAGCGGGTCCTACAAGGAGTTCCTGCTCCCCGGCATCATGGGACAGACGATCGTCTTCACCGCGTTCATCGTCGCCTCGGGCATCACCGCCGACCTGGAGAAGGGGATCATCGACCGCTTCCGCGCGTTGCCCATCCAGCGGTCGTCGGTGCTGATCGGACGCAGCATCGCGAGCCTGCTGCACAGCAGCATCGGCATCGTGGTGATGGCGGTGACCGGTCTCGCGATCGGCTGGCGCATCCGCGGGTCGTTCGCCGAGGCGGTGCTCGCCTTCGCCCTGCTGTTGCTGTTCGGGTTCGCGATGATCTGGTTCGGCATCCTCGTCGGGTCCTGGTTGCGCACCGTCGAGGCCGTGAACGGCTTCATGTTCTCGACGCTGTTCCCGATCACGTTCCTGTCGAACGCCTTCGTCCCGACCGCGCCGATGCCGACGTGGCTGCGGACCATCGCCGAGTGGAACCCGATGTCCTCACTCGTGCAGGCGATGCGCGTGCTGTGGGGCAACGGCCCCGCATTCGGCTCCGATGTCGCACTGCCGCTTCAGCATCCGGTGATCTCGACCCTCATCTGGGCGGTCGCCCTGACGCTGATCTTCGCGCCGTTCGCGATTCGCGCCTACAACAAGCGCACCGTGGACTGAGGCACCCGCGCGTCCGGGGCCACCCGCCGGGCGCGCGGGTGGGTCTCGCCGCGCGCTCGCCGGCGGTTGTGTGCGAGGGGCGGCGGCCCGCTCAGGCGGTCAGCGTGATCGCCTGCAGCGGGTCGCTGTAGATTGCGTCGAGGGAGACAGCGCCGGCCGCCTGCTGCTGCACGGTGGCACCCGAATGTGACACGCGCACATCGCGCTTCGTCGCGATCGAGGTCTCGCGCACTGCACGCGCCACGGTCGGCAGGGTCGCCGGGTAGTCGGTGAACGCCTGGCCGCCGAGGATGATGTGGTCGGGGTTGAAGATGTCGGCGATGAGTCCGACGGTACGGCCGAGCACCTGGGCGCGCTCCTCGAGGAGGGCGCGGGCGGTCGCGTCCCCGGAGCGGGCCAGAGCGTGGATGCCCTCCACGTCCTCGACCGAGAGTCCCAGTGCGCGAGCCGCTTCGACGACCCCGGTGTCGCTCACCGCAGGCTCGAGACGCCCCGTCTTCTCGGGGTCGAGCAGGGTGGTCGGGCCGGTCGGGAAGTGCCCGATCACGGGCGGGCCCGCGGTCGGGGTGTGGACGGTGCCGCCGACGCTGAAGGCGATGCCCAGCATCTCGCGGGCGTAGAAGTACAAGAAGCTCGACTGCTCGTCGTCGGGGTTGAGGACCAGCTCGGCGGCGGCCATCGCCTCGACGTGCGACGCCACCGACACCGGCAGACCCACCGCCTCGGCGATCACCCGACCGACCGGTGCGGACTCCCAGCCGAGCCGCGGATGGTCGACGAGGCCCCCCTCGGCGACCCGGCCGCCGATCGCGACGCCGACCCAGAGGACACGCTTGCCGGTCCAACGCTCGGCGAAGCGGCGGGCGCTGACGCCGATGGCGGCGAGGGTCTGCTCGGGGTTCTCGGCGACCGGGGTCGGGATCTGGATCGCGCCGACGACGCGGTGCAGCAGGTCGTGGGTGGTGATCGAGGTGACCTTGTAGCCGATGTGGATGCCCAGGGTGAGGAAGTCGGCGAGGTTGACCTCGAACGGCAGGCGCGGCCGGCCGATGGCGCCCGACGGGGCGAGGTCTGCGCGCTCCCGGATGAGACCGGCCTTCAGCAGGGCGCTGACCTGGCGGTTCACCGTGGAGATGGAGAGTCCCGTGCGCTCGGCGGCGTCATCGCGGAACAGGGGGCCGGCCAGGCGGGCGGCGCGCAGGACGAGCGCCGCCGGCTTGGTCGACAGCTCCAGGTGCGGCGTCGCGACGTGCACCCGCGGGTCCCCCTTTCCGAGTCCGCGCCGGTCGGCCGTCGCGCCGGGGACACGGCTCGGCGGAACCGGCGCGGGTACGGCCGACAACGGCGCGTTCGGGCGATTCACCTGCGGTCCACGACGGACCGGACGTGTCGCCGGCCGACGCGTGAGCGGCGTCGGTGCAGTACGCAGGTTACGGGCAGAGATGTCGGAAAGCGTGGCGGTCATGATCGTCCTCGTCGAAATGCCCCGCGCGGAAGACGGCGGGAAGGGGTGGGAATGCTCGAATCACCAGATCTGGAGCGACACCCCGTGGACGAGGCGTCGGCTCAGCGCATTCGACGACAACAACAGAGAACGCGAGCAAGCGGCAGACGGCAGCCCAGAGCGGTGGTCACGTAGGTGACCTCCGGCAGCTTGCGGTCCGTGCTCGACATGCGCATCAAGCTAGCAACGCCGACCCCGTCGCGGCAAGCCCGTTCCCCCAGGTCATACAGGACCGGGGCGGCGCGGGCACACGCGTGCACCGGCGAATCTAGGGCGGGATCAGGCAGTTCGCACCATTTGCGCTCAGCCTGATTTCAACATCCCGTCCAGCGTCTATCCGACCTGCGGCGACGCCGAAAACGGACCAAGGGCGCATTGCTCCTTCGCGGTCGATTGTGTCAGTGGGCGGCGGTAGATTGTGACCATGACCACAACAGCGGACGGGCCGATCTCCGACTCCGACTTCCTTGCCGCCGCCGAGCCCTACCGCCGCGAGATCGTGGCGCACTGCTACCGGATGACCGGCTCGCATCACGACGCCGAGGACCTGACCCAGGAGACGTTCCTGCGGGCGTGGAAGGCCTACGACAAGTTCGACCACCGGGCATCGGTCCGCACCTGGCTGCACAAGATCGCGACCAACACCTGCCTGACCGCGTTGCAGAGCTCGCAGCGCCGGCCGCTGCCCTCGGGGCTCGGCGGCGACGCCTTCGATCCCACCGACGACCTCCTGCAGAACCACGAGGTGCCGTGGCTGGAACCCTTCGCCGGGACCGTCGACGAGATCGCACCTGCCCCCGATGCCGATCCCGCCTTCGTGGTCGGCGCCCGCGAATCGATCCGCCTCGCCTTCATCGCGGCGTTGCAGCATCTGCCCGAGCGTCAGCGCGCGGTCCTGATCCTCCGCGACGTCCTGCAGTGGCGCGCCGCCGAGGTCGCCGAGACGATCGGGGTCACCACCGCGACCGTCAACAGCCTCCTCCAGCGGGCCCGTGCGCAGCTCGAGCGCGCGCGTCCGCAGGCCGACGCGGCGCGCTCCGACCCATCCGTCCTCGACGACGACGCCAAGCGCGAGCTGCTCGCGCGCTACGTGTCGGCGTTCGAACGCTACGACGTCGACGCGATCGCCGCGATGTTCACCGACAAGGCGATCTGGGAGATGCCACCGTTCACCGGTTGGTACCAGGGTCCCGACGCCATCGGCACCCTCATCAAGCGCAACTGCCCGGCCGAGAAGGCCGGCGACCAGATCATGCTGCCGACCGTCGCCAACGGGCAGCCCGCCTTCGGTCTCTACATGCGCGAGCCCGATGGCGTCCACCGCCCGTTCCAGCTCCAGGTCCTCGACATCGATCCGGCGGCGCGGAAGGTACGGCACACGGTCGCGTTCTTCAGCCGGACGATGGAGGAGGACTTCGCCCGGTTCGGTCTGCCCGCGACCCCGTACGACGCCCCGGCGCGCACCACACCCGCACCCTGGCACTGACGCCCGCCTCCGCCACCGGTCAGCGATCGGTGGTCCGGGGGATCTGGGCGGGGTCCATCCAGACGACCTCCCACGCGTGACCGTCGGGATCGCAGAAGCTGCGTGCGTACAGAAAGCCGAGGTCCTCGGTCTCCCGTAGCGGCGTGCCGTCCGCCATCGCGGCGTCCGCGATGCGGTCGACCTGCGCCCGCTCGTCCACGGCGAACGTCACGACCGACTCCCGCAGCCCCGGCCCCTCCAGCGGACCCGCCACCGCCAGACCCGCGAACCGCCGTCGATCCATCAGGACCACCATCGCGCGATCGTTGACCACCATGCACGCGGTCGAGTGGTCGCAGAACATCTCGTCGAACCGGAAGCCGAGCCTGCGGAAGAAGTCTCGGGATCGTCGGACGTCGGCAACGGGCAGATTGACGAACATCATCGATGCCACTGGCGGTCTCCATCTCCTCGGGCTGCCTCCCCGGACCGCCGGACGCATCACGCGGCGACTCCGTCCGGTGGAACGCGGTCTCCCCCATACAGACCATCCCGGTCGGACGAACTCATCGGCGTCGAATACTGTGCAGGTATGGGCGTCATCTATCTAGTGCGGCACGGTCAGGCAAATGCGTTGGCGTATGGGGTTTCCGACGACTCTGCGGACCTCCGCAACGGCCCCGGCGGGCTCACCGCGACAGGCGACACGCAGGCCGCGATCTCCGGGTCGTTCCTCGCCGGCCAGATCGACGGTTTCACCGACGCCGTCAGCGGCGACCTCGCCCGTCAGAGCCAGACCCTGCGCGGGGTCCTGGGGGCCTTCGACGCGCGGCCGGAGGCCCGCATCGACACCGGATGGAACGAGTACTCGCTGCCCGCGCTGGTCGGTCATGCGTCCCCCGAGATGTTCCGGGACGGACGCAACTACCAGCAGCAACTGGACAAGGGACTGGCGGCGTGGATCGCCGCCGGTGACCACGAGCCCGAACCCGGGCCCGACGGCGGCCCCGCGGAGAGCTATCCGCAGTTCCAGGCACGTGTCCACGACGCGGCCAAGCGCGCCGTCGAGCGTGCCGGATCGGGCCAGACCGTGCTCATCGTGTCGTCGGCGGGGACCATCACCCAGTGGATCGCCCAATTGTGGGGCATCCCCGACGAGCAGTGGCCGGCGATGGCCCGCACGATGGTCAACGCGTCGATCACCAAACTCATCGTGGGCCGCCAGGGGGTGTCGGTGGTGTCGTTCAACGAGCACGGTCACCTCTCCGACCGCTCCGGCGGCGTCGCCACCTTCCGCTGACCGAACCGGAACTCCGACCGAGACGACGAAGGTCCACTGCCCGCCGAGGGCAGTGGACCTTCTCCGTTCAGACGCGGGTTCGGCTACGCCCGATGCAGATTCGTGCCCGGACGGGTCAGGACGACGTTCGGCAGCACCGCATACCGCGACAACTGGGTGACCGAGTGCGCGACGACGGCGACGACGGCGGCGGTGATCATCTCCTCCTTCGGGATGCGGTCCTTGAGCCAGTCGGTCATGTCGGTGGCCACGTATCCCGGCGCGATCGTCGTCGCACTCACGCCGTCCTCCGACTCCTCGAGGTTGAACGTCTCGCAGAGGGAGATCAGCGCAGCCTTCGTCGCACCGTACGCGGACAGCTCCGGCTCCGGGTACACGCCCGTGATCGACGCCACCGCAATGACTTTCGCGGCACCGTGCCCCGCGGCCGTGGACCGCAGCGTCGGCAGCACCGACTGCAACAGAATGTACGGCGCACGCACGTTGACCTGGTAGAGCCGGTCGAAGCGCTTGACCGGCATCTCGGCGACCGCGCCCTTGGACCCCATGCCGGCGTTGATGACCAGCGCATCGCACCTACCGAAGGCCTCGCCGTGCGCGGCGCCGAGGGCGGTGACGGCGTCGGTGTCGGTCATGTCCGCCGGCACCACCTCGACTCGGCCCGCGCCCAGCTCACGGAGTTCGGCAGCCTTGGCCTCCAAGGCTTCCCGACCGCGCGCGCTGATGGTCAGGTCCCAGCCGTCGGCGGCGAGGCGTTCGGCGATCGCCGCGCCGATGCCGCGCGAGGCCCCGGTCACCAGCGCGGACCGGTTGGTCTGTTCACTCATTCGTGTGTCCCCCGTGGGTTGTACGTGATCCCTGAACCCGGCGACGACCGGGTCTCAGCCGACGAGCCGCAGGCCTTCGGCGATGAAGACCGCGGTCGCTTCCGCCGCGTTCTCGGCCCCGTCGCCCGAGGACGCGCCGGAGAGCGCGCGATAGGTGATCCCCTCGGCGATCACACCGAGCTTGAGGTTGGCCAACCCCAGGTAGAAGTCCCAGTCGCCGAGATCGGAACCCGTTGCGGTCGCGTACTTCTGGGCGATCTCGTCCACGGACGGATAGCGGTCGCTGGTCCAGGCCGCCGAGAAACCCAGGACTCGGTCGAACGCGCCGGTTCGGTACACGCACATCAGCGCGACATCCGTGATCGGATCGCCCAGCGTCGACATCTCCCAGTCGACGACCGCGGCGATCCGGCCCGGGTCGTTCGCGTCGACGATGGTGTTGTCGATGCGGAAGTCGCCGTGCACCACCGATTCCCGCGCTTCCTGCGGCACGCGCTCGGACAGCTTCTCGACGAGACGCTCGACGTCGGGGAGGTCGCGCGTCTTCACATGACCCCACTGCCGCGCCCACAGTTTCACCTGGCGGGCGGCGAACCCGGCGGGACGGCCGAACTCGCCGAGGCCGACGGCCTTGTAGTCCACGGCGTGGAGATCGGCGAGCGTCCGGACCAGGCCGTCGATGTTCGCCGCGACCTCCGCGTCGGAGTAGGCGGCGAGATCCTCTTCGGTCCGCACCACCCGTCCGTCGACGAATTCCACCACGGTACAGGGAGCCCCGATGATCGAGCCGTCCTCGTCGAAGGCCACTGTCGTGGCCACCGGCACCGACGTGGACTGCAGAGCGCTGGTGACCGCCCACTCCCGGCCCATGTCGTGCGCCGACGGGGTGAGGCCGCCGGTCGGGGGCCGACGGGCCACCCACCTGTTCACGCCGTCGGTGACGGTGTAGGTCAGGTTGGACTTTCCGCCGCTGATGAGGTTGATGTCGAGTTCACCGGCGGGCTCGACCCCGTTGCGGCGCAACAGTTCTTCCAGGCGCGCTGCGTCGAGCGCGTTCTCGATGGAGGTCACTTCGCCTCCGCCGCGGCTTGCGCCTTCTTCGCCCGGCCGATGGCGCGACGCGCGATCGCCCAGCGGTGCACCTCGGAGGGGCCGTCGTAGATCCGGAACGGACGCAGCTCCTGCGCCAGACGGGCGATCGGCAGGTCGGCGGACACGCCGAGGCCGCCGCACATCTGCATGCTGCGATCGGCGATCCGCGAGTATGCCTCGGCGGCAAAGGTCTTGGCGATCGAGGTCTCGTTGGAGGCATGGTTGCCCAGGTCCAGCTCGTGGCATGCCTTGAGCAGCAGTTGCCGGGAGGCGGCCAGGTCGATCTCGTTGTCGGCCACCATCTGCTGGATCATGCCGAGGTCGCCGAGCTTGCCGCCGAATCCCTCACGGCGGGAGACATAGTCGAGGGCGACGTCGTGGCAGCGCTTGGCCGCGCCGAGCCAGCGCATGACGTGCGTCATACGGGCCGGCCCCAGACGGACCTGTGCGTATCGGTAGCCCTGGTCGACCTCGCCGAGGATGTCCTCGTCGGGGACGAAGACGTCCTCGAACGTGACCTCGCAGTGGCCGCCGATCATGGCCTTGTCGATGGTGTTGATGTGCCGGCCGACGGTGATGCCAGGGGTGTCGGCGTTCGCCAGGAACATGGTGGCGCCGCCACGATCACCAGGCGAGCCGGCGGTTCGGGCCATGATGATGAAGAAGGCCGCGCCCTCGGCGCCGGTGATGAAGTGCTTGGTGCCGTTGATCTTCCAGCCGCCGTCGACGCGGACGGCCTGGGTGTTCAACGCATCGGGGTCCGCGCCCGCGCCCGGCGCCGGCTCGGTCATCGCGAAGGCCGAGCGCACCTCGCCGGAGGCGAGCGGGGCGAGGAACTTCTGCCGCTGCTCCTCGCTCGCGATGTGGTCGAGCATGTGCACGTTACCCTCGTCCGGCGCGCCGATGTGCAGGGCGACCGGGCCGAACGTCGAGTAGCCCGCGGCTTCGAAAACCGCTGCGCGGTCGGTCATGTTGAGTCCGAGCCCGCCGAACTCGACCGGGGCGTGTGGCGCGAAGATGCCCTCCGCCTTGGCCTTTGCGTTCATCTCACGACGCAGGTCGTCGCCACCGGCCGCGGTGATGTCACCGTTGTGGGCCTCTTCGATGGGCAACACGTAGTCGCGGATGAAACGTTCGGTCTTCTCGACCAGCTCGACCACCTCGGGGTCGTGGCGCAGGTCTATCGGCATCGTGACTCCTCTGACTGAACCGGCGGGGAAGTCCCCCGTCGCCGACCGAGCGATCGTTCGGCATGCCATACATTGCCAGGCGATGCCACCCCGGTCAAGACCGGGAAGCGCAATTCCGTGCTGTCCCGTCGGTACCCGACCGCACTATCTGGGTCGGTACCCGACCGCACTATCTGGGTCGGTACCCGACCGCACTATCTGGGTCGGTACCCGACCAGGGCCCGGGCGAGCTGGAGATTCCGCTGGATCAACTCGTCAGGGCCGAGGAGACCGTCGAGCTTGAACCACGTCGAGACCCCCACGCACATCGTGGCCACCGCACGCGCGGCGTCCTTCGGATACGGCGTGGTGAAGTCGCCCGCCTCGACGCCGGCGAACACGATCTCGTCGACCATCCGCTGCTGGCGATCGCGATGCCCGATGTACTTCGGACGGTAATCGTCGTCGAGACTGCGGATCTCGGTGGAACCCACGAACGCCTGCTCACGGCGGTACATGTGGAATCGAAGCAAGGACTCGACCACCGCGTCGAACTGCTTGACCGGCTCCGGGCCGGCCTCGCGGATGGCCGCCTCCGAACGGGCGAGGAGATCGGTCATCGTCCGCTCCAGCAGACCCTGCAACAAGGACTGCTTCGACGGGTAGTGGTGGTACAGACCGGGCACGGACAGGTTGGCCCGCGCGGCGATCTCCCTGACCGACGTGCCGTGGTAGCCCTGTTCAGCGAAGGCCTCGAGGGCCGCGGCGAGCGGGACCGGGAGCTCGGGCTCACCGTAGTCACGCCAGGATCCAAGAGGCTGCTTCGCGGGTCGGACGTCTGTTTCGCCGGTTCCGCTGCTCATGGGACAAACATATCCTCTTGCCGCAGACCTATCCGGCATCGGCGGTGCCGTCGACTGGAGCCGACTCCAAGATGTCGGCCGGCGACACGAGAAGCGCGACGGCCAGATCGACGACTTCCGGCTTGGCGAGGTCGACGTCGCCTTCGAGCCACGCCGCCAGCAACCGGCTGAGCCCGCCGACCTGGTAATGGGCCACAGCGGCGGCGCGTCCGGGGCCGACGTTGACGTCGACGAGGCTCGACGCACTCTGCCGCGTGAGGCCGGCGAACAGCGCGGTCGACTCCATGCGCTTGGCGGCGATCACCGGGCTGAGCAGCGCCTGGGAGAACAGGAGCCGACCCTTTCGACGATCCTCGTCGATGAGGTCGACGATCACCGCGACCGCGCCGGCAACCTTCTGGCGCATCGTCGCCCCCTCGGAGAAGGCGGCGAGTCCGGATGCGGCGATCTCCTCGATGACCTGGTCGTAGACGGTCTCCACGAGCTGGTCCACCGACTCGAAGCTCTCGTAGAAGTAGCGGGCGGTCAGGCCCGCGCGCCGGCAGACACCGCGAACGGTGACGGCCTCGGCGTCGTCGGCGCCGAGCAGATCCAGTGCCGCGTCGAGCAAGGCCGCGCGGCGGCGGGCGACCCGGGTGTCCCCGCCCTCGCCGCCGTACGCACGCAGCGATCCCGACGCCTCGGACGCGGCAGCATCGGCCTGGCCCTGCGGGGTCGAAGGTCCTCGTCCCATGGTTCCAATCTTGACACCCCGGTCGGTTGGGTGTGTCATAAAACGGGAAACATACGTTTCCTGAATTCGAGCAGGAGGGGTGTTCGATGGCAACGGAGCCTATCACCAGCGGAAGTTCTGCCCTGTCGCCGCAGGAATCGGCGAGCGTCACGCCGGAGGTCGAGGAGTTCCTCGCCGCCGAGAAGCCCGACACCGAGTTCCTGCCGTCGTCGGCCCGGATGTCGCGCGCCGAACTCGACGCCCTTCCCTCCGCCGAGAACCTGAACCCGCTGGGCATCGGCGTCATCGCCGGTGCCGCGAACGTGATCATGCAGCTCAGCCATCCGGCCGTCGGCTACGGCGTGTACGAGAGCCGCGTCGACTCGGGCAACCTGTTCAAGCACCCGCTCAAGCGCGGCCGCACCACCTTGAGCTACCTCGCCGTCGCCGGGCTCGGAAGCGCCAAGGACCGCAAGGCCTACCGCAAGGCGGTGGGCAAGGCGCACGCCAAGGTCCGCTCGACCGCCGACAGCCCGGTGAAGTACAACGCCTTCGACCCGGAGCTGCAGTTGTGGGTCGCCGCCTGCCTGTACCGCGGAACCGAGGACGTGCACCGCATCTTCGGCGGCATGACCGAGGTGACCGACGAGGTCTATCAGGCCGGCGCGGTGTTCGGAACCACGCTGCAGGTGCCGCGCGAGGCCTGGCCCGCCGACCGCGCGGCGTTCGAACAGTACTGGAACGACACGGTCGAGGTGCTGGAGATCGACCCGACCATCCGCGAGTACCTGCTGAGGATCGCGCGGGCGGAGTTCCTCGGCCCGGTGGTCACCAGGCTTCTCGGCTGGTACTTCTACATCCTCGCCGTCGGCTTCCTGCCGGAGGACTTCCGCCGGAAGATGGACGTGCGCCTGTCACCGTGGCAGGAACTCTTCTTCGCCAAGCACAACGCGGTGCTGGGTGCGATCATCCGGCGCTCGCCGAAGTGGATCCAGCAGTTCCCGTTCAATGTGCTGCTCGCCGACGTCCGGTGGCGCATGCGGACCGGGCGCCCGCTGGTCTGAGACCGGGCGGCCGCGGGACTCCCGCAGTCGCCGACGTACTCGCGGCTCGCCGCCGCGCACTCACCTCTTGGGAGCGGGGGTTCCCTCGGGGGCAGGTGAGTTGCCGCGGCGAGCCGCGATTTCATTTGTCTGACAACCCTTCTCGACGGGTTGCTGCGGGGCCGGCGCGCCGGCGGCTCAGATCCGCCGCAGGGCGTCCCGGTCGAGGTCGGCGACGTCGGTGTGGCCCGAGAGTCCCAGCGTCAGATCGAGTTCGGCGATGATGTCGGCGACCACGTCGCGCGCCCCCTCGGCACCGGCGATGGCCAGCCCGTACATGTGCGGGCGCCCGATGCAGGCGGCGTCGGCACCGAGGGCGAGTGCCTTGAAGACGTCCGAGCCGGTGTAGATGCCCGAGTCGATGAGAATCTTGATCCGCCCGTCGACCACCGGCGCAATGTCGGCGAGGGCGTCGATGGTGCTGATCGCGCCGTCGACCTGCCGCCCGCCGTGGTTCGACACGATGATCCCGTCGACCCCGGCGTCGACGGCGCGGCGCGCGTCGTCGGGATGCAGCACGCCCTTGAGCACGATCGGAAGTCTCGTCCGGTCGCGAAGCCCGGCGAGGTCGTCCCAGCTGAGGGATGGTCGCGAGTAGATGTCGAGAAACGTCTGCACCGCCGCGCGCGGTTGCGGCGAGGTGAGGTTCTTCCAGAAGCGCCCCGGCGCGTTCCGGGTGATCGAGATCAGCGTCGCGACGGCCCCGAGCGAGATCTCCGGCCGCTCGCCGACCGCGGTGCGGAGTCGCTCGGCGACGATCTCGACGAACCGGCGGTCTGAGGTGTACTGGGCGATCCCCTCTCCGCGCGCGAACGGCAGCGACCCGATGTTGAGGTCCTGGGGACGCCAGCCGAGCATCGTGGTGTCGAGGGTGACGACGACGGCGTCGGCGTCGACCGCCTCCGCCCGGGAGAGGAGACTGTCGACGAGGTCGTCGTCGGTGGACCAGTAGAGCTGGAACCAGCGCGGCGCACCCGGGCGAACCGCGTCCATCTCGGCGGCGACGGTCTCCATCGGGACGCTCGCCTGGTTCGAGAAGATGTAGGGCAGACCGAGTTCCGCGGCCGCGTGCCCGATCAGACGGTCGGCCTCGGGCGCCGCGAGCGACCCGGCGCCGACCGGGGCGAACAGCACCGGAGCCGGGATGCGGCGGCCGAACAACTCGACCTCGAGGTTGCGCCGCGAGACGTCGCGCAGGACGCGCGGCACAATAGCCCAGCGGTCGAGTGCGGCGCGGTTGCCGGTCATCGTGCGCCCCTCGCCGGCGCCCCCGGCGATGTAGGCCCACGCCCGCGCCGACATCGCACGCCGCGCACGTCGCTCCAGTTCAGCGAAATCGGTTGGCACACGCGGCTTCCGGCGATGAACGCCGGCGGTGTAGATGTCGTTCTGCCGCGCGCGCCCGTAGCCTCCTGGCCCTACCTGCGCGGACCCGTCAGCCCCCGGGACGACCGGTGCCCCCGCAGATCCGTTCTCCCCTGGTACCTCGTTTCCCACCGTCATGGGAGCCGATGGTACGTCGGCCCCGGCGGCGCCTGAGCCGGTTCGCCGTGGGATCAGCGGGTGGCCGCGGCGGTCGCGCCGGCGGCGACCGCCGTCACCACCGCGACCGAGGGCCACGCGCCGATCTTCTTGGCCAGCGGATGCGATCCGCCGAAGGCCGCGAGGTAGGTGCCGAGCAACCCGCCGGCCACCGCCGGGCCCTTCGTCTGCACCCATCGGCGAGTGCTCCAGGCCCCTGCCGCCGCGAGGACCACCCCGCCGAGTTCACGTCGGCCGCTGTAGCGGGCCGCGGCGAATCCACCCACCAGACCGAGCGCCACCACGGGCACCGTTGCATCCACTGCCATGGTGTCCAACCTACCGCCGGCCCGGCCCGACCCGGCGTCGACTCGCGCCGCCGGGACATACCCATCCGCTGGTGTCGTGACTCCGAAGACCGGGTAACTGTCAGGCCGACCCCCGCACGGCCGTATCCCCGCACGAAGGGCCCCGACATGACTCAGATCGCCGCGATCACCACCTCGCCCGCGCCGCGTCGCCCCGCGTCCGACGCCGCGCACCTGCGCGCGATCACCGACGAGATCACGGATGTGCCCACCGACCTGCGCCTCGTCGACGAGATGCTGTCCGCGCACTTCCGCGGGCACGCCGCCACGCTGCTGGAGGTGGGTTCCGAGCTCGCCCCCGCCGCCGAGGCGGTGGCGGCACGGCTGACCGGCGGCAAGCGTCTGCGCGCCGCGTTCTGCCTGTGGGGCGCGCGCGGCGCGGCCCGGGGCCGCCCGGTGCCCGGCGTCGTCGAGCTCGCGTCGGCGATCGAGCTGTTCCACCTCGCGGCACTCGTCCACGACGACGTCATGGACGACTCGGACACCCGCCGAGGCCTGCCCACCGTGCACCGGCTCTTCGCCGACGCGCACCTGGAGGAGAACCGTCAGGGAGATCCGGAGACCTGGGGGACGGCGGTCGCGATCCTCGTCGGCGACATGTGCCTGTCGTGGTCGGACGATCTCGCGGCCGCCGCCGTCGACGACGCGGGTCGCAGTGTCCGCGCCGCGGTCCGCCGCACCTGGACCCAGATGCGCGACGAGGCGTATGCGGGCCAGTACCTCGACATGCTGAGCCAGACCGAGGAGCAGGCAGACGCCGATCGCACCGAACGGGTGCTGCGCTACAAGAGCGCGCGGTACACCATCGGCCAGCCGCTGCGACTCGGCGGCACGCTGGCCGGCGCCGACGAGTCGTTGCTCTCCGACTACGACCGCATCGGGCTGACCGCCGGCGAGGCCTTCCAGTTGCGTGACGACGTCCTCGGCGTCTTCGGCGACGAGGCGGTGACCGGCAAACCGGCGATCGACGACATCCGCGAGGGCAAACGCACCATGCTCGTCGCGCTCGCCCAGGAGTCGGCGACGCTGCGGGAACGGAGGGTCCTCGACGACTGCCTCGGGAACCCGGATCTCGACGTCACCGGACTCGCGCGTGTCCGAGCGGTGTTCGAGTCGACCGGGGCGCTCGAACGGGTCGATCAGCGCATCGTCGAACTCGCCGAGGACGCCTTCGGGATCATTGCCGGTGCCGCCGTGGACGACGAGACCCGGCAGGCGCTCTCCGGACTGGTCGAACGCTGCGTGTGGCGACGCGCATGACCGCCGGAGCGGCACCGACCGTCGAACTGCGCGTCTGGGGAGTCGATCGGGCCCTCCCGGCGCTGCGCCGGATGGCATCCGGGCGGCGATCCCTGCGTGCCGCACCCGGATTGCGCTTCGCCAAACTGCTCGGCACGGGCACGGCGGACACGTTCACGCTGTCCGGCGCGGACCTGCGCCACTGGGCGGCGCTCACCGTCTGGGATGACGAGGGATCCGCACTCGCAGGAGCGGACTCGCCGGTCCTGCGCCGGTGGCAGGACTCGGCGACCGAGGAACTGCGGGTCGTGATGCGGCCGATCCGGTCGAAGGGCAGGTGGTCGAAGGTCGATCCGTTCGGCGCCTCCGCAGGGCCGGACGGGCCCGCCGATGCGTCCTCGAACGCGGGACGACCGGCGTCGTGGTCCGGCCCGGTGGCCGCGCTGACCCGTGCACGGCTGCGCCCGACGACGATGGCGTCGTTCTGGCGTGCCGTGCCGCCCGTCGCCGCCGAACTCGGCCGCTCCCCGGGCAACCGACTGGCGCTCGGGGTGGGCGAGCTACCGGTCGGGGTGCAGGGGACCTTCTCGGTCTGGGACTCCGCACAGCACCTCACCGACTTCGCCTACCGCTCCCCCGCGCATCTGTCCGCGGTACGGAGGACCAAACCCGCACGGTGGTACGCCGAGGAACTGTTCACCCGGTTCGCGGTCACCGACATCTCCGGCACCTATCAGGGGAAGACCGCATGAGCACGGCCACATCGAGTCCGATCACGACAGCCGATCAGACGCCGCGCGATCCGTCGACGACCTCCGCGCGCGGACCCGTCCGGCGACGGACCGGGTCCGCGGCGGCGCAGGACCGGGCCGCCCGCGCACCCTGGCGGCGACACCTCCTCACCCTGACCTGGGCGCTGCTCGTCGCGACGGTCGGTGTCCAGATAGCGTTCCCCCTCACCGGTGGCGGCACCCTGCCCCTGACCGTCGCGAGCGTCACCCTCCTCGCCTCGGCATCGGTCATCCATCTCGCCGCGACCCGCGGAATCGCCTCGGCGGCAGCACTGGTCGTGGTCGCCGGCGGCGGCGGACTCGTTGCCGAGGCGATCGGCGTCGGCACCGGGTTCCCCTTCGGCGCATATCTCTACACCGACTCGCTCGGCTGGAAGATCCTCGGAGTGCCGGTTCTCGTCCCGTTGGCGTGGATCATGATGGCCTGGCCCGCCCTGGCGGTGACGCGCCGTCTCCTCCGGGTGACGCGATTGTCCGCGGCGCGCGCCCGCGTCGTCACACCGTTCGTGGGCGCGTACGCCCTGACCGCGTGGGATGTCTTCCTCGACCCGCAGATGGTCGACCAGGGTCACTGGGCCTGGCGCCATCCCACACCGTCCCTGCCCGGCGTCGCCGACATCCCGCTGACCAACTTCGCCGGGTGGCTGCTCGTCTCGTTCCTCATGATCGGCGTTCTCGACCGCCTCGTCCGGGCCGACGCACAGGCCGACGACGGAGTCCCGATCGCGACCTACCTGTGGACCTACTTCTCGTCGGTGCTGGCGCACGCCGTCTTCTTCGGTCGCCCGACGGTCGCCGTCGTGGGCGCGCTGCTCATGGGGGTGGTCGCACTGCCGCTGCTGGCCTCGGTCCTGCGGCACAACCGTTCTCACAGAATCGAATCCGGCACGGTACCCGGGAGGCACCGTGCGCCTCGCTGACCTCGGCCGACGCGCGACCGCGCTGGGCACGGCGCTCTCGTTCGCCTCACTCGGCCTGACCATCGACAACGTGCTCCGGGTCCGGCGGCCCTCCCGCGGGACGGTCGCCGAGGCCGAACCGCTGTCGGTGCTGATCCCGATGCGCAACGAGGCTTCCACCGCGAGCCGCTGCCTGACCGCGGTGCTGGAGGCCGCCGACCGGTGGCCGGGGCCGGTGCGCGTACTCGTGCTCGACGACGAGTCCGACGACGGCACCGGCGCACTGGTCGCGGAGATGGCCGGGCGCGACCGGCGTATCGAGGTGATCGCGGGGTCGCCCCCGCCACCCGGGTGGCTCGGCAAAAGTTGGGCGTGCCGGCAGCTGGCCGACGCGGCTTTCCCCTACGGGGTCCTGGCCTTCCTCGACGCAGACGTCGTCCTCGAACCGCACGCGTTCACCTCCTCAGCGGCACTGCTCCGCTCGCTCGGCCTCGACCTCCTCAGCCCCTACCCGCGCCAGATCGCGAACGGCGCCGCCGAGCGGCTCCTCCAGCCCCTGCTGCAGTGGTCGTGGCTGAGCACGCTCCCCCTCGGTGTCGCCGAGAACTCCTCACGGACATCGCTGTCCGCCGCGAACGGGCAGTTCCTGCTCGTCGACGCGGTGACGTATCGGCAGGCCGGTGGCCACGAAGCCGTCCGCGACGTCGTCCTGGAGGACATCGCGCTTCTGCGCGCGGTCAAGGCCGCAGGCGGCCGAGGGATCGTCGCCGAGGGCAGCGAGGTCGCCACCTGCCGGATGTACGACGGCTGGCGCGAGGTCCGCGCCGGATACCGGAAGTCCTTGTGGTCCGCCTTCGGGTCGCCCGCGGGCACCGGGGCCGTCACCGCCGGCCTGTGCCTGACGTACGTGCTGCCTGCGCTGGCCGCACTCGCCGGATCACGCGTCGGGGCGGTGGGATACCTCGCCGGGGTCGCCTCGCGCGCGGTCTCCGCCGGGTGCACCGGCGGCCGGGCGTGGCCCGACGCGCTGGCCCACCCGATCTCGGTCCTGCTGTTCGCCGCCCTCGCCGCGGATTCCTCGCTGGCCCGACGCAAGGGCGAGCTTCGATGGAAGGGGCGCGTCCTGGAGGGCGTGCGATGAGCCGGATCATCGTGATCGGGGCGGGCGTCGGCGGACTCGCCGCCGCCATGCGTCTGCAGCACGCCGGATACGACGTGACCGTGCTCGAGCAATTCGACCGCGTCGGAGGCAAACTCGGCGTCATCGAGCACGACGGGTTCGTCTTCGACACCGGGCCCTCGCTGGTCACCATGCCGCACGTCCTCACCGAGCTGTTCGACGAGACCGGTGCCCCGGTCCATGAGCGGGTGCACCTGGAGCGACTGCCCGTCGCCGCGCGCTACCGGTTCCCCGACGGCACGGTGCTCGACCTGCCCGACACCATCGACGCGATCCCCGCCGAGCTGGACCGCGCGCTCGGGCCGGGCAGCGGCGCACAGTGGACGTCCTTTCTCCGGCGCGCGGAACAGATCTGGGATGTCACCCACGGCCCGTTCCTCGAGTCACCGATGAGCGTGCGGACCATGATCGGCGGCATCGCCACACCCCGCGCCGTGCGGGCCGTCGCCCCGTGGCGTTCGCTGCGCGGGCTCGGTTCGGACCATCTGCGCGACTCCCGCCTGGCGATGTTGCTCGACCGCTACGCCACCTACACCGGGTCGGACCCCCGCCGCGCCCCGGCCGCCCTCGCCTCGGTGCCGTGGGCCGAACAGGCCTGGGGCTCCTGGTATGTCCGGGGCGGCCTCGGCCGGATCGCCACCGCGATGCACGACCGGTTCGTCGAACTCGGCGGCACGGTCGAGCTCGGGGTCGAGGTGGCACGGGTGTCGACCGATCGCACCGGTCGCGTCGACGGCGTCGTCACGGCCGACGGGAGCACCCGACCGGCGGATGTCGTCGTCGCGAATGCCGATGCGCGCCAGGTGTACGACCGGCTCCTCCCCCGTCGCGCCGCGCGCCTGCCGCGCGTCCTGCTGCGCCGGTCGACGCCGTCGTTGTCCGGATTCGTCCTGCTGCTCGCACTCGACGATCCGCCCGCGGACCAGCCTCACCACCACGTGCTCTTCGCCGAGGACTACGACGAGGAGTTCGACGCCGTCTTCGGATTCAACGGGCCGCCGCGACCGGTCGCGCGTCCGACCGTCTACATCTCGGCGCCCGACGACCCGGAGATCGTCTCCGGTCCGGGCACCGGCTCCTGGTTCGTCCTCGTCAACGCTCCCCGGCACGACCCCGGGCACGGAGTCGACTGGGACGCCGAGGGTTTGGCGGAGGGCTACGCCGATCAGATCATGCGGGTGATGGCCGACCGCGGTCTCGACGTGCGCGATCGGGTCCGGCACCGGATCTTCGTGAGTCCGGCCGACCTCGAACGCCGGACCATGACGCCCGGCGGATCGATCTACGGATCGTCGTCGAACGGTCCGCGCGCCGCGTTCCTGCGGCCGAAGAACACCTCGCCGGTGCCCGGCCTGTACCTGGTGGGCGGATCGTCGCATCCGGGCGGCGGCCTGCCGTTGGTGATGCTGTCGGCGAAGATCGTGGCGGGGCTCATCGGCGAGCGCTGAGGGCACCCCCAGCGATCCCCTCGACCCAGGACGCGCACGGACGCGCGCCGATTGCCATGACGGACAACGCACATGACGAAGGCCCGGCGAGATCATCGCCGGGCCTTCGTCACATGTCCCTCCGGAGGGCGTCGTCACCGCGTCGGCGTCGGTCCCACCGAGTGATCTCCCTTGAGCCGCTTGCGGATCAACTCCGCACTGATCAGACACATCGGCAGGCCGATGCCCGGCCGTGTGCTCGACCCCGCATAGTACAGGCCCTCGACCTTGCGCGACCGGTTGGTCGGGCGGAAGAAGGCGCTCTGCCGCAACGTGTGTGCGGGACCGAGCGCTCCGCCGCACCACGAGTTCACGGTGTCGACGAAGTCCGCCGGGCCGACGGTCCGTCGCACGACGATGCGCTCGGCGAGATCGGGCACGCCGGCCCAGCCGGCGATCATCGCGATGGCACGGTCGGCGATCTTCTCGACGTCCGGGTCCCCGGCTCCGTCGACGCCACCGTGTCCGAGGCCCGGGTCCGCGGGCACCGGCACCAGGATGAAGATGTTCTCGTGGCCGGCAGGCGCCACCGAGTCATCGGTGGCCGACGGCTTGCAGACGTACAGCGACGCGGGATCTGGTATCCGCGTGGGACTTTCGAAGATCGCGTCGAAGTTGGTCTTCCAGTCCTCGGTGAAGAACAGCGAGTGGTGGGTGAGCTCCGGGAGTTCCCCTTGCACGCCGAGGTAGGCCAGCACGGCACCGGGCCCGGAGGTCGCGCGCTCCCAGTAGCGCTGCGGGAAGGTCTGCAGGCCCTCCGGGAGGAGCTTCGTCTCGAGGTGATGGAGGTCGGCCGCGCCGACGACGACGTCGGCCGGCAGGTCGCGGGTCGAACCGTCGGCGGTCTGCACCCGCACTCCGACGACCTCGGCCCGGCGCCGGCGGAACCTGCCCGCCGACGGGCGGGTGAGGACGGCGCTCGCGGCGGTGGAGGTGTGGATGCGCACGCCTCGTTCGCGGGCGACGCGTTCGAGCGCGTCGACGAGGGTCGTGAAGCCGCCGTTGGGGTATTTCACCCCGTCGGCGAGGTCCATCCAGCTCATGAGGTGGTACATGGCCGGGGTCCGTTCCGGCGACGATCCCAGGAACACCGCCGGGTAGCCGAGGACCTGCTGCAGTCGCCGGTCTCGGAACCGGTCGTCGATGTAGGACTCGAGCGTCCGCACCAACAACGACACCAGGGTGCCCGAGTTGCGTAGCACCGTCGGGCTGAGGAAGGCCCGCGGCGTCTCGAAACTCGTGTACAGGAAGCGATCCACCGCCAGGTCGTAGGCCTTCTTGCCGGTCTCCAGGTACTCGTCGAGTGCCGCCCCGGCGCCCGGCTCGATCGACTCGAACAGGTCGTGGTTGCGCTTCTGGTCGCTGTGGACGTCGATCGGCTCCTCGTCGGAGCCCTTCTCGCCGAAGAAGACCCGATACCCGGGGTCCAACCGGACGAGGTCGAGTTGTTCCGCGGTGGAGGTGCCGAGCATCTCGAAGTAGTGGTCGAAGACCTCGGGCATCAGCCACCACGACGGCCCGGTGTCGAAGCGGAAGCCCTCGTTCGTCCACAGCCCCGCGCGACCGCCGAGTTCGTCGTTCTTCTCGACGATCTCGACGTCGTGGCCGTCGTGTGCGAGCAGCGCCGCGGTGGCCAGTCCGGCGACGCCGCCGCCGATGACGACGACGTGTTTGCGGCCGGTCATGCGTTCACTCCTCGTGCCGTGCGGGGGATGCCCCGCCGGGCGACGGCGGCGGCCGCGATTCTCGCCTTGCCCGCGTTGGGAACCCGCACGCGGCGGATTCGCGCCTCGGCGGCCGACGACTGCCGCAGGCGTTCGGTCAGCTCGGCGAACAGGTCGTGGGCCGCGCACACCGCGACACGACAGCTCATCGGCAGTTCCGGGATCACGGCCGCGGCGGCGGTGAGGTCCAGGTCGATGTCGTCGAGCCACAACGACCAGGCCGCCTCGTCCGGATCGTCGGGGTCGAGGCCGACGAGGTATCGCCGGCCCAGTCCGTCGCTGTCGTCGCCGAAGTCGCGCAGGAAGTTGATCTTCTGGAAGGCCGCTCCGAGGCGACGGGCCCCCGGGGCCAGGTGTTCGTACCGGGCGTCGGCCTTGGGTTCGCCGGCGAGGAACGCGCGCAGGCACATCAGGCCGACCACCTCAGCTGAGCCGTAGATGTAGGCCGCGAGCGACTCGAAGTCGTGCCGGACCTGGGTGAGGTCGGACCGCATCGAGTCGAAGAACGGGGTGACCAGGTCCAGGTCGATGCCGACCCGCCTGGCGGTGCGGGCGAAGGCGTGCACCACCAGGTTGCTGCTCGACCCGGAGGCCATGGCGGCATAGGTCTGTTCCTCGAGCTGGTCGAGTTCGTTGCGGCGGTCGACCGAACCCTGGTCGGGGCGGGGTGCGTCGACGATCTCGTCGGCGACCCGCACCAGCGCGTAGATGTTGCGCACGTCGCGTCGCAGCGACGGGGCGAGAAGACGGGAGGCGAGCCCGAACGAGGTCGAGTAGGAGCGGATCACGAGTGCGGCGCTCGCCTCGGCGACCTCGTCGTAGCGGCGGTGTGGCGGGACCACTTCGGTATGACCTGGGAGATGCATCATCCGAATGCTCCTGAACTTCGATGGATGAGAGGACCTCGGCGATGGCCACCTCGTCGATGAGGGCGCCGGCCTGGATGTCATGTATTCGACGCCCGGGCGGTTCCCGGATGGGTCCCGCCGGCCGCCACCGCCGCGGCGCCGTGCGGCTGGGGTCCAGGGAGCCGCCGGACCTGATCGGCGAACCACGGGCTCACGGCCCACGGAGTGCGCTCGACCAGCGACCACACGTCGGCAACCGGCGCCCACGCGTACTCGGCGACCTCGTCCGGGTTCGGTTCGAGCTCGCCGACGGGCCGCGCGACGAAGACCGGGCAGATCTCGTTCTCCACGATCCCGCTCGCGTCGACCGCGCGATACCGGAAGTCGGGCAGCACGCAGCGGACGTCGGCCACGTCGATCCCCAGTTCGCGACGGGCATAGCGGTGCACGGCGTCGACGACGGACTCTCCCGGACGCGGATGCCCGCAGAAGGAGTTGGTCCACACGCCCGGCCAACTGCGCTTGGACAGCGCGCGACGGGTCATCAGGATGCGGTCGTCGTCGACGAGGTGACAGGAGAAGGCGAAGTGCAGCGGGGTGTCGACCCCATGTACGCCCTCGCGGTCGGCGGTGCCACAGGGGCGCCCGTCGGCGTCGGCGAGAACCACCGAGTCGTTGGTCATTCGTTCCTCATCACGGTCGAGGTCGAGCAGGTGTCTCCCATTGTTCGTCACCGGCACCGCGACCGGATGGGACGGCCGGGGCGACCGGGCAGGGCAGGAGGTCCTGGTTCGACGGGGCTCGACTCGATGGTAGGCGTGTCGGGGCGAATCAGCCCTCGTCGCCCAGACCCGCAGCCTGCAGCAACCGGCACCAGACCCCCAGGTAGGCGTCGACGTCGACGTCTCCGACGAGGGACTGCTGCACGACGAAGCCCTGCATCACCGACACCATGAGGACGGCGAGCGACGCCGGGTCCCCCGGCAACTCGTGACCGGCGTCGCGCCAACGCGCCAGGACGCCCGCGAACACCGAGCGGAGCCCGCGGATGATCTCCTGGACGATCTCGCGCAGGTCCGGGTTGTTGGCGGCCTCGCCCCAGATGGTCATCACCATCCGGAAGCCGTCGGTCAGCGGCGCGATCTCGGTCATGGCCCGCGAGGCGAGGAGGCGGACCACCTGCTGCGGCGACAGGGGTCCGTGCTGCTGGTCGGCGAACTCCTCGAAACCCGCTTCGTAGGCGCTGAACACCGACTTCGCGACGGCGGCGACCAACTCCTCCTTCGACGAGTAGTACGAGTACACCGCGCCGGCGCTCAACCCGGATTCGCGGATGACATCGGCCATCGACGCCCGGTGGAAACCCTTCTCGGCGAAGCACCGGCGCGCCGCGTCGAGTATCTGCAGGCTTCGCTCGAGCTTGCGTTCCTCGCTGATCTTCGGCACCCGAGCAGTATAAAACGAAGATTCGTTCTTGATTTCTCTTCCCGCCCGGCGCACACTCAGAAAAACGAGAGTTCGTTCTTTTAGGGGTGTCATCATGGGTACCTACACCGAGAACACCGCCCGCACGCAACGCCGGACGGAGCCTCCCGGGCCGAGCGAGACGTCCCGACGCCCCTCCTGGCGGGATGCGATCGGGATGATCGTCGCGATTCCCCTCGTGGTCACCGCCCTCGCCGCGATGTTCGTCTCGCTCGCCGTCGATCCCGAACCCCGCGAGGTGCCGCTCGGACTCGTCGCGCCGCCGCCCGCGGCCCAGAACATCGAGGCCGCGTTGTCTGCGCGCGCCGGTGACGACGCCTTCGACCTGCGCGCCTACCCCGACGCCGCCGCGGCGCGATCCGCGATCGAGCGCCGCGAGGTGCTCGGAGCGCTCGCTGTCGATCCCGGCGGGGTCACCGTGCTGACGGCCGAGGCCGCCTCGCCGGTTCTGGCGCAGGTCATCGCCGGCGTCGGCGCCGGGATCGGATCGGCCCAGAACATTCCCGTGGCCACCGAGTCGGTCGTCGCACCGCCGGAGAGCGATGCCCGCGGCACCGGCTTCGCCGCGGGTCTGTTGCCGTTGCTCATCGCCGGGATGGCCCTGGGCGCGGCGGCCGCGCTCGCGCTGGCCGGCCGAATCCGGATGCAGGCCGCCGTGGTGCTGCTGGGTCCGATCGTCGCGGGCCTCGGGTTCGCGGGCGTGTGGTCGTGGCTCGGCGTCGTCGACGAACGCTTCGTGCCGGTGGCCCTCGCCCTCTCGCTGATGATCGGGGCCATCTCCTGGTTCATCGCCGGCGCCGGGGCCCTGTTGGGCGCCCCGGGCGTCGGGATCGGGGCGGTCCTGATGGTCCTGATCTCCAACCCGCTCTCGGGTCTGGCGTCCTCGCCGTATCTGCTGCCGTCCCCGTGGGGCGCGATCGGCCAGTGGCTGCCCCCGGGTGCGGGCGGCACCCTTACCCGGACGGTCGCGTTCTTCCCCGATGCCCCGGTCGCGGGCGCGGTCTGGATTCTCCTGGGCTGGGTCGCCGTCGGCGCCCTGCTCCTCGGTCTCGCCGCGCTACGACCGCGCCGGGCGCCGGCGACGGCCCCGGCCTGACCCGCCGCCCGACGAGCAGGTCCGTCGTCGGACTGCGGGCCGGCCGGTTCATGCCGGACGGTCCCGCGTCTGACGGGCGACCGCGACCAGCAGCTGGATCAGCCCCGTCGCCGCCAGAAGCACCCCGATCCCGGCGATCACCGTGAGCCAGGTCCGCGTCGCGTCGTCGGACAGGCCCCACCACCACGCGGCGGCGGCCCACACCGACGCGATGACCGCGAGGATCACCCGGGACGGACGTTCCCAGACGGTGACGGTTCCCGGCCCGGTCATGCCCGCGGCCTGCGCGGTGGACCGGGTGCCCTCGAGGAGGAGGGTGAGCACGGCCAGTCCGACGCCGAGCCACGTCGGCGCACCGGCCATGACGACGATCCCGGCGAGGAACAGGTCCGAGCATCGGTCGGCCATCGTGTCGAGGACCCGGCCCCACTGGGTCGCCGAACCGGTCTGCGCGGCGAGGGCGCCGTCGACCCCGTCGAGCAACGCGGCGATCAGGACGATGAGCGCGGCCACCGGGAACCAGCCCCGGCCGGCGAAGGTCACGGCGAAGGCGACCGCGGTGACCACGGCCCCGACGACGGTGATCGTGTTCGCGGTGACACCGAGTCGGACGAGGGGTCGCGCACAGGCGTGACTGGCGAGGACCCAGTTCCGGACCCAGAACGACTGCCGGGGATCTATGCCGCCGTGCAACCGCGACCAGGCGTCGAGCACCTCCTCGCGACGGGCCTCACCCGACACGATCACCTCCGGCGGACCGCGCGAGAGCCTGTCCGACGGCCCACCCGACGATGACCAGCACGTGCAGAACGTACAGCCAGAGTCCGGCCGCCACCACCCCGCCGATGACGCGGAGACCCCCGTACGGGATGCCGACGTCGATCGGCAGCGACAGAACAACAGGAATCCCTGCGCGAACCCGGCGATGAACGACGCCGTGCCCAGCGCGGTGACGGCCGCGATCGGCCACGACGGCCCGGCCGGGGTCACCTTCCGGTAGACCCAGGTCAGCGGGACGGTGACGGTGAGCCAGACCGTCACGAAGCCGATCACCACGCGGGCGGCCAGGTCGGCGAGGCCGCCGTCGCCGCCCCCGTCGGGAGCGAGAGTGGTCATCGACGATCCGACAATCACCGCCACCGCGGCCAGCGGCGGCACGAACAGGACCAGCACCAGGACCGACAAGCGCGACCGCCAGCCGGTGAACCGGTCTTTGCCGGGGTGCATGCCCAGGCAGGCGCGACGAAGTCCCTCGCCGTAGAACGACGCCGGGAAGAGCAGCACCAGCGCGCCGACGACGCTGAGCCCGACGCCGATCGACACCGCCTCGGAGAAGGCGTCCCGCCCGCCCATGTCGGGCGGGATCAGCACCGCCAGGTCGTTCCACTCGCTCTCGGCCGCGGCCCGTCCCCGCAGCCAGGTCGTCGACCAGATCGCGAGGAGCACCCACGGGACGACGGCGATCGCCGCGTAGTAGGTCAGGGTGGCCGCCGCCGCGGCGAGGTCGCCGCGCGCCAGGGTCTCCCGGGTGTCGGTCAGGAGTCGGCGCGCGGCGTGTAGGGCCCGCCCTGTCGCGGGGGCCGTCCCCGTCACTGCGGGCGACACGGAAGCGGCGGAATCGGTGGTCACGCCGCCTGAGTACCCGAAACAGGCTGGTCCAGTCGTCGTTTATGGGACCAGGCGCGCCGACGACGTGCCCCGGCGACGATTCACACCGAGGCGAACAGCGCGATGGCCATCCCGATCATGATCGCCGCGACCACGGCGTCGAGAACCTTCCAGGCGCGCGGACTGGCGAAGAACCGTGAGAGCCGCCGGGCCCCTCCGCCGAGGGCGCCGAACCACAGCACACTGGCCGTGCAGGCCCCGATCGCAAAGGCCCACTTGCCGTTTCCGTGTCCGTTCGCGATGGCCCCGAGGGTCAGGACGGTGTCGAGATAGACGTGCGGATTCAGCCAGGTGAGGGCGAGCGCGGTGCCGACCGCCACCCAGCGCCCGACCGAGGTCGCCTCGTCGGCGTTGGCGGCGATGGCCTCGTCGCTGCGCAGGCAGCGTCTGGCCGCGAGGAGCCCGAGGACCAGGACGTACAGACCGCCGGCGATCTTCACGACGGTGATCACCTGAGGGAGGGCGGCGACGATCGCACCGAGCCCGGCGACCCCGGCGATGATCAGGACGATGTCGGAGATCGCGCAGACGGCCACGATCGTCCCGGTGTGCCGTCGCGCAACGCCCTGCCGCAGGACGAAGACGTTCTGGGGGCCGATGGCGACGATCAGGCCGGCACCGGTGAGGAGGCCGGCGAGCGCGGGGACGAGGTAACTGGTCACCCGGACGACGCTAGGGATCGCCCGTTCATCAGTACAGCGAATGTTTCTGATGAATCATTAGCTGTACTTCATCTAGCCTGGTGGCGTGGACATCACCCAGGAGGGATTGCGCACGCTGGCAGCAGTGCTCAGAGAGGGGACGTTCGACGCCGCGGCGGCCTCCCTGCACATCACGCCGTCCGCGGTGAGCCAGCGGATCAAGGCGCTCGAGGCCGCGGTGGGCCGGGTGGTGCTGCGCCGGACCAAGCCGGTCTCCGCGACGCCCGACGGCGAGGTGCTCGTCCGGCTGGCGCGCCAGTGGGAACTCCTGCTCGCCGAGACACGCGCGGCCCTGGTCGGCGAGCCCGCCGACGCCGCCGTCCCGGTCACCGCGCAGCCGCGGGTCCACCTGCCGATCGCATCGAACGCGGATTCTCTCGCCACCTGGCTGCTGCCTGTGCTCGCCCGTTTCCACCGGGAGCATCCGGTGGCCGTCGAAGTTCTCCGCGACGACGAGACGCGCAGCAGCGCCCTGCTGCGTTCGGGCGATGCACTCGCCGCGGTCACCTCCGAGCCGCTCGCGGTGCGCGGGTGTGCGTTGCACTCGCTGGGCAGCATGCGCTACCTGCCCGTGGCGACCCCGGAGTTCATCGACACCTGGTTGCGCGACGGCCCGGACGCCGACGTCCTGGCACGGGCTCCGATGGTCCAGTTCGATCGCAACGACCACCTCCAGCGCGACATGGTCGCGGCACTGGCCGGCCGGGCCGTCGACCCGCCCGCCGCATACATCCCCGCGTCGACCGAGTACCACCGCGCGGTGACCCTCGGGATCGGCTGGGGCGCCGTCCCCGACGTGCAGATCCAGAAGGCGCTCGACGACGGTCGCGTCCGGATGATCGCCGATCACCACCTGGACGTGCCGCTCTACTGGCAGTACTGGAAGCTGAGTTCCCCTCTGCTGCAGCACCTCACCGAGCTGGTGATCGCCGGTGCCGCCGCAGTGCTCCGATGACCCGCACCCGTGGGATCGCGGTCGAGCGGACTCAGTCGCCCACGGGCTGAAGCGCCGGCGCGGCGTCGTCGGCGAGCGGGTGGTCGATCTCGTCGCGCCACATGCGGGCCGCGGCGTAGAACGCCCACGCGATCGGCACCGGCAGCAGCCCGGCCAGGACGAAGGTCGCGGTCAGGCCGATCGCCGACGAGACCGGCGCCGCGATGGCCATCGACACCGGCATCAGCGCGATCGACACGAAGAAGTCCAGGCTCGCGATCCGGCCGAGCAGCGCCGGCGGCACGCGACGCTGCAGGAGCGTCCCCCACAGGACCATCGGACCGTCGAACAGGACGCCCATGGCGAAGCCGGCGGCGACGAACATCCACGTCGAGTCGGCGACGCCCATCAGCACCAGCGGCACGCTGGAGAACCCCCACAGCCCGAACATGACCGTCAGGTATCGCCGCGGCATCGGCAGCGAGGCGAAGACCAGCGACGCGGTGGCCGCCCCCGCGCCGAACCCGGCGAGCACCCACGCGTGCTGGGAGGCGCCGCCGTCGACGCGCTCCCGCAGGGCGAACGGCACGAGCACCTCGATGGGACCCATCGTCGCCAGCACCAGGACGCAGGCGAAGAACAGCGTCCCCCACAGCCACGGGGTGCGGATCATGTAGACGAAGCCCTCCGCGAGGTCGACGACGACGCCCCCGACGCCTCCGCGCCCGACGCGCACCTCCTCCGATTCCGGGTGGTCGGACTCCCCCAGCCGGCGTGAGGTCACCGGGGCCATCGCCAGGTAGCAGACGCCTGACGCGATGGACGCGACCGCGGCCAGCACCACCGCCTGGCCCGGGGCGCTGGCGGCGATGACCGCGCCGGCGATCATCGGTCCCACAGCCTGGAAGACGACAGGACGGAAGAATCCCTCGATCCCGTTGGCGGCCTGCAGTTCCGATGCCGAGACGACACCCGGCAGCAGGGCCGAGTAGGCCGGGTAGTACATGCCCATGGTGACGCCGGCGAGCAACGAGGCCACCACGACCATCCAGAGGTCGACCACGCCGAACACCGACGCAAGTCCCACCGCGCCGAAGGCCGCCATCTTGGTGACCTCGAGCCCGATCATGATGTGGCGTTGCGAGATCCGGTCGGCCAGAACGCCGCCGGCGAGGGTCGACACGAGCATGCCGACCGCCGCGACGCCGGTGGCGAGCGAGACCTGTCCCGGTCCGCCGCCGAGGGCGATGACCTGCCAGATCACTGCGACCGTCCATATCCCGTCGCCGAACATCGCCAGGATCAACCCGGATGCCAACAGCCGATACTGCCGTCGCGCCAAGGGCATGAGGGCGCGCGGCAACCGGGTGTCGACGCTGGTGTTCACCCTTCGAGCTTGCCCGATCCGCGCGATGCCGGGCCAGCGAATATCCGCGGCCGGGCCCCGGGGGAGATCAGCTCGCCTTGCGCGAGGACTTCTTCGCGGGGGCATTCTTCGCCGTCGACTTCGATCCCGACGAACTCGACCCGGTCTTCTTCGCGGTCGACTTCGTGGTCGCGGTCTTCTTGGCCGTCGTCTTCTTGGCGGCTGTCTTGGTGGCGGCCTTCTTGGCGGGAGCCTTCTTCTCCGCCTTCTTGGCGGGCGCCTTCTTCTCCGAGTCCTCGTCCCCGGACTCGTCGTCGGAGGACGCCGTTCCGCGATCCTTCACCGAAGCGCGCAGCGCGGCAAGCAGATCCGCGACCTCGGAATCCTCGTCCTCCGACTTCTCCTCGTCGGACTCGGGGAATGCCTCGCCGCCCTCGGCCTTCGCCTCGATGAGCTTGGCCAGTTCGTTCTGGTAGGTGTCCTCGAATTCCGACGGATCGAAGTCGGCGGCCATCGACTCGATGAGAGACGCCGCCATCTTCAGTTCCTGGTCGCGGATCTCGACGTCGTCATCGAGGAAGCCGAAGTCGGGTTTGCGGATTTCGTCCGGCCACAACAGGGTTTGCAGCGTGATCACTCCGTCGACCACCCGCAGGGCCGCGATACGCGTGCGGTTGCGCAGGGTGAACAGAGCGATGGCCAGGCGGTCGGTCTCCTCCAGCGCCCGGGCGAGGAGGGCATAGGCCTTCGGCGACTTCGACGACGGTTCGAGGTAGTAGGGCTTGTCGAAGTAGATCGGGTCGACCTGTTCGGCCGGGACGAACTCCAGGATCGAGATCTCCGGGCTCTTCTGCGACGGCAGGGTTGCGAGATCGTCCTTGGTGAGGATCACCGTCTCGCCCGAATCCGTCTCGTAGGCATTGGCGATGTCGGAGTAGTCGACCTCCTTGTCGGTACCCTCACGCACGCGCCGATATCGGATGCGGGTCCCGTCGGAGGAGTCCACCTGATACGACTTGCGATCGTGGCTCTCCGTCGCGGAGTAGACCTTGACCGGCACGTTGACCAGGCCAAAGCTCAGGTCGCCCTTCCATATCGAGCGCATGTCCGCCATTGTGCCAGGTGTCACGCGGCGGTGTCGTCGTCTGCGCACGATCGCCATGACCCGCCGGTACGGACCGACGATGTGGACAATGGAGGGATGGCAGGCGGCGAGATCCTGGAGGTCGACGGCCGCCGGATCTCGATCACCAATCTCTCCAAGGTGCTCTATCCGGCGACCGGGACCCGCAAATTCGAGGTCATCGACTACTACTCGCGTATCGCCGATGTCATGTTGCCGCACCTGCGCGACCGGATCGTGACCCGGAAGCGGTGGCCGAACGGCGTCGAATCCACCCCGTTCTTCGAGAAGGACCTGCCCGACAGCGCACCCGAGTGGGTGAAGCGCTTCGGGATCCAGCACAGCGAGCGCGTCATCGAGTACGTCCTCGCCGAGGACCGGGCGACGCTCGTGTGGCTGGCCCAGATGGCGGCGCTGGAGATCCACGTTCCCCAGTGGCGACTCCCGCTCGGCCCCGGCGGGCAGCGGATGGCCAACCGCATCGTCTTCGACCTCGACCCGGGTCCCCGCGTCCCCCTCCACGAGACCGCCCAGGTCGCACTCCAGATCCGCGACTGGCTGGCCGGCACCACCACTTATCCCGTCACCAGCGGCGGCAAGGGCATCCACATCTACGCGCGCCTGCCCAAGCCGGTGAGTTCCGAGGCCGCCCGCAAGGTCGCCCGGGAGGTGGCCAACGAATTCGCCCGCCAGCACAGCGATTTCATCACCGCCAACATGTCGAAGAAGATCCGGGACGACAAGGTCTTCATCGACTGGAGTCAGAACAACGCGTCGAAGACCACGCTCTCCCCCTACTCCCTGCGCGGCCGCGAGAAGCCCTGGGTCGCCGCGCCCCGCACGTGGGAGGAGATCGCGGATCCCGAACTGTCCCAACTGTTGTTCACCGAGGTGCTCGAGCGGATCGACGAGATCGGCGATCTCCTGGAAGGACTCGACGACCCGTACGACGAGGACGCAGTCGAGCACGACGCGGCCGACTCACGCGAGACGGAGGTCACCGACGCCGCGCTCGACGACGACACCGTCGGCGAGGTGGCGGAGGCGTTGCGGGAGACCATCACCGACGACACATCGGATTCGTCGCCGAAGGGCGCCCAGGACTCCGACGGGGGGACCGGCCAGGTCATCGACCTGAGCGAGTACGTCCGCAAGCGCAACCGTGCGAAGACGCCGGAACCGTTCGGCGACGAAAACCACCGCGCGCGCCGGCGGGAGGTCGCCGAACCCGACGACGCCGGCGGCGAAACGGGCCCCCACGCACCGATCTTCGTGATCCAGGAGCACCACGCGCGTCGGCTGCACTACGACTTCCGGCTCGAGCACGACGGCGTGCTGGTCTCGTGGGCGATCCCCAAGAACCTGCCCACCGACCCGGACCAGAACCGCCTGGCCGTCCAGACCGAGGACCACCCGATGGACTACGCCGACTTCGAGGGCGACATCCCGGCGGGCGAGTACGGCGGCGGGCACGTGTACATCTGGGACAAGGGCACCTACGAGCTCGAGAAGTGGCGCGAGAAGGAGGTCATCGTCCGACTGCACGGCGAACGCGTGCAGGGCCGGTACGCGCTGATCCGCACGGGCGAGAAGAACTGGCTGGCCCACCTCATGACCGACGAGCCGCGCCCGATCCTGCCCGACAGTCTCACCAGCCCGCGCCCGATGTTGGCCACCGACGAGCCGATCGACGAACTCGACGACAAGGACTGGGCCTTCGAGGGCAAGTGGGACGGCTACCGCCTCCTCGTCCGCAAGGTCGGCGAGGAGTTCCGGCTCACGTCGCGCTCGGGTGTCGACATGACCGCAGACTTCCCCGAGTTCGCCGAGATCGTCGACGCGCTCGGCCTCATGGATGTGGTGCTCGACGGCGAGGCGGTCGCGATCGACTCGTCGGGCCGCACCAACTTCACGCTCTTCACCTCGCGCAAGCACACCACCGAGCCGTACAGCCTCCGACTCCACCTGTTCGACATCCTCTACCTCAACGGGACGTCGCTGCTGCGCAAGCCGTGGTCGGTGAGACGCAAGCTGCTCGAGGAGCTCGCACCCGCGTTCCGCCACACCGCCCATGTCGACGTCCCGCCATTGCTGCCGACACCGGCGAGCGCGGCGATCGAGTACAGCCGCGAGCACAACCTCGAAGGCGTCGTGGCCAAGCGCCGCGACTCGATCTACCAGCAGGGGCGCCGCTCCACGAAGTGGCTCAAACACAAGAACTGGAGCGACATCGAGGTCGTCGTCGGCGGATACCGGCCCGGGCGCGGCAACCGCGCGAAC
The DNA here is from genome assembly GCF_000344155.1 of Gordonia paraffinivorans NBRC 108238. Classification (GTDB taxonomy): domain Bacteria; phylum Actinomycetota; class Actinomycetes; order Mycobacteriales; family Mycobacteriaceae; genus Gordonia; species Gordonia paraffinivorans. The sequence continues at coordinate 24,780 of NZ_BAOQ01000026.1, read as the reverse complement.
ACCATCGGCTCCCTGCTGCTCGGCCTGCCGGAGGAGACCGGGCTGCGATATGTGGGCCGCGTCGGCACCGGTTTCACCGAGGCCCAGCTCCGCGCGCTCGCCGAGGAACTCGAACCGTTGAAGATCTCGCGGTCGCCGTTCCTCGACAAGCTCGACCGCCCCATCGCGTCGAACGCGGTGTGGGTGCTGCCGAAGATCGTCGGCGAGGTCCGATTCATGGACTGGACGATGGACGGTCACCTCCGGCACCCCAGCTGGCGCGGAATCCGCCGCGACAAGCTGCCCGGCGACCTCTGAACGGCGACGACGACCCCAGGCCCAGGACGATACGCAATCCCCCGAGAGGCATGAGATGACCGGCGAGACCCTCACCATCACCGCCCCCGACGGCGACACCGAGATGTACGTCGCCCGCCCCGACCCTTCCGACGGCACGCCGCTGCCCGGGGTCCTGTTCCTCACCGACCTGATCGGCCTGCGGCCCCGGACCCGCGCGATGGCCGATCGCATCGCGTCGTGGGGGTACGTCGTCGCGGTGCCGCACCTGTTCTATCGCCACGGCACCGCCGACGAGTGGGTCCCGCCGGCCGAGGATCTGGCCGACCCGGACTCGCTCGGGGCGTTCTTCGCCTCGGCGCTGCCGAAGGCGCGATCGCTGACGCGCGAGCGCGCCCGCGCCGACCTCGAGTCCTACGTCGACGCGCTGCGCGCACTTCCGGGCGTCGCGGGCGGGCCGATCGGGGTGACGGGCTACTGCATGGGCGGCCGGTTCGCGCTCGACGTCGCCGCGGCCCGCCCCCACGACGTCGCGGCGGTGGGCATGTTCCACACCGGCGGTCTGGTCACCGACTCGCCGGACAGCCCGCACCTGCACCTCGTCGGGATCGACGCCTTCGTGCTGGCCATCCACGCCGACAACGACCGCTCGCTACCGCCCGAGGCGATCGCAAAGTTCGAGCACGCCCTGACCTCGACGGGCGTCACGCACTCGACGACGGTCCATCCGGGCGCCGCGCACGGCTACACGATGTCCGACATCCCCGCCTATCACCACGAGGCGTGCGAGCATCACTTCGCCGAGCTCGAGTCCCTGTTCCGCCGCACGCTGCATCCCTGACAGGGGCCGGAGGCGTCGGGGACCCGCGCCTCGACCAGGCCGCGACACCCTGGATGCCGCCCCGGATCGGAAGCGGCAGGCGGGCTGAAACACAATGTCGGGACCGACGTGTGTTACGACTCCCCGCGGCCCGGCAATGCACGTTTTCACCGGGCCCGAGGACTAGCCTCGTGAGAGTCAGTGACCGTGACAGGAGCCTTTTCGTGTTCGTCGTCGCCCACATCAGCGACCTGCATTTCAACGGGACGCGGTTCAACCGGAACCGCATCCAGTCGACGTTGAGTTATGTCAACGCGCGCGCGGCCGGCATCGACGTCCTCCTGATCACCGGCGACCTCGCCGACGAGGGCACTCCGAGCGAGTACCAGGAGGCCTACGGCGTCCTCGAGAGTCCGTTGCCGATGCTCATCACCGCCGGCAACCACGACGTCCGCGAGCCGTTGAGTTCGACCCTGCTGGGTGCCGAGACCTCCGGACCGATCAACCAGGCCCGCAAGGTCGGCGACGTCCTGTTCCTGGTGGTCGACAGTTCGATCCCCGGCCGCAACGACGGCCACATCGACGACGAGACACTCGCCTGGATGTCGGAACGCCTCGCCGCGGAGGATCCGCAGACCCCCGTCTTCGTCGCGTTCCATCACCCGCCGGTGGATCTGCACATGCCGTTCATGGACTCGATCCGGCAGACGGGCGAGGAACGCCTCGTCCCCCTGGTCGAGACGCATCCGAACATCGTCGCGTTCTTGTGCGGGCATGCGCACACCCCGGCGGTGACCCAGTTCGCCGACCGCCCCCTCTGCGTCGCACCGGGTGTGGCGTCGACGCTGAACCTGCCCTTCGAGGGCCGCGACGTGATCAACCGCGGGCAGCCGCCGGGCATCGCCTTCCATGTCTACGACCAGGGACGCCTCGTCACCCACTTCCGCTCGGTGATGTTCTAGCCGAAGGCCTTCGCCTCGCGTCGCGCGTCAGCCCGCGCCCGATCCGATCGCCGACGACCCTGCGTCGAGCAGCTTCCGCAGCACCTCCCCGCCGATCTCGCCGAGCAATCCGGTGCCCGCGTCGGGCAGATTCCCCGGCAGGCCGGGTTCGCGCGTCGCGGGGATACGCGCCGCACGCGTCGCCTCGAGCCGGATCCCGGTCTGCCGGTCCTTGCTCAGCGGGGCGAGGTACTCGTCGAGTTCGGTGGCGGTGGTGACGGCCCCGACGACGCGCAGGCCGGTTGCCCCGAAATCGGCGGCGCCGCGCCGGAGGTGACTCGGCGAGGTCACCAGGACGATGTCGCGGATCGATCCCTCTCGCACGCAGGATCTCCGAGGTGTTCTGCGCGTTGGCGACGGTGGAGGTCGACTTGTCCTCGGTGATGATGCGGGAGGCGTCGATGCCGTTGTCGACCAACCACGTTCGCATCGCGGCCGCCTCGGTGACCCCGTTCTTGGGAACGCCCCCGGTCACGACGACCGGTGCCGTCGGGGTGAACTCTGCCTGCGCCCGGCCGGCAGAGACCCGGTTCACCAGCTCGGGAGGCATCCTCCCGTCGGCGTTGAGCCCATGTCCGAGGATGACGATCGCAGAACGCCCCGTGACCGGCTTCGGGTTCGTGTCGGGAACGAGCCCGGCGGCGGTCGCGACGCCGGCGATCACGTTGCGGGCGGTGGTCGCGAGCCGCGGGTCGAGCACACCGAGGCGTCCTAGAGCCGCGCTGCGCGCCGCCGCGTCCTCCGCCTGGTCGGCCCAGATCGCCTGCAGCGCGAGGGCGTCGGTGTCCGTCGGCGCCAGCGTCAGCGCCTGTCGCAGGGCGGCGAGTCCGCCGGCGACGTCGCCGGCGGCGAATCTCGACTGGGCTTCGTTGTACAGCCCCGCCGGGTCGACCGCACTCGCCGTCGTCACCACACGCGAGCTCTCCGCGGGAAGGCAACCGACGGCCACACCACCGAGAGCTGCCGCCCCGATCGTCGCGACGGCCACCATCCTCCGTTTCACTCTGGCAACATCAGACACTCAGGAAACACTAGGATTCTCACGCAACGACCCCGCACCCGTCCGATCCCAAGTCGGTAACGGGCGCGGGGCGTCGAGCAGGAAGACGTCGCCGCAGGTCAGCGGCTCAGCCCCGCGACCTTCAGCAACTCCGGCCGCCGGAGCACCAGGCCGATCCACATCAACACGCCGAGGTAGACGGCGAACAGGATGGAGCTGAACAACGGCGCCTCGATGCGCATGTTCGCGGTGACGGCGCCGCCCAGATATGCGGTGATCCCGAGCGCCCCGAGCACCGCGGTCCGCGGGATCGCGTAGACGACCAGACAGGTCAGCAGCACGACCCCCATGACGACGGCCTGGTAACCGGGAAAGCCCAGTTCCGCGGTGCCGTCGACGACCGCCTGCGGACGCGTCAGCTTCCCGACCACGTCGAAGGCGAGAAAGGCGCCGACGAGGACGCTGATGACGATGCCCGCGATACGGCGCAGGTTCCGTCCGCCGGTCGCGGGCGAGTCCCCGCCGGCCGTGGGTGCGGTGGCGTCGGGTTCGGTGGCGCCGGATTCGGTGCGGTTCTCCAGGGTCATGATCGTTGTCCTCCTGTCACGAGTGGCGAGTGTGTCGTGCAGGGGTAGACCCCACTCGTGCCCGGAAGTCATCGGCGGGGAGAGAACCCGGCAAGAACGAAAGACCCCGGCGCCCCCGCGATTCGCGGGACCACCGGGGTCTTCTCGTCGGCCTGGTGTGCCGTTACAGCGCCTTGAGCTCCTCGATGACGCTGTCGACGCTCTGCTTGGCGTCACCGAACAGCATCGACGTGCCCTCCGCGTAGAACAGCGGGTTCTCGATGCCGGCGTAGCCGGAGCTCATCGACCGCTTGAGCACGATCACCGAGCGGGCCTCGTCGACGTTGAGGATCGGCATGCCGTGGATGGGGCTGCTCGGATCGTTGCGCGCCGCCGGGTTGGTGACGTCGTTGGCGCCGATGACGATCGCGACATCGGTGCGGGCGAACTCGCCGTTGATGTCGTCCATCTCCTTCATGGCGTCGTAGGCGACGTCGGCCTCGGCCAGCAGCACGTTCATGTGACCGGGCATACGGCCGGCCACCGGGTGGATCGCGTACTTGACCTCGACGCCCTTGGCCTCGAGCAGGCTCGCCATCTCCTTGACCGCATGCTGGGCCTGTGCGACGGCCAGACCGTAACCGGGCACCACGATGACCTGATTCGCGTAGGCCATCTGGATGGCGGCGTCGGCGGCCGAGGTCGCCTTGACCGTGCCCCCGGTGCCGCCCGGGCCACCCGCGGCAGCGGCGTCGCCGCCGCCGAAGGAGCCGAACACGATCGCCGGGATCGAGCGGTTCATGGCCTTGGCCATCAGGTTGGTCAGGATCGAGCCCGACGCGCCGACGATCATGCCGGCCACGATGAGCGCGGTGTTGTCCAGCGCGATACCGGCGGCCGCCGCGGACAGGCCGGTCATGGCGTTGAGCAGCGAGATGACGACGGGCATGTCGGCGCCGCCGATCGGGAACACGACGAACAGACCCATCACGCCCGCTGCGACGAGGACGCCGACCATCCACCACACGCTGGCGCCGCCGCCGTCGGTGGCCTGGACACCGAGGTAGATCGCCAGGCCCAGGGCCACGGCCAGCAGCACGATGTTGGCGAACTGGAACAGCTTCGCGTTCGACACGAAGGCCTTCTCCAGGCCCTTCGGCATGATCTCCTGCAGCTTGGCGAACGCCACCAGCGAGCCCCAGAACGAGATCGAACCGATGATCGCGGCGATCAGCGAGCCGATCACCAGCGGCGACGCGGGCTCGGTGTTGTGGAAGACCGAGTACCCGGAGGTCTCGATGAACTCCGCCCACGCGATCAGCGCGACGGTGCCGCCGCCCACGCCGTTGAACAGCGCGACCAGCTGCGGCATCGCCGTCATCTTGGTCTTCAGGGCCGGCGGGATACCCAGCACCACACCGAGCGCCAGGCCGACGACGATGAGGATCCAGTTGATCGTCGGGACACCGACGGTCGAATGGCCGTCATCGCCGACCGCGCCGGAGTTCCAGATGTAGAGCAGCGTCGCCGCCACCGCCAGGCCCATGCCAGTCGCGGCGATCCAGTTGCCGCGCACCGCGGTCTTCGGGCCGGTCAGGCCCATCAGGCCGTAGATGAACAGCGAGAACGAGATGATGTAGAGCGCGGTGACCACATACCCGACGCCTTCGCTGGGGGTGTGTGCGTCTGCCGCCAACAGCAGTTGCGAGCCGATCACTTGGCGGCCTCCTTCTTACCCTTGAACATGCCCAGCATGCGGTCGGTGACCGCGAAGCCACCGATCACGTTGAGCGTGCCGAACACCAGCGCGACGAAGGCGATGATGCGCACGCCCCAGCCGGCGTCGGCGGGCAACTTGCCCAGGACCACCAGCGCGCCGAGCACGACGATGCCGTGGATGGCGTTGGTGCCCGACATCAGCGGGGTGTGCAGGGTGTTGGGGACCTTCGAGATGACGGCGAAGCCGACGAACCCGGCGAGCACCAGGATCGCGAGATTCGCGAGAAGTCCGGAGTACATCAGGCAGTCGCCTCCTTCGAATTCGGCCCGCTCACTCCGTTCCCGGCACCGGACTCACGCGTGACGCACGCAGCGGCCAGCACCTCGTCGTCGAAATTCGGTGTGAGGGCACCGTTCTCGTCGAGCATCAGTTCCAGCAGCGCCTGCAGGTTCTTCGAGTACAGCTCGCTGGCGTGCTCGGGCATGGTCGCCGGCAGGTTCAGCGGCGCGGTGATCGTCACGTCGTGGCGGACGACGGTCTGGCCCGGCTCGGTCAGCTCGCAGTTGCCGCCGGTCTCGCCGGCCAGGTCGACCACGACGCTGCCCGGCTTCATCCCCTCGACCGCGGCGGCGGTCACGAGGCGGGGAGCGGGACGGCCCGGCACCAGCGCGGTGGTGATCACCACGTCGAAGCCCTTGATGGCGTCCTCGAGCGCCTGCTGCTGCTTGGCGCGCTCCTCGTCGGTCAGCTCACGGGCGTAACCGCCCTCGCCGGCGGCGTCGATGCCGAGGTCGAGCCACTGCGCACCGACCGATCGCACCTGCTCGGCGACCTCCGGCCGCACGTCGTAACCGGTGGTCCGGCCGCCGAGACGCTTCGCCGTCGCCAGCGCCTGCAGGCCGGCGACACCGACACCGAGCACGAGCACGGTGGCCGGCTTCACGGTGCCGGCGGCGGTGGTCAGCATCGGGAAGAAACGCGTCGACAGGTCTGCGGCGACGATCACGGCCTTGTAGCCCGCGACGTTGGCCTGCGAACTCAGCGCATCCATCACCTGGGCGCGAGAGATACGCGGAATCGCCTCGACCGCGTACGCCTCGACACCCGCCTTCTTCAGGGCACCGATCTTGTTGTCGGCATTGCGCGGGGCCAGAAAGCCGATGAGCTTCTGCCCGCTGCGCAGCTTCGCGATCTCCTCGTCGGAGGGCGGCGACACGCGCAGCACCACGTCCGCGGAGTACGGATCTCCGATCGTCGCTCCGACCTCGGTGTATGCCTCGTCGGGGATCAGGGCGCCGAGTCCGGCCCCCGACTCCACGACGACGGGCACGCCCTTGCCCACGAGCGAGGCGACCACCTTCGGGACGAGCGCCACTCGGCGCTCTCCCGGGGCCGTCTCGCGCACGACTCCCACTGTCATCTATCTCACCTTGTCTGGGCGACGCTGCGGACAGCGTCGCGTCGTTCGGCGCCGATGGTCGGCGCACGCGTTGTACAACGGCGTGACCTGCGTGCAAATCGTGCAGCTCCGCCATGTATCGGCGGTGCGGACGACCTGACGCAGGTCACGAATGCTGGGTCCGACAGTGATGACTGTCACCCTGCTCACATATGGGTCCGAAGAACATAACACGTGGTGAAAGCCCGAAATGAACCGGAGTCGGAAACCTCACTCCGACCTTGACATCTGAATGCTCATGATCTTTGTGCGTACTCGCCGGTAGCCGCGAAAGCCACCGACCGAGACCGGGTTTCCGGCGGCCCACTCAGGTGATGGTGTACCGGCGTTCGTCGAGTCCGGTCGCGCCGTCCGGCGCCGGTGGTCGGTAACGCTCGACCTGGGGCCGCCCCAGCCTGTCGATCGCGCGGACCTCGACGACGTGATCGCCAGGGGCCGCCTGCCAGACGTACCTCCACTGCCGCCAGGTGTCGACGCTGTACTCGGCCGCCAGGTCGGCGGGCCGCCACTCGCCGCCGTCGATGCGGACCTCGACGCGGTCGACCCCCGTGTGCTGCGCCCAGGCGGTTCCCGCGATCACGACCTCGCCCGCGGGATACCTCCCGGGATCGGGTCGGTCGATGCGCGACGACAGCTTGATCGGGCCGAGCGCCGACCATCCGCGACTCGTCCAGTACGCCTCGGCCTCGGAGAAACGGGTGACCTCCCAGTCGACGACCCACTTGGTGGCCGAGACGTATCCGTACAGTCCCGGCACCACCTGCCGCACCGGGTACCCGTGCTCGACGGGGAGCGGATCGCCGTTCATCCCCACCGCAAGGAGCGCGTCGCGACCGTCGGCGATCGCGGAAATCGGTGTGCCACAGGTCCATCCGTCAGCGCTCGTCGACAGCAACAGGTCGGCGCCAGGCCGGACGCCGGCGAGGTCGAGCACGTCGCGCATGGGGACGCCGAGCCAGCGGGCGTTGCCGATCAGGTCGCCGCCGACGTCGTTGGAGACACACGCGAGCGTCACGTATCGCTCGACCATCGGCATCGCGAGAAGGTCGTCCCAGCTCAGGACGACCGCCCTCTCGACGTCACCGTGTATGCGCAGCCGCCATCCGGCGGTGGTCAGCGTGGGCACCTGCAGCGCCGTGTCGATGCGATAGAAGGCGTCGTTGTCGGTGACGAACGGGGTCACCCCGTCGACGTCGAGCCGCGTTCCCTCGGGTACGGGCGGCGCGGGCCGGACGGGGCGCGGGAGCATCAGCCGCGCGCGGTCCGCGAGGGTCTCCGCGGTGTCGGCGAGCATGCGCCGGCCGATGACGCCCAACGCGACGGCCGCGACGGAGACACCGCCGGCGGTCAGGATGAACCGCCGAGTCAGCGGTGCGTTCCCGTTGACGCCCACGCGCAGCTCCGACTGCTCCTCGTACTGCCCGGATCTACACTGCGCCACAAGGATTCGCAGGACGACCACCCCCACCGCCGCGGCGATCACCGACGGCAGCGCGTGTGTCCACACCGCGCCGGGCCGGTCGAGGGCGGCGACCACTCCCACACCGCCGAAGACCGCGATGAGCAGCGAACCCACCGGCGGCCGACGGTGCTCCAGCGACCCGGCGACGGCCGCGATGATCGCGATGAGGAGTCCCATCCCGAGGAACAGCGCGACCTTGTCCGCGGCGCCGAAGGTCTCGATCGCCCATTCGCGGACCGCCTCCGGCGAGTGGTCGACCACCGACGAGCCCACCGCGAAGTACGGAGAGGCGTCCGGCGACACCGGGATCGCGGCGATCTCCCCAGCCGCCAGACCGGCCCCCGCGGCGACGACGCCCGAGATCCAGGGGCCGAGCGGATTCGCGTGCGGGGACGTCGAGGAGGTCACACTTCTTGATACCGGAGTTCCGACGGCCACGGCGGCGGCGCCCCCCGGACCCCGTCGATCGTCCGACGACCGTTCGGCCGACGCACGGCGCAGAGGGCGGCGAAACCGGTCCTCCCGCTGTTCGGGAGAACACTAGAACAGGTTCTATTTTGTCGGCTAATCTGGCCGCATGGCTACCAGTACCGAGATCCCGGAGACCGTCGCCCTCGATTCGGTGACCGACTTCTCCGACGAGGTCGACGTCGTCGTGATCGGATTCGGCATCGCCGGCGGATGCGCCGCCGCGGAGGCCGCGGCCCACGGGGCGCGCGTCCTCCTGCTCGAGCGTGCCGCCGCACCGGGCGGGACCACCTCGCTGTCCGGCGGCTTCTTCTATCTCGGCGGCGGCACCCCCGTGCAGGAGGCGACCGGCCAGCACGACACCCCCGAGGAGATGGAGAAGTACCTCACCGCGGTGTCGATCGATCCCGAGGTCGACAAGATCCACGCCTACTGCGTCGACAGCGTCGACCACTTCCACTGGCTCGAAGGACTCGGTTTCGAATTCGAGCGCAGCTTCTACCCCGAGAAGGCCGTCATCCAGCCCGGCACCGAGGGCCTGATGTACACCGGCAACGAGAAGGTGTGGCCGTTCAACACGATGGCCAAGCCGGCCCCGCGCGGCCACAAGGTGCCGGTGCCCGGCGAGACCGGCGGCGCCTCCCTGGTCATCGACCTGCTCGTCAAGCGCCTCGACGAGCTCGGCGTCGAGGTCCGGTACGAGACCGGCGCGCGTCAGCTCGTCGTCGATTCCGACGGCTCGGTCGCCGGTGTCACCTGGAAGTCCTCCGACGGCCAGGGCGTGATCCGGGCCGGTTCGGTCATCATCGCCGCGGGCGGCTTCGTGATGAACCCGGACATGGTCGCCGAGCACACGCCGTACCTCGCCGAGAAGCCGTTCGTCCTCGGCAACACCTACGACGACGGTCTCGGCCTGCGACTCGGACGGTCGGTCGGCGCCGAGCTGAAGTACATGGACAAGGCGTTCATCACCGCCCCGATCTACCCGCCCGCCAGCATGGTCATGGGCGTCATCGTCAACAAGTTCGGCGAGCGCTTCGTCACCGAGGACTCCTACCACGCCCGGACGTCGGGATTCATTCTCGAGCAACCGGATTCGGTGGCCTACCTCATCGTCGACGAGGCGCACATGAATCCAAACCAGAACTACCTCATCCCGCTGATCGACGGCTGGGAGACCATCGAGGAGATGGAGAAGGACCTGGGCATCCCGGAGGGCAACCTGCAGCGGACGATGGCCCGCTACAACGAGAACGCCGCCAAGAAGGAGGACCCGGACTTCCACAAGGCGGCGGAGTTCCTCGAACCCCAGGACACCGGCCCGTGGGCCGCCTACAACCTCTCGCTCGGCAAGGCCATGTACGCCGGCTTCACGATGGGCGGCATGGCCACCTCGCTCGACGGCGAGGTCATCGACGAGTCGGGCAAGGTCATCAAGGGCCTGTACGCGGCCGGCGCCAGCGCCTCCAACATCGCCCAGGACTGCAAGGGCTACTGCAGCGGCACGCAGCTCGGCGAGGGTTCGTATTTCGGCCGGCGCGCCGGCCGGCACGCGGCGGCGCGGGTGAAGGCCGACGCCTGAGTTCTCGCACCCACCGACCGGAAGCCGCCCCTGAGATCAGCCCCGCGGAGCGAAGCGGGTGACATATCGTCATCCGCTTTCCCACGGAGGGTCGTTCTCAGGGGCGGCTTCTCGCGTCGGACGACGCGTCAGTTCTGACGCCGAGGAGCAAATCGCCGCAGCCGCAGGCTGTTGCCGACGACGAACACCGACGACAGCGCCATCGCGGCACCGGCGATCATCGGGTTCAGCATGCCCGCAGCGGCCAGCGGGATCGCCGCGACGTTGTACCCGAAGGCCCAGAACAGATTTCCCTTGATCGTCCCGAGCGTCCGGCGTGCCAGGCGGATCGCGTCCGCGACGACGCGAAGGTCGCCGCTCACCACGGTCAGGTCACCGGCCGCCATCGCCACGTCGGTTCCGGTGCCCATCGCGAGACCGAGATCGGCCTGCGCCAGCGCCGCGGCGTCGTTGATGCCGTCACCGACCATCGCCACGACGTGACCGCGCGACTGCAGCTCGGCGATCACCTCGAGCTTGCGCTGCGGACTGACACCGGCGGTCACGTCGTCGATGCCGACCTCGGCCGCCACCGCCCGGGCCGCGCCCTCGTTGTCTCCGGTCAGCAACATCGGGGTGAGGCCGAGGCGCCGGAACTCGGCGATCGCCGCCGCCGACGTCTCCTTGATCCGGTCGGCGACCACGATCACGCCGACCGGCGCCGGGAGCGCCTTCCCGTCAGGTGCGCCGGTCTCGTCCGCCAGGACGACGACCGCAGTGGCCCCGCCCGACTCCGCGGCGGCGACCGCGTCGGCGAGCACATCGGGGAGATCGGCCTCGACCTTCGACGGTGACACGACCGAGACCCGGCGGCCGCCGACCGTTCCCGACATCCCGACACCCTGTTCGGCGACGAAATCAGTTGCTTTCTCGGGCAACGGATTCGGTGCTCCGGCGACGATCGCGGCACCGATCGGGTGCTCAGAACCGGCCTCGACCGCGGCCGCGGCCGCGAGGACCTGCTGCTCGTCGTACCCGGGCGCCGCCGTCACCGATGACAACGTCATCTCTCCGGTGGTGACGGTTCCGGTCTTGTCGAGCACGATCGTGTCCACGCGACGGGTCGACTCCAGGACCTCGGGCCCCTTCAACAGGATGCCGAGTTGCGCACCGCGCCCGGTGCCGACCATGAGCGCCGTCGGCGTCGCCAGCCCCAGCGCGCAGGGGCACGCGATGATCAGCACCGCGACGGCGGCGGTGAACGCGAAGGTCACGTCGCCTCCGGTGAGTCCGCCGGACGATCCCGACCCGAGCCAGAATCCCAGCGTGGCAACGGCGATCGCGATCACCGCGGGCACGAACACCGCGGAGATGCGGTCGGCGAGACGCTGCGCGTCGGCCTTGCCCTCCTGCGCGGCGGCGACCATGCGCGCCATCTGGGCGAGTGCGGTGTCCGCGCCGACAGCGGTGGCGCGGACCACGAGCAGTCCGCTGGTGTTCACCGTGGCCCCGATGACGGAGTCGCCCACGGTCACCTCGACCGGGACGGACTCGCCCGAGACCATCGATGCGTCGACGGCCGACGACCCCTCGACCACCACGCCGTCGGTGGCGATCTTCTCACCCGGGCGGACGACGAACTCGTCCCCGACGGCCAACTGCCCGATCGGGATTCGCGTCTCCACACCGCCGCGCCGGACCACGACGTCCTTGGCGCCCAGGCCCATCAGCGCGCGCAGCGCGTCACCGGCTCGACGCTTCGCGCGCTTCTCGAAGTAGCGCCCGGCGAGCAGGAAGGTCGTCACGCCCGCCGCGGCCTCGAGGTAGATGTGCGAGGCGCCGTCGGTCCGTTGTGGCAACAGGTCGAAACCGTGTGTGAGACCGGGTGTTCCGGCGGTGCCGAGGAACAGCGCGTACAACGACCACCCGAATGCGGCCAGCGTTCCGACCGACACGAGGGTGTCCATCGTCGTCGCGCCGTGGCGCAGGTTGATCCACGCGGCCCGATGGAAGGGGTAGGCGCCCCAGACGACGACCGGCGCGGCGAGCGTCAGCGACAGCCACTGCCAGTAGGTGAACTGCCAGGCCGGGACCATCGCGAGGACGATCACCGGGGCGGTGAGCACCGCCGACACGATCAGCCGCTGCCGCAGCGCGTCGAGCTCGGGATCGGCGGCACCGTCCGGACCGTCGGAGGCGTCTTCGGCCGGCGTCTCCGGCTCGGTCCGCACCGGCGCGGCGTCGTATCCCGCGGCCCGCACGACCTCGATCAGTTCCTCGGCGGACACCCCTGCCGGGGCCTCGACGTGCGCGCGTTCGGTCGCATAGTTCACCGTCGCGGTCACGCCGTCGAGTTTGTTGAGCTTGCGCTCGATGCGGTTGGCACAGGATGCGCAGGTCATCCCGGAGATGTCGAGGTCGACGAGCCGGAGGTCGGCGGCCGAGGTCAGTTCGGGGCCTGCGGACATCAGTGCTCACCCCCGTCCTGGTCGTGACCGCCCTGACCGTGGCGGCCGGCGTCGTGGTGGGCGTCATCGTGAGCGGGCGGCGGCGCCGACCCGCCCGTCTCGACGGTGGTCGTCTCGACGACACCGTGCGTCGGCGACTCGTGTGTCGCCGGCTGCGGGTCGGGGCCCCACGCCCTGCCGACGCCGAAGGCGATCACGAAGATCGCGGCCAGGGCGATCACGTACAGCAGGGGTCCCTTGGCGAAGGCGGGCATGTCACGCCAGCGCATATCCCGCTTCGGTGACCGCCTTCTCGATCTCCTCGCGCGGGATCTCGTGCTCGGAGACGACGCGGACGGCACCGGTGTCCACGGACACGTCGACGCTCGTCACGCCGGCGATCTCCTCGATCTCCTCGCGGACCGAGGCGGCGCAGTGACCGCAGGTCATGCCGGTGACGGTGTAGCTGCTGGTGGTGCTCATGGTGTCTCCTTCTCTCTGGGTTCGGTGCGGGTCGGCTCGTCAGGACTTCACGAGGCGGGCGATGGCCGCCATCGCCTCCTCGACCTTCTCCCGGCCGGCCTCGTCGCTTTCCTGTGCGGCGTGCACGACGCAGTGCGCGAGGTGTTCCTCGAGCAGGCCGAGGCCGACGGCCTCGAGCGCCTTCGTCATCGCCGACACCTGGGTGAGGATGTCGATGCAGTACGAATCCTCCTCGACCATCCGCTGCAGTCCGCGCGCCTGGCCTTCGATCCGACGCAACCGCTTCAGGTAGTCGTCCTTGCGGCCGATGTAGCCGTGCTGATGCTGGTCCATGCGACTCCTGCCGTTCAGGTACCCCCTAGGGGTATCTGACCTTCGGTATACCACCACGGGCGAGACTGCACAACCATACCCCCCTAGGGTATGCCTCCGGGACCGGGAAGGGCATGACGGAGCGCCGTCCGGCGGGTGCCGCGCGGACGGACGCGGGGTGGGAGAAGACCTGGTCGAGCTAGTCGCGCAGAGCAGCCGCGAGCTTCGCGAGCGCGGCGGCGACCTCGTCGAGGGCCTCGCTGACGGCCGCGCGACGGGCGGGATCGAACAGCACTCCGTCCGTCGACGCCGGGGCCGGCGTCGCGGCCTCGCCGGCGTTCTCGAGGGCGGGAACCCCGGAGACCACAGGCGCGGAACCCACCGGGGCCTCGACGCGCGAGGCGACGACCGGCGACGGCTCGGGAGCGGCGTGCTGAGGCGGCACGACGGACTCGGCCGGCTCTGGCGCCGCATGACCGCCGCCGTGCCGGCCGGGCCCCTCCGCCAGCGGGGCCGGTTCGGCGCCCGCCGCGTCGGGACGGTGACGGCGACCGTGACGGTCCTGTGCGACCGGGGCCTCGGCACCGGTGGATCGGCGCCCGCCCTGATAGGTCGACTGCGGTTCGGCGCCCGCGGGATTCGGCCATCGCTCGGCGGCCGGAACATCAGGTGGGGCCGGCTGATGGGAGTCGGGAAGCCGGTGCGAGCCCGCCCGCGGGTGCGGCGGGCCTGCGGGCTCGGCCGGCGGAGGTGTCGGCGCGGCGACGCCCGGGGGCGTCGGGGAGGCCGAGGCCGGGCTGCGTCGGTTGCCGGCGCCGGTCATCACCGACGGCGCATGCCCGTTCGACGGCGCGAAGAAGTGCGCGCCTCCGTGACCTGCGAAGTACACGCATCCCCCGGCGCCGTCCGCAGACGGGACCGGGCAGGGGTTGCGCTCGATCAGGGACTGGGCGCGGTTGTCGAAGTCGTTCCACTCGAGCCAGAGACGGCGATCGTGGCGCGGATGCGTGCTCGCATCGGTGGCGTGGTTCCCGCGGTGCCCGATCGGGAGTCGGCACTGCAGCAGCCAGTCGGAATCCCCGGACAGTCCGAGCGCCGCGCGTTCGGTCGGTCGGCACACCACTGTCGACCAACAGCCTTCGCCGTGCATACGGACTCCCCTTCGTACCTGCAGTGATCCCACTGTCTACGCGCGCCGGCCGGCCCGCCCTGGCTTCTGTGTGTCTGAAGCTCCCGTGCGGTTCCCACGCAGCCCCGGCACGCGTCGCCTCGTTCCCCCTCCGATCGCGGCGCTGAAGATCTCGGGCGTCAGTCTACGAAGGAGTAGGTTCCGGTGCCACCCCCCTGACCCCCGCGCGTCCGGGCGACAAACGTCACGATGATCTTGTTCACCTCAGCCGGGCGATCGAGGTGCAGGAAGTGTCCGGCGTTCGCGATGACTGCGGCCGCGCTGCCGTGCGGCAGCACGTCGTGAACGTGATCGGTGAGCCTCGACTGCATGCATCCGTCATCGGCTCCGTGCAGATAGAGAGTGGGGCAACGCGGTTCGCCCAGCCAGTCGTCGCGCAGGGGCGCATACCGGGGATCGGTGCGACGCCGGCGCAGCGCGCGGTAGTAGCCGAGCGCTGCGCTGCGGTGGGCGCGCGTGGACATCGCCGAGAGGGCGTGATCGATGTCGGGTCGGTAGTCGGGACGCGGCTGTCCGCGATGCCGCAACCGCCACCGTCGCCACAGCAGCGGGACGAGCCACCCCAGGCTCCGCTCGGGCAGCCAGGGCAACTGGTTGAATCCGATGTACCAGCTCATCGCGGCCTGACGGGCGAGGAGTCCTACGGCGCCGAGGCCGTCGGTCGCGGCACGCCGGATCGCGGGTATCGGCGGCACGGCCATCGAGACCACCACCGCGTACGGGTTGTCCTCCCGATGCGCGAGGGCGTTGGCGGTGAGCGCTCCCCAGTCGTGTCCGATCAGGACGGCGTCGGGGCCGCCGCCGAGGGCGCGGTGGATCTCGCGCGCGTCGTGCGCGAGCGCCGCGACGTGAAAATCCTTGTCGGCCGGGATGTCCGACGGGGCATAGCCCCGCGTGAAGGGGGCGACGACGCGGTGGCCCGCGGCGGCGAGCTCCGGCCCGAGGAATCGCCAGGTCCATGCGGAATCCGGAAAGCCGTGCAGACACACCGCGAGAGGGCCGTCGGCCGGCCCCCACGTGAGGGCGTGCAGGGTGATGTACCCGAGATCGATGACCTCGCGTCCCGGTGTCGCGGGGTCGGCGGAACGGTCCGCAGCGGGAAGGGTCGCGCCGTTCCCGGTCATCGCGCGGTCGTGGGGAGTGTCGGGATCAGGGGATGACGACATACCGGCCAAATCTAGTGGCCGGACCCCGGCGGCGCATCGGCTTCGCCCGACTCCCCCCCGCTCGGACAGCCCGCTCGAGCCCGGCTCTCGGGCCGCCTGGGCCGGGCCGCGGCCCTCAGACCGCGGCGGCGAGAACCGCGGCGCGCACCTCGCCGTCGACGAGGCGGAATGCATGTGAGCAACCGGCCCCGGACGTCTCCGGGAAGTCGATGCGCACGTGCGAGCCCCGTGACTCGGTCCTGGCCTCGGCCGCGGCGACCACCGCCGCGGCGGTCAAGGTCAGTGCCGCATCCTCGATCTCGCGCACCGTCGTCGGGACCCGCCTCGGTGCCGAGCGGAGCAGCGCGGACGCCTCGGCGAGACCGTCGGCCGACCGTCTCAGTGCGACGCGTCGTGTCATGGTGTCCTGCAGGAGATCCCGGTCGAGGACCGGGACCGCGCCCCCGCTCGACGGTCCGTCCGGCGACGCGAGATCTGCGATCGGCAGGTCTCGCCGTCCCACGGCGACCCGGGCGGCGCGACGCCCCATCACCAGCCCTTCGAGGAGACTGTTCGACGCCAGGCGGTTGGCCCCGTGGAGTCCGGTGCGGGCCACCTCGCCGGCCGCGAGCAGACCATCGACAGCGGTGCGCCCCTCGTCGTCGGTCACGACGCCGCCGCAGAGGTAGTGCGCACCCGGTACGACGGGAATCCGGTGGTCCGCGGGGTCGAGGCCCGCGGCGCGGATTCCCGCGCTCACCGTCGGGAACCGCCGTTCGAAGTCGGCGACCGCAGAGGTGTCCAGGTAGACGCAGGGGTGGCCGCTCGCCTCGATCGCGGCCTCCACCGCGTTGGCGACGACGTCGCGCGGGGCGAGGTCGCCCATCGGGTGCACGCCCGCGGTGACCGGGCGACCGAGGACGTCGACGAGGCGGCCGCCCTCGCCGCGCACCGCCTCGCTGACGAGCGTGCGGCGACCACGGGCTCCGGGGGTGTGGAGCATGGTCGGGTGGAACTGGATGAACTCCAGGTCGGCGACGAGCGCGCCGGCGCGCAGGGCCAGCGCGATCCCGTCGCCGGTGGCGCCGGCCGGGTTGGTCGTCGCGACATAGAGGTGCCCCGCTCCGCCGGTCGCGAGGAGCACCGTCGGGGCCGCGACCACGCCGCGCCGTCCCGCCGACAGGTATTCCACGCCCGTCGCCCGCCCCTCGTCGAGCAGGACGCGGGTCACGATCGCCTCGTCGAGGAACTCGATCGAACCGCCGCGCGTGAACCGCGCGACCGCGTCGTGCAGGGCCCGTTGGATGGCCGCCCCGGTGGCGTCGCCGCCGGCGTGGATGATGCGGCGGACCGAATGTCCGCCCTCGCGGGTGCGCAGCAGCTCGCCAGACCCGTCGCGGTCGAAGTCCGCGCCCCAGTCGATCAGGGCCGACACGGCAGCCCACCCGTCGGCAAGGATCGGACGCGAGGCGGCGGGGTCGGTGAGCCCGGCACCGGCGGCGAGGGTGTCCTCGAGGTGCAGTTCGACCGAATCGGCGTCGTCGGCGACGGCCACCCGCCGCCCGGGCATGACCACCGCGACCCCGCCCTGCGCGTAGAAGGTGGAGGTCGGCTGTTCGCCGCGGTCGGGGCTCCACTGCGGGCCCTTGTTGACGACGACCACCGACAGGCCGCTCTCGGCGGCGCTCAACGCGGCGGTGAGCCCGGCGACGCCCGCGCCGACGACGACCAGATCGGCACGGCGGAGGGCGCCGCGCAGGAACTCGGCCTGCGGCGCGGGGTGCCCGGGCATGTTCATGGTCGTCCGCCTCTCGTCGGATGCGTCGTCATCAACCCTCCGCAACCGTTTTCGATTCCCAGTCGAAAACCTTACCCGCAGCTCGCACGCGCCGACAGTCGGCAGGTTCCCGGCAGGTACGCGACCGGCCGACATGTTTGACAAGCGCCGGCCGGGGCAACCCCCACGGACATGAAGACCCTCTGGTTCGACCCGGCCACCGACACCGATCTCGGCGGCCTGCCCGACGTCCGCCCCGAGACGACGCCGTTCGGCACCGTCGAGACCTACGATCAGGTCGTCGTCGGCGCCGGGATCACCGGACTGACCACCGGTCTCCTGCTCGCCCGTGCCGGCCGGCGGGTCGCGGTCCTCGAGGCCCGCCACATCGGCGCCGCGGCGACCGGTCACACCACCGGCAAGCTCTCGCTGCTGCAGGGCACAAGACTCTCGTCCATCGCGAGTCGCCACGGCAAGGGCGCGGTCGAGGACTACATCCAGGCGAACAGGGAGGGCCAGGCGTGGCTGCGCCACTACCTCACCCACCGCGGCCTGCAGGTCGACGAGCGGGCGGCACTCACCTTCGCCGCCACCTCGTCGGGAGCGAAGAAGGTGGAGCAGGAATACCGGGCCTGTCGCGACTTCGGCATCCCGGTCGAGCACGTCGACGCCCCGGAGCTGCCGTTCGACGTCCGGTCCGCGATCCGGCTCGACGGACAGGCCCAGATCGACCCCATGGTGGTGCTGAGAGCTCTCGCCGACGATCTCCGGGCCCACGGCGGGCACCTGTACGAGGGGGTCCGCGTGCAGGGGCTGCGCCATGGGACACCCCACACCCTCACCACCGATGCCGGTGAGGTGCAGGCGGACTCTGTCGTCCTCGCCACCGGCGTCCCGTTCCTCGACCGCGCCGCCTTCTTCGCGCGCCTCCACCCCCAGCGGTCCTACGCGGCGGCGTTCACCGTCGACGAGGAGATCCCCCGTCAGATGTACCTGGGCGCGGACAACCCGTCCGTCTCGTTGCGGACCGCCACCCGGCCCGGCCACGACGGGGAGCTGCTGATGGTCGGCGGCTTCGGACACGAGGTCGGGCGCACGAAGTCCGAGCGCCGACATGCGCTGGACATGATCGAGTGGACACAGGAGCACTTCCCCACCGCCCGGATGGTCGCGCGGTGGTCGGCGCAGGACTACACGACCATCGACGAACTGCCGTACGTCGGCGAGTTGCTGCCGAAGATGGAAAGCGTCCAGGTCGCAACAGGATTCGCGAAATGGGGTCTCACCAACGGGGTGGCCGCGGCGCTGTCGATGACCGGCCGCATCCTCGGGAAGGAGCCACCCTGGTCGAAGAGTCTTCGTCCCTGGCGCTCCACCGAGGTGACGAGGCCGGGCTCGCTCCGCTCGGCGGCATCCGCGAACGCCCAGGTCGCCGCGTACATGGCCGGCGGCTACCTGAGCCTGCTCAAGCCCACCGAGTCCTCTCCGCCGGAGGGCGAGGGCAGTGTCGGGCACTCGGGCGTGGCACCCAAGGGCGTGTGCACGGTGGCCGGCCAGACCCGCTCGGTCGCACCCCTGTGCACCCACCTCTACGGCGTGCTGCGTTGGAACGACGCCGAACAGTCCTGGGACTGCCCTCTTCACGGCTCGCGATTCAGCCACACCGGCGAGGTACTGGAGGGGCCGGCCACCCGGCCGTTGCCCACCGCCCCGTCGCCGTCGCACGATCGATGAGCGACGTCACGCCACGATCATCCGCCGGAACACCGGTCCGGTGATCGTGGCGAGTGGCCGCTGGAGTGCCCCCGCGAACACTCGCACACCGATGTCGAGGGCGCGGGCGTCCGGCCCCACGAGAATCCGGTCGCGTCCGGCGACGACGCCCGAGAGGATCGCCGCCGCAGCGGCCCTCGGGCGGGTGCCGGGCAGCCGATGGTCGAAGCCGCGGGTCACGAAGTCGCGGACCGCAGGATCGACATACCGGGCGCGCCGCGCTATCGCGGTGTGCACCGCGCCCGGACACACGATTTGGATGCGTACCGGTGAACCGTTGTCCCGCAACTGTTTCTGAACCGACTCCGAGAAGCCGCGAACCGCGAACTTCGACGCCGAGTAGGCCGATTGCGCCGGGGCGCCGAGCAGTCCGAACGCGCTGGAGGTGTTCACGATGTGCCCGCCTCCCGCGGCCTCGAGGTGCGGCAGGAACGCGGTCGTCCCGTTCACCACGCCGCCGAAGTTGACCGCCATGATCCGGCGGGCGTGTCGATCGTCCTCTTCGTGCACGCCCGCGACCATGGTGATCCCGGCGTTGTTCAGGACCAGCGCGGGCGGCCCCTCGCGGCCGACCACGTCGTGAACATAGGCCGCCACCGCGTCGGCGTCCGCGACATCGAGTCCGGCCGCGACGAGCGGTGCGCCCCCGCCAGGCGAGCTCGTCACCGTCTCACCGAGCGCCGCGTCGTCGATGTCGCTGACCAGTACCCGGACCCCGGCCGCCGACAGTCGGTGCGCCAGTTCCCTCCCCATGCCCGACCCGGCCCCGGTGACCACCGCGGGCCGGCCCCCGCACAGGCGGCGCAGCCTCTCATCGGTCACTCGCGGGTACCAGGGCATGGTGGGATCTCGGGGGAACGTCACGCCGTCGGACTACCCGTGCGGCAGACGCCCACACCTCCCGCGACGACCGGCCGCGCGTTTATCACCCCTCGTCACGGGTAGACGTGACTACCGTGAGCCGAACACGCCCGTGACCGAGCGGGCCGTCTCCAGCACCGGAACAGGGGGTCACGTGTCTGATGCAGTCGTCGTCGGCGCCGGGCACAACGGGCTGATCGCGGCCATCCGTCTCGCCGACGCCGGCTGGGACGTGACCGTCCTCGAAGCCGCGCCGCAGGTCGGCGGGGCGATCAAGAGCGCCGAACTGACACCGGGATACGTGACCGACCTGTTCAGCGCCTTCTTCCCCCTCGCGGTGGCCTCTCCGGTCTTCGCCGATCTCGACCTGGGGTCGCACGGTCTGACATGGAGTCGGGCGCCGTTCGCCTTCGGACACCCGGCCGGCCCCTCCGACGACGACGCCCCGGTGGTCCACCCCGACCCCGCCGACACCGCGGCGCACCTCGCGCGGTTCGCCCCCCGCGACGGCACGAGGTGGCTCGACCTCGTCGCCCAGTGGCAGACCACCGTCCGGCCGATCCTCCTGAACTCGCTCTTCGGCCCGTTTCCACCGGTCCGCGCGCTGCTGCGCGCACTGCGGTCGTCGGGCACCGCCGATGCGCTGCGCCTGGCCCGGTTCCTGCTGTTGCCGGCGAACCAGATGGTCCGCGAACTGTTCCACGGCGAGAAGGCACGCCTGCTCATCCTCGGCAACGCCCTGCACGCCGACATCCCCCTCGACGCCCCCGGCAGCGGGGTGATGGGTTACCTGCTCACGATGCTGGGCCAGGACACCGGTTACCCGGTTCCCGTGGGAGGAGCCGAGCAGTTGGCACAGGCGCTCCGGCGCAGGGCCGAGAAGGCCGGCGTGCAGGTGCACTGCGACACCCCGGTCACGCGGATCGAGACACGGGGCGGCCGGGCGGTCGGCGTCGTCGACGGCGGGGGCCGCCTGTGGCCCGCCCGACGGGCCGTGCTCGCCGACGTCTCCGCGCCCGATCTGTACACCCGACTCCTGTCGGCCGACGACGTGCCCGCCCGTGTCCTCGCCGATCTGGAGACCTTCACCTGGGACACCCCGGTGGTGAAGATCAACTACGCGATCGGCGGCGCGATCCCGTGGCGCAGCGAGAACCTGAGTGGCGCGGGCACGGTTCACCTCGGCGCCGACTCCCACACCATCGCCTCCTCGACCACCGACATCGAGACCGGCAACATCCCCGAACAGCCGTTCCTGCTGTTCGGACAGATGACGGCCGCCGATCCCACCAGGTCGCCGGCCGGCACCGAGAGCGCGTGGTCGTACAGTCACCTGCCGCGGGGTGTCACCGACGACGAGGCCGCCCGATACCTGGCGGCGCGGATGGACGCGGTCCTCGAGGCCCATGCCCCGGGCGTGTCGGACCTGATCGTCGAGCGCCACGTGCAGACGCCGCGCGACCTCCAGGCGGCCGACGCCAACCTCGTCGGCGGCGCCGTGAACGGAGGGACCTCGCAGTTGTTCCAGCAGTTGGTCTTTCGCCCGACGCCCGGCCTGGGCGGTGCGATCACCCCGGTCGGACGCCTCTATCTCGCGGGCTCGAGTGCCCACCCGGGCGGCGGCGTCCACGGCGCGTGCGGGAACAACGCCGCACGTGCGGCACTCGCACACGACGGACTGCGCGGACTACCCCGGCGGGCGTTGAGCAGACGGGTGACCGAGCTCCTCACCAAGCCCCCGCGACCCGATACCCCACAATCGAACGGAGCACGACGATGAACCGCGTCGAACGACACACGTCAGCGACCCCGGCCCAGGTGTGGTCGATCCTCTCGAACGGATGGCTCTACGCCTCCTGGGTCGTGGGAGCCTCCCGCATCCGCGACGTCGACGATCACTGGCCCCAGGCCGGCGCCCGGATCCACCACTCGGTCGGTCTGTGGCCCGCCCTGCTGAACGACGAGACCGAGTCCATCGAATCGAAGGCCGGACTGCTCGAACTGTCCGCCGCCGCATGGCCTTTCGGCCGGGCCCGGATTCGCATGACGATCGAGAAGGACGGCGACGGCTCGCTCATCGGCATGGAGGAGTTCGTCGAGACCGCCCCGCTGAAGTGGATTCCCCCGGTGATCCAGCAGACCGCGATGTCGCCGCGGCTGAACGAGTGCCTACGGCGCCTCGCGATGCTCGCCGAGCGCAAGGCCGGCTGACGTCCTC
Source organism: Gordonia paraffinivorans NBRC 108238 (assembly GCF_000344155.1). Lineage (GTDB taxonomy): Bacteria > Actinomycetota > Actinomycetes > Mycobacteriales > Mycobacteriaceae > Gordonia > Gordonia paraffinivorans. Next base: position 2,242 of record NZ_BAOQ01000026.1, on the reverse strand, counting down.
ACCGGGTGGACCCGGTCATCCCGAGTTCTCGGGTCCCTCGGACTTCTGGCGGCGCAACCGCTCGCGGTAACCATAGGTGGCGCGCAGCACGTCGTCGTGGCTGTCCACGCTGGAGCCCAGCGCGCCCGCGAAGACACCCATCGACGTCGCCAGCCAGGCGAGGTGGACATAACTGCGGAACTCCGCGGGAAATCCCAACTGAGAGCTCAGGAACGACTCGTCGATGACGATCATCGCGGCGACCAGGGTCGCGCCGAACAGGAATGCGTACAGAACGATCCAACTGAATGCGACAGTGCAGACCGTCGCCGTGTTGTAGAGCCGTGCCCGCGGCGTCGACGTCACCGAAGTCCGTTCCCACAGCCGGTTGTTCACGATCAGCCAGACCGACGCGAGGACAAGGGCGAGCACGGAGATCGCGGCGAGGCGCCAGCTGCTCAGGGCGTTGGCCATCGACCAGATCGTCGAGAAGAAGACACCGAACGAGGCCGCGGCGGCGGCCGCGGCCGTCATGCCCGTCAAGGTGGGTATCAGGCGCCACGGCCGGTTGCCCCGCACCATCCCGACCGTCAGGCGCAGCCGGTTGCGAAACCCCACGGCCAGAACGTGATCGGTCTCGTCCTCGTGGACGACGGCCAGACCCCGGCGGCCGGTGAAGGGGTCTGGCGTACCGCCCTTCAGGGATTCGATGACGGCCTCGAGGGCCGACAGGAAGCGACGCCTCGGCAACGCGCCGAAGGCGGGCAGCGACACCACGGCCGCGCTGCCGCCGGTGTCGAGCTCTGCCATCACCACGCTGTTGCGCGACCGCTTGCCGAGGAGCGGCGCCTCCGGACCCGACGCGTACAGACGCGGCATCTCGGTGACGAACACGATGACCTCGTCGCCGGCATCAGCAGCGCCCCAGACGGTCTCGAGGTCACCCCGCGGCGTCGCCTGCAGGGTCACCTCACGGGTGACGGTGACACCCCGGAACTCGAGGTCGTAAGCGTCGGCGATCTGCCGGATCCGGTCCTCGGCTCGGCCGATGAGATCCTCGGGCAGGCCGTGTTCGGCCACGATGCGCAGTCCTGCGATCGTCGTTCCCCCTTCGCGTTCACGGGTTCGCTCCCGTTCCGGCACGGCGGTCGGGTCACGCATCAGTCCGGTGGCTCGGGTTCACCGACGGCCGGGGTCGCCAGGTCACTCTTGTCGTCCTCGGTCGCGGCCGGTTCCGCTTCTCTGTCGCGCTCGGAGGGTTCGTCCACGAGCTCTTCCTCCAGCTCGTCGACCGTGCGCCGCGCGTCGTCGGGAGACGAGACCGACGAGCCGGTCTCCGCGGGCTCGATCGGCGTCGATCCGGACGGTTGTTCCTGTGACATGGACTCTCACACACCACCCATCGGGTGTCGGGGACGGTCACGTCCGGTTTCCCCGGTTACCGGCACCCCAAACACCCGACTTCTCCCCGGCTCCGGATCGGGTTGCCGAGTGCCGAGGACGGCCACCTGTGTAGGGCGCCGACGCGCTGGGTACTCGGCAACCATGTCCGACAACGAGCACCAGTCCTTGGATGATCCGTGCGTACCCAGCGCCGTCCGCCGCTGCCACGGACTCAGCGGGGGTTGCCGCGGCGAGTTTCGTCGACCCCGAGGACCTCTACCGGTTGCAGGGTGCCCAGCACCAGGTCGGGGGTGCTCGATGAACGCGGCGCGTGCGGTCGTCCACGACACGCCGGAACCGGCGGCGACCTCGACCACCGACCGGGTCGCATCGCCGACGTCCCGGCCGACAACCCCTGACCAGACATTGCCCGTGCAAGCTCGAAGAGCCCTTATAGGTCAAGCCCCAAGTAGTGGTGTAACCCGGGACTGCTGCACCATCAGGTGACAGTTTCGGTGTCATGCCGCGGAGGCGGCTGTGTTGATGATGGTCTCGTATTCGATCGGGGTCAACCGGCCGAGGCGGGCTTGCCGGCGCCGACAGTGATACGTGCGTTCGATCCAGGTGACGATCGCGATCCGCAGCCGCTCACGGGTGGTCCAGCGTTGCCGGTCGAGGACGTTGCGCTGCAGCACAGCGAAGAATGATTCCATCGCGGCGTTGTCACCCGCGGCTCCGACCCGCCCCCATCGACCCGACCAGGCCGTGCCGGTCGAGCGCCGACACAAATCTGCGGGATCGGAATTGACCGGGCTCAACCAGTCGATGCAACACCGGCTTGTTGGAGCAACAATAGCTGCTCGTTGAAGGCCTCAGCGGC
>NZ_BAOQ01000027.1 GCF_000344155.1 Gordonia paraffinivorans NBRC 108238 | reverse complement strand
TCGACGGGCGTCAGCGACTGCCTTTGCATGGGATTCGTCGATCTTCAGGCCCGGGGATGCCACGCACGCGACCGGACGAGCGGCGTGACCTCATAGGAGCTTGAGCACAAGCCCCATCACTGTCTTGTCCGCTTTGCTCGACCGGGCGCGTGCTGTCCCCGTAGCTGGCACTGGAAGGCGGCATAGACCACGATGACAGACCACCTCTCGTCCCCCGAAGTCTTCGGCGGAGTCGACACCCACGCGCTCACGCATCACGCCGCCGTGGTCGACCGGCTCGGTCGCGAGTTGGCCGATCGCGAGTTTCCGGCGACGCCTGTCGGCTATGAATCTCTACGGTCTTGGTTGCTCGGCTGGGGCCAGCTGGTGAGCGTGGGAGTCGAAGGCACCGGCTCCTACGGTGCTGGGCTCACGCGGGTGCTCACCGGCGCTGGAATTCCCGTCGTCGAGGTCGACCGTCCGGACCGATCTGCGCGACGCTCGCAGGGCAAGTCCGACCCGCTGGACGCGTACGCGGCGGCTCGGGCGGCGGCGTCAGGACGCGCGGCCGGAACTCCGAAGTCGCGGGACGGCATCGTTGAATCGATCCGGTGCCTGCGCCTGGCGCAGCGCTCTGCGATCAAGGCCAGGACCCAGTGCATCAACCAGATCCGGGCACTCCTGGTGAATGGGCCGGCCAACCTGCGCGAGCAGATGCAGCCGCTGCCCACTGCGAAGATGATCAAGTCTCTGGCACGGCTTCGACCCGGAGCCGACCTCACGGATCCTGGCATCGCCTGCAAGCAGGCGCTCCGCTCACTGGCGCGTCGTCACGCGGACCTCGATGAGGAGATCAAGGAACTGCACCGCGGGCTCACCGTACTCACCCAGCAAGCTGCGCCCGATCTGCTTGAACGGCCCGGCGTCGGTGTCCAGGTCGCGGCACAGATGCTGATCACCGCTGGCGACAACCCTGACCGACTCGGGTCCGAGGCGTCCTTCGCCCACCTGACCGGGGTGGCGCCCGTTCCCGCATCCTCAGGCAAGCGGCACCGGCACCGACTCAACCGCGGCGGCGACCGCGCCGCCAACAATGCGCTCTACACCGTGGCACTGGTTCGCATGCGTTACCACGAGCCGACCCGCGCCTACGTCCAGAAGCGCACCGCCGAAGGACTGACGAAGAAGGACATCATCCGCTGTCTCAAACGCGCCATCGCCCGCGAGATGTACCGACTGGTCACCCATCGAACAGACCCGCTGAAGAGCTCAGCAGCATCTTTAGAGACGGCTGCTTGACATCTATAGGAGCATCCCTGCAGGCCTTCTTGGCCAAGCCCTCGCAGACGCGTCACCAGATCTGATGCGTGAACTGCTGCAAACCATGATCAACGCGCTGCTATCGGCCGATGCCGACGCGGTCTGCGGAGCCGAATGGAACCAACGCACACCAGAGCGCACCAACCGCCGCAACGGCTACCGCCACCGGCCACTGGATACCCGCGTCGGCACCGTCGACGTCGCCATTCCCAAGCTACGTTCGGGCAGCTACTTTCCCGAGTGGCTCCTCGAACGCCGCAAGCGGGCCGAGTCAGCACTGATCACCGTCGTGGCCGACTGCTACCTCGCTGGAGTCTCGACCCGCCGGATGGACAAGCTGGTCAAAACTCTCGGCATCGACTCGCTGTCGAAGTCACAGGTCTCACGCATGGCCACCGACCTCGACGAACAGGTCACAGCGTTCCGCCATCGTCGCCTCGACGAGGTCGGGCCGTTCACCTTCGTCACCGCCGATGCGTTGACGATCAAAGTCCGCGAGAACAAGCAGGTCGTCAAAGCCGTTGTCCTGCTGGCCACCGGTGTCAACGGCGATGGCCACCGCGAGGTGTTGGGCATGCAAGTAGCGACCAGCGAAACCAAAGCCTCCTGGAACACCTTCTTCGCCGATCTGGTCGCCCGCGGGCTGGGCGGGGTGCGTCTGGTGACCTCTGATGCCCACGCCGGACTGGTCGAGGCGATCGCGGCGAACCTGCCCGGCGCCGTGTGGCAACGGTGCCGTACCCACTACGCGGCCAACCTGATGGCGGTGTGCCCCAAGTCCATGTGGCCGGCGGTCAAAGCGATGCTGCACAGCGTTTATGACCAGCCCACCGCCACCGCCGTGCACGAGCAGTTCGACCGACTCCTGGAATACACCGAAGGCAGACTCCCCAAGGTTGCTGACCATCTCGGTGACGCTCGAGAGGACCTGTTGGCCTTCACAGGCTTCCCCGATGACGTGTGGCGACAGATCTGGTCCAACAACCCCACCGAACGACTCAACCGCGAGATCCGCCGCCGCACTGACGTTGTGGGTATCTTCCCCAACCGTGACGCCATCATCCGACTCATCGGCGCGGTCCTGGCCGAGCAGACCGACGAGTGGGCCGAAGGCCGCCGATACCTCGGCCTCGAGGTCCTCAACCGATGTCGACTGACCCTGACCACCGACACCACCACAACACCGGAGGCCACTACCGACCCGCTGATCGAACTGCCTGCCTGAAAGCCCGACGAAGGATCAGAAACGAGTTACACCACTACCTGGGACTTGACCCACCTCCCCGGGCAGACTGCACTACCCGAGCACCTGCGATCAGACCTGGTGCGTCGGAAACCTGCTCTCCGGCATGAAATCAACTGCACCTCCCGACAGTCACCGCTACCGGACGCAAGGCCATAGGACGACTCTCGGATCACCGCATTCTGCGCGATCACACGTGGATGCCGAACGTGTCGATCTTGCGGTAGAGAGAGGGACCTCGCGATCCCCAGCAACTTCGCGGCGGCGACGCGATTGCCACCGCTGTCCCGTAGCGCAGCCACTATGGCATCGCGCTCGACTCTTTCCATTGCCGTCATCGTCCGGCGAGGCGCGGAGCTGAGCGCTGAAGGCAGATCAGCTACTGCGATCGTTCCCGCGGGCTTGGCGCGAAGTACGTGATTGAGAGTGTCGACTAGTTCACGGACGTTGCCGGGCCAATGGTACTTCTTCAGGGTTCGCATCGTGATCCGACAGGATCGCTTCGCGCATGATCTCCGCGATCAGGAAATCACCGGGTGTCCATGGCCATGAGAAAGTCCCCACTGGTGGCCAGGTCGAGGTCCCCGCTGGTGGCCAGATAAAAGTCCCCACCCTGTGTTCGTCGTGTCGACCCGGAACTGAGGGCCCAGGCGATGACGGTGAAGGTGCCAACCGATCACTGTCACCGCCTGGGAGTTCCATTGAAGTCTGCGAAGGACCGTATGGACTTCATTTCTGCTTACCGAGAACTCGGGAGCTATCGCGCCGCCGCCGAGGTGTGCGGCACCACCCACAAGACCGTCAAGCGTGTGGTCGACCGGTTCGAGGCCGACGATCAACCACCAGATCGCAAGGTACGGGCCCGCAACTACGACACCGTTGCCGAGCTGGTCGCTGAGCGAGTCGAGCGATCACACGGCCGGATCACCGCCAAACGACTGCTACCGGTCGCGCGTGCCGCGGGTTATGCAGATGGCCATCAACACCGACCCCGCTGCCCTCGCCCGTATGGCGCAGGAGCTGACCCGGCTCGAGAAGTCGGTCCAAGACGCGACCCGACGAGTCCGCACCCAGCTCAACGGAACCCAGTGGAATGACCCCGTGCGGAAGAACTTCGAGGAACTCCTGGGCAACATCGAGCGGAACTCCCGCACGATCGCACAGATGTCCAATGAGGGCGCCCGCATGCTCAAGACGAAGGAACAGCAGATCCGGGCCTATATGGGCCGCTGATCCCGAAGAGCTCAGCCAGTTCGGGCGTCGCGCCGGACTAACCGCGCGCCATGTCCACGAACCGGCTGAGATGCAGCTGGTGCGCGACGGTGATCGTCGCCGTGGGGCCGTTACGGTGCTTACCGACGATGATGTCGGCCTCGCCGGCACGTGGGTCGTCGCGCTCGATGGAGTCGGGACGGTGCAGCAGGATGACCATGTCGGCGTCCTGCTCCAGCGAACCCGACTCACGGAGATCCGACACCTGCGGCTTCTTGTCGGTGCGCTGCTCGGGCCCACGGTTCAGCTGGCTGATCGCGATCACCGGGATCTCGAGCTCCTTGGCCAGCAGCTTGAGCTGACGCGAGAACTCCGAGACCTCTTGCTGACGGGACTCGACCTTCTTGCCCGACGTCATCAGCTGCATGTAGTCCACCGCAAGGACTCTCAGGTCGTGCTTCTGCTTGAGGCGACGCGCCTTGGCGCGGATCTCCATCATCGTCAGGTTCGGCGAGTCGTCGATGAAGAACGGCGCGTCGGAGATCTCGCCCATGCGTCGGGCGAGTCGAGTCCAGTCGTCGTCGCTCATGGTGCCGGCACGCATGTCGGCGAGCTTGACCTTCGCCTCCGCCGACAGCAGGCGCATGACGATCTCGGTCTTGCTCATCTCGAGGGAGAACATGGCCGCGGGCAGATTGTGGTGGATGGCCGCCGACCGCAGGAAGTCCATGGCCAGCGTCGAGTTGTGGGTGGGGACCATGGCCTCGCCGGCGAGGTACATGTGCTCGGGGTTGTCGACCTGCACGCACCGCACCGGCACCGAGTCGACCGGCCGCACCGCGACCACTCGGCGGACCCCGGCCTTGCGGCGGAGTTCCTTGTGCCGCACCGCTTTGTGGTGGACGGTGAAGACGTCGTCGTCGGCGTCCACGCGGAGCCATCCGGTCGCCGAACGCTTGTAGCTGTACCCGAGTCCCGCGACGAGGTCCGCGATCACGGCCGTCATGTGACGGGTGGCCGCAGGAACGGTGATCCAGCCGTCGTCGTCGACGGTGGCGCGCGCGTCGAGGATGCCGGCGAGCAATGCCCGACGCTGAGCGACCGACCCGCGCAGGTACTCGTACGGGATGCGGCCGCCGAGGTCGGCCATCAGCGTCATGACGTCGACAGGCCCTTCGGCGTCGATGCGCATCCCGATCTCGGGATCGTCGAATGCCATCCCGGCGAGTGCCGCCACGGTGTAGGGGCCGTAGGCGAATCGCTTTCGGGGCAGGTCGAGTGGCTTGGTGTTGCGGATGACCGCGCAGCCGACGTGTGCGCGCAGGCCTCCGGTGGTGACGAGCTGGCGCTCACCGTCGATCTCGGCGACCCACTGGTGCTGCTCGTCGGCGACGAGGACCGCGCCGTCGTTGAACTCGACCTCGTAGCACGGACGGTCGGTCATCACCTCGGTGGCGGCGACCACCTTGGTGGGCCGGCCGTGCGCGTCGAGCAGTTCGTCTCCGACGGCGACCTTGCCCATGGTGGTCCAGCCGGTCGGAGTGGGCAGCGGTGTGTCGAGTGCGAGCGCCTTGCCGACGCCGGGTCGCGCGGCCACGATGATCATCTGGCCGGGATGCAGGCCGTTGGTCAGCTTGTCGAAGTCGGCGAAGCCGGTGGGCACACCGAGCGAGATGCCGCCGCGCGAGGCGATGGAGTCGATCTCGTCCATCGTCGGCTGCAGGAGTTCCTCGAGGGGGACGTAGTCCTCTGCCTGCCGGCGTTCGGTGACCTCGTAGACCTCGGCCTGGGCACGGTCGACGACCTCGGCGACGTCCTGACCGTCGCTGCCGGCGTAGCCGTACTGGACGATGCGGGTGCCGGCCTCCACGAGGCGGCGCAGGATCGCCTTCTCGGCGACGATCTCGGCGTAGAAGCCGGCGTTGGCGGCGGTCGGCACCGTCGAGATGAGGGTGTGCAGGTACGGCGCGCCACCGACGCGCTTGAGCTCCCCGGCGCGTTCGAGTTCGGCGGCGACGGTCACCGCGTCGGCGGGTTCGCCCTTGCTGTACAGGTTGAGGATCGCCTCGAAGATGGCCTGGTGCGCCGGACGGTAGAAGTCCTGGGTGCGGATCTTCTCGACGACGTCGGCGATGGCGTCCTTGGACAGCAGCATGCCGCCGAGCACCGACTGCTCGGCGGCGAGATCCTGCGGTGGCTGACGACCGAAGTCCTCGGCCGGGAGGACGTCGCCGTCGCGGCCCTTCCTCTTGTTCCGGTCACCAGCGGCGGGACCGTGCCCGCGGTCATCCACAACAGCCACGCGTGTCTAACCTCTCGCAACGCTCGATCCATCCCCCTGCACAGGGACGGACACGACCTCTGTGGTGTCGGCCCCGGCTGGCCACCTCGCGAGTCCCCGGTGTCGACCTCATGCATGTCTGTCTCTTTCCTATCCGGTCGCACCGACATCCACCGACGGCGTCGTGCTCCGGACGAACGGAGACGCTGTCGCGTGACACTAGGGGGTCGGTGGCGTCGACTCAAACCCACCTGTTGATGAATCTGGGGAGGACTTGTGGACGGGGTGTGAGTGGACGGGGGAGCGTTTGTGCAGCCGTTGTGGAAAACCTTGGGAATTCAGGTGTGTACAACACTGAACTCCCAGGTCAGGGGTCTGAGATGTTTCCACAATCAAGAAACTGAAAACTCTTTGTCGCTCATCGGCGCGTCGCACCTTGGGCGTGTTGCGTCCGCTCCCACCACCCTCTGTGGTGGATCATTCGGTGAACTCTTTGAGTGACTCTCATTACCACTGGTCCGCGCGCCGCGACCCCTGGCCCTGGCCGTCGACTTGTCGCCGGATCGCAGACGGAGACACCGGCGATGTGATGCAATTGCCGACGTGTCGAGGTTGGGGTTGCGAAGCCGGATCATCCGCAGAACGGTCGGCGCGCTCGCTGCACTCGTGGCGGCGGGCGGAGTGGCGATCGGGGCACCGCCGGCGGTAGCCGCACCGGCCGGACCGACTCTCCCGGTCGAGTTCGATCTCGCCCGTTACCAACCCGTCGATCCCACGACCTATCGGTCGCTCGCCTACGCCGACAACGGCCGATCGTTCTTCACCGCCGGTCGGTGGATGTGCCAGATCGGTCAGGGCTACCGCTACGTCGGCTGCAAGGGGCATTCGGCGACCGCTCCGCGCGGGGCGTCGGGAGCCGCGATCGCCGGCGACCAACAGGGCCCCTGGTGGGTGATGCCCGACGACACCTACCACTGGGGGTCGCGTGCCGGCTTCCGGCCTCCGGTACTCGGGGTCGGCAAGTGCGTCACGATCGCCGGGGTCACGTGCACCGTCCCACGCCCCGACGTCGTCGCCTGCCGCACCGGCGCGCGGGCGCTGATCTTCACGCCTGCGTGGCACAAGTTCTTCTTCCCGTCCTGGGACACCCTGGGACCGGGCACCAGCGCCGTCGCCCACAGCCCGAACCCGGCACCGCGCTACCTGCCGCCGAGGCTCCAGTACTGGAATCAGCTGCCCGCCTCTCCCCCGGCACCGAAGTAGACCCGCACAGAAGGACTCCGGACATGCAGCAGGGCCGGGTGGAATCTCTTCCACCCGGCCCTGTTGCGTCAGATGCGGTGCGTCAGCTCGCGGCGACGACGTCCAGCTGAACGGTCGCGGCGACCTGCGGGTGCAGGTTGACGGTGACCGGGTAGCTGCCGGTGGACTTGATGTGTCCCTTGGGCAGGACGACGTTGCGCTTGTCGACGACGGGGCCGCCGGCCGACTTGATGGCACCGGCGACGTCTGCTGCGGTCACCGAGCCGAACAGCTTGCCCGAGTCGTGGGTCTTGACGTCCAGCGAGATCTTCTCCAGGCCCTCGATGGCCTGCTTCAGCTCGTTGGCGTGCTCGAGACCGCGGACCTCGCGGGCCTCCTGCGCCCGGCGGATGCCCTCGACCTGCTTCTCGGCACCGCGGGTGGCCTTGATGGCCAGGCCGCGGGGCAGCAGGTAGTTGCGGCCGTAGCCGTCCTTGACCACGACGATGTCGCCGGCTTCGCCGAGGTTCTCCACGGCGGCGGTGAGGATGAGCTTCATGTCAACTGATCCTTTCCGCTTATCGGCTGGTCGAGGTGAAGGGCAGCAGGGCCACCTCACGCGAGTTCTTCACGGCCACCGCGATGTCGCGCTGGTGCTGCACGCAGTTGCCGGTGACGCGGCGCGAACGGATCTTGCCGCGGTCGGACAGGAAGCGACGCAGAAGCGCGGTGTCCTTGTAGTCGATGACGGCCTTCTTGTCCTTGCAGAAGCTGCACGCCTTGGTCTTGGTGACCTTCTCGACGCGAGGCTTCCGGCTGGCCTTTGCCTTTGCCATGTGTGTATTGCTCCAGTCTTGCCTTCGGGCTCAGGCACTTTCGTGCGTGAACCCAAGAGTGTTCAGAAAGGTGGTTCGTCGTCCCCGCCGCCGAACGATCCGGCGGTGCTGGCAGGTGCGCTGCCCCAGGGATCGTCGGCCACCGGCTGACCCGAACCGCCGCGGCTGCCGCCGCCCGATCCGAATCCACCGCCACCACCGCCGCGCGAGGCACGATTGACCTTGGCGGTGGCATAACGCAGTGAGGGGCCGATCTCGTCGACCTCGAGTTCCACCACCGTGCGGCGTTCGCCTTCCTTGGTCTCGTAAGACCGCTGCTTGAGGCGTCCCTGCACGATGACCCGGGTTCCCTTGGTCAGGCTCTCGGTCACGTTCTCCGCGGCGTCACGCCAGATGTTGCAGCGGAGGAACAGCGCTTCGCCGTCCTTCCACTCGTTGGTCTGACGATCGAACGTGCGAGGAGTGGAAGCCACCGTGAAGTTGGCAACCGCTGCCCCGGACGGAGTGAACCGCAGTTCCGGATCGGCGGTCAGATTGCCGATGACGGTGATGACCGTGTCGCCTGCCATGTGTGTTTCCCCTTGGGTCGTTGGTGGGCACTCGCTGATCGACATGCACCGGATTCGAGGACAACCCTAGAACCCGGTACCGACGTCTTCAGACGTTCCAGAAACCCTGTGGACTACTTCCGCAGGACCTTGGTGCGCAGAACCGACTCGTTCAGCTTCAGCTGACGATCGAGCTCGCTGACCGTGGCGGGCTCGGCGCTGATGTCGATGACGGCGTAGATGCCCTCGCTGTGCTTGGCGATCTCGTAAGCAAGACGGCGCTTGCCCCAGATGTCGACAGCATCCACCTTGCCGCCGTCCTGGCGGACAACGTTGAGGAAGGTATCGAGAGAGGGTGCGACGGTGCGCTCGTCCAGATTCGGATCGAGGATGACCATCAGTTCGTAGTGACGCATAAGACCACATCACCTCCTATGGGCTAGGTCGGCCACGGACTGTCCGTGGCAGGAGGGTCGCCTGCGTCGGCAACCTGTCAAAGATACATGACCAGGGCATATTCTCCGAAACCGCAGGTCAGTCGTCACCAGGGCGTGCAGGCGGGTGCGGCTTGCGCGCCGCGCAGCGCGACGACCTACTCTGTTGGCCATGTCGGAGCCGCTGACCACCCCGTCTCGGCGCATCGGTCGTCTGTCGGGTCGCGGCGAGTCCGCGGTGATCGTGCTGGTGTCGCTGCTGGCGACCGCCGCCACGATGTTCTGGAGTTACCAGGCCAAGGTCGCCTGCGGCGGCGCCCCCTTCGACGCGCAGGGCCGCAGCCGCAACTGGCCGGCCGGCGACGGCGGACTCATCCCCTGCTACTCCGACCTGATGTACCTGTGGCTCGGCCGCGACATCAACAACCACGTCTTCCCGTACATCCACGGCGGGATCAATCCCGACGGGACCCTGTTCGGCGGCGTCGTCGAATACCCGGTGCTGTCCGGCCTGTTCATGTACCTCGGCGCGATCGGGGCCCACACCGACACCGCGTTCTTCACGCAGTCGGCGCTCCTGCTCGCGCCGTTCGGGTTCGCGATCACCGTCATGCTCGCTTTGATGGTCCGGTGGTGGGCGCTGTTGTGGGCGGCCACGCCACCGCTGGTGTTGTACTCCTTCCACAACTGGGAGTTGCCGGTGGTCGCGACCGCGGTCGGGGCGATCGCGGTGATGGCATGGGGCGCCTCCGCCGACCCCGACACCGGCCGCCGGCGACTCGGAGTCCGCACCAGCGCGATCCTCGCCGCGGTCCTGCTCTCGATCGGGTTCTGCCTCAAGCTCTATCCCGGGATCTTCGTGCTGCCGCTGGCGGCCTACGTGCTCACCGGCGGTGCCGCCGACGTGCGGGACGCCGCGCGGCGCGGCTTGGACTGGGCCGGTGCAGCCTGGGTGGCCGGAACGGCGGTGCTGACCGTCGTGGCGATCCAGTTGCCGTTCATGGTGCTCGGCTTCGAGGGGTGGAAGGCGGCGCTGTCGTTCCAGGGACGGCGCAAGGCCGACGTCGACACGAATTCGATCTGGTACTGGGGCCTGCGCTATCTCACCGGGACCACCGACACCTATCACTCACTGGTGGGTGTGCTGTCCCCGCTGCTGGTCCTGGCATCGTTCGCGGTGGCCATGTACCTCGGATGGCGCGTGTACAAGCGGGACGGGATCTTCCCCTGGATCGGCGTGAGCGGCGCGATGCTCGCCGGGTTCATGCTGTTCCACAAGGTGCATTCTCCTCAGTACACGCTGTGGCTGCTGCCCTTCTTCGTGCTGATGAGGGTCCGCTGGCAGGTGATCGTGATCTATCTGGCCACCGACGTGGCGCTGGACCTGACGATCTTCCGTCTGTTCCCGATCCGCGACGCAGGCGATCCGCTCCCGTGGTGGATCCTGACCGGCGTCGCGGGCTCGGTGTGGGTGCACGCGGCGTTGCTGGTCTACCTGATCGCGACGTTGGCGCGCACCTCGCTACGCGAGCCGCTGGCCTCGAGGTTGCGGCGCCCCATCGACGCGAACCGCGTCGAAGCCACCACCGCCCCACCGACATTCACGGGGAGAGCCTGACATGAGTTCGTGGCTGGGGCGCGGTCCCCTCGTCGGCGAGCGTGTGACGTTGCGCGCCTTCACCCTCGACGACGCCGCGGAACTCGCCACCGTCGTCGGTGACCCGGCTCGGTTCCGGTGGTCGCCGAATGTCCCGGTCGACCTCCCCTCCGCGCGCCGGTATGTCGAGACCGCGCTCGCCGACCCGGAGTCGCGAGTGGCCTTCGCGGTCGTCGACAACCTCGACGGGAGGGTCGTCGGCTCGACGAGCTTCTACGAGATCGACCCCGCCAACCTCAGCGTCTGCATCGGCTACACGTTCTATGCCGACGATGTGCAGGGCACCGTCGTCAACCCGACCGCCAAGTACCTGCTCATGCGCCATGCCTTCGAGGAGTGCGGGGCCGTTCGCATCACGTGGCACACGCATGAGCTCAACGCGCGGTCGCGCGCCGCGATCGAGAAGCTCGGCGCGCGCTTCGAGGGGCTGCTCCGCAAGCACCGGCGCTTCGGTGACGGCTGGCGGACCACCGCGCTCTACGCCATGACCGACGACGAGTGGCCCGCCGCGAAAGAGGCTCTCCTACAACGGATGTCCGCCTGAGTCGGAGGAGCCCGTGCCCGGCGGCTCCCTGGTGTGGTCCGGATGGCCATGGGTACGGCGGCTCTCCTTCATCCTCGCCTCGTGGAGGTGGCGGACACCGTCGGTCAGCTCGTTGCGGATGTGGTCGGTGTGGTCCCGGAACGGCTGCCAATAGGTGTCGTCGAACTCCTCCATGATCTGGAAGGTCCAGCGCCCGTCGAGCACATTGCGGCCGACCATCTCTGTCTGCAGGGTCTCGGCGATCTCCTCGTGCCCGTCCTCCCGCAGAGCGTCGACGGCCTCGCCGAGGAGCAGGTCCGCATGCCCGATGAGCTGGTGGAAGCTGTACAGGTGCCCGCGAGCACGTTCGACGTACTCGAGTGCCTCCCCCACCTTGCCGACCGCCTCGGCGGTGCTGTCCGCGATGTTCTCGCCCGGCCCACTCGTGTCTGCCTCACTCATGTCCGGACGGTACCCACCCGGCGTCCCGTCGAACCCTCAGAACCGTCGGCCGAGGTGGCCGCCGTAGACGTGTTCGTCGTCGAACCCGTCGTGGATCTCGCCCGGCTCGCCGTCGAGGGCCGCGTTGATCTTCTTCCCCAGATCCCGGAACTCCGACTGCGCCTCGGCCGATCTCGGTGCCAGTGCCGAGAAGGTCCGCAACCAGCGGTGGACGGTGCGCAGGTCGTCGGTGGACAACGGACCACGCACCCAGTTCGCCTTCTCCCAGGTCTGGCGTTCCCAGGCCTGCCACGGATGGTCCCAGCCGGTCGGCGGGGTGATCGCGAAGAGCCCGTTGACGACGACGTCGTTGCGGTCGACACCGAGTTCGATGCGCCACCGGTCGACGAGCTTGGAGTAGACCACGTAATCGGCGGCGGTCCAGGTGGAGTCGCGGAGGCCTTTCCATCCGGCCCTCCGTAGCGATCTCGCCACCTTGGTCTCGAGGACGGGACTCGGATGCTCCGGATCACCCGCACCGGCGAAGTACAGGTACCAGGTGAAGCCGGCCGGCCCGAGTCGCTCGATCACGTTGCCGCCCTTGTCGGGTCGCAGCATCGCGAACGCGGCCCCCGGGTCCTCCCGAGCCGCCAGTGCCGCCTCCTGCAGGAGCCGACCGATGCGCTTTCGGTCGGCGGCGACCGCGGCGATCCGTTTGCGCCCGTCGGAGTTCCGCCGGCCGAGACAGAACGCGATCACGTTCCACAGCAACGCGATCGCGTCGTCGGGCGAATCCGCGGCGACGGACCCGAGGCCGAAGAGATCACGGCGTCCGATCTCGTTGCCGAGCAGAGGATTCGGCAGATCGAACTCGGCGAGGGCCTCCGACCACCACTGCGCGTCGACGGCCACGGACTCGGCGGACAACTCGGCGGCACGATCGCCGGCGGCCAACCAGTCGGAGAGATCTTCAGGGGCGGAGAGCTGGGTGGGATTCATGGTCCCTTGGACGCGGCTGAGACCGGATCGGTTCCGGTCGGACCGGGATCTCTCCGAGATCGGGAGGGCGCCGGCGCGCGGGATCAGGTCCCCGCGACAGCGACCCTCTCCGGCGGGCTCTGCTCGGGATCTCGTGACCGGTTGCGCCCCAGACTGATCCGCATGCGGTCCGGCGCCGCATCCAACACACCGCCGGCGGGGTCGTCGTACCGGCGACCGTCGTTGCCGCGGCGCACCAGGTCGTCTCCGGGGTGCCAGATCTGCCAGACCACCACCGCGCACAGCAGGATCACCATCAGTCCCCGCACGACGACCGCGACGGTGAACCACTGGTCGGGCAGCCACCGCCTCTCCGCGTCGAGGAAGAGGCTCATGCGCGGAATCCAGATGAGCGCGTCGAGGGTCATCCACGTGAGCAACAACCGCGTGTGCGGAATCGCCAGCACCGCGAGCGGCACGAGCCACAGCGAGTACTGGGGGCTCCACACCTTGTTCACGAGGAGGAATCCGGCGACGGCGAGGAACGCCAGCTGCGCCACCCGGGGCCGGCGCGGGGCCCCCACGCCGATCCCGGCGACCGCCACCAGGACGAGCACCGTCAAGCCCACCGACAACGCGTTCAGATGGTGGATGTTCCATGTGAAACCGAGCGAGTCGGCAAGGATCCGGTAGATCGTGTCGGCGTCGGCCGAACGGTCTGCGTTGAACCGGAAGAACTCCCACCAGCCGGTGGGGTAGGGAATGAGGATCGGCAGGTTGACCAGCAGCCAGGCGGCCGCGGCGGCCGCGGCGGTGGCGCCGAACTCGCGCACCCGGCCGCTACGCAGGCACAGCGCGCCGAGCACGACGAGCAGCAGCGCGGGATAGAGCTTGGCCGCGGCGCCGAGTCCGATGCAGATTCCGGCGAGCCAGGGTCGCTCGCGGGACCATGCCAGCAGCGAGAGGGCGACCGCCGCGGTGGCGATGGCGTCGAAGTTGGTGAACGCGTGCACGAACACCAGCGGTGACAGGGCCGCCAGCCACACCGTCCACATCCGGGTTCGCGCCGTGAGCGCGGTCGCCCAGATCGTGACCAGCCAGAACAGCGTCAGGCCGAGCGCGACGATCGTGAAGAACAGCACCACGTCCAGGGCGCCCGGCACTCCCCAGTTCTCGGTGGCCCAGACCCACCCTCGCGAAAGCTGTGCAGCGCCGTACATGAACATCCCGGTCAGCACCGGGTACTCCATGTACCGCTTGATGGTCTCGCCGTCGGAGTCCTCCTGGAACCAGTAGTCCCGGTAGGGCAGCGCGCCGATGTTCAGCCGTTCCGCGCCGTAGAGGCTGATGACGTCGCTGTAGCAGAGGTTGGTGAACTGCCGCTGATCGTCCCAGTCCAGACGCATCGAGGCGCCTGCCCCCGCCGCGCTGTCGGCGACCGGGATCTGTTGCAGACAGCTCGCCTTTCCGAACCAACCCAGCATCAACCCGCAGAGTGCGAGCGCGAACAGCACGCGCAGGGGCGTGAGATGACGGCTGCGGCCGATGACCGCATGTGCGCCGACCGGTCCGCCCACCACCGAACTCGCCTCACGGACGAGGGGATCGGTGCGCGTGGGAAGCACACGCTCGGAGTCGACGCGGGTGTCGGGTGCGCGAGGTACCGGGCTGTCCCAGGCGAGTTCGGCGTCAGCCGAGGTGTCCTGGTCAGCCGATCGGCGGTTCAGGGACTCCTCCGCCGCCCGCACCACCGCCGGCACCGCCACCGGTTCCGCCACCGGCACCACCATCAGCACCGCCACCGGTTCCGCCACCGGCACCACCGCCGGCGCCGCCACCGGTTCCTCCACCGGTTCCTCCGCCGGCGCCACCACCGGCACCGCCGCCATTACCGCCACCGCCGTTACCGCCGCCCCGCGGGGCTCCCGGGATCGGGATGGTGACGCCCGGCGCCAGGGTCAGGTTGCCGTCACCGCCCTGGTCGGGGATGTCGAACGTCGGCAACGACGGACCGCGATCGCGGGTCGACGGGGCCGGTGCGTAGGTCGTCGCGGGCGCTTCGTACGGGACACCGGCCACGCCGCCGACCTCCTCGGGCTCGGGGAACTGCTTGATCTCCTTGCCCTCGAGCGCGGCGTCCATGGCCGCCTTCCAGATCGACGCGGGAAGACCGGAGCCGTAGATCGAGGCGCCGTTGTAGTTCTTCAGCGCAGTGCCGTCGTTGGTGCCGACCCAGACAGCGGTCGACAGCTGCGGGGTGTACCCGACCATCCAGGCGTCCTTGTTCTGGCGGGTGTCACCGAGCTGGACCGTGCCGGTCTTGGCGGCCGCCGGGCGCGCTCCGAGCGTCGAGTCGTACAGCGAGTTGCCATTCGAGTAGGCCGGGATCGGCTGAAGCGCGGCGGTCACGTTGTCGGCGACCTTCGCCGGGAAGACCCGCTTGCCCTCGGGCTTGCGCTCGAAGAGCACGTCACCCTTCGCGTCGACAACCTTCTGCACGAAGTACGGCTCGTGATAGACGCCCGACGCGGCGAGCGTCGCGTACGCCGAGGCCATGTCGATGACGCGGGACTGGTACTGCCCCAGCACGACACCGCCCTCGGGTTCGCCGTTCGGCTCCTGCAGGGTCTTCTCGATGTTGCCGAAGGACTCGGCCACACCCGCGCGATGCGCGGCGTCGGCGACGTCGCGGGCGCCGTTCTCGAGGTCCATCATGAGGCGGTAGTACACGGTGTTCAGCGACATCTTCATCGCGGTCGCGAGGTTGCACGAACCGCAGCTCTCGCCGTCGGAGTTCTCGACGACGAGACCGCCGGTGGCCTCGAAGGGAGCCGAGCTGTACACCTTCGACAGCGGGATGTCCTGCTCGAGAGCGGCGACCAGCGCGAAGACCTTGAACGACGACCCGGTCTGCAGGCCTGCCTGCGCGAGGTCCCAGCCCTCGGCGTCGTCCCCGCCGTAGTAGCCCCGGACGCCGCCGGTCTGCGGGTCGATGGAGACCACGGATGCGATCAGGTCCTCGGGCTCGCCGTTGAGCTTGCCGTTGGGGCACTTGTAGATCTTGTTCTTCCGGCAGGCCGCCTGCACCACGGCGTTCTGCACCTGCGGGTCGATCGTGGTGGTGATCTTGAGCCCGCCCGTGCGCAACTCACGCTCGCTGATGCCGATCGTGTCGAGTTCCTCGAGCACCCGCCGCTTGATGAGCCCGTTGGGGCCCGGGGTCACGTCGGAGGCGTCGGCGCGCGGCTTGACGGTCTTCGGGAACTTCGCCTCGGCCGCCTGCTGCTTGGTGATGGCGCCGGTGGTGACCATGCTGTCGACCACGTAGCGCCAGCGGGCCTCGGTGGCCTCGGGGTTGGTCTCGGGGTCGTAGTAGGACGGCGCGCGGATGACGCCGGCGAGCAGCGCCGCCTCCTCGAAGGTGAGCGGGTTCTTCTTCGCGCGCGCTGGATCGGTGATCGACTTGTTGAAGTACTTCTGGGTCGCGACGGCGACGCCGTAGGCACCCCGACCGAAATAGATGGTGTTGAGGTAGGCCTCGAGGATCTTCTCCTTGGTCCACCCGTGCCGCTCGTTCATCTTGGCCGCGATCGCGAGTTCCTTGAACTTGCGGCTGAAGCTGCGCTCGTCGCCGACGATCGCGTTCTTCACGTACTGCTGGGTGATCGTCGAACCACCGCCGGCGGACGTGTCGCCGGTGATCTGGCCGATGACCGCTCGTGAGAGACCCCGCGGCGAGAAGCCGTTGTTCGTCCAGAACTCACGGTCCTCGGCGGCGACGATCGCCTGGATCATCACCTCGGGGATCTCGTCGTACGGGACGACGGTGCGGTTGCCGTCGGGCTGGGTGACCTCGGCGATGGTACGACCCGAGGTGTCGACGATGGTCGCCTTCTGGCTGACCTCCGGCTCGGGGATCTCGGCGGTGAGATAGGTCCAGGCGAACGCGACGATCAGGACCAGCACGATCGCCGGCACGACGGCGCCGACCGCACCCAGTGCCCAGGCGAAACGCTTGTTCCGCGCGGCCGCCTCGGCGGCCGCCGAGTACCGGCCCCGACCGCTGCTGCTACCACCGCGGGCGGATCGGGAACCCGTCCCTCGCGGCGTGGGCGAAGAACCGCGTACCTCGCTCATCGTCCACCTTTCCAACCGGGCGCGGCGACGTCTCGCGTCGCCGACCCCGGCCACTTTTCAAAGCCTTTGCCATTCCACTGTGACAGCACGCGCGTCGACGGCTGGAAAACCGCTGGTGGGCGCACTGCTACTTGGCCACTCGCCGGGTCCGTCGCGTGGACCGGGGCGGCAGCCCGGCAACGTATGACTGCACCAGATGGTTCCAGCTGCACGTCCGGCACACCTCGACCACGTGGACCGTGAACTCCTCGGCGGTGGTCGCCAGCCGGGCGATCTCCTCGTTGCTGCGGGCAGATCCGCTCACCTGGCCCAGCCGCTCGCCGAACACCCACGAGACGAGGGTGACCTGCTCTTTCCGGCAGATCGGGCACAACACATCGCTGAGCCGCCCGTGGAACTTCGCCGCGCGCAGGAGATAAGGACTCGCGTCGCAGACGTCGGCGACGGCCGTCCGCCCGGAATGGACCGCGGACAGCCGAGCACGCCGCTGGAGGGCGTAGTCGACGATCTGGCGCTGCACGGTTTCAAGCGTACGTGGTCACGCGTTTGTCGTCGGCGTGACGGTCGGGTCCAGCGGATCGGGATCGGCCGCGACATCCCGCACGTCTATGGCCTTCGCCACCCGTCGTGGACACGGTTATATCGGTGCGATACATTGGCGAATACATCGGAGCGGTATGTCCAACCGTCAGAACGCCCCGAGACATGATCTGCACACACGAACCGAGGGGGGGTGACCGATGCTCGAGTTGGCGATTCTCGGCCTGCTCCTCGAATCCCCCATGCACGGTTACGAGCTGCGCAAGCGGCTCACCGGCCTCCTCGGGGCCTTCCGTGCCTTCTCCTACGGTTCGCTGTATCCGACCCTGCGCCGGATGCAGGCCGACGGCTACATCGTCGAGGCCGACGCCCCCTCGGGCGGAAAGGTCCGGCGAGGACGTCGGGTGTACCAACTCACCGACGCCGGCCGCGAGCGGTTCGCCGAACTCGTGGCCGACACCGGTCCGCAGAACTACACCGACGACGGTTTCGGTGTTCATCTGGCGTTCTTCAGCCGGACCCCCGCGGTCGCGCGCATGCGCATCCTCGAGGGACGCCGCCGGCAGGTCGAAGAACGCCGCGAAGGGTTGCGCGAGCTCCTGCGACGGTCCAACCGTTCGGTCGACCGCTACACCCGCCAGCTGCATCAGCTCAGCCTCGAGTCCAGCGAACGGGAGGTCCGCTGGCTCAATGAACTGATCGCGGCAGAGAGCTCCCGTCAGGAGAAGGGGACTTTCAGCCCGTTCGACTCCGACGACCTCACCTCGGACACCACCGGGGCGGAGAGCGTCGGGGACGAGCTGTCACACGACGATTCGGGGTCCACGACCGACCCCGGGCCATCCGATGACGATTTCGAAGAACCGAGCTCGACGCCGAGCCGGGATGAAAACGGCTCGGAACTGCCGAGCAAGTGAAAACAACGGTGGCGCAGCGAACGACTGCGATGCCGCGACAAGAAGGAGAGCCCGACCATGGGTGAGCCCAATAAGGTGCGCGTTGCCATTGTGGGCGTAGGAAACTGCGCTTCATCCTTGGTGCAAGGCGTGCAGTACTACAAGGACGCCGACGAGAACTCCACCGTGCCGGGTCTGATGCATGTGAAGTTCGGCCCGTACCACGTTCGCGACGTCGAGTTCGTCGCCGCCTTCGACGTGGACGCCAAGAAGGTCGGCTTCGACCTCTCGGACGCGATCTTCGCGAGCGAGAACAACACCATCAAGATCGCCGACGTGCCGCCGACCGGCGTCACCGTCCAGCGCGGTCACACCCTCGACGGCCTCGGCAAGTACTACCTCGAGACCATCACCGAGGCCGACGGCCAGGGCGTCGACATCGTCCAGGCCCTCAAGGACGCCGAGGTCGACGTCCTCGTCAGCTACCTGCCGGTGGGCTCGGAGCAGGCCGACAAGTTCTACGCGCAGTGCGCGATCGACGCGGGCGTCGCCTTCGTCAACGCCCTGCCGGTGTTCATCGCCTCCGACCCCGAGTGGGCGCAGAAGTTCGTCGACGCCGGCGTCCCGATCGTCGGCGACGACATCAAGAGCCAGGTCGGCGCCACCATCACCCACCGCGTGATGGCGAAGCTGTTCGAGGATCGCGGCGTCACCCTCGACCGCACCTACCAGCTGAACGTCGGCGGCAACATGGACTTCAAGAACATGCTCGAGCGTGAGCGCCTGGAGTCCAAGAAGATCTCCAAGACCCAGGCCGTGACCTCCAACCTGACCGGCTCGCTCGCCGGCAAGGTCGAGGACAAGAACGTCCACATCGGCCCGTCGGACCACGTCGCATGGCTCGACGACCGCAAGTGGGCCTACGTCCGCCTCGAGGGTCGCGCCTTCGGCGACGTGCCGCTGAACCTGGAGTACAAGCTCGAGGTCTGGGATTCCCCGAACTCGGCCGGCATCATCATCGACGCCATCCGCGCGGCGAAGATCGCCAAGGACCGCGGCATCGGCGGCCCGATCATCCCGGCCTCGGCCTACCTGATGAAGTCCCCGCCGAAGCAGCTCGCCGACGACGTCGCGCGCGCTCAGCTCGAGGAGTTCATCATCGGGGCCTGAGCCTCGTAACCTGCTTTCCGAGCACCCGAAGCCCCGTCCGGTCCAGCGACCGGACGGGGCTTCGTCGTGTTCGCATCCGTGCCGTGCTCTGCGGATTCCCCGGTGCGACCGGGACCAGCCGTCGAGAATGCGACATCGAGGGTCTTGCGCCCGACAGGGACCACCTCGGCATCTCGGAGGCGAGACACATGCGTAGAAACAGCTTCAGAATCCTCGTGGTCGCCGCGTTTGCGGCCGTCGTCGCTCTGTTCGGCACGGCGGTCCCGGCGTCCGCTGCTCCTGCGCCGACCCCCGTGGTGACCGTGGTCGGCGGATGCGACGGCTCGAAACAGGTCCAGCCCAGGACGCTCTCCTCGATCTTCTGCGCCGACGCCGGGATCATCGTGAAGGACATCCGGTGGCTGGCGTGGACCGACGCCTTCGCCGTCGGCTACGGCACCGAACACCGCAACCTGTGCATCCCCAACTGCGCCGCGGGCAAGTACGCCGTGTACCCGGTCGGCGTCTACCTGTTCGCCCCGAAGAAGGGCGCCTTCACGCAGGTGTCGCTGTACTCGTCGGTGGTCAAGCCGCCGGAGACGTATCAGCTCACCGGTTACGTGCGCTGACGTCAGCCGCTCCCCGGGGTGTCGGGTCGGTCCGCGGGGTCAGTGCCACCTCCACCGGGCGGTCCCGCGCCCGGTCGTTGCCTCCAACTCGATGCAGTCGTGCCGAAACCGCAGGTCATCCGTCTGAAGCAGTGACCGTGACACACCCTTCACATAGAGTGTTGTCGATCGCTCCGAGTGCCCGGGCAATCCCGGCTCGTCGGACGGCATGCAGACCACGTACCAACAGAAAGGCGCAACCATGGGCGTGAGCCTGAGCAAGGGCGGCAATGTCTCGCTGACCAAGGAGGCCCCGGGCCTCACCGCGATCGCGGTCGGTCTCGGCTGGGACGTTCGCACCACCACCGGCGCAGACTTCGACCTGGATGCCAGCGCCATCGCGCTCGGTACCAACAAGAAGGTCCTGTCCGACCAGCACTTCGTCTTCTTCAACAACCTCCGTTCGCCGGACGGCTCGATCGAGCACACCGGCGACAACCTGACCGGCGAGGGCGAGGGCGACGACGAGGTCATCAACGTCGACCTGGCCTCGGTTCCGCCGGAGATCGACACCATCGTCTTCCCGGTCTCGATCTACGACGCGGACGCTCGGGGCCAGTCGTTCGGCCAGGTGCGCAACGCGTTCATCCGCGTCGTGAACCGCGCCAACGGTTCGGAGATCGCTCGTTACGACCTGACCGAGGACGCCTCCACCGAGACCGCGATGGTTTTCGGCGAGGTGTACCGGCACGGCGCCGAGTGGAAGTTCCGCGCCGTGGGTCAGGGTTACGCCTCCGGCCTCGCGGGTATCGCCCGCGACTTCGGCGTCAACGTCTGACCCTCACCGACCCTGACTGAACGGCAGCACACCTCGTAGATGCCGCACCCATCGTCACGACGGGTGCGGCATCTCCGTGTCATGACATACACCGACGACGCTGTCGGCCGGTCCATCTGCTCCTCCAGAAAGGCCACAATCACGTGGTAGTACGAATATTCGGCCTCTCGTTCGTCGTCACGATCGCAGCGCTCGTCGTCGCGTTCCTGTACGGCGGCGTCGAGGCCCTGATCCTCACCGCGATCCTCGGTGTCTTCGAGGTCACGCTGTCCTTCGACAACGCGGTCATCAACGCCACGGTCCTTCGCCGAATGAGCGACTTCTGGCAGAAGATCTTCCTGACGATCGGCATCGTGATCGCCGTCTTCGGCATGCGGCTGGTGTTCCCGCTGGTCATCGTCTGGCTCGCATCGGGTCTCAACCCGGTCGAGGCCCTCGACCTCGCGCTGAACCCGCCGCCGGGTGACGCCGCGTACTTCCCGGGCACCAACGACCCGAGCTACGAGACGATCATCACCGACGCACACCCGCAGATCGCGGCTTTCGGCGGCATGTTCCTGCTGATGCTGTTCCTCGGCTTCCTCTTCGAGGAGAAGGAACTCACCTGGCTCACCTGGATCGAGCGGCCGCTCGAGCGCATCGGCAAGCTCGAGATGCTCGAGGTCGTCATCGCCATCGGCCTGCTCGTGCTCACCGCGTCGTTCATCGCGCCCGAGGACGAGCGTTCGACGGTCATGATCGCCGGCGCGCTCGGCATGATCACCTACATCCTGGTCAACGGGCTCGGCGAGTTCTTCAACGTCGAGGTCGAGGACGAGGTCGAAGAACTCGCGCACTCGTCCGAGGGAGAGCAGGAGGCCCAGAAGTCCAACGGTCGTTCCGGTCCGAGCGACCTGGCCAAGGCCACCGGCAAGGCCGGCTTCTTCCTGTTCCTCTACCTCGAGGTTCTCGACGCGTCGTTCTCGTTCGACGGTGTCATCGGCGCGTTCGCGATCACCGCGGACCCGATCCTCATCGCGCTGGGCCTCGGCCTCATCGGCGCGATGTTCGTCCGCTCGCTCACCGTCTACCTGGTGCGCAAGGGAACGCTGTCGGAATACGAGTACCTCGAGCACGGCGCCCACTGGGCGATCGGTGCCCTGGCACTGATCCTGCTCTACTCCATCGGCACGCACGTCCCCGAGATCATCACCGGCCTCATCGGTCTGGTCCTGATCGTCGCGGCACTCGTGTCGAGCATCGTGCGGCGTAAGCGGCAGGCGAACGAGACCGCTTCGGTCTGACGGCTTGCAATCCCTCGAGGGGCCGGCGGGTTTTCGACCCGCCGGCCCTTCGTCGTATCCGCGTACCGACAACGACGTCGGCCCGGGGGAAACGACGACGATTCAGCAGTAGGTATCGCCACGCGACACCTACCGCTGACCGACGGTGTCGCCGAGCCGACGAATCCCCGGCCGCAGACACCACTGCGCCGCAGGCCATCTCGACCTGCGGCGCAGTTGCCGTCGCGGAATCAGCCCTGGTGTTGGGTGAGCTGTTGGGTTATCTGCTGGTTGATCTGTTGCAGACCGGAGGTCGACAGACCGGGCAGCTGCCCCTGGATGGTGCGAACCACCGTCGAGTCGTCGCGGACCTTCTCGCTCGACTGGACGAGAACGGTTCCGGAGCCGGTGAAGTCGAACTGGCGTTCCTCACCGGAGTTGATGCCCAGCCGCATCCCGGCCGCGGCGATGAAACTGTTCACCCATGCCTGGTCGAAGTGGTGGCTCGGCGACGGGCAGTCGGCCCACCCGACGAGGGCTTCGGGGTCCACCCGCACCGGCGGTTCGACGAACATCACGGGCCCGTTCGACGACGCCAGGAACTTGCCAGTTCCGATGATGGTGAGGAAGCCCGGCACGATGGACTGGTTGAGCGACAACTGCGGCTGGAACGCAAGGAGGTTCGCGGCCCGAATGGTGAGGTTGCCGTCCTCGAGGTCGTAGGCGTTGATGTCGTAGCCGCGGTCGCCGATGATCAGCTTTCCCTGGCCTTCGGCGACGACGTAGTCCCCGAGGTACAGCGGCGCCGAGAACTGCTGGGCCACCATCTGCAGCAGCTGTCCTTGCAGACCGTGCGTCAGCGCGGTGAACTGCATCTGCCCGTAGTAGGCGATCATCGCGCCCTTGGACATGAACCACGGCTGCGCGGTATTCAGGTCGATGCAGAACGAGTAGTTGTTGTCGGGAACGTTGTCGTCCGACGGCAGATTCATCGGACTCCACACGGTGTTGAGTTGGCTCACAGCTTCTCCTCCGATGCCTGCACGTACACGACTCCCTGGCCGGCGCATTCCAATTGCATTGCCTCGCCGCCGGTTCGGCCGACGTTGCGCCAACTGACCGTCGATCTCAGAGTGGTGGTGACCTGGCCGGACGCGCCGACGAAGGCCTGCGGATCGACGGTCACCGGCGGCTTCTGCGGCGACACCTCGAGCTCGAAGACCCCACCGTGTCCGAGGATCACGACCTGTCCGGGACCGGACACCTGGGTGGTGAACATGCCCTGTCCGGTGACGACGCCCGCCGCCGCGGAACGCAGCGCGCCGAACAGGCCACCGCCGCCTCCGCCGCCTCCCTGCGAGGCCACCGAGACCACCGATGCCTGCAGGTTCGCGCCGTAGGCGAGGAGCCGCGAGGCCTCCACGCGGATGGTGCCGCCGACCTGGCCGAGATCGACGATGTGGACCTCGATGCCGCGGTAGCCGTAGTGCACCTCGCCGTTGCCTTGCGCGATCATCGTCGACTCGTGTTCGCCGGCGAGCATGCGGCCGGCCATGCCTCCGATCGCCCCCATGCCCGGCATACCGCCGCCCATCCCGCCGCCGGCGATCTGATGCGGCTGGAAGAGGACCTCGCCCTTGTAGAAGAGCATCGCGCCCTTGCGGGCGACCACGGGGCCGGTGCGGCCGATGTCGACGGAGACGACCTTGCTGTTGACCTTGGTGAACATCGATCTACCTCGCCCTCACCGCTCGGCCGGCTGGATCGACACGACGCCGGTACCGTCCCAGCGCAGCGAGAATGCCTCGCCGCTGCCCTGGCCGATCACCGACCGCCAGGACACATCGGTCACGAACGACTGGCTCAATTGCCCACGCGCACAGACGAAGGCGTCGGGGTCGACCACGAGCGGGTACTGCGGTGACACCTCGAGGTGGATCAGCGGCCCACCGTTGGAGATGAGCGCCACCTGTCCGTGCCCGGTGACCGTCGTCGTGAACAACCCCTGACCCGACGACGCGCCGCGCAGGCCTGCGAAGGTGACGTTGGTCTGCAGGTTCCCGTTGAGCACCATCAGCTGCTCGGACTCGACCTGCAGCGTCTCGTTGTTCAGTTCGATGATCGTGGTCTCCGCGGCGTCGTGCGCGAAGTAGACGACACCGGTGCCCGACGCCTCCATGAGCGACAGGCCCTCACCGGTCGCCCGCTGTTTCAGGCCGGCGAGCACCCCGTCGCCTCCACCGAAGCCGGCCGACTTGAACGCGACCTGCCCCTCATAGGCGACCATCGATCCGCTCAACGCACGAACCGCGGTGTTGTTCAGCCTCGCCTCGACCACACGTTTGGAGCGTTGTACCAATTGCATTCGACGTGCCTCTCTCGCCGGGGAGGCCGCCTGCCGACCGCCCCACGTAAGCCAATCGACGCCACGTCCGCGCACCCGCCGTGATCGGTGCCCACCCCGCCGTGAGCCGGTGGCTGCGGCCACAGACGCGGATGAAATCCAGCCGATAGCATCGGAGCGTGTCCGGGAATTTCGTACGTCGTTGGTTCCGCAACGATTCACGCACGAATTCCGCTCCACCTGCATCGTCGGAACAAATGACATCGGCGTTCCTCGAGTCCGAATCCGTCCTCGCTGACATCGACCCGGCGGTGGGTGCAGCGGCCGCCCTCGATCCCCGCACACCCCTACGGGCCGCGTGGTCGGCGCTGCGCGAGGAGCACGCGCGGATCACCGCCGAGTACCTCCAAATCGCCTCTCCGCCCGAAGGCGCACGCATCCGTCAGCAGGACATCGACCGGGTGACCCACGACTTGCGCGGTGTCACGGCGTCCATGCGCCGGTTCGCCGACGCCAACTCCGCCGCCCTGATGGAGGCCCGCGGCGCCATGCAGTCGGCCCAGTCCAAGGAGCACGAGGCCAAGGTCGCGGCCAACCGGGCGATGACCACGCTCGAGAACGCCGGTCCGTCATTCGGTCGACTGAAGACGGTGACCGACGCCACCGACGCGCTCGGCCGGGCGCTGCGCACCTTCGAGCAGGCCACGGGTCTGCCCGAACGGCAGTCCGCGGCGAGATCGGTGATCGCCGCGGCGACGAACCTGGAAGAGGTCCTGGCCGAGGCGCCGACGTACACCGAGCGGGCCCGTCAGGTCATCCGGTCGGTGGAAACGCGACGCAGTGCCATCGCCAACCGCCGGGCCCGGGTGCCGGAGATGCTGTCGATCCTGCGGCGCGAGTTCAGCGCGGACTGCTCGGCCGACCTGCAAAACACCGAGACCACCGTCGACGAGCGCCTTGCGCACGCCGACGCCGCCATCTCCGACGCCCGGAGGATGCTCGCCGATGCCCCTGACCAGGCCATCCAGCAGGCCGACGCCGCGCGCGACGATCTCGCGGTCGCCGAGGATGCGGTCGACGCCGTCTTCGAACGGGTTCGGGTGCTCCGCGACGTCCGTGCCGACCCGCAGGCGGCCGAGCAGCGTGTCCGGTTCCGTCTGCGCGACGCCCAGCTGTTCGCGGTGAACCATTCCCTGGTTGACGAATGGGGTTCTGTCCTCGATGCTCAGGCCGACCGGATCGAGCGTGCGAAGGGGGACCTCGATCGCGTCCACCCCGACTACTGGGGTTACCTCACCCAGCTGCGTGCCGTGGACGACCGGATCATCGAGATCATCTCCCGGATGAGAGGACAGGTGGCCGCACGATGACGATCGCCGCAAGCCACGATCACGCCCGACTCGAACCCGGAACACTCCGACATTTCGATCATCTCGGCCAGTCGGTCATCGAGTCCCTGTTCTGTCGCCCTCCGGAGCCGATCGACCGCAGCAGTTGGCCCGCACAGAGGCTGGCGATCGGTTTGGGCGCGACGCTGTACGTGCCGGCCACGCGCCCCGACCTCGCGGGCGTCATCCGCAGGCGGCGCTCCGAAGGAGTGGTCTCGATGGTGATCGACCTCGAGGACGCCGTCGCCGATCACGAGGAGGCCGATGCCATCGGCCACGCCGTCTCCGCGTTGCAGGAGATCTCCGACCATCCCGGTGACCCGGTGCTGCTGTTCGTCCGCCCGCGCTCGGTCGACCGGATCCCGTCGATCGTCGAGGCATTGCGCGACCGGGCGAACGGTGCTCCGAGCGCGCTCACCGGTTTCGTGATCCCGAAGTTCGGCTCTGCCAACGCCGGTGCGGCCATCGATGCGGTCCGGCAGGCGAGTTCTGCCCTGGGACAGCATCTCTGGCTGATGCCGGTGCTCGAGTCCGCATCGGTCGTCCATCGCGAGACACGCGACGAGGAACTCGCGACCATCGCGGCGCACCTCGCCGCGTTCCGCTCGAACGTGCTCGCCGTGCGGATCGGTGCCACCGACATCTGCGGCTACTTCGGCATCCGCCGCGACCGTGACCTCACGATCTATGACGTACGGGTGGCCGCCGACGTGATCGCCGGGATCGTCAACCATCTCGGACGCAGCGACGAGTCCGGCTTCATCGTGACCGGACCGGTGTGGGAGTACTTCGCCGACCACGAGCGGCTCTTCCAGCCGCTGTTGCGCCACACGCCGTTCCGCGAGAGCGATGCGGTGTACTTCCGGCAGCAACTGGTGAGCCGGGACATGGACGGACTGCTCCGCGAGATCACCCTCGACCGCGCGAACGGCCTGCACGGCAAGACCGTCATCCATCCGGCCCACGTCGCGGCGGTGCATGCCCTGTCCGCGGTGACCCATGAGGAGTACCACGATGCGCTCGACATCCTCGCCGCCGATTCCGGCGGTGTGCGGGCGTCGTCGTATCGGAACAAGATGAACGAGCTGAAGCCACATCGGAACTGGGCGCTGCGCGTGATGGATCGTGCCGCCGCATTCGGTGTGACCCGGCAGGGCGTCACCTTCGTGGACCTGCTGACCGCGCTCGCCCGACAGGGAGCGGTGTCCCGGTGACAGTTCAGGGCACCCCAGCGGAACGCGAACCCGACTGGGTCACCACACGTTTCGGTGTAGAGGTCACCGCCGAGGGAGGCGGCCACGCCGGTCATCGGCTGCGCGACCTCGTCGTTCTGGGTCTCCGACACAACCGCAGGCGCGCACACCTGCTCGTGTCGACGGTGCTCGGCAAGCACATCCCGACACCTGTCCGCCGCGTGCGGGGTGCCGCCGACGACCTCGGTGCGGCGATCATCGACCGGATCGGGACCGACGCCGCCCGCGACGCCGTGGTCTTCGGTTTCGCCGAGACCGCCACGGGACTGGGCCATTGCGTGGCCGAGGCGATCTCGGCCTCGCGCTATCTCCATTCGACGCGTCGTCATCTGCCGGGGGTGATGGTGTCGGGAACGTTCGAGGAAGGGCATTCCCATGCGACCACCCACCTCCTGCAGCCCGGCGACCCCGCGTTCCTCGACGCCGGCACTCGCGACGAGACGCTGATCCTCGTCGACGACGAGATCTCCACCGGCACCACCGCCGTCCGCGCGATCGAGTCCGTCATCGGGTCCCACCCCCGGACGCGATTCGTCGTCGCATCGTTGGTGGACATGCGCACCCCCGACCAACGCGCCGAATGCGACAAGACCGCAGCCGAACTCGGGGTCGAGGTCGCCTACGTCAGTCTCGCCCAGGGTTCGGTGTCGCTCCCGCCGACGCTGCTCGACGAGGTCTGGGAGCTGGCATCCGACGACCTGAATCCGGTGGCGCCACAGCGCGCCCCGGTCACCGAGATCGAGCTCGACTGGCCCGACGACGTCCCCGACGGGGGGCGGCACGGATTCCTGCGCGAGGACTCCGCGGCGTTCCATCGCGCCGCCGATTCCGCTGCCGAGACGATCACCGCGCACCTCGAGCCGGGCCGCCCCGTCGTGGTGATCGGTCACGAAGAGCTCATGTACGCGCCGTTGTGCATCGCCGAGGGCATCGAACGCCGGGGTTTCGAGACCGGCTACCAGACCACGACCCGGTCCCCCGCCCAGGTGCACGACGTCCCCGGTTATCCCCTGCGCCGCGGATTCCGCTTCCGCGCACCGGAATCCGACCCGGGAACGCCGCGATTCGTCTACAACGTGTCGTCGGCCGTGTTCCCGGATCCGCAGGTGGTGCTGGTCGTCGACACACCCGCCGACACCGCGGACCTCCGCGCCCCCGGCGGCCTGCTCGACGTGCTCACCGCCGCCGGGCATCCGGTGACCCTGACGATCCTGCCCGCCGCCCCGCAGCACGCGGCCGCGACGCCCGCGTCTCAGGAGATCTCACGATGACCGCATTCGACGCCACACGGACTCCGCCGCTGTGCGGGCCGCAGTTCGGTTCCTACGCACCCGACGAGGTCACCTGGCTGCTCAAGGATCTGTCCGATGTCGCGCTGGAAGGCGATCTTCGCGAGCGCGAGCGCCGTATCCAGTCCGGGCAGGCCCATTACGCCGAGTCGCTGCCGATCGAGTACCAACCCGGCCCGGAGTACCGACAACTCTTCCACGAGACGCTCCGCACCTCGGCACGCCGGCTCGCCGAAGCGGTCGGCGTCGTCTCGGAACTCGTTCTGGCCGAACGATCTCCGGCTCCGACCCTGGTCTCCCTCGCCCGCGCCGGCACCCCCGTCGGCATCCTCATCCGGCGTTGGATGCAGACCGTGCACGGCATCGAGCCGCAGCACTACACGATCTCGATCGTGCGCGACCGGGGGATCGACACCGTGGCGCTCGATCACATCGTGGCCCGGCATTCCGGCGAGTCGATCGTCTTCGTCGACGGATGGACCGGCAAGGGCGCCATCCAGCGCGAACTCACCGCGGCGCTCGCCGAGTACGCGCGACTCCCGGACCGTCCGCGGCTGAACGACGAGCTGGCCGTACTCGCCGACCCGGGATCGTGCACCACGCTGTACGGCACGCGCGACGACTTCCTCATCGCCTCGGCCTGCCTGAACTCCACGGTCTCCGGACTGGTGTCGCGCACTGTCCTGAACGCCGATCACATCGGTCCCGGCGAGTTCCACGGCGCCAAGTTCTACCGGCACCTCGCCGAACACGACGTCTCCGCGCAGTTCCTCGATTCCGTCAGCGCCGAGTTCGAGGCGGTTCGCGACCGCGTCCGCGACCGCCTGGCCGCGATGACGCCGGAGAGCAGGACCCCGACCTGGGCGGGATGGAGGTCGGTGGAACAGATCCGTCTCGAATACGGGCTGTCGTCGGTCAACCTGGTCAAGCCGGGCGTCGGCGAGACCACGCGCGTGCTCCTGCGGCGAGTGCCGTGGCGTGTCCTGGTGCGCGAGGGCGACCTGCCCGAACACCGGCACATCCGCCTGCTCGCGGCCGAACGCGGCGTACCGGTGGAGGTCTCTCCCGACCTCGCGTACTCGTGCGTCGGACTGATCAAGGAAGACGCGTGAGCGCTGGTGTCGGTCCGGCGAGCGCCCTTGTGGCGACCGACCTCGACCGCACGCTGATCTACTCCGAGGCCGCGATGGGCGCCGACCAGTTCGCCCGCCTCGACACGGTGTGTGTCGAGATCTACCGCGGCGGGCCGCTGTCGTACATGACCACCACCGCCGTCGAACTCCTCGCGCAGCTCGCCGCGGAGGTGCCGGTGGTCCCGACCACCACGCGGTCACCCGCGCAGTACGAGCGCATCACGCTGCCCGGCGCCCCGTTCCGTCATGCGGTGGTGAGCAACGGCGGCCGCATCCTCGTCGACGGCGAGGACGACGCCGACTGGCGGCGACACATCGAACGCGTGGTGATCGCGTCGGGTGCCGGCCTCGACGAGATGCTCACCGAACTGCGCCGACGGATCGATGACTCGTGGGTGCGTTCGCTGCGTACCGCCGATGACCTGTTCTGCTACCTCGTCGTCGAACCGGACGCCCAGCCCGAGGCGTTTCTCCCCGACTGGCGGGAGTGGTGCGAGCGGCGTGGCTGGACCGCGTCGCAGCAGGGGCGCAAGATCTACACGACGCCGCGAGCGCTCACCAAGTCCTCGGCGGTCGCGGAAGTGCGTCGCAGGCTCGTCGACGACGAGCTGCTCGCCGCGGACGCGCGGCTCCACGCCGCGGGTGACGGCCGACTCGACACCGACCTGCTCTCCTACGCAGATCTCGCGATCCGACCGCGCCACGGCGAACTCGAAAGCCTCGGCTGGACGATCCCCGGCCTCGAGGTGACCGCCGGGACCGGGGCGCTGGCCGGGGTCGAGATCCTCGAGTGGTTCCTCCGGTCGGTGCACGACCCCGGATTCACCCCGGCCCGCTCGGAACTCACGGCATCGGGGCCAGCACGTCGGGATGTCCGTGCCGGCGGCACCAACTGATCAGATAGCGGGCGTGCAGACCGCACCACCGGTAGACGGCGGCCTGTGTCATCGGCGATGCCGCGGGATGTTCGCCCCGCGCCTCGATGATCGGCCCCAGGTAGTGGCTCGTCACCTTGTTCGCCGTGTTGGGTGAGACCTTCGCCGCCCGTGCCAGACTGGCGCCGTCGGAGGCGTTTCCGGATGCGATCGCGCCGGCCAGGCGGCCGGCGGTGTGCCCGCGCTGACCGGTCAGCAGTTCGTAGAGCGGCTTGCGTCGCGGCGGCTCCACCTTCTCGGCGACGGACTGTCCCAGCGCCGCCGCCCGGATCGAGTTCATCAGTGTGGCGAACCCGTCGGACTTCGCGATGACACCGACGACCTCGTTCCGCAGTCGCGCCTCGTCGAGGTGGTCCTGCTCCAACCCGTACCCCTGGGTGGCGAGGATGACCGGCGCGTGTCGGTCGTGCTCGGCGAGGATCCCGATGGCGTCGAGTCCGTCGAAGGTCCACTCCATCTCCGGCCGGTTCCAGATGAGATCGGAGACGACGACGTCGAACCTGACGTTGCCGACGACCGACCTGACGAACTCGTCCTCGTCGGTGGCCACGGCGATGTGGGCGGAGTCCAGAGCAGACTCGAGGGGAGCTGCCACCACGTGGCCCAGGGGCGAGGCCACCAGTACTCGCAGACGATTCGGCATGTGCATGATTTTGCCTGAAGTGCGTCGATCGTGCGTGATCACGCAAGCAACTCGATTTCGCGAGCGCGTCAGTATCCATTGCCTATCAATCAGGTCGCAAAAACGTGACATGCCACATCTGATTCGCAAGTCTGGAGAAGTAGGAGTCTGCGGAGGAACGCATTCGCAGACGTCTGCACATGATCGCGAGAAAGGTCGATCACGGCTTCGGGGCATGAGTCGATCGGCCCCACGGCGATGTCCGAGGCCGGTTTCCTGACAAACCGTGTCAACAGGAGGACCGTATCGATGTCAGCCCCTCTCGACGAACTGCAACGACCCCACGAGACCCCAGAGGTCACGGTGCCGTCTCACCTGGCCTCGGTCGGACAGACGTCACCGACCTCCGCACCCACACCGGCACCATCCTCGTCCGCCCGCAGACCCGTCGCCGTGGTCGCCGAAGGCGACATCTACGACGCCGCGCTCGTCGCCCTCGTGGAGGGCTGCGGGTACGACGCGACGTTGGTCGAGCCCGCGCAACTGTCCACCTTGCGCAACCCCGCCCTGCTGATCGTCCGGTCCGCCGGGGTCCTCAACCTGGTCCGGCGGGCACCCCGCTTGCGGAACGTCCAGACCGTCTTCGTCGGCGACGGTCTCGTCGGACGTGACCAGATCCGGATCTCGCCGCGCGCACACGGCGCCGAGACGGCGCTGAAACAGGCGCTGGCCACTGTCGTCGGACCACCGGCGCAATCGTCGGGGGCCGCACCCGCCAACCGTGTACGGGTGACCGAGCGCGAGCGCGAGATCCTGAAGACTTACACACTCGGCGCGACCCTCCGCGAGACCTCGCACATCCACCGGATCGCCGAGAGCACCGTGCGCGAGCACTACCGGCGGGTGGTCCGGCGCTACGAGGAGGCCGGACGACCCATCGGCAACAAGGCGCAGTTGCTGGTGGAGTTCATGGCCGACGGGTGGGTGCGCCCCTAGGGAGCGGCATCGACACCCGCGATGGTGCCCTTGTAGCCACGACGCGGCGTCGGCCACGGCCGAGACCGGAGTGGTGAGGTCACTTCCCGGCTCGTCGACCGGCGCCGGCCGGTATGGACGAACCTCGACAGCCCGGGCTCTCGCGTGCGCGACGGGGCGTCCTCGGAGGTCTTCTCCGGCGGCGCGTCGCTCATCGCGTGGATCGCCGTACAGTTGACGGTGCTGCAGATCTTCTTCCGCCGGCCCGTGATCGCGGTGATCGGCTCGTGGAGATCGCCCTCGCAGTTCTCGGGCGTCGAGCCCTTCGACACCGCGACCCGCACACCGCGTCACCGATCCCTGTCGCCGCACGGAGGACCACGTGAAGACCCGTCCGCTCACACTCGCAGCCGGCCTCCTCGGAGTGGCGGCGCTCGCCGAGACCTACCGGGCGTTCGTCCGCCCGTGGGTGATGACCTGGGGCGCGACCGTCGACGAGGCGACCGCCACACTGCCCGGCGACGAACTGCTCCCCGACGCCGACGGCATCGCCACGCGGGCGATCACCGTCGACGCGCCGCCGGAGGCCGTCTACCCTTGGCTCGTCCAGATGGGACCGTCCCCGCGAGGCGGCGCGTACACCCACGACTGGATCGAGAACCTGCTCGGCCTGGACATGCACAGCGTCGACCGGATACTCCCGGAGTACCAGCACCCCGTCGTCGGCGACACGATCGGTGATGCGCCGCGCACTCCGAAAGTCGTCGTCGCAGAACCCAACCGCGCGTACGCGACCCTGACCGCGGACGGCAACTGGCTGTGGTCGTTCACGCTGGTGCCCCACGGCGACGGCACTCGACTGATCAGCCGCAACCGATTTCGTCTGCCGGGGCTCGCCAGGAAACTCGGGATGATCCCGATGGAGCCCGGATCGCTGATCATGGAACGCAGGATGCTCCGCGGCATCAAGGAACGCGCCGAGCGACTCGCCCGCGACGGGTGACCACGCGGGCCGAGAGTGCTTCCGCGGAAACGGGTCCGCGACATGGCACCCTGGAGAAGTGCTGTTGCCGACGTTGACCCCCACAGCCCCGGATGATCCCGAAGTCGTCCGCATCGGCGACGATCACCTGTCCCGCGAGGATCTGGTCGGCGCCGCCACCGCCGTCGCCGAACGGATAGCGGG
Source organism: Gordonia paraffinivorans NBRC 108238 (assembly GCF_000344155.1). Lineage (GTDB taxonomy): Bacteria > Actinomycetota > Actinomycetes > Mycobacteriales > Mycobacteriaceae > Gordonia > Gordonia paraffinivorans. Next base: position 60,549 of record NZ_BAOQ01000027.1, on the reverse strand, counting down.
AGCGCGAACCGTCGCGGTTCTGGCGCAGCCGACCGTCGAGACGGTCCTCGCCGTCGTCGGCGGATTGATCGCCGGCGTCCCCGTCGTGCCGGTGCCGCCCGACTCCGGGCCGCGCGAACTCGAGCACATCCTCTCCGACTCCGGTGCACAGGCGTGGCTCGGTCCGGCCCCGGATGAGACCACCCTGCCCGTCGTCCCGGTCCGCCGGTACGCGAAGTCGTGGCACCGGCACCCCGAACCGCGCGCCGATTCAACGGCCCTGATCCTCTACACCTCCGGTACCACCGGACTGCCGAAGGGCGTGCCGATCACCCGCCACGCGATCGCCGAGGGACTCGATGCGCTCGCCGACGCCTGGCTGTGGACCGCCGACGACACGCTCGCCCACGGCCTCCCCCTGTTCCACGTGCACGGGCTGATCCTCGGTGTGCTCGGCCCGCTCCGACGCGGCGGCCGGCTGATCCACACCGTGAAACCGACCGCGCCGGGGTATGCCGCGGCCGCCGAATCCGGGGCGTCGATGTTCTTCGGGGTGCCGACGGTGTGGAGCCGGGTCGGCGCGGACCCCGACGCGGCCCGGACCCTCTCGTCGGCGCGGGTGCTGGTCTCCGGGAGCGCGCCCCTGCCGGTGCCCGTCTTCGAGCGGATCCGAGACCTGACCGGGCACGAGATCGTCGAGCGATACGGCATGACCGAAACGCTCATCACCGTGAGCACCCGCGTCGACGGCGAACGACGGCCCGGGTGGGTCGGACTGCCGTTGGCCGGGGTCGAGACGCGACTCCGCGAAGGCGGAGAGGACGTCCCCCACGACGGCGAGAGCGTCGGCGACCTCCACGTGCGCGGACCGATGATGTCCTCGGGCTACCTCAACCGGCCGGAGGCGACCACCGAATCCTGGCTCGACGACGGGTTCTTCGCGACCGGCGACGTCGCCGTCATCGATCCGTCCGGTATGCACCGCATCGTCGGCCGGCGCGCCACCGACCTCATCAAGTCGGCCGGCTACCGCATCGGGGCGGGCGAGATCGAGACGGTGCTGCTCGCCCACCCGGCGGTACGAGAGGTCGCGGTGATCGGCGTCCCCGACGACTACCTCGGCCAGCGGATCGTCGCCTACGTGGTGGGTGATGAGGTGGCCGACACCGAACTCATCGAGTTCGTCGCCGGCGAACTGTCGAATCACAAGCGCCCGCGGGAGATCCGGTTCGTCGACTCGCTTCCCCGAAACGCGATGGGCAAGGTGCAGAAGAAGCTGCTCGGCTGAGCCGGGGCCTGGGAAGCGCCCCGGAATCCGCCCTCCAGCGCGCAGCGGATGACGTCATCGCATCCGCTGCGCTGCCGAGGGTGGAGATCAGGGGCGGATCTCGGACGCGCCGGGTCCGGTACGGATCAGTTCGCCCAGCCGCGCTCCCCCAGCCACTCGGTGATGATCCCGACCGCCTCCTTGAGCTTGGGGATCTGGTCGCGGCCCGAGTAGTAGTGCGTCGCACCGACGATGGTGTGCATCGTCTTGTCCGGGTGTCCGACCGCGTCGAACAGCCTCTTGGTGTGGCTGGGCGTGCACGCGTTGTCCGCCGAGTTGCCGATGACCAGCGTGGGAACCTCGAGATCGGCTGCACAGCGCGGCCCGTCGCCGTTGGCGTCGTCGTAACTCCACTGCGACAGCCAACTCCGCAGCGTCGAGAAGCGGGCAAGACCGACCGGTCCCATGTTCACGATGCGCGGATCGCCGAGGTAGCAACCGAGTTCGCGATCGCTGGGATCGACGGAGAGATCGAGCCACCGCGGATCGGCCATGGTGCCGTGCACGATGAACCCGCGCTCCATCAGCGGCTCGCCGCGGCCGCGGAGCTCGGCGAGCTGCTCTTTCACCCAGGCGGTGATCCGCCGGTTCCGCTCGATCTGCGCGGCACGGTAGCGCTCCAGGAACTCGGCGCTGTACGGCGGCTGGTTCGGGTTGTCCGGGTTGTACAGATCGAGCTCGGGATCTCGCTTGTCCGGGTCGTTCTCGTCGAGGATCGACGGGTCCATCCACTCGGTCAACGTCCCGTGGCGCGAGACATGTGCCGCGAGGAGCATCATGCCGTCGGCGGCCGGCAGGTCGAGCCGGGTGAGGTCCGGCGGCTCCCCCGCCGGGGTCTCGGTGATCGTCGCGCGCTGCGCCTGCTGCTGATAGAACAGCGACAGCGCCCCGCCACCGCTCCAGCCGGCCAGGATGACCTTCTCGTAGCCGAGGCGTTCCTTGGCGTCCTTCACGCAGGCTCCCAGATCCTGGACGACCTTCTCCATGATCAGCGCGCTGTCGACGCCGCGGTATCGGCTGTTGCAGTAGATGACGTGGTGGCCCGCCCGCGCGAGCGCGTTCGTCATCGGCAGGTAGGCGCCACCGCCGATGGGGTGCATGAAAATGATGACGTTCTTTGATGGCACCCCAACGGGTTTGAGCAGGTAGCTCTCGAGGACGACGCTCTCGGTGACCCCGCCGTAGGTGTCCTTGTAGGCCGACGTGTCGTCGAAGACGACGAGGTAGGGGATGCGTTCGTACTCGTGACGCGGCAGCGTGGCCGTCATGCGCGGGCTCCTTCGGGGACCTCGGCGGCCGCGGAATCGGCCGAACCGGTCATCACGGGGGTGGGGATCAGGCGGCGTCGGGTGTCGATCGCGATGACCTTCCATTCGACGCGGTCGAACTCGTCGAACTTGCGCCGCGACCGTTCGCGGGCCCGTTCCGGGATGCCGTGGTGAAGGCCCTGTGGCGCAAGGGAGATGAAGCCGGGCGGCATGTCGACGCCGAACAGCTTGCCGCCGTGGAAGAACGCGATCTCGTCGAAGTCGGTGTTGCGGTGGTACCAGGGCAGTCGTTCGGCACCCTTGCGCGACTCCGCCGGTCGCGGAAGGAAGTTCATGACGTAGACGCCGGTCGCCTGCATGAACAGGTGCACGGTGGGCGGGAGGTGGACCGACTCCGAGGTGATGACGTCGTAGTCCTCGATGTTGAACGTGAACGGGAACAGGTCGCCGCGCCAGCCCTCGACGTCGAGCGGGTGGAACGGGTAGTACAGGGTCGTCTCGCCGTCACGCTGGCGGAACCGGACCTCGTACTCGTCGCGGCCGTCACCCTCGAAGGCCTCCGCCTCGGGCACGACGACAAGCGAGGAGTCGAACGGGAAGAACCGTCCGAGCACACCGGGCTCGGGCACCCGGAATTCCTCGACCGCCTCGATGATCAGCAGCAGCGACGGGTTGTCGGGGACCTGTCGGTACGTGCAGCCCTTCGGGATGTAGAGGTAGTCGCCGGGGCGGTAGGGCAGGCGGCCGAACTCGGTCTCGAAGTAGCCGGTGCCCTCGTGGACGAAGAACAGCTCGTCGCCGTCGACCGGCCGGAACCAGAACGGCGCTGCCTCGCTGCGTCGGCTCAGCGAGATGCGGCAGTCGTCGTTGTAGAACATCAGCAACGGCTCGCCCGCCGGATCGATCTGATCGGTCGGGGTCAGCTCGGTGACGAACTTGTCAACGCCGGTGTGGGTCCCGACCGCGCGGAACTGCGTCGGATCGTTGCGCCGGTAGAGGTGCGCGGTGCGGCCGGTGAAGCCGTAGCGGCCGAGTTCGTCGTCCTTGAAGTCTTCGACGTCGCGGTGGACCTGCCGCGGCGTGCGGCCCTTCCGGTGCTGGATGAACGATTCCATGGGCTCCACTCCTGAGCTGTGGTCGGGAGGGCGTGACAGGCGACGTCCTGCGCGGAGTCCCTCCCCAGGCTGTTCCCGCGCGGATTTTCTGATGCTAGATTCAGGTTCAGAATATGACAAGGGCCACAGTCTCCGACGAGACGTCCGCGAACCGGACGCAGTTGCGTGATTCGATGAGATGAACCGCCCCGCGGAAGGAGAGTGCGCGGTGCCGCCGACGAACAAGGGACGTCAAACGGAGGCTGCATTCCTCGACGCAGCGCGACGCTGTTTCGCCGAGAAGGGCTACCTGAACACCAAGATCTCCGACATCGCACAGGCCGCGGGCCGCTCGACGGGGTCGTTCTACAACTACTACGACAACAAGGATCAGTTGCTCGAGGCGCTGCTGGACCAGTTCAGCAACGAGGTGGTCGAGGCCTCGCTCGCCAGCAAGAACACCGACCCCGAGGACGGGGTCCGCCAGGCCGTGACCGCCTATTGGACCACCTACAAGAAGTACCTGCCCGAGATCATCGGCCTGTTCCAGATGTCGATGCTCGACGACGACTTCCGCGACCGCTGGCATGCGCAACGCGCTGCCGGCATCAAGCAGGTGCTCGCCGGCCTGCACGGCGCCGAGCGCGGCGGGTACGACATCGGCATCCCCCTCGAACCGCTCGCGACCGTCCTGGTCAACATGCTCGAATCGTCGTGCTGGTCCTGGCTCGCCGTCCGGGGCGGGGTCGCCGGGTCGATCCCCGACGACGAGACGGCCATCGAGATCCTCACCGCCGTCTGGTATCGCACGGTGTACGGATCGAGAACGAGCCGCTGAACGCGGACCGGTTCTGTCCCTTGAAATCCCGGACGAGCCTCGCGACAGTGGGTGCATGACGATCGACGTCCGGCCCGCCACCGTCTTCGACGACATCGCGACGATGGTCGGTCCCAAGAAGCCGACCTCCAACGTCTGCTGGTGTCTCAGCTACCGGATACCGAGCAAGCAGAACCAGCAGTTGCAGCGCGAGCAGCGAGGCGAGTTCGTCAAGCAGTTGTGCGACAGCGGGATTCCGCTCGGCGTCCTCGCGTATGACACGAGCGGGGAGACAGAGGAGGTCGTGGGTTGGGCGGCGGTGTCACCGCGCGCAGACACGACGTTCGCCCGCAATCGCACGATCCCGCACGTCGACGACCTCCCGGTGTGGTGCGTGTGGTGCATCCGGGTGCGACCCGGCCACCGGAAGAAGGGCATTTCACATGCGCTGCTCGAGGGCGCGGTCGAGTACGCGCGATCCAACGGCGCCCCGGCGATCGAGGGCTACCCCGTCGACAACCGCGGGGAGAAGGTCGATCTCACGATGGCCTATGTCGGGACCCGCGGGTTGTTCGAGAAGCACGGGTTCACCAAGGCCGCGGACACGACCTCGGTGTTGAACGGATTCCCACGAGTGCTGATGCGGAAGATGTTGGTGTGAGTTGCGACAGGGCGACTCGGCTCGCGTCCCGCGCCTATCCGCACGCCAGGGAGTCCAGCGCGCATTCGGGCACGTGAATCCACCCCTCCCGCAGCGCGACCGCGAGGTCGTCAGCCGAAGGCCGTGTGGTCAGGCCCAGTTCCGCAGCCCGTGCGATCAAAGCGGTGATCACCGCGTCGAAAGCATCGTCGTCGGTACGCATGAGGCCGTCGTGCCGACCGAGAACGAGCCAGGGCGCCGCGGAGCACAGGGCGTCGACGAGTTCGGCGAGCACGGATCGGTTGGCGGAACGCTTGTATCCGCGCGAGGTGAGTCCCCACCGCTTCAGCGCCCCCGCCGGGTAGGCCTCGACGGCCCAACCGTCCACCCGGTTCTCGACGCCGAGGTCGGCGAGTAGGCCCGCGCAGCGGAAGGCGACGTGTGCGATCTGGTCCGCCGACACGCTGAGCGGGCGACCGAGGCCGGACTCTGCGACCCACAGGTCGGTGCGGCGGAGCGCGAGAGGACGGCGCCGGGAGATCTCGTCGAGGCCGCGCCCACCCGGTAAGCCGCCACGGTGATGTGCGACAACGAACTCGACGAAGTCATCGGGCCAGCCGAAGGGCGAGTCGATGCCGACACGTGTCGCACCGTCGACGAGGTGCCGGATCGCGGCGTCGTCGCATCCGACCCCCAGTTCGACCACTTCGGCGCGGTCGTCGAACCATTCGAGGACCGCGATCGCGGTCTTGTCCGGCGATGCGGACAGGTCGACGCCGACCGTCCGCATCGCCGGCGACATCAGATCCTGCCGTCGAGGAATTCCGCGTAGGCCGGCAGATCGAGCTGTCCGTGACCGGACAGGCCGATGACGACGACCTGCTCCTTGTCGCTGTCGGCAACGGCCGCGGCACACGCGGCGATGGCGTGCGTCGACTCCGGTGCCGGGACGATGCCCTGCGTGCGCGCAAACGTCACACCCGCCGCGAAGGCGTCCTTCTGCGTGATGGCGACACCCTCGACCAGTCCGAGCTCGACGGTGTGGCTGAGCGCGGGCGCCATGCCGTGGTAGCGCAGGCCGCCGGCGTGGATCGGGTCCGGAACGAAATCCATTCCGAGCGTGTGCATCTTGAGCAGCGGCGTGAGGCCGGCAACGTCACCGTGGTCGTAGCGGTACTCGCCCTGGGTGATCGACGGGCAGGCGGCCGGCTCCGCGGCGACGATGCGCGGGTTGGAACGGCCGTGGATCTTCTCCCGCAGGAACGGGAACGAGAGCCCGGCGAGGTTGGAACCGCCGCCGGCGCAACCGAAGACGACGTCGGCGCCACCGGGCTCGACCGCGTTGAGCTGATCGACGGCCTCCTGGCCGATGACACTCTGGTGCAGCACGACGTGGTTGAGCACGCTGCCGAGTGCATATCGGGTGTCCGGGTCAGAGGCGGCGACCTCGACCGCCTCGCTGACGGCCATTCCCAGGCTGCCCGTGGTGTTCGGATCCTTGGCGAGCATGGCCCGGCCCGACTCGGTGAGGTCCGACGGGCTCGGGTGCAGGGTGCCGCCGTAGGTGCGGATCAGGAAGCCGCGGTAGGGCTTCGAGTCGTACGACGCGCGGACCTGCCACACCTCGACGTCGATGCCGAACTGGGCCCCGGCGAAGGCCAGCGCACTGCCCCACTGACCGGCGCCGGTCTCGGTGGTGAGCTTGGTGACGCCGTCGACGCTGTTGTAGTACGCCTGCGCCACAGCCGAATTGGTCTTGTGGCTGCCGACCGGGCTCACGCCCTCGTACTTGACGTAGATGCGGGCCTTGGTGTTGAGCGCCTTCTCGAACTTGCGGGCGCGGATCAGCGGCGAGGGCCGCCACATCTTGTAGATCTCACGGACCGGTTCCGGGATCTCGATGTACGGCTCGGACGAGACCTCCTGGGCGATGAGACCACTGGGGAACAGCGCGGCCAGGTCGTCGGGTCCCACCGGCTCCTTGGTGCCGGGATGCAGGTGGGGCGGGATCGGGGTGTCGAGCTCGGCGGCGAGGTTGTACCAGTGCGTCGGGACCCCGACGGTCACCAGATCGGGATTGGTGGCGTCTACTTGCGTCATGGATTGACACTCTAGTGCGCGCGATCCCCGTCGTACTCCGGCTGATGCATTCTCGCGACGATTCGTAGAGAACAACGGGACATGGCGCGCATTTTCGCTACGAAATCCCTAGTCAGGGAGCATCGGGGCGTCGTCGCCGTGGTCGCGGCCGATCAGCACGGCGCGGGTGACCGAGTCGCGGCCGAATCGCTCCCGCAGCAGGTCCATGGTGGTGTCGAGCCGAACCCCGACGCCCGGTCCGCTCGAGACGCTCCCCGCGGCCCTGTCGGTGTCGAACGGGAGCGTCAACTGAATGCTGTCGCGAGGGTCGAGGTTGGTCAGCGACAGCCCGAGGAGCGTGCACCCGCTGTCGCGGATGGTCGGCATCGCCTCGGCCAGCAACCCCCTCGCCGTCGCCATGACGATGTCGGTGCGATCGGTGGGCTCGGGCAGCGTGCGGGATCGTGTCGCGCGAGTGAAGTCGTCGAATCGCAGCCGGAGGACGACCGTGCGGCACACCCGCTCCGCGGTCCGGAGCCGCTTGCCGAGCCGTTCGACGATGGCCACGATCGTCGCCTCGAGGTCGGCGCCGGACTTCGGCCGGCGTCCGAGGGCGCGTTGGGAGCCGATCGAATGGCGGCGCTTACCCGTCTCGACGCGACGGGGGTCCTGTGCCAGCGACAGCGCGAACAGGTGCCGGCCGGCTCCGGGGCCGAGGAGCGAGCAAAGAGCACGTTGTCCGAGTGCCGCGATGTCGCCCACCGTCTCGACGCCGGCGTCGTGGAGCTTGGCCTCGGTGACGGGTCCGACGCCCCACAACCTGCGGACCGGCAGCGGATGCAGGAAGGACAGCTCGGTGCCCGGTGCGACGATCAGCAGTCCGTCGGGTTTGCCGACCGCACTCGCGACCTTGGCCAGGAACTTGCTGCGTGCGCCGCCCACCGTGATCGGGAGACCGACCTCGTCGCGGACGCGGCGGCGGATCGTCGTGGCGATGTCCTGCGGGGACCCGCTGACGCGTCCGAGCCCGCCGACATCGAGGAACGCCTCGTCGACGCTGATGCCCTCCACGACAGGCGTCGTGTCGTGGAAGATGTCGAAGACCTCGCGGCTGGCCTCCATGTAGGCGTCGAACCTCGGCCGGACCACGACGGCGTCCGGGCAGAGCCGGCGCGCCTCGTGGCCGGGCATCGGCGAGCGCACTCCCCTCGCCTTGGCCTCGTAGCTGGCGGCCAGCACCACGCCTCCCCCGACCAGGACGGGGCGTCCTCGCAGGGCGGGATCGTCCCGCTGCTCGACCGAGGCGTAGAACGAGTCGAGGTCGGCGTGCAGGATCGAGGCCTCCTCCCGCTCGCGCCGCTCGACCCGCATAGAACATATGTTCGCATACCGATCGGACACGTCGCCAGAGGAATCGCCCCTTGATTTCAAGTGAACTCGAACTTGAACCCTCGGGGCATGACGCCACCCCGGGCAGTGCCATGAAGGCCATTGCACCCGTTGCCCACGATGCCCGTTGCCCACGATGCCCTCGACGCCCAGAGCCTCGAGGGCAACGGGGGTGCGTTCACGCGTCGATCAGGCAACAGTCATCCTGTTGGTGTGATGACCCCCACCTCGAACACCGTCGACGGAGTGCTCCGGCGCACCGCCGCCCGATTCCCCGACCGCACCGCCCTTCACTTCGGCGACGAGGCCCTCACCTACCGTGAGCTCGACGACGCCGTGACCCGGGCCGCCGCGCACCTGCTCTCCCTCGGCCTCGTCAAGGGCGACCGGGTGGCCGGCTACGGCACCAACTCGCACGCGTACGTCATCGGCTACCTCGCCGCGGCGCGCGCCGGCCTGGTCCACGTGCCGATCAACTACGCCCTGCGGGCCGGTGAGCTGAGCTACCTGCTCGAGCAGTCCGGAGCCCGTGCCGTCCTCGTCGACCCCGCCCTCGCCGAGAACCTCGACGCCGTCATCGACGTCGTGCCCGCCGAGTTCGTGATCCCCCTGCGCGACGCCGACGACTCACTCGTCGCCATCGTCACCACCGGCGACGTCCCGGACCTCGAGACCGAGGTCGCCGACAGCGACCTCGTCCAGCTGCTCTACACCTCGGGTACGACGTCGAAGCCCAAGGGCGCCATGATGACCCACCGGGCGCTCATCCACGAGTACACCTCGTCGATCATCGCGCTCGATCTCGACCCCGCAGACAACCCGCTCATCTGCATGCCGCTCTACCACTCGGCCGGCATGCACGTGTTCATGCTCCCCTACCTCGCGGTCGGCGCGACGGTGCGTCTCATGCCTGCCCCCGACATCCCCGAGATCCTCCGCCAGGTCGAGGAATACCGGATCGGTTCGCTGTTCTTGGCCCCGACCGTGTGGGTGCCGCTGTCCAGCCACCCCGATCTCGACAAGCGCGACCTCTCGTCGCTGCGCAAGGCGCAGTACGGCGCCTCGATCATGCCCGTCACCGTCCTGCAGCGACTGCGCGAACGCTACCCCGACCTCGGCTTCTACAACTGCTTCGGCCAGTCCGAGATCGGCCCGCTCGCAGCGGTTCTGCGACCCGAGGAACACGACGCCCGGCCGGCATCGTGCGGACGCCCGGTGTTCTTCGTCGAGGCCCGCGTCGTCGACGCCGACGACAACGACGTCCCCGCCGGTGAGCCCGGCGAGATCCTCTACCGCTCACCGCAGTTGTGCGAGGGCTACTGGGAGAACCCCGAGGCGACCGAGGAGGCATTCCGCGGCGGGTGGTTCCACTCCGGCGACCTGGTGACCCGCGACGAGGAGGGTTACATCACCGTCGTCGACCGCATCAAGGACGTCATCAACACCGGCGGCATCCTGGTCGCCTCGCGTGAGGTCGAGGACGCGATCTACACCCACGACGACGTCGCCGAGGTCGCCGTCATCGGCACCCCGGACGAGAAGTGGATCGAGGCGATCACCGCGGTCGTGGTGCTGCGCGCCGAGGCCACCGTCACCGAGGCCGAGATCATCGAGCACGTCAAGCAGCGCCTTGCGCCGTTCAAGGTGCCCAAACTGGTGAAGTTCGTCGAGGAGTTGCCGCGCAACCAGAGCGGCAAGCTGCTCAAGCGCGAACTGCGCGGCTGACCGTTCGAGATCGGGTTGCGTTCCCATCGCCGTGGGAACGCAACCCGATCTCGTTTGTGCGGCGCTACCGTGGGCCACATGACCGAGCGCGCCAGGCCCGACCGACACGACGACACGCCGACGCCCGACGAGGTCGACATCAAACCCCGTAGCCGTGACGTCACCGACGGTCTGGAGAAGACCGCGGCGCGCGGCATGCTCCGCGCGGTCGGCATGGGCGACGACGACTGGGCCAAACCGCAGATCGGCGTGGGATCGTCCTGGAACGAGATCACCCCGTGCAATCTCTCCCTGGACCGGCTGGCGAAAGCCGTCAAGGACGGCGTGCACGAAGGCGGCGGATACCCGCTCGAGTTCGGGACCATCTCGGTGTCCGACGGCATCTCGATGGGCCATGAGGGGATGCACTTCTCGCTGGTCTCGCGCGAGGTGATCGCCGACAGCGTCGAGACCGTGATGAGCGCCGAACGACTCGACGGCTCGGTCCTGCTGGCCGGGTGCGACAAGTCACTGCCCGGGATGCTCATGGCGGCAGCGGGACTCGACCTCGCGTCGGTCTTCCTCTATGCCGGATCGACGCTGCCCGGGTACGCGCGGCTGTCCGACGGGTCGGAGCGGCAGGTCACCATCATCGACGCCTTCGAGGCCGTCGGCGCATGTGCTCGCGGGCTGATGAGCCGGGAGGACGTCGACACCATCGAGCGCGCCATCTGCCCCGGTGAGGGCGCCTGCGGCGGCATGTACACGGCGAACACGATGGCCAGTGCCGCCGAGGCCCTCGGGATGTCGCTGCCGGGCAGCGCCGCTCCCCCGGCACCCGACAAGCGGCGCGACGGTTTCGCACGTCAGAGCGGCATCGCCGTCGTGGAGATGCTGCGCCGCGGCATCACCGCACGCGACATCATGACCCGCGAGGCGTTCGAGAACGCGATCGCGGTGGTGATGGCGTTCGGCGGATCGACCAACGCGGTGTTGCATCTGCTGGCGATCGCCAGCGAGGCGGAGGTGGAACTGACGCTCGACGACTTCACGCGCATCGGCAAGCGGGTGCCGCATCTGGCGGACGTGAAGCCGTTCGGCCGGCACGTGATGTCCGACGTCGACCGGATCGGCGGCGTCCCGGTGATCATGAAAGCCCTGCTCGACGCCGGACTCCTGCACGGCGACTGCCTGACGGTGACCGGCCGGACCGTCGCCGAGAACCTTGCCGACATCGCTCCGCCGGACCCGGACGGCCAGGTGCTGCGGGCCACCCGGTCGCCCATCCACCCGACCGGCGGCATCACCATCCTCAAGGGTTCGCTGGCGCCGGAGGGCGCGGTGGTGAAGTCGGCCGGTTTCGACTCCGACGTGTTCGAGGGAACGGCGCGGGTGTTCGACCGCGAGCGGGCCGCGATGGACGCACTCGAGGACGGCACCATCACCGCGGGCGACGTCGTGGTCATCCGCTACGAGGGCCCCAAGGGCGGACCGGGTATGCGGGAGATGCTGGCGATCACCGGCGCCATCAAGGGCGCCGGCCTCGGCAAGGACGTGTTGCTGATGACCGACGGCCGCTTCTCCGGCGGCACCACCGGCCTCTGCGTCGGCCACGTCGCGCCGGAAGCGGTCGACGGCGGGCCGATCGCGCTGGTCCGTGACGGTGACGCCATCCGACTCGACGTCGGACGGGGTCGCCTGGATCTCCTCGTCGACGACGACGAACTGGCGTCACGGGCAGCAGAGTTCACTCCCCTGCCGCCCCGCTACACACGCGGTGTTCTCGCGAAGTACTCGAAGCTGGTCACCTCTGCGTCGCAGGGTGCGGTGTGCCGCTGAGGCCGCAGCGCGCGGCCGGCTAGGCGTACCCAACCCGTCGGGTCAGTACAGCTAGGGAACCAGCGCCCCGAGATCGAGGGAGCCGAAGTCGAGCGGGCCGCCCGGCTTCTGGCATCCGGTGACGACCAGCTGCTGAGGGTTCGGCAGTCGATCGCCCTCCTGCGGACCGGTCTTGATCCGGAAGTAGATCGTCTTCGTCCCGTCTACCGACGGTCCGGGCGCCCCGGACACCGCGTTCAGGTCGATGGTCTGCTGAGTGAGGAATCCGTCGGGCTGTGCGTTCCGGTTGTAATTGTTGTTGCTGTCCCATTCCGGAACCCGGGCGCCAGGCCTGATCTCAGCGGCGGATCACCCACCCACCGGGCGATGGGCCAGGCTATTCCCGACTCCTCCCGCCAGGGCGGTTCCATGGTCGCCGGAATGTCCGTCCTGTTGACCATGTCCGGATCGTTCTCCTCGGCGAACCACCAGTCCGGCTGGAAGAACGTGGAGTTCGTGTAATTCGTGACCTTGATGGTGGCGGTGCAGTCCCCGTTGGACACGCCCTCCAGTTCCACTCCGCCGCCGTCGGCGTGAGCGACTCCTGCACCGGACATGCCGCCGGTGATGATCCCGCCGGCGAGGACGGCCGCCAGCAGTCCACGCATGGATGTCTTGGTCATGAGACCCCCGTCAGGACTCGAAAAACGGGGGACGACGGGATTGCCGACCTTCGCCACCGTCACCGTAAACTCGATCGGCCCGGCACATGGCGCACTTTCGTGATCCCGTTGTCCGGCCCGCTGGCAGGTCTCGGCACGGCATCGGACACGCCTCAGAAGGATCTCGATCGGTTTACGAATACGTCTCCGCTAGTTCACTTTTGCATACATGCGGACACTCTCGACACATGCGTCCATCCCGTTACAGATCTCGGTTCGCCGTGACCCTCGCCTCCGTGGCCGCACTAATCGCGGGCACGGGCACCGCCGCGGTCTCGACCGCGGACACGCCGAAGCCCAACTACGTCGCCCTCGGCGCCTCCTTCTCCGCGGGCGTCGGGATATCCCCGTCGGCAACGGGAGCCCCGGCCGGATGCGGACGGTCGGAGAAGAACTTCCCCCGGCTCGTCGCCAAGGCAAAGGGCTACGACCTCACGGACATGAGCTGCGGGGGCGCGCAGACCCGTCACATGACCGAATCCCAGACCACCGGGCAGCCAGGCCAGTTCACGGCGCTCTCCGAGTCGACGGATGTCGTGACCCTGCAACTCGGGTACAACGACGGCAACGTGTACTCGGGCGCCATCGCCGACTGTTCCCAAAGCGGTTCGATGAGTTCGCCGCTCGCTCCGTGCGAGGTGCGCACCGCGGGGCGCTACCCCGCCGAGATCCTGCTGACCGGGCCCAAGATCGCAGGGGTGATCGACGGGATCAAGGCACGGGCGCCCCGAGCCCGCATCCTCGTACTCGCCTACCCGGCCGTCTACCCCAGCCAGGGGAACTGCCCGCTGCAGAACCCGTTCTCGGCCGAGGACACCGCGTTCCTCAACCGGCTCGAGGTCCAGCTGAACGACATGCTCAGGACCCAGGCGCTGGCCAAGGGGGTGGAGTTCGTCGACACCTACACCCCGAGCGTCGGCCACGACTCCTGCAAGTCGCAACTGACGAGGTGGATGGAGCCGTATTCGAACCCGGTCGGCGCGATCCGTCTGCACCCCAACGCCAAGGGGCATCAGCACATGGCGGAGGCGGTCCTCGACGCCCTCGACTGAGTCGGCGGGTCGTCAGGCGGCCGGTCGTCGTGCCCGGAACACGACGTCGTGGGTGTGGTGCCCGCGACCGGCCGCCTTGCCCCGCGGGCGCACTTCGTCGGCGAGGACCTCCCAGCCGGCACCGAGGAGTCCGCCGAAGTCGCCGGGCTGGACGTAAGCGTCGGGGTCGAACCCGTGGGCCCGCACACCCTCCGGCGCATGCGCGACGACGAGCAGCGTCCCACCCGGGCCGACGGCGCCGACGAGCTTGCGCGCGACGTCGATCTCGGCGAGCGGTATCGGAAAGTAGTGCAGCGCAACGAGTTCGAAGTCTCTCCCCGGCACCGGGTCGTCGACGAGGTCGGCGCGCACCCACTCGATCGGCAGGTCGCCACTGATCGCTCGGGCGCGGTCGAGGGCCACCTGGGAGATGTCGACGGCGGTCACCTGCCAGCCGCGCTCGGCCAGCCACCGGGCGTCGGCGCCCTCGCCCGAGCCGACGTCGAGCGCAGTGCCGGGGCTCAGCCCCTCGGTCTCCACGATGAGAGCCGGGTTGACGTCGGCCGTCCACAGGCGGTCGGCGTTGCCGTACCGCTCATCCCACTCCGCTGCCCGGTCCACCGGTCTGTCGTCGCCCACCCTGAGATTCATAGCAGGTCGTCAGGAGTCGGCCGCGTCGTCGACGACCCGACCGATGCGTTTGATCGCCTCGGTGAGGACCTCGGGAGAGCAGGCCACGTTCACTCGCGCGAAGCCCTTTCCCGGCTCTCCGAAGGCCGGGCCGTAGTGCAACGCGACCCGACCCCGATCGAGGATCACCCGGCCGGGGTCGTCGCCCAGTCCGGTGTCGCGGAAGTCGAGCCAGGCGAGGTACGACGCCTGCGGCCGCCGATAATGCACCGACGGAAGATGTTCTGCGAGAAGCTCCTCCAAGAGGTCGAAGCTCTCCCCGATCACCTCCAGGGTGGCGTCGAGCCAATCCTCGCCGTCGACGAACGCGGCCTCGGTGGCTGCGCGACCGAGGATGGAGGTGCGGTAGCGCACCTCCTCGGGCTGCCGCTCCACGATCGCCCGCGTGCGTTCCGAGGTCGCGACCGACAGGGCGCACTTGGCACCGGCGAGATTGAACGCCTTGCTCGCCGAATGTGCTGCGATGCCGATCTCGCGCGCGGCGTCGCCGACCGCCGGGAACGGGACGAATTCGACGCCGGGATGCACGAGTGGGGCGTGGATCTCGTCGCTGACGACGATCGCGTCGTGGCTCGCGGCGAGTTCGGCGAGTCGCGCGAGATCCTCCCGGTCGTGGACGAGCCCGACCGGGTTGTGCGGGCTGCAGAGCAGGACGGCCCGCGCGCCCGCGGCCAGCGCTCTCTCGATCCCGTCGAGGTCCATGCGCCAACGCGGGGATTCGACCAGCGGCACCTTCACCACGGTCCCGCCGGCCTCGGGAATGAGCTCGAAGAACGGCGGGTACACCGGCGGCATCAGGATGACGCCGTCGCCCGGTCGGATGGCCGCACGCAGGGTCTCGACGATCACGACGCCGACGTCGGTGGTGAGGGCGACGTCGCCGGCGTCGACCTGCCAGCCCCACCGCCGCGCGGCGAAGTCCGCGAAAGCGGTTCCCACGCGGCCCGGATCGCCGGCGTAGCCGAGGTCCGACGCGCGGACGCGGTCGATGATGGCCTCGGCCACCACCGGCGCGAGCTGATAGTCCATCTCGGCGATGAACAGCGGCAACACGTCGTCGGGATGGGTTGTCCACTTGGCGCTGGTACGGCGGCGGAGCTCGTCGAGGGGCGGTGCGGCGGGTCGGGGTGTCACGAGGTCAGTGGTACCACGGCTGCCCGCTTCGGCCATCGACGCCGGCAGCCTCAGCAGGCAGACTGGTGCCCATGGCCTTTCCCATTCGTATCGGTGTCCAGATCCAACCCCAGCACGCTCCCGAGTACGGCCTGATCCGGGACGCGGTCCGCCGCGCCGAGGACGCGGGTGTCGACATCGCGTTCAACTGGGATCACTTCTACCCCCTGTACGGCGATCCCGAGGGCGCCCACTTCGAGTGCTGGACCATGCTCGGCGCGTGGGCCGAACAGACCTCGCGGGTCCAGATCGGCGCACTCGTCACGTGCAACTCGTACCGGAATCCGGAACTGCTCGCCGACATGGCGCGCACCGTCGACCACATCAGCGGCGGCCGGCTGATCCTCGGTGTGGGTGCGGGTTGGTTCCAGAAGGACTACGACGAGTACGGATACGACTTCGGCACGGTCGGGTCGCGCCTGAACGACTTCGGTGCGGCGCTGCCGCGGATCAAGTCGCGCCTGGCCAAGCTGAACCCCGCGCCCACCCGGGACATCCCGATCCTCATCGGGGGCAGCGGCGAGAAGAAGACCCTGCGCTACATCGCCGAGCACGGCGACATCTGGCACGGCTTCAACGACGTCGAGGCCTACCGGCACAAGTCCGCGGTCCTCGCCGAACACTGCGCGGCGGTGGGACGCGACCCGGAGACCATCGAGCGTTCGTCGGGACTGCAGTACTCCGGCGACACCGACCAGCTCCTACGGGACGCCGAGGCGCTGGCTGCCGAGGGCGTCACGCTGCTGACCGTCGGCGTGACCGGACCCGACTACGATCTCACCGCCGTCGAGGCGCTGTGCCGCTGGCGCGACTCGCGTCGGTGAGCGGACATCGGAACGGATGCGACCCGCCGCGGCCATGCTCTCCCCGGATGGGGCGCCTGACTAGATTGGTGACCATGCATCGGGTACCGGTCCCCCGGGGGAAGTCGACGCTCGTCATGACACGCCGCACCGGCGCAGGTCTCGGGACCCTGGGGCTCCTCCTGGGCTTCCTGACGGCCCTCCTCCTGTGGACGGTGAGTGCGCCCACCGCCGCCGCGGAGCCTCCCGCCCGCCTGCCCGCCTACGTGGTCGACCCGGCCGAGGTGATCACGCCGGGACAACGGGCGGAGCTGGAAGAGGCCATCGACAAGCTGTACGAGGAGCACGGCGTCCAGCTGTGGATCGTGTACGTGCGCGGCTTCGACGGCTTCACCAGCGAACGGTGGGCGGATCAGACCGCCACGTTGAGCGAGCTCGGTGACCGGGACGTCCTGCTGGCCGTCGCCACCGAGGACCGGGCCTACCGGCTGACCGCGCTGGACAACATCGGCGGACTCGACCAGTCGACCCTCGACGACGTCGCCCACAACGATGTCGTGCCCCAGCTGAAGGACGGCAACTGGGCCGGGGCCGGGCTCGCCGCGGCGAACGGGCTGTCCAACGCCCTCGAGCCCAGCAACGCCGGCCTGATCACCGCCGGCGTGGTCGGCGGTGCGGTGGTCGTCGGCGGTGGCGGCGCGTACCTGTACTCGCGCCGCCGCAAGCGCCGCCGGATCGAGCAGGGGGTCGACACGCTGCGGGAGCAGGAACTGACCGTCGACCAGCTCGCCCAGCAGCCCCTCGACGTGCTCGACCCGTGGTCGCGCGAGGTGCTGACCGATCTCGACAACGCGATCCGGACCAGCGAGGAGGAACTGCGACTCGCCCGCGACGAGTTCGGGCCGGTCGAGACCGCACCCTTCAGCGACGTCGTCGAACGCGCCAAGCGGGCACTCGCAGAGTCCTTCCGGATCCGTCAGCGACTCGACGACGACATCCCGGAGACCGTCGACGAGCAGCGGTCGATGCTCGTGCAGATCATCACCGACTGCACGGCGGCCGACACCGCACTCGACGATCAGGTCGAGGCGTTCGATGCGATGCGCAATCTGCTCATCAACGCCGGGCCGCGATTCGACTCGATCACCCAGCAGCTCATCGCGCTGCGGGCGCGGCTGGAACCGGCCGAGAAGAAGCTCGCCGACCTCATCGAGAAGCACGGTGAACAGACCCTGACCTCGATCCTGTCGAACGTCGAGCTCGCACGACAGCAGATCGACTTCGCCGAGGCGACCGCCGATCAGGGCCGCGCGGCCGTCGCGGCGCCGGTCGGCCAGCAGGGTCCCGCCGTCGCGGCCATCCGCTCGGCCGAGGGCTCCATCGAGCAGGCCACCACACTGCTCGACGCCATCGACCACGCCGACGCCAACATCGCGGTCGCGCGGTCCCGGATGCCGGCACTGATGGAGGAGGTCGACGCCGAGCTGACCGAGGCGGCATCGCTCACCGCCGACGGCGGACCTGCGCTGGCCACGGCGGTCGAGGCGGCACGAACCGCGCTCGAGGCCGCGCGCAGCGACTTCGAGACCGATCCGCTGGGCACGTTCACCGCGCTCGTGGACGCGGATGCCGACCTCGACGAGGCGCTCGCCGCCGCGCGCAGCACGGCCGCCGAACGCACCCGTCGCGCCCAGGTGCTGAACGCAGCGCTCGAGTCCGCGAACGCCAAGGTCACCGCGGCGTCGGACTTCATCGGTACCCGGCGTGGCGCCGTCCAGTCGACCGCGCGTACCCGACTGGCCGAGGCCCAGCGCCTGCTGGCGTCCGCGCAGCAGACCGCGGCGTCGGACCCGATCGCGGCGACGTCGACGGCCCGACAGGCCGGGGCACTCGCCGACCGGGCGTTGATGGCCGCCCAGGGCGACGTCGTGAGTTGGCAGCAGTCGCAGCAGCCGCGGTCGAGCGGCACATCCACGGCCGGCGCGGTACTCGGCGGCATCCTCGTCGACAGCTTCCTGCGCGGCACCATCAGCGGTGGTCGCAGCGGGTACCGCGGTGGCGGCCACCCCGGCGGCTTCGGCGGCGGATTCAGCTCCGGTGGACGCAGTCCGGGTTCATTCGGTGGCTCCGGGTCGTCGGGACGCATCGGGACCGGCGGCCGGTTCTGAGGTCGGACTCACGGCGACTCGGCCTCGTCGGCTCCCCCGATACCGACGATGACTCTTGTCCGGGGCGGCCTCGGATCGTTGTTCGGTAGGTATCGATCCGGCGCCGGCGCACCGGATTCGCACCCGTCGTTGGGTTTCCGTTCACCTCTGGGTACAGCGCGGTTCGCTTCGCACCCCTAACGTCTGTCGGGTGCGAATCCAGTTGCCGCTCTTCACCTCCGACGGCCGGGCCGGCCGGTCGTCCCGCGCTCATGTGACCTGCCGCTACAAGTGCGGCGACGCATGCCGGACCGTCCCCGGGAACTCCAGTGACAACGCATACTTCCGTGAAGTGGTGCGCTCGCAGGTGTCTCGTCGGAGCGTGCTCAAGTCCTCCGTCGGAACCGTGCTGGCGCTCGGGGCCATCACGGCATCGGCCGCGTGTGGGGACGGCGAGGCGTCGGAACTCGGATGGTCGTCGACCGCTCCCTCCCCCGGCGACGCGCTGCCCGGCATGAAGTTCACCGCCGTCACGCCGAACACCGAGGACGCCCTGGTCATCCCGGAGGGATACCGCCAGCAGGTCGTGATCCGCTGGGGCGATCCGGTGCTGCCGGGGGCACCCGAGTTCGATGTCGCGAATCAGACGCCCGAGGCGCAGGCCGGACAGTTCGGCTTCAACAACGACTTCGCCGGGCTCATCCCCGTCGACGGCGTGCCGGGCCATTTCTATCTGGTCGCCAACCTCGAATACCCCACCGAACCGTTCATGTTCACCGGGTACCGGGAGGGCGAACCCACCGAGCAGCAGGCGCGCATCGCCATGGCCGCGGTGGGCATCGCGGTCGTCGAAGTGGAGGCGGCGCGCGGCTCGGGTGCACTGAAACCGGTTGTCGGACCACGTAACCAGAGGCTCACCGCATCGAGTCCGTTCCGCCTGACCGGCCCGGCCGCCGGCAGCGAGTTCGTCAGGACCTCCGCCGACCCGGCCGGCACGACCGTCCTCGGAACGTTCGCCAACTGCTCCGGCGGCCTGACCCCGTGGGGCACGATGCTCTCCGGGGAGGAGAACTTCAACAACTACTTCGCCAACGCGAGCAAGGTGACCGACCAGAAGGCCGCCGAGCGCCTCGCCCGCTACTCCTTCGACGACGACAGCGACGAACACCACTGGGGCCGCTTCGACAAGCGTTTCGACCTGGCCGTCGAGCCCAACGAGGCCAACCGCTTCGGCTACATCGTCGAGGTCGATCCGCATGATCCGAAAGCAGTTCCGGTCAAACACAGTTCGCTGGGCCGCTGCAAGCACGAGTCGGCGAACATCCACGTCGTCGACAGCGGCCCCGACGAGGGCACCGTGGTCGCCTACAGCGGAGACGACGAAAAGTTCGAGTACATCTACAAATTCGTATCCAGCCGCCGGATCAAGAGCGGCCTGTCGAAGACCGCGCGGGAGCACAACCTGCGCATCCTCGACGAGGGTACGCTGTACGTCGCGACCTTCTACGGGGACTCCCCCGACGGCTCGGGCCGGCTTCCCGCGTCGGGTCGATTCGCCGGAAGGGGTTCGTGGAAGCCGCTGTTGACCACCGAAGCCGACGGCTCGGCGCGATCGCACGTGCCCGGGATGTCCCCCGCGGAGGTCGCGGTGTTCACACGCCTCGCCGCCGACGCCGTCGGGGCCACCAAGATGGATCGGCCCGAGGACATCGAACCGAACCCGACGACCGGCAAGGTGTACTGCGCACTCACCAACAACAGCGACCGCGGCACCGACGGCAAGCCCGGCATCGACGCGGTGAACCCACGCACCGAGAACAAGAGCGGCCAGGTCATCGAGATCACCGACGACCACACCGGCACCGAGTTCACCTGGGAGTTGCTGCTGGTGTGCGGCGACCCGGCCGCCGCGGACACCTACTACGGCGGGTTCGACAAGACCCGGGTCAGCCCCATCTCGTGCCCCGACAACCTCGCTTTCGATCCGCACGGAAACCTCTGGATCTCCACCGACGGCAACGCGCTCGGCTCCAACGACGGGTTGTTCGCGGTCGCCCTCGAGGGCGACCGTCGCGGCGAGACCAAGCAGTTCCTGACCGTCCCGGTCGGCGCGGAGACGTGCGGACCGGTCATCTCCGGCGACCGCGTCCTCGTCGCGGTCCAGCACCCGGGTGAGCTCGACGACCACTCCGCCGACAACCCGGCCTCACACTGGCCCGACGGCGGGAACTCCCGACCCCGCCCCGCCGTCGTGGCCGTCTGGCGCGAGGACGGCAAGGCGATCGGCGTCTGAGCGCCCCGGCAGCGGCCGCCCGCGTCGTCAAAGTCGCGACTTCCTGCAGAAAAGCGCACCTTCCAGGGCGCGCATCTGGCGGGAAGTCGCGATTTTGCGTTGTGGCGGGGTCCTGCGTCGGCGATCTCACAGACGCACAGGTTTTACTTCGAGCTTCTAAGTATTAGATTTTCTCAGCGTGTCCGACATCGATCCCGCGCAGCTCGCCTCAGCCCTCCGGCCTACGATCACGCGGCTCTACCTCTCCCTGCGACGTCGGACACCGGTCGTCGAACTGACGGCCGCGCAGACATCGGCGCTCAGCGTGCTCGCCGATCACGGCCCAATGCGCATGGGTGAACTCGCGGAGCGGGAATCCATCCGGATGCCCACCGCGACCTCGGTGGTCGACGGACTCACCAAGCACGACTTCGTCGAACGACGACCCGATCCCGGGGATCGTCGGGCCGTCCTGGTCGGTCTCACCGATCACGGCCGCGAGGTGGTCGAACGGATTCGCCTCAGCCGTGATGTGGCACTGACGGACGCGCTGGCGAGCCTGAGCGACGAGCATCTGCGGACGCTCGCGGCGGCGGCTCCCGCACTCCGAGCCCTTCGCGACGTACTCGACCAACGTCCGGCGCACCTCGCACAACCCGCGGAGTCCACCGCCGCGATCGAGCACTGACCGGACGTCGCGTCCCGGTCTGCCGCCCTGTCAAGACAGCCCCGACCCAGAGGACCTCTTTCCCATGACCGTCACCGACCGCACACCCGCGTCGGCCGCACCACAGGCCGCGCACGACGAGCCCTCCTCGATGCTCGCCATGTTCCGCCAGCAACCACGTGCCGTGTGGATCACCGCCTTCGCGGCCACCATCGCGTTCATGGGCATCGGCCTCGTCGACCCGATCCTGCACAGCATCGCCGAGGCGCTCAACGCTCCCCCGAACAAGCTCACGCTGCTGTTCGGCGTGTACGTCGGCGTCCAGTGTGTGGCGATGCTCGTGACCGGCTGGTCGGCCTACCGCTTCGGCCCCAAGCGCACGCTCACCGTCGGATTGGTGTGCATCGTCCTCGCCTCCGGCATCTCGGTCCTCGCCGGCGACATCGACCAGCTCATCGCACTCCGCGTGCTGTGGGGTCTCGGCAACGCGCTGTTCCTCGCCACCGCCCTGGCCTTCATCGTCTCCTCCGCCAAAGGCGACCGCCACGGCGCGATCATGATGTACGAGGCCGCGCTCGGCATCGGCCTGGCCGTCGGCCCCCTTCTCGGCGCGACGCTCGGTGAGTGGACCTGGCGCGCACCGTTCGGCGGCACCGCACTGCTGATGCTCATCGGCGCCATCCTGTGCGCGATCATGCTTCCCGCCGACTCCCCGCGTGCCACCCGCACCCCGGTGCGGATCAGCGACCCGCTCAAGGCCCTCAAGAACCGCACCCTGACCATCGCCGGCATCGGGTCCGCGTTCTACACCGGCGCGCTGTTCACGGTCATCGCGTGGGCCCCGATCGCCATGGGACTGCGCCCGATCCACGCCGGCATGATCTTCTTCGGCTGGGGTCTGCTGACCGCCGTCGCCGGAGTCTTCCTGGCCACACCGCTGGCCCGGGCGATCGGCGAGAAGGGCGGAGTCCTCACCGCGATCACCGGCTACGGCGTCGTGATGGCGCTCGCCGGGATCGGGACCCTGACCGGCGAGGTCTGGCTCATCGGCCTCGCCGTCGTCCTGTCCGGCCTGCCGTCGGGCATCCTCAACACCCTGTTCACCGACCTGGCCATGGCGTCGGGCGGAACCGACACCCCGCGGTCGGTGTCCAGTGCCGGCTTCAGCTTCCTGCGCTGGGCGGGTGCCGCCATCGCCGCGGTGCTGGTCTCCTACCTGGCCGAGTGGTTCGGCGAGGTCGCGCCGTGGTGGTTCGCCGTCGGCTACTGCGCCGTCGCGCTCGGTGCGGTGGCGATGGTGCGGACCAAGAAGCGCAAGGTCGCCGAGGACGCGGCCCTCATCGGCGCCGAGGAGTTCTGAGCAAGCGAAACCCGCGTCAGACGGCGGAATCCGGGAACGCGATGACCGAGAGGAAGCGCACGGGCAGTTCGACCAGTTCGACCGGCCCGTGCGCTCCCTCTCCGTCGAGCTGGAGTGCGTCCCCCGGGTGCATCCGGTACACCGAGCGGCTGTGCGCGTAGTCCATCACGCCCTCGAGGACGTACAGGAATTCGGTACCGGCGTGCTGGAACAGAGGCTGCGTCACCGACTTCTCGGTGAGGGTCACCAGCAGGCACTCGAGTCGCTTGTGTTCTCCCCGAAGGGAACCGA
This sequence comes from Gordonia paraffinivorans NBRC 108238, assembly GCF_000344155.1. GTDB lineage: Bacteria > Actinomycetota > Actinomycetes > Mycobacteriales > Mycobacteriaceae > Gordonia > Gordonia paraffinivorans. Next base: position 37,278 of record NZ_BAOQ01000027.1, on the reverse strand, counting down.
GCAACTCGTACTCGTGACCCTCGCGTGAACCCTCGCGGATGATCGCCGATCCCTCGCCCGCCTTCACGAAGACGGCCGACCGCTCCATCTCCGCGCCGCGGAACAACGACGTCACCGAGACGTCGAAGGCCTGGGCGAGGCGGGCGAGGGTGCTCAGGCTGCACGAGGTCTGGGCGTTCTCGATCTTCGAGAGCATCGCCTTGGAGATGCCGACCCGAGAGGCCATGTCGCCCACCGACAGTCCCTGCTGCCGCCGGAGTCGGCGCACGTTGTGCGCGATCGCCGTCTCCAGCTCGAGCTCCTCGACCGACTGATCCACCGGCCGTTCCCGAGCGATGCCGGACTGGTTCCGGATCAGTTCCTCGTCGGTCACCCCGCCACCATAATGCGCGAGCTCGTTCACTGTCAGTTGACACATGGTTCGCGTCCTTTCGTCGGTCGACGCCCGTCACAGGACGCTCAGCGCATCTCGCCCGCCCCCACGTACGGGAACCTCGTCTTGAGCAGGTCGTCCTCGGCGAATCGCGTGTATCGGAAGTCCGACTCCGGGATCCGCGGGTCCGAGCTGTGCCCGTCGACGACGAGATCGGCGACGAGGCGACCCACGGCGGGCGAGATCTTGAACCCGTGCCCGCTGAATCCGCAGGCCAGCACCAGGCCGTCGAGCGGGCCGCGGGAGATGATCGGATTCCAGTCCGGCGTCACGTCGTAGCAGCCGGCGTAGCTCGTCGTGATCGTCGGCTCGGTGAAGCCGGGGAAACGCGTGCCGACCTTCTCGACGGTCAGATCGATGAAATCGCCGGTGACCTGGTTGCTGTAGCTGTCCGGGTCGGCGATCTCCAACTCCTTCAGATCGCTGTTGCCGAACAGGATCTCGCCGCGGACGTCCGGACGGACGTATTGCAGCGACACCAGGTCGGAGAAGACCGGGACCTGTCCGAGATCCTCGCCCGGGTGGATCATCATGATCTGTTCGCGGTGCACCGAGATCGGCACGTCGATGCCGTGCCGCGCGAGGAACGGCTTGGTCCACACGCCCGTCGCCACGACGACGGTGTCGGCCGAGATCGTCGATCCGTCGGCCAGGCGGACCCCGGTGACGCGGTCCCCGTCGACGACGAGTTCGCTCACCGCGGTGCCCTGGCGGATCTTGATCCCGGTGGAGCGGGCGGCCGCGGCGAACGCCTGGGCGGTCTGATAGGCGTCGCCGTATCCGCCGCGTTCCTCCCAGCCGAAGGCCGCGAAGGGCTCGAGATCGGCCGCCGGCCACAGCGCGGCGACCTCGGCGGCGTCGATCTCCTCGGTCTGGACACCGACTTCTCGCTGTGCCGCAAGGCTTTTGCGGAGATTCGCGGCGTTCGCCTCCCCCACACCCACGACGTAGCCGGTCTGCCGGAAGCCGATGTCGGTGCCGAAGATCTCCTCGGCCTTCTCGAAGACCTCGATACCGTAGGCGGCCATCGCGGCGAGTGAGCTGACGCCGTAGTGGCAACGGACGATGCCCGACGACTTTCCGGTCATGCCGCCGCCCACGGTGTCGCGCTCACAGACCACGACATCGGTGACGCCGCGCTGTCCGAGGGCCCAGGCGGTGGCCGCGCCCTCCAGGCCACCGCCGACGATGACGACCGATGCGGTCGAGACCTGATCGCTCACAGTCCACTCCCCGGAATCCAGCCGGTGCCGGCCAGCGGCACGCGGGCCATCGCGGCGGCCTCGATCGAGATGGCCACCAGATCCTCGGGCTCGAGGTGCTGCAGGTGCGCCTTGCCGCAGGCCCGGGCGATGGTCTGGGCCTCCATCGTCATGACGCGCAGGAAGTTCGCCAGGCGCTTGCCGCCGAGAACCGGGTCGAACCGGGCGGACAGCTCCGGGTCCTGGGTGCTGATGCCCGCGGGGTCGCGTCCGTCCTGGAAGTCGTCGTAGTAGCCGGCGGCCGAGCCGATGGCCTCGTACTCCTTGGCGTAGCGAGGATCGTTGTCGCCCAGGGCGATCAGCGCGGCCGTTCCGATGGCCACGGCGTCGGCGCCGAGAGCCATCGCCTTGGCGACGTCCGCGCCGTTGCGGATGCCGCCGGAGACGATCAGCTGCACCTCGCGGTGGACGCCGAGTTCCTGCAGCGCCTGGACGGCCTGCGGGATCGCGGCGAGCGTCGGGATGCCCACGTGCTCGATGAAGACCTCCTGGGTGGCTGCGGTGCCACCCTGCATGCCGTCGACCACGACGACGTCCGCGCCGGAGTGCACGGCCAGCTTCACGTCGTAGTAGGTGCGGCTGGCGCCGACCTTGACGTAGATCGGCTTCTCCCAGTCGGTGATCTCACGCAACTCGTTGATCTTGATGGCCAGATCGTCCGGGCCGGTCCAGTCCGGGTGCCGGCACGCACTGCGCTGGTCGATGCCCTCGGGCAGGGTCCGCATCGCCGCGACGCGCTCGGAGATCTTCTGCCCCAGCAACATCCCGCCGCCGCCGGGCTTGGCGCCCTGGCCGAGGACGACCTCGATGGCGTCGGCCTTGCGCAGGTCGTCGGGGTTCATGCCGTAGCGCGAGGGCAGGTACTGGTAGACGAGGTGCTTGGACTGGCCGCGCTCCTCCGGCGTCATGCCGCCGTCACCGGTGGTGGTCGACGTGCCGACCTCCGACGCGCCGCGACCGAGGGCCTCTTTGGCGCCGGCCGACAGCGCGCCGAAGCTCATGCCCGCGATGGTGACCGGCGTCGACAGGTGCAACGGGTACTTCGCGTTGCGGGTGCCCAGCCACACATCGGTGTCGCAGCGCTCGCGGTAACCCTCGAGCGGGTAGCGCGACATCGACGCGCCGAGGAACAGCAGGTCGTCGAAGTGGGGGAGCTTGCGCTTGGCGCCCCAGCCGCGGATGTCGTAGATGCCGGTCTCGGCGGCACGCTGGATGGCTGCGATCGTGGTGCGGTCGAAGGTGGCCGATTCGCGGAGGCCGCGCTGCTCGATGCTGAGGTTGTCGGTCATGATGATGTCTCCGTGTGCGGGTCCGAGGTCGACGGGCGCCTCGGACGGGGTATACGCGAAAGGTTCGGGCTGCGGGTCAGTACGCGGAAGCGTTGTCGACCTTGAAGTGATAGAGCTCCCGGGCCGAGCCGTAGCGGGTGTAGGCGCTCAGGTCGTCGTCGGCGAAACCGGCGGCCTTCAGCAGGCCGGCGAGCTCCTCGAGGTGCTCCTCGCGCATGGGCTTGGCGATGCAGTCGGCGCCCAGCGATGCGACGTCGCCGCGGACGTAGATGCGGGTCTCGTAGATCGAGTCGCCCAGGCCGTGCCCCGCGTCGCCGCGGATGACCAGGCGGCCGGCCTGCGCCATGAAAGCGCTGTTGTGGCCGACGTTTCCGCCGATGACGATGTCGACGCCCTTCATCGAGATGCCGCAGCGCGCGGCCGCGTCGCCCTCGACCACGAGCAGGCCGCCGTGGGCGGTCGCACCGGCCGACTGGGAGGCGTTGCCCTTGACGATGACGGTGCCGCTCATCATGTTCTCCGCGACGCCCGTGCCCGCGTTGCCGTCGATGACGACCTCGGCCTGCTGGTTCATCCCGGCCGCGTAGTAGCCGACATGACCGTTGACGGTGATCTTCACCGGCGCGTTGACACCGGCTGCGACGGCGTGCGCGCCCGCCGGGTTGTCGATGACGATCTCTCCCGAGATGTCGCCGTGCAGTGCGGAATTGACCTCTCGCAGGGGTGTGGTCGCGAGATCGAAGTGGTGATTGGGGCTCATCGTCTCAGCCTTCGCCGTGTCGGTGGGGAAAGGGGCAGGGGAGTTGTCGATGGTCAGCGTGTCCATGCGTAGACCACCTCCGGCTCCGGTTCCCAGATGCGGGCGTTCTCGACGCCGGGGAGCTTGGCCAACGCGCGGTACTCGCTGGCGATCGCGACCCAGTCGTCGGTCTCGGCGATCACCGCCGGCTTGCAGGCGATGGCGTCGCGGACGACCGCGAAGCTGTCGTGGTTGGACACGACCAGGGTGTAGAAGCCGTCGAAGGTCGCGCAGACCTCCTTCAGGGCGGTCTCCACGTCCTTGCCCGCGGCGAGCTGGTGTGCGACGAACCGGGCGCCGACCTCGGTGTCGTTCTCGCTGTCGAACTCGACGCCCTCGGCGCGGAGCTCACGACGGATGGTGGCGTGGTTGGAGAACGACCCGTTGTGGACCAGGCACTGCTCCGGGCCGACCGCGTACGGGTGCGCACCGGACGGGGTCACCGCCGACTCCGTCGCCATGCGGGTGTGGCCGACGCCCTGCCAGCCGGAAGCGTGTGCCAGGCCCCAGGATTCGGTGAGATCGCGGGGGGCGCCGACGCCCTTCAGGACGGTCAGGTCGGCGCCGAAGCCGGCGATCAGCGCATCGGGGTAGGCGGCCCGGGCGGCGCCGAGCAGCTCCTCGGCGGGAACCGGGGCGGAGACGACCAGGGTGGTGTCGACGAGCTGCGCGGCAACCGGGACGCCGACGGCCGCACCCAGGGTCGAGGCGACCTCGTCGGGCACGACGTCGAGCTCGAGGAGGGAGACGCAGCCGTGGCCGGGCGGGGCCCACTCTGGGTTCCCGTAGACGGCGATGCCGGCCGAGTCGGCGCCGCGGTCCTGCATCTCGCCGAGCATCTCGGCGAGCATCGCACCGAGACGGGGATGGAGTTCCGGATTACGCAGGTGCAATCCGACGATTCCGCACATGGTCGAATTCCTTTACTTCGAAGGGGGAGTGGATGCTGTCCCGGCGCCGCTGCCGGCGCCGGGGCGGAGTACCGGGTCAGAAGGCGGTGAGGTACTTGTCGACCTCCCAGGGGGAGACCGCCGAGTGCCAGTGGAAGAACTCTTCGCGCTTGAGGTTGGAGAAATAGGTCGAGACCGTCGCCTGGTCGGCGGGCCAGTCCTGCGGGATCGCGGCGTCGAGCGCGCCGGTGACCACCGCGTCGGACTCGAGTGCCTCGACCGCGTGCAGCAGGGTCAGCGGCAGCTCGGCGACGTGGCTCGGTGCCGCACCGACCTCACCGGGATCGAGACTGCGCTTGATGCCGTCGAGGCCGGCGCCGAGCAGCGCGGCGACCGCGAGGTAGGGGTTGGCCGATCCGTCGCCGCCGCGGAGCTCCACGCGCTGGTCGTCGGGGACGCGGATGTAATGGGTGCGGTCGTTGCCGCCGTAGGTGGCCTTGCGCGGCGCCCACGAGGCGCCGGAGCGGGTCGCGGTGGCGCCGGTTCGCTTGTAGGAGTTGACCGTCGGGGCGATCACGGCCTGCAGGGCCGGCGCGTGCTCGAGGATGCCGCCGATGAAGCCGTAGGCGGTCTCCGACAGGCCCAGGCCGCGGAGGTCCTCGCCGACCTGCGGGAACACCGGTTCGCCGCCCTTGGTCAGGGAGAGGTGGAAGTGCAGTCCCGAGCCGGTCCGATCGGCGAACGGCTTCGGCATGAAGGTGGCGATCATGCCGTTCTCGCCGGCGATGGCCGAGAGCAGGTAGCGGAGGGTGACGACGCGGTCGGCGGTGGTCAGCGCGTCGGCGTACTTGAAGTTCTGCTCGAACTGGCCGTTCCCGTCCTCGTGGTCGTTGGCGTAGTTGCTCCAGCCGAGCTGGTTCATGGCGGTCGACACGGTCGTGAGGTGGTCGTACATCCGGGTCAGGCCGCGGACGTCGTAGCACGGCTGGTCGGAGTCGTCGGCGGCGTCGGCGGTGACCAGCGAACCGTCCTCGGCGCGCTTGAGCAGGAAGTACTCGACCTCGGCCCCCACCCACGGCTCGAAGCCGGCGTCTGCGGTCTGGGCGATCAGGCTCTTGAGGATGTTGCGCGGGGCGAACGGCCACGGCTTACCCTCGACGTGCGGATCACACTGGACGACCGCGAGGCCCTCCTTGATGAACGGGATCGGCAGGAAGGAGTTGACGTCGGGGATCGCCATGAGGTCGGGATCCTTGGGCTCCTGACCGATCGCGCCGACCGCGTAGCCGGCGAAACCGACTCCCTCCGTGGCGAGTTCGTCGACGGCCTCGACGGGGACCAGCTTGGCGCAGGGCTTGCCGCGGAGATCGACGAACATCGCGAGGATGAACTTGGTGTCGTTGGCCGCGCACAGCTCGGCGAGGGTGGCGTTCTCGGTGGTGTCGTTGATGGTCATGCTGCGCTCCGTGGATCGACTCTGGGATTTGCCTATCGGGGTTGTCCACTCGTGTGAATCTTTGTCTACCGTTAGTAGACCGGCTGTATGTTTCGGCGCTGTTTCCGAACTGTGAGCGGTCAGTGTCGTTCCGCGAGCGGTTGTTTCATCCGATGGCAAACCGGGCGTCGCCCGGAGGGCGGACACGAAAAGACCCGGGGGCCCGCCGTTCTCGGCGAGCCCACGGGTCGGGTCCTCGTTTCTTCTCGGTGTCCGTGGAGGTCCTGTCGGTGGCCGATCAGACCTGAGCGGACGGCTTCGACGGCGGCATCGACTTCTCCACCGACTCGGCCGCGACCGCCGGCGACAAAGCGCCCAGGCCGCCACCTGCGTGACCCGCGCTCGAGGCGGGGATCTCGTAGGCGGTCTCCGCGTGGATGGTGGTGTCGAGGCCGACCATCTCGGTCTCCTCGTCGACCCGCAGGCCCATGATCTTGTCGATCGCCTTCGCGATGATCCAGGTCATCACGAAGGAGTAGGTGCACGTGATGGCGATGCCGAGCAGCTCGCGCCAGATGATGTCGGGATCACCGCCGAACAGCACGCCCTGGACACCGGCGGGAGCGACCTCGCTGGCGAACAGGATGATGCAGATGGTGCCGACGATGCCGCCGATGCCGTGGACCATGAACGCGTCGAGCGTCTCGTCCACCTTGAGGCGGGCCTTGAAGCTGAGCAGGAAGGCGACGACCGCGGCGGCGAAGATGCCGACGAGCAGGGCGCCGATCGGGGTCATGCTGCTGGCTGCCGGGGTGATGCCCACGAGGCCGGCGACGACGCCGGTGATCAGGCCCAGCGAGGTCACGTGACCCTCACGCCACTTCTCGACGATGGCGAAGCCGATCATGCCGGCCGAGCCCGCGAGCAGGGTGTTCAGGATGACCGACTGCGCGAGGAAGTTGGCGCCGAGGGCGCAGCTGCCGTTGAATCCGAACCAGCCGAAGAACAGGATGCCGCCGCCGAGCATGGTCATCGGCACGTTGTGCGGACGCTCCATACGCCGCTTGCGGGCGCCGAGGACGACGGCCAGGGCGAGCGCCGCGACACCGGAGTTCATGTGGACCGCGGTTCCGCCCGCGTAGTCGACGATCTGCAGCTTGTTCAGCAGGAAGCCGCCTTTGTAGTCGTCGTCGACGTCGGCCGCGAAGACCCAGTGGGCGATCGGGAAGTACACCACCAGCAGCCAGATCGGCGCGAAGACGAGCCAGGCCGAGAACTTCATGCGGCCGGCCGCGCCGCTGGCGACGATGGCGATGGTGATGGCCGCGAACAGGATGAACCAGGCTGCGAAGTACAGCGTCTGGGTGGCCCCGGACTCGTCATCGGTCAGCCAGTTGGTGAGGCCGATGAAGTCGGTCGGGTTGCCGATGAGGCCCCATCCGCCCACCGAGGGTCCGGACACGAGTCCGTATCCGACGAGGACGTACAGCACCGCGGTGATGGCCAGCGTCGACATGACCATCGACATGGTGTTCAGCACGTTCTTCGAGCCGACCATGCCGCCGTAGAAGAAGGCGAGGCCGGGGAACATCAACAGGACGAAGACGAATGCCGCGAGCATCCAGGCCAGGTCGGCATTTGTCGCGAGTATCGGTTCCATGGGCGATCTTTCGGTTCGGAGACTCGGAAGTCGGGGTCACATTGCTCAGCTCACGGGCGTCATTGACCGCGTAGATATGCGACGACGTTGTCGCGGTAGTCGAGGAATCCCTTGTAGGCGGCGATGTCCTCACCGAGTGTCTCGATGACGGTCGCCAACTGCTCGGCCCACTCGGGTATGCGCTTCACGTCCTCCAGCGAGGCCATGAATGTGCGGATATTGAACGTCACGGCACCCGACATCGGCAACCGGACGAAGTGTTCGAGCTCGATTCGCAGGCGCGCCCTGGCGAAATCACCGTCGGCCACCATGCCCGGAACGTCGCCGGCCCATTCCGGCAACTCTTCCAGACTCACGTCGAGTTTGTGCGAATCAGACGCCGACAGAGTCCAGTTCACCCTGCGGTACAACTGATCTGCCGGTAGCCTACGCAGGAATTGCTCGGCGCGCGCGACGATGCCCTCGCGCAGCATGCGCGGAACCGGTGCGTGGATCTCGTACATGTCCATGCCCACGTCGAAGGACACCGACCAGGCGGCGGCGAAGGTGACGATGCCGGCGTCGAAGTAGAGGTGGCCGTCGCGCTCGGTGACGAGCAGCAGGTCGTCGGGCACCTCGCGGGCGAGGAACTCCATCGGTCCGTAGGGCAGCGAGCTCGGGTCACCCAGGACGAACTCCTGGTCGGTGCCGAGAAGGTCGTTGCGCCAATGGAACCGGCCGTCGTCGTGTTCGTCGAGATGCATCACCTCCGGATAGGAGATGGCGAGATCGCGGAGGTAGTAGAGGAGCAGGTCCCAGCAGGCGATCTCCATGCCGGGTCTGATCCGCACCCGTGACGGGTCGGCGTCGAGGATGCGACGCCGCTCGGCCATGATCGCCGGGTACTCGGCACCGCCGAGATCGACGAGGTGCCTGCCCCATTCGCCCCCGCGGGTGCGGCGGGGAATGCGTGCGGGTTCGACGTTGACGCTGTAGGTGAACTGCTCGAGGTCGTCGGGGAAGGGCCAGGGGAGATTGCTCAGATGGTCCACCGGCGCGCTGAGGAAGAGCTCGGCGGGTGTCGTTGGGATCGCTTCGGTCGTCACAGGTCCACCTCGATGTTCTGGCCGCGGGAGACACAGCAGAGCATGGCGTCGCCGAGCGACTTCTCCTCGTCGGTGAGAACGAGGTCGCGGTGCTCGATGGTGCCGCTGCGCACGGGGATTCGGCATTCCCCGCACACGCCCTGCCGGCAGAGGTTCGAGACTTCGACGCCGTTGTCGAGGAGTCGTTGGAGCAGTGACACCCCGGAGGGCACCACGATCGTGGCGCCGCTGGATGCGAGGGTCACGGTGAACGGTTCGCCCGGGTCCTGCTCGGGTGCGGTGAACCGTTCGAGATGCACTCGTGCCGAGGGCCACCCCGCCTCGGCGGCGAGTTCGGTGTAGGCCTCGAGCATCGGTCCCGGACCACACGCGTAGGCGTGTGTGCCGAGCGGCTGCGACCGGAACCGGTCCCGCAGCAACTCGGTGGTCTCGTCGATGCCCGAGACCTCGTGCAGGGTGATGTTCGGTTGCCCGGCCAGCGCGCGCAGATCGTCGAGATGTGCTGCGGCGCCGGGCCGATAGGAGTAGACGATGTCGGCGCGCAGGCCTTCGCGGGCCAGGGCGCGCGCATGCGAGAGCACCGGGGTCACTCCGATGCCGCCGGCCACGAGGAGGGCCCCGCGCTGGTTGAGGACCGGACCGAACATCGACCGCGGGCCCTCTACCTCGACGGTGGTGCCCTCGGTCAGGTTGTCGTGCAGCCAGTCCGATCCGCCACCGGCACCGCGCCGCAGCACCGAGATCCCGTAGGTGTCGGGGAACATGCCGTCGTCGACCAGCGAGTAGGCGTTGCGGTGCTCGCCGGCGCTCACGATCAGGTGGCTGCCCGGCTGGTAGGGCGTCAGCGCCCGCGGCGCGTCGTCGACCGGGGCGAACCGGAAGTGTTTGATCTCGTCGGTGAGCTGCTGCACCTTCACCACGCGCATGGGTCGCGCCGCGGTGGTGTATCCGGGGTGCAGGTGTGCCCTAGTTGTTGCGGCAGCGGTCATTCATCACCTCCTGCGGCCGACGCGAGGTAGCTGCCCATCGTCGGCGAATGGTGTTCGTGGATCTCCAGGTCGCGGGCGCAACCCGGGCAGGCGACGACGCCTCCTGGGACGGCTTCGACGCGGAAGGTGTCCCGGCAGTGTGCGCAATACATCGGCAGATCGCCGAAATCGGTGACGTACGCGGCGAGTTCGGCCGGCACCGCCCCTGCCTCGCGGGCGAGTGCGAGCGCGGTCATGACGTCGTACTGGCCGCCCGCGACCATGATGCGCGTCCCGATCACCGCATCGTCGAAGGCGGCGGCGAGGGCCGTCCGGTCCTCTTCCTCGGTGAGGGAGTCGAGGACCAGCAGCCGCGTGGTGCCGGCCGCCTCCGCGGTGGACACCCAGTTCCGCGAGACGTGGGCGGTCTCCGGGTCGCGGCCGATCGCGACGACGAGGAACGCGGCACCGGTGGTGTCGACCGGCGGGGGAGTGGTGGGCCACTCCGGCATGCCGGGTCCGGAGGGCAGCGGCGCGACGGGCGCGGCGTCGCGCAGGTACTGCGCGGCCCGGTCGCGGTACTTGATGATGCCCTTGTACTCGGCCATGTCGGCCGGCAACTCGGCCAGCACCTCCGCGGCGCGCCGACGCCAGGGCTCCACGGTCGCGAGCTGGTCCAGCGGGAGCAGGTAGGTGCGGATCAGGAAAACGATCGCGCCCGAGTCGGGGAGCCGGATCAGGTGCTGGACCTCCACGCGCAGGTGGACGCGACGGCCGAACTCCTCGTCGTCGACGTGCTGGATGGTCTCCCGGTCCGGGCCCCACTCGTGGTAGATCTCCGTCGACACGTCGAGGCGGCGGTCGATCGTCAGCGTCCAGTTGGTCCGCCGGTACGGCTGATGCGGCTGGAGTCGCTTGAGGAACTCATGAGCGCGGGTGATGACACCTTCCTTGCGGATCCGCGGCACCGGGCCGTGGATCTCCAGGAAGCTCATCCCCACGTCGAAGCCGAAGCTCCAGTCCGCCGCGAAGGTCACGACACCCGCGTCGACGAACAGCTGGTCGTTGCGCTGGTCGAGGAGGGCGATGTCCTCCTGGACCTGCGAGGCGATGTACCGCAGCGGCTCGTCGGGCAGTGTCGCGGCGTCGGCGTAACGGAAGCACTGCTCGATGCCGAGGATGTCGTTGCGCCACAACCATTCGTCACCGCCGAGGTTCTCGAGGTGCATCTGCTCGGGGTAGACCGCGTCGAGTTCGCGCATGAGCGTGAGCATGGTGTCCCAGGCCGCGGGAACCATGTGCGGGAGGACCGCGTGGCGGCTCGGGTCGGCGGCGAGGATCGCCGCCCGCTGGTCGAGTTCGGAACGGTACTCCGAGTCGATGTCGACGACCGCGGCACCCCACTGGCCGGCCGGGGTGACGACCGGCTGCTCGGCGGGCTCGACGTTGGTGCTGTATCGGTAGCGGTCCTCGGGGAAGGGGAACGGGAAGCCGGCGACCAGGTCGGATGCGACCGGCGTCGTCCCGGTGGTGTTCTCGAGGGTGGTCACAGGGGAACCTCCAGGGTGCAACCTTCGCCGGCGCGGGAGACGCACGGCATGATGGCGTCGCCGGCGTCCTTCTCCTCGGCGCTGAGGTAGAGGTCGCGGTGGATGGGTGAACCGCCGGACAGGGGGATGCGGCATTCACCGCACACGCCCTGACGGCACAGGTTGGGGATCTCGATGCCCTGCTCCTCGAGGGCCTCGAGCATGCTGGTCCCGGACGGCACGTCGACGGTGCGGCCCGACGCCGTCAGTCGGACGCGGAACGGGTCACCGGCGTCGAGCGCGTCGATCCCGAAGCGCTCGAAGTGGATTCGCGAGTCAGGCCACCCCGCCTCGTGGGCGGCGTCGATGACGGCGTCGATCATCCCGGCCGGGCCGCAGACGTAGAGGTGGGTACCGATGGGCTGCTCCCGGAGGGCCTCCCCGAGGCGGGCGACGAACGCGTCCTGCTCGGTGAAGAGCTCGGCGTCGCCTCCGGCGAGTTCGGCGACATCCTGCAGGTGCGCCCCCGCGTTCTCGCGGAAGGTGTACAGGATCTGCACGTCGCGACGCCACCGGGCGGCGGCCCGCAGGTGGGACACCATCGGGGTGATCCCGATCCCGCCGGCGATGAGCAGGTGCTTGCGTGCGCGGGCGATCGGTGCGAACGCACTACGCGGAAGCCCGACGGTGAGGGTGTCGCCGACGGCGAGTTCGTCGTGCAGCCAGCGCGATCCGCCGTTCCCGTCCTCGACCCGGAGCACCGAGATCGAGTAGTGGGTCGGGTGGGTGCCGTCGCCGGTCAGACTGTAGGCATTGGTGTGCGGGCCCGCGTGCACCACGAGGTGGCTGCCCGGGACGAAGCCCGGGAGGACCCGGCCGGCGGGGTCTGCGAGCGTGATGCTGCGGATGCCCTCGGCGGGGACGTCGATCGCGGTGACGACCAGTTCCAGTGTCGTCGCGCGATCGGTCCGCGACGACCCAGTCCCGGATTCGACGACCGCAGCGGTCTCTGCGACCGGAGTACTCATGCTTCGACCTCCTGGGGGGCCGGCTCGAACGGGGCTGTCTCGGCGTCGACCTGGAAGCCCAGGTACTGACCGGTCCGTCGGGACACGTGGTGGTAGACGAGCAGGTCGCGTCCGCAGCCAGCGCACGCGACGACGTCGTCGACCTGTGCCCGCACGCGGTTCACCGCGCGGCAGTGCACGCAGAAGACGTCGATCTCGCCCGTCGTCTCCGGTGCGACCAGGACGTCGATCTCGTCGTCTTCGAGTCCCGCGGCGAGCGCGATGGCCCGAAGCTGCAGCGCTGCACCGGCATCGGCGGCGATCCACACCCGGACGCCGACCGTCGCGGACGACAACGCCTCGGCGAGCGCGTCGCCCGCGGAGTCGACGTCACCGGTGATCCTCGTGGTGGCGCGCGGCGCGAGGTCGGACTCCCAGCGATCGAGGACCTCGTCGACGGACCCCACGCCGACCAGCAGGTATGCGCTGCCGGTCGGCGCGGGCGTCGTCGTCTCGGCCAGATCGCCGGGGCGCGCCCACGCCGGCACGCTGGAGTACGTGATCTGCGACATGGCGCCGCCTGATCAGAGAAGCGTCGCGTCGCGCAGGCCGGTGTAGAAGGCGAGCGCGTAGTCGGGGGTGCTGAAGTAGATCTTCGAGCCCTTGGGGAAGAAGATCGCATCCTTCGCCTTGGCCACCAGCTTCTGGCCGGTCTCCTTGTTCTCCAGGAGGAACTCGCCCTCGAGAACGACCTTCATCTCGTCGTACTCGTACTCGTAGTAGAGCGGCTCGTCGGTGTGACGGAGTTCGAAGTACCCGCTGCACATCGGGCTGCCGTCGGGATTCTCGTAGACGTCACCGATGAACCCCTCGGTGCCGGGGTATTCCTCCTCCGACATCTTCGGCAGGTCTTTCCAGGCGCCGCTGGTCACGCGGAACTCCAACGCCTTGGCACTCTCGATCGTCACGATGTTCCTCCATATCTCACTCGGGTCGTGCACGCGATGCGTGCGACGGTGCTCGGCGTCCGGAGCCACCTCTGTCGAGTCGATCCAGGATCGGTGTGACTCATCTGAGTGGACGCCGTCCCCTGATATGAAACAAGTGGTCTGTTTCAGGAATATGACGACTTTGTAATGGAGTGCTACACGGGAATTCCCGTCTCAGAGTTGGGGTTCCGCACAGAAAGTGTATCCAAAATGGTTTCGATCGGTCGGCCGACAGGAATGATCGTCCGATTCGGCGACCGGCGCGAGATCATCGCCCGGGGTCATCCCATCCCGCGGCGGGCGCCGGCGAGCTCACCGCGATCATGACGCGACGACTCCCCACCGAGAACCGCATAACCCCTGTGCCACAGCCACTCCAGGGGGCCGCGATCGAAGCGGCGGAGCCAGGCCCGGGACACCGCGATCATCATCACGCAGATCGACAGATAGAGAAGGACCGTCACGGGCACGACGGTCTCGGAGTCGAGACGCTGCGTCAGGCCGAGTCCCCAGCCGTAACAGACCGCGCCGGCGACCATGTTCTGGAACACGTAGCAGCTCAGTGCCATTCGTCCGACCGGTGTCACCGCGCGTCCCCAGAATCCCGGCCGGCGTCCGTCGGCGTACAACCCCGCCACCCAGGCGAGCAGGCCGAGCGAGACGACAGGTGCGATCCCGTAGCGGCCCAGCACCACGCCCGCGTCGCCGCCGAACATCCCGACGAGGAGATCCAGCGGGAGCGCGACGCCGAATCCGACGATCATCAGTCGTCGACGCAGCGCCGCACCCCGCGGTTCCAGCACGCCGGCGCGCAACAGCGCAGCACCCACCAGGAAGAGCGCGATCGACATCGGCAGGATGAAGATCACCTCGGCGCGGAACAGGGCCAGGTTCTCGGCACGGAACAACACGAGACCCCAGAAACTGCTGCCCTCATATGGATTCGGTTCGAGCGGAGCACCCTGACCGACCGGGGCGGAGGCGAGCGCCAGGGTGACCAGGGACAGCAATGCGAGGTGGACCACGATCGCGACGATCAGCGCCACGTGCTGCCGCCTGATCCGCATCGACAGGAGGTACGCGACGATGATGCCGGTCACCGCGTAACCCATCAGGACGTCGAACTCGGTGAACAGGAAGTAGTTGACGAGGCCGTCGATGAACAACAGAACCCCGCGCATGGCGTAGCGACCGGGCCAGGCCCGTCCGCGCCTCAGGGCCGAACGCTGCTGGATGGCCAGTCCGATGCCGAACATGATCGTGAGCAGACCGAGGAACTTGCCCTGTGCGAGCTGCTGTAGGACCGCCTCGACCGGGGCCCAGGCACCGGACGCCCGACCGACCCCCTGGATGTAACCGACCAGGCCTTCGGGATCGGTGAAGATCCAGATGTTGGTGGCGAGGGTGCCGAGGATGGCCATTCCGCGCAGGACGTCGAGCGAGGCATACCGGGTGGGCATTGCGGTCTCCGTCGTTTGGTATCACGACTGTGCTAGTAAACGATGGGGCCAAGGTAGCACAGGTGTACTAGCATGGGTCAATGCCCAAACTCATCGACCGTGCCGAGCGGCGGGCCGAGATCGCCGAGGCGCTGTGGCGAATCGTGCTGCGCGACGGGGTTTCGGGTGTCTCGGTCCGCGAGGTTGCGGCCGAGGCGGGGATCTCGGTCGGATCGTTGCGGCACGTCTTCGCCGACAAGTCCGAACTGCTCGAATTCTCGATGCGATTGATCTACGACCGCGTGGAGGAGCGGGTGCGGGCGCATGCTCGTATGCGTGACCCGCTGCGGCGGGCGGAGGCGATCCTGGCCGAACTGATGCCCTTCGACGACAACCGGCGCGTCGAGATGCACGTCAATCTCGCCCTGCTCACCGAATCGGTGGCCCACCCCGGACTTGCCGCCGCCGCGCGCGAGGCCTACGAGGGGCTTCGGCTGCTGTGCCTGGGCGTGCTGACCGATCTACGAGAGCACGGGCTCGTCGCCGCGGGGGCCGACCTAAAGAGCGAGGCGGTCCGCCTCCACGCCCTCGTCGACGGGATGGCGATGCACATGCTGATCGACGACCGGCACGGACCGACGGCGAGGCGAACGCTGGCGAAGCACCTGAAGGGGTTGTCGACTCGCGGCTGACGCCATCGCTCACGGGTTCCGTTCCCGCGCACCCGGTTCGCGTGAGCGGGAACGGAACTCGTGAGCGTCGTCCTACCGGGTGGTGGGACGATTCGGGTATCCGAGCAACTTCGCCCAGTACTCGTCGGGCAGCTCTCCGCCGGCGCGGAGCACCCGGGCGAGACCCGCGGCCATGAACGCCCCGAGGAGCCCCAGCCACAGACCCGCGAGGGAGATCGCGACGATGGCGACGGTCCGGGCGATCGGCCACGGCTCCAGGACGAGAAGGACGGGGGCGAAAAAGAAGCCGACGCCGACGAACCACGACGAGAGTTCCTGGTCGCATCGCATCACCGCGGCGAGCCAGCGGGGTGTCGGGCGTGCAGTCGTGTCGGTCGGGAGGGTGGTCATCGGGTACCTCCTGGAGAACCTGCGGTACCTCCAGACTCCGCCCATCCCGGGTTCCCGACCACTACCTCGCGGGTAAATCGCCGGCGGGGCGGCTACCGGAATCGGCGGGCGGAATCCTCGATGCATCGGTGGAGGCGCGACCAGTAGGCGGGATCGGCGGTCTGACGCTCCCCGGGCAGGCGACCGGTCGAGCCGTCGACGAGTTCGCGCACGATGTCGGCGTGCCCGGCGTGACGGGAGGTCTCGGCGATCATGTGGACCAGGATCTGGTGCAGCGTGACCCGGCGGCGTTCGGGAGGCCACGGCGGAACCTCGCCCACCGCGTCGAGATCCCGTGTCCGGATGGTCTCGTCGGCGTGAGCACAGGCCCGCCGATAGAGATCGACGATGCCTTCCCGTGACTCGTCGGGCGTCGCCCACATGTCGGCGTCGGGGACATCGCTCGACAACCAGGCGGGAGGATCGGGGAAGGGGCGGCCGAACACCGCGCCGAAGTAGCCCATCTCGCAACCGGACAGGTGCTTGACCAGTCCGAGCAGGTTGGTGCCGTGCGGTGTCAGGGGCCGCCGGACGTCGTACTCGGAGAGTCCGTCCAGCTTCCACCGCAACGCTTCCCGCGCCTCGTCCAGGTAGCGGTGCAGGATGTCCTTCTCGCTCACCGGTCCTCCGTGCGGCGGGTCGTCGGGTCCGACGTCCACGCTACGCCACGGCGGGACGAACCCTGGTCAGTCCAGCCAGTCGAGAACCGCTGCGGCGGTCCAGCTCTGCTGCATGCTGCCGAGCGGCTCGCCGGTGAAGGGCTCGTAGTACTCGGCGAACGATCCGTCGGTGGCCTGCCGCAGGCCCTCTTCGCGCAGGCGCGCCGATCGCTCGGTCCACCCACGACGCGCGAACGCCCAGCTGAACAGCCACGTCATCACCGGCCACACCGGGCCGCGCCAGTACTCGCGCGGCCGGAAGTCCACGGAGATCGGCGACGTCGACGGCGGGACCGCGTAGCGGAGGTCGGGATGGCCGCAGAAGCGCGGACCGTCGAACAGGCGGAGCAGGGCACGTTCGCGGTCACGCGGCAGGCCGCCGGAGAGCAGCGGCGCGAACGCGGCGATCGTCTCGGTGGTGATCCACTTGTTGGCCCGGATGTCGAAATCCCGTGCAGCGCCGTTGCGGTCGCTGGTCGCGGCGACGACGCCGGCCCGGAAGCGGTCTGCCCAGGCCCGCAGGTCCCGGACGTCGGCCAGCGGTTTGGAATAGTCCTCGCCGATCTCGGCGAGGACGTCGCAGGCCACCGAGAAAATCGCGCTGACGAACACGTCCTCGACGGCGAAGTTCATGACCCCGGGCAACAACTCGTCGTCGTAGTTCGCCCGCTTCATCTGCTCGACGAGCCAGATGTAGCGATCGTATTCGAGGTCGGTGGGCCGCATCGACAGGTCCGAGACGTGGTCGAGGTCGGCGCGCTGGTACGGCGGGAGGTCATCTCCCACAACCACGTTGGCGTACGAGGAGTCCCAGCGCGGCGAGTTGTCCATGCCGGATTCCCAGCCGTGGTAGATGGTGATCCGACCGCGCCCCTGCGGGTCCCGGGCATGGGCGAGCCACCGGTGCCAGCGCATGAGCGAACCCCACCGGCGGTCGATGAACTCGTTGGCGACCGCGCGGGTGGTCCGGCCGTGGCGTCGCGAGTGTTCGAGGATGCGCTGCACCGCGATCGCGTGCACGGGCGGCTGGGTGATCCCCGAGGTGTCCGGGAAGTCGGGGGCCACCTCGGCCAGGCGCGCGCACTCCCACCGCGACGGGCCCGGGAAGTAGCCGTCGCGGCCGTTGGCGAAGACGATGTGCGGGATCATCCCGTTGCGCCACTGCGCCGACAGCAAGGTGTCCATCTCGATGACCGCACGCTCGACCGACAACGGCGCCAACCCGACGCTGACGAACGCGGCGTCCCAGCTCCACATGTGGGGGTAGAGCTTGGGCGCCGCACTGGTCATCGTGCCCAGGTCGTTGCCGCGCAGCAGGTACGCGGCACGTGCCGACAGCTGCGTTGGGGTGAATCCGTACCTGGCCACGCCGAAGATTGTGCCCCGCCGTGCCCGGGTCCGCTCACCGAGGTGGCCCCGCGCCGACGCCGCGACAGTAGGGTTGGGAACGTGCCCACCGCGTTGATCACCGGAGCGAGCCGGGGCCTCGGCGCCGAGATCGCCCGCCAGCTCGCACCCACCCACGACCTGTTGCTGGGCGGGCGTCCCTCGCCCGAACTCGATGCACTCGCGATGGAACTCGACGGGGCGAGCACGTTCGCCGTCGAGCTGACCGACTACGACGCGGTCGCGGCCGCGGTCGAGTCCGTCACCGAACTCGACGTCCTGGTGCACAACGCCGGCGTCGGCAGCAGCCTGGAACGCATCGCCGACACCCCGGTGGAGGAGTGGCACCACGTCCTCGAGGTCAATCTCGTGGCCGTCGCCGAGCTGACCCGGTTGTTGCTACCGGCCCTCCGGTCCGCGGAGGGACACGTCGTGTTCATCAACTCGGGCTCCGGCCGCACGTCGAAGCCCCGCTGGGCGCCGTATGCCGCGAGCAAGTTCGGACTGCGGGCGCTGGCCGACGCGCTGCGCGGCGAGGAGCCGACCCTGCGGGTGACCTCGGTCTATCCCGGCCGGATCGACACCGACATGCAGCGCGAACTCGTCGCGATCGAGGGCCGGGACTACGACGCCTCGCAGTTCCTGCGGCCGGAGTCGGTCGCGGCCGCCGTCGTCCACGCGATCCACACCCCCGAGGACGCGCATCCGCAGGACATCGTGCTGCGACCGACCGGCCGGGGCTAGTCTCGTCCGGCTAGAGCTGCTTGAGGTCCTCCTGGCGCCACACGGCGCGCATGGACTTCACCTTGCCGTTCTCGTCGAAGACCATGATGTCGACCGGGGTGATCTCGAACGCGAGCCCGGAGGTCTTGGTGACGAGGGTGAACTCGAAGACCGCGGTGTCGCCGGCGACCTTCTTCCATTTGAGGGTGGCGGTGCGGTCCTCCATGCCGGTGATGACCGAGTAGAACTCGACGAGCTGCTCGCGCGTGTCGCGGATGTCGGCGCCGATGGGGTCCTCCACCGTCGCATCGGGGGCGTACAGATCGGCGATCTGCTCGGCCGTTCCCGAGTTCAGCAGTTCGATGTAGGAATCAACCGCCGCGTCGATCTTGTCGGCGAGGCTCGCTTGCTCCACGGTCATGTGCCCTCCAGGAATTAGAACGTGTTCTATTTCGGACCGTAGCACGCCGCTCCGCCCGTCCGAGCCCGTTTACCGCCGGACGCCGCCCGGGTCGGCGAGGAACGCGACCTGCGGCCACGACGGGGTCTCGGCCTCCGATGCCGACCGGTGCCGACTCCCGCTTCGGGTACGTCGCGGTAGATGCCCGGCGAGCGGTCACCGGCCGCTGGGATCGGTCGATCACATGGTTTTGCGGCCGGGTTGTCCACAGCGGGGGCTTCGGGCCGCAAGACGAGGCGTTCGTTTTGGTACGTTCGGCCGCAGAGTCGATCGACAGGTGGTCCACGGCGTCGTCACGCCGGCGGATCCCCTGGCGTCGCGCCGACGGCATCTCGCGTTGCGCCGAGGGCGAATCGACCACAGGTCCAGTAGTGCGGAAAGGCCGGTATCCGTGACGATGTCCGAGTCACCGCAGGAGCCGATGCCCTCCCGTCCGCTGCTCTCCGGCGCGCCGCGATCCGGGGTCCGCGAACGATTCTCGACCGGTTCCGCAGCGGAGGTCCTCCGGTGACGTCGTCGCTCGCCGCACCCCTGGATCCCGGCAACGGCGAGGCTCGCCGATGGGCCGAGGAAGAACTGTCGAAGAAGGCATACCAGCCACCCGAACCCTCCTGGTGGGACCGATTCAACGAGCGGGTGTGGGGGTGGATCGCCGAGCACCTGTCGGAGATCTTCCGCGGATCGGACACCCTCCGAACGGTCGTCATCGTGCTCGCCGCGCTCCTCGTGCTCGGTCTGGTGCTCGTGGTGGTCCGCTACGTCCGACGCAGGCCCCGACTCCCCCGGACGGCAACGTCGTCGAGGACCGAGGTCGTCGTGACCGGCGCGCCACAGTCGGCACGGGAGCTACGTGCGGAGGCCGAGAACCGCTTCGCGGCGGGCGATCACGACGCCGCAGTCATCGCCGCGGTCCGGGCACTCGCCCGACGCGCGATCGAGAGGTCGCTGCTCGCCGACGAGCCGTCCCTGACCGCCCACGAGGTGGCCGTCGAGCTGGCCGAGCGGTTCGCCGGGCACCGCGTCGAGTTGCTCGCCGCCGCCGACCTCTTCGATGCGGTCGCCTACGGCGACCGGCACGCGTCCGCGTCGGCGGCGCGCGCAGTCATCGACCTCGAGCGGACCATCGACTCGGCGAAGCCCTCCGGCCCCGATCCCGCGCGTCCGCGTCGCCTGGCGGTGCCGCGATGACGACCACTCCTGCCACCCCGGTCGCCCCCGCGCGTCCGAAGCGGGCCACCCCCGGCTGGATCTGGCTGCTCGTGGGGGTGTTCGCGGTCCTCCTGATCGGCGCCTTCGTGCTGATCGCGGGTACCGCCGTCACCGGGTTGACGCCCCGTGAGACGCCCGGGGTCTGGTACGACCCCGACAACGCCCGACCCGACGGATCCCGCGCGCTCGCGCACATCATCGACGACCACGGCGGGCAGGTGCGCGTCGTACGCGGTCTCGCCCGGTTCACCGACGCACCGCAACCGGATTCGGACACCACCGTCGTCGTGTCGTCGACCGGCGCATTGAACGAGGGGACCGCCAGGCAGTTCCTCGAGCGGGTCTCCGGCGCCGGTCGCGTCGTGCTGGTGGCACCGGACTCCGCCGCGCTGGAACTGCTCGGCCTACCCGTTCGGGTCGCCTGGGCCGCGGATTTCGTCGTGACACAGGCCCGATGCGATGCCCCCGGCATCGAGCCGACGGACACCGTCACCAGCCACGGAACCGTCTACCGCGCCACCGAGGCCGACGCCCGGGAGTGCTTCCCGGCCGGAGACGGCTCGACCGTGGTCGTCCTGCCGCGCACGGCCGACCGCCCGGAGGTCGTGGTGGCGAATGGCCGGATGTTCACCAACGCCCAACTCACCGCCCACGACGACGCCGGTGTCGCGGTGCGCCTGCTCGCCGGGTCGGGTGAGGTGCTCTGGTACGTGCCGTTCGTCACCGATCAGATCGCCGCCGACGGCTCCGAGTCCGACATCCCCGCGGCTCTCGGCCCGCTGGTCGTGCTGTCCGTCTTCGCCGTGCTGGCGCTGATGCTGTGGCGCGGACGCCGTTTCGGGGCCCTGGTCGCCGAGCCCCTGCCCGCCGTGGTGAAGGCGGTCGAGACCACGCGGGCGCGCGGCCGGATGTACCAGAAGGCCGGCGCCGACGCCCGGGCCGCGGCCGCACTCCGCATCCACACGCTGTCGTCGCTGGCCTCCTACCTCGGACTCCCGTACGACGCGGGACGCGCCACCGACGCCCTCGCGGCACCCGATCACGAACTCGCCGACGGCCGGGCCGATCCGCCGGACCCAGCGGTCGACGCCATCATCACGACGGTCGTCTCCGTGACCGGCCGCGACCCCGACCAGGTCCGTGCCCTGCTCGCCGGACCGCTGCCCTCCACCGCCGACGGCCTGATGCTCTTCACCAGCGACCTGACCGCCCTCGAGAAGGAAGTCCGACAGACGCCATGACAGTCGATCCGAATCAGCACCCCGGCCCAGGTCCGCTCGACGAGGCCGCCGCACCGCCGCACGGCGCACATCCCGGGCCCGCGTCGGGACGAGCGCGCGACGCGCTGGCCGCGGTGCGCGCCGAGGTCGCCAAAGCCGTTGTCGGACAGGACCCGGCGGTCGCGGGCATCCTCATCGCCCTGCTGTGCCGCGGCCACATCCTGCTCGAGGGAGTGCCCGGTGTGGCCAAGACCCTGCTCGTCCGGGCCGTCGCGGCGACCCTCGACGTCGAGATGAAACGCGTCCAGTTCACCCCCGACCTCATGCCCGGTGACGTCACCGGGTCACTGGTGTTCGACTCGGCCACTTCGGAATTCACCTTCCGCGAGGGGCCGGTGTTCACCAACCTGCTGCTCGCCGACGAGATCAACCGGACCCCGCCCAAGACGCAGGCGGCCCTGCTGGAGGCGATGGAGGAGCGGCAGGTGACCATCGACGGCGTGGGCCGGCCGCTGCCGAGCCCGTTCCTGGTGGCCGCCACCCAGAACCCCGTCGAGTACGAGGGCACGTACCCGTTGCCGGAGGCCCAGCTCGACCGGTTCCTGGTGAAGGTGACCCTGCCCGTTCCCCCGCGCGAGGACGAGATCACCGTGCTCACGCGCCACGCCGCCGGTTTCGATCCGCGCGACCTCCGCGCCGCCGGGCTGCGCGCGGTCGCGTCCGCGGCCGACGTCGAGGCCGGGATCGAGCAGGTCCGGCGCGTCACGGTCGCACCGCAGGTCGCCGCGTACATCGTCGACATCGCCCGGGCCACCCGGTTCTCGCCGTCGCTGTCGCTGGGTGTGAGTCCCCGCGGCGCGACCGCGCTGCTCGCGACCAGCCGCGCCTGGGCATGGCTCAACGGGCGGGACTTCGTGACGCCCGACGACGTCCAGGCTCTCGCGCAGTCGACCCTGGCCCATCGCCTGACGCTGCGACCGGAGGCCGAACTCGAGGGCGTCTCCGTGGGTTCGGTCCTCGACGCCGCCGTCCGGTCGGTCCCCGTTCCGCGCTGATGTTCCTCACCGGCCGGTTCCTGATCCTGGTGCTGCTGGGCGCGGTGCCGATCCTGGTGTGGCCGAACTACGCCGTCCCGTTCCTCTGGGTGCTGTTCTGCGTCGTGCTGATGGGCCTCGACCTCGCGCTGGCCGGGACCACGAAGTCGCTCGCCCTGGCCCGCTCCGATCCCGGTCCAGTCCGCCTGGGGGAGACGACGTCGTGTCCGATCATGGTCACCAACACCGGAACGGGCACCTTCCGCGGACTTCTCCGCGACAGCTGGCAGCCCTCGGCCGGAGCCCGGGACGCCACCCACCGCATCACCGTGCCGTCGGGCGAGACCCGCACCGTGACAACTACTCTCACCCCGACGAGGCGGGGCGACCGGTTCGCCGCCCGGGTGACGATCCGTCGACTCGGTCCACTGGGGCTCGCGGGTCGCCAACGCAGCGTCGTGCTACCCGGACGGGTTCGCGCGCTTCCGCCGTTCGGTGCGCGTCGCCTTCTGCCGTCGCGGCTCGCCCATCTCCGTCAGCTCGACGGCCGCTCTGCGGTCCGAACCCGAGGGCAGGGCACCGAATTCGACTCTTTGCGCGACTACGTCGAGGGTGACGACGTCCGCAGCATCGACTGGCGGGCGACCGCGCGGCGCCGCTCGGTGGTGGTGCGTACCTGGCAGCCGGAGAAGGACCGGCACATCGTGATCGTGCTCGACACCTCGCGCACCTCGGCGGGCCGGATCGGAGACTCCCCGCGTCTCGACGCCGCGATGGATGCCGCGTTGCTGCTCGCGTCGCTGGCGTCGCACGCCGGTGACCGCGTCGACCTGATCGCCGGCGACCGCCGCGTGCACCGCCGGGTGGTCGGAGTCGACCGGACGCGGCTGATGAACAGCCTGGTGACGGCCATGGCCGATCTGGAACCCGCTCTGCTGGAGGCGGACTGGCCGCTGCTCGGTGCGGAGGTCGCCAAGATCGGCCGCCAGCGCGCGCTGCTGGTGCTGCTCACCCCGCTCGAACCGGCCGCCGTCGAGGAGTCCCTCCTGCCGCCGCTTTCCGTGCTGGCCCAGCGGTACAAGGTCGTCATCGGGTCGGTCGCCGATCCGGCGCTCGAGGAGATGGTCGCCGACCGCGACGACCCGGCGTCGGTCTACGACGCGGCCGCCGCGGCCCGGACGATCACGCTGCGGAACCGGACGGCGATCGCGTTGCGTCGTCTCGGCGTCGACGTGGTCGACGCCCCACCCGACAAGCTTCCGGCCCGGCTGGCCGACCACTACCTCCTGCTCAAGTCACAGGGATTGCTGTAGTGGCCGGCCGCGGGCGGGACCGGCCGGTTCAGGCCTTGGACTTCACCGCGCGGTAGCCGAGGAACCCGACGTACCCCGCGAGCCCGGCCAGGCCGAGTCGCCGGGTGCGCGGCGACACCAGCGCCAGCCCGATCGCGGTCTCGCACGCTCCGTTGCGGTAGGTCCACGTGGTGGTGTCCTCCGGGAACACCGGGGCGGTGATCGGGGCGAACGCCTCCGGCTTGACGAAGTGGGCCACACCCACCGCAGCCGTTCCCAGGCCGATCAGCGAGACCGCGTCCAGGGACTTGTCCTTGCCTGCCATGTTCGATGTTCCTTCCGTCGGAGCTGCGCAACCATTGCTACGCCATCATTCCTACACAGTCGGTCGGGCAAGGCCTCGTTTGTACTCGTCGAGGTCGCCGGTCTCGCCCGCCTCGTGCGCACGGCGGCCGACGACAAAGACGTAGGCCATGAACAGCGACCACGCGGCGACCCCGATCCCGATGCGCGCCCAGGTCGGGAGCGGGGACGGGGTCACGAAGGCCTCGATGACGCCGCAGAGCAGGAGCACGACCACCAGCCCCAGCGCGACACCGATCGCGGCGCGCCCCTCCTCGGCGAGAGCGGCTGCGCGCGTTCGGTTTCCCGGGGACACCCACGACCAGAAGAGCCGCAGTCCCACACCAGCGGCGACGAACAGGCAGGTCAGCTCCAACATGCCGTGGGGAAGGATCAGGCCGAAGAACAGATCGCCTCGACCGTGGCGGATCATGATCGAGCCGACGACGACGAGGTTGAGGATGTTGGTGTAGAGCATCCAGACGACGGGAAAGCCGAAGACGCCCACCACGATGCACATCGCGGCGAGCCAGAAGTTGTTGGACCACACCCGCGCCGCGAACGACGTCGCCTCGTACTCGCTGTAGTAGTTCTCGAAGTCGTTGGTGACGAGATGTTCGATCTCCTGCTGGGAGGCGAACGAACTCTCGATCCCGGGGTGGTCGAGAACCCACCAGGTCATCACGACCGTGGCCAGCAGCGACACCCCCGTCACCGTCAGCCACCACCAACGCATCCGGTAGAGGGCGGCCGGGAACGACACCGCGAAGAAGCACACCAGGGTCGACCACGCATCGGCCCTGGTACCGGTCGCCCGGCCGCGAGCACGGGCGAGCAGTGTCGACAGGTACGCCACCAGTGAGGCATCGGGCGCAGACGAGCGGATCACCGACAGATGCGTCGCCACCCGCTGGTAGGTGTCGATGAGTTCGTCGGCCTCGGCACCCGTGAGCCGACGACGACGCGACAGCTCGTCCAACCGCTCCCAGGTCGCCCGATGTGCGAACACATACGCGTCGAGATCCACGCGGCCAGCCTAACCGCGTCCGGAGCGGGTTCAGTGACCGTCATTCAACGGACCCCATGATGTGGACGGGGTACCGCAGCACACTCGGATCCCGTCGTATGGTGAGGCGTGTCGTTCGGACCACCGCCCACCCGACCGCCGGGGCCGCCCGCCGCGCCGCCGATGCCGGCGGGGTTCGCACCTGTCGTCTCCGCACCCGCCGCCCATGCGCCTGCGGTCTGGGGCGCCGGGGCATCGGCCACCGTCGGTGTCGGCCGCGACGACCTCGTCTCCGGCGAGGCCGTCGCCCTCGCCCTCCCACCGGGCGGGCTCGGGTACCGGATCCTCTCCGGGATGATCGACGTCGTCCTCGGCATCGCTCTGTGGCTGCTGCTGTTGTGGCTGTCCTACAAGGTGGCGTTCGGCGTCAACGCGGCTTGGCGCGGGACGATCAACACGCTCCTCCCCGTTCTCGCCATCGTCGCGCTCCCCGCCGTCACCGAGACGCTCACCTCGGGCAAGACGATCGGTCACCTGGCCATGGGCCTGCGCACCGTTCGTGACGACGCCGGACCCATCGCGTTCCGGCACGCGCTCACCCGCGCGCTCGTCGGCTTCGTGGAGAAGTTCGGGTGCCTGGGCATCCCGGCACTCATCAGCGCCGCGATCTCCCGGAAGCACAAGCGGATCGGCGATCTCCTGGCCGGCACCTACGTGATCCGGGATAGGCACCGTATCGCCGAACAGCACCCGATCGACATGCCGCCGGAGCTCGAATCGTGGGCCGCCTCCGCCGACATGGCGTCGTTGCCGGGCGGGCTGGCCGTCGTCATCCGCCAGTTCCTCAACGGCCGGCACGAGATGAAGCCGGAACCGAGGGCCGACGCCGCTCGTCGGCTCGTCTTCGCGGCGGCTCCGTTCGTGGCCCCGGCACCGCCGCCGGCGGCGCCGTTCGAGGACGTGCTGTGCGCGATCATGGCGGAACGGCGGCGCCGTGACGCCGACCGGCTCGAGCGCGAGGCACGACTCCGGGAACGTCTGCTGCGGTAGGGGAGTCGGGCAGTCTCGGCGCGGTGCCGGTCTTGCGCGCGGGGCGCACCCACGCGACCCGCCGTCATGTGGACGCGCGTCGGCGATTCATTTGAGGTCGGCGCTCGACTTGCCGAGGACGCGCCGCGCGATGATCAGCTGCTGGATCTGCTGGGTGCCCTCGAAGATGTCGAGGATCTTGGAGTCGCGCGCCCACTTCTCCAGCAGCGAGGTCTCCGAGAAGCCTGCGGTGGCACCGACTTCCACCGCCTTGTTGGTGATGTCGGTGACGGTGCGGCCGGCCTTGGCCTTCGACATCGAGGCCTCGGTGGAGTTGGGCTGCTTGTTGTCGGCCATCCAGGCCGCCCGCAGCGTGTGCAACCAGGATGCCTCCCAGTCGGATTCGAGCCGGATGAATTCGGCGACGGTCGCATGCTGGGCGGCTGCCGGCCGGTCGTAGTCGATCTCGTGGCCGGCCTCGTGGAGCATCCGGCGGAGCTCCTCGAGGGCGGCGCGGCCCAGGCCGATCGCCATGGCCGCGACGACGGGACGGGTGTTGTCGAAGGTCTGCATGACCCCGCCGAAGGCCTTCTTGGTGTCGATCTCCGGCGAACCGAGCAGATTCTCGGCGGGGACGCGGGCGTTCTCGAAACGGATCACGGCGGTGTCGGAGGCCTTGATGCCGAGCTTCTTCTCCAGGCGCACCACGGTGACGCCCTCGGTGTCCATCGGGACGACGAAGCTCTTGATGGCGGCGCGGCCGAGGCTCTTGTCGAGGGTCGCCCACACGACGACGTGGTCGGCGCGCGAGCCGGAGGTGACGAAGATCTTCTCGCCGTTGATGAGGTAGTCGTCGCCGTCGCGGGTCGCGGTGGTCGACACGGCCGCGGAGTCCGACCCGAAGCTGGGCTCGGTGATGGCCATCGCCGCCCAGACGTCGGAGAACTTCTCGAGCTGCTCCGGGTTGGCGACGGCTGCGATGGCGGCGTTGCCGAGGCCCTGGCCCGGGATCGAGAGCAGCAGGCCGACGTCGCCCCAGCTCATCTCCAGCGCCGAGAGCAGGCCCCGCATGTTCGCGCCGTTCTTCGACGGGGCGTCGCCCCCGGCGCCCTCGTCGGCGGACTTCTCGGCGCCGCGGTTCTGCTTGGCCAGCTTCGCGAGCTCGTCGAGTTCGACCGGGTACTCGTGCTCTGCCTTGTCGTACTTGCGCGAGATGGGTCGGAAGATGTGCTCGGCAGCGAGGTGGGTGCGCTCGACCGTCGAATCGAACTTCTTCGGGAGCTCCAGGTTGATCGCCATGGCGCTACCTTACTGCGCGGTAAGATAGTTGCCAAGTCCCTTCCCGTCGCAGCCGGGGAATAGCCTGGAGACGTGGCCTACGACGAGGAGCTCGCCTTCCGCATCCGCGCTCTTCTCGCAGCGGAATGCGGCGTCGACGAGGTGCCCATGTTCGGCGGCCTGGCGTTCCTGATCAACGGCAACATGGCCATCGCCGTCAGCGGCAAGGGCGGCGTCATGGTTCGCGTGCCCCCGGAGCAGACCAGCACCCTGCTCGAGTACCCGCACACGGCCCCGATGTACATGTCGTCCCGGGAGACCCTCGGATGGCTGCGCGTGTTCGACGAGGGGGTGGCCACCGACCGACAGCTCAGCCGGTGGGTGACGATCGGGTCGGACTATGCGCGGAAGCTCCCGCCGAAGTGATCGACGGGCCGCGTACCCCGGACGCGACCGTGTCGGCGTCCCGCGGAAAAGAGTCGGGCACTGTGACCCGCATACCGGATCACAGTGCCCCAATACTCGGAATTGGTGTCAGGGAACGACGTTCACCAATCGCCCAGGCACGACGATGACCTTGCGCGGCTCGGCCCCGTCGAGGATCGCGGCGATCTTCTCGTCGGCCAGCGCAGCGGTGCGCAGGGTGTCCTCGTCGGCATCGGCGGCGACCGTGATGCGGCTGCGGACCTTGCCCTTCACCTGAACCGGGATCTCGATCGAATCCTCGACCAGCCACTTCTCGTCGGCGGTGGGGAAGGCGGTGCGCACCACGAGGGTGTCGTGGCCCAGCCGGTGCCACAGTTCCTCGGCGATGTGCGGCGCCAACGGTGCCAGCATGATCACCAGGGACTCGACGGCCTCCCGCGGGGCGCCGGTCTTCTCGAAGTTCTTGGTGAGGTGGTTGGTCAGCACCGTCAGCTTGGCGACCGCGGTGTTGTTGCGCAGGGCCTCGTAGTCCTCGCGGACACCGGCGATCGTCTTGTGCAGCAACCGCTTCGTGTCGTCGTCGGGCTCGGCGTCGGTGACGCGGAGGGCGCCGGTCTCCTCGTCGACGACCAGACGCCAGATGCGCTGCAGGAACCGTTGCGAACCGACGACATCCTTGGTCGCCCACGGGCGCGACTGGTCCAGGGGACCCATGAACATCTCGTACACGCGCAGCGTGTCGGCACCGTAGTCGCGGCAGATGTCGTCGGGCGCCACCGAGTTCTTCAGCGACTTGCCCATCTTGCCGTACTCCTGGCGCACCTCCTCGCCGTTGTAGAAGAACTTGCCGTCCTTCTCCACGACCTCCTCGGCCGGCACGTAGATGCCGCGCGAGTCGGTGTAGGCGTACGCCTGGATCATGCCCTGGTTGAACAGCTTTCGGTACGGCTCGCGGCTCGACACGTAACCCAGGTCGAACAGCACCTTGTGCCAGAAGCGGGAGTACAGCAGGTGCAGCACCGCATGCTCGACACCGCCGATGTACAGGTCCAGGCCGCCCGGATCGTTCGGGCCGTGCAGCGCCGGGCGCGGGCCCATCCAGTAGGCCTCGTTCTCCTTGGCGCAGAACGTCTCGTCGTTGGTGGGGTCGATGTAGCGCAGCTGGTACCAGGAGCTGCCCGCCCACTGGGGCATGACGTTCGCGTCGCGGGTGTAGGTCTTGGGTCCGTCACCCAGATCCAGCTCGACGGTCATCCAGTCGGTGGCCTTGGCCAGCGGCGGCGACGGCTCGCTGTCGGCGTCGTCGGGGTCGAAGGACACCGGCGCGTAGTCTTCGACCTCCGGAAGCTCCACGGGCAGCATCGATTCCGGCAGGGCGTGCGGCCGGCCCTCCTCGTCGTAGACGATCGGGAACGGCTCACCCCAGTAGCGCTGGCGGGCGAACAGCCAGTCACGCAGCTTGTACTGGATCTTGCCGGTGCCGACCCCGTCGGCCTCGAGTCGCTCGACGATCGCCTTCTTGGCGTCCTCGACGTTCAGGCCGTTCAGGAAGTCGGAGTTGACCAGCGGGCCGTCGCCGACGTAGGCCTCGGCCTGCACGTCGGTGTCAGAGCCGATGACCTCGCGGATCGGCAGGCCGAAGACGGTCGCGAACTCGTGGTCGCGGGTGTCGTGGGCCGGGACCGCCATGATGGCGCCGGTGCCGTACCCCATCAGCACGTAGTCGGCGACGAAGACCGGGACCTGCTCGCCGTTGACCGGGTTGACCGCGTAGGAGCCGGTGAAGACGCCGGTCTTCTCCTTGTTCTCCTGGCGCTCGAGATCCGACTTCGCGGCGATCGACGCGCGGTAGGTGGCGATGGCCGACACCGGATCGCCCTGCCCGAAGGTCCAGCGCTCGTCGGTGCCCTCCGGCCAGGCGTCGGCGATGAGCTCGTCGACCAGCGGATGCTCGGGCGCCAGGACCATGTAGGTGGCGCCGAAGAGGGTGTCGGGGCGCGTGGTGAAGACCTCGATGTCGCCGACGCCGGGTGCGCTGAACCGGACCTGCGCACCGCGCGAGCGGCCGATCCAGTTGCGCTGCATGGTCTTGACCTTCTCCGGCCAATCCAGCAGGTCCAGGTCGTCGAGCAGACGGTCGGAGTAGGCGGTGATCCGCATCATCCACTGGCGCAGGTGCTTGCGGAAGACCGGGAAGTTGCCGCGATCGCTGCGGCCGTCGGCGGTGACCTCCTCGTTGGCCAGCACGGTGCCCAGACCCGGGCACCAGTTGACCAGCGAGTCGCTCAGGTAGACCAGACGATGGTCGTCGAGGATCTCGTTGCGCTCGGCCTGCGACAGATCGGCCCACGACTTGCCGGCATGCTCACCGGGCAGCTCGCGCGCGCCCGACGCGAACTCGTCGACCAGCTCGGAGATGCGGCGGGCCTTCTTCTGCTCCGGGTCGAACCAGGCGTTGTAGATCTGCAGGAAGATCCACTGCGTCCACCGGTAGAACTCGACGTCGGTGGTGGCCACGCGACGACGCTCGTCGTG
The DNA here is from genome assembly GCF_000344155.1 of Gordonia paraffinivorans NBRC 108238. Taxonomy (GTDB): domain Bacteria; phylum Actinomycetota; class Actinomycetes; order Mycobacteriales; family Mycobacteriaceae; genus Gordonia; species Gordonia paraffinivorans. Next base: position 6,773 of record NZ_BAOQ01000027.1, on the reverse strand, counting down.
ACCGAGGCCCAGGCGCCGGATCTGGCCAAGGTAGCGCTCGATGTTCTTCTCGGTCGTGGTGCGCGGATGCGTGCCCGTCTGCACCGCATACTGCTCGGCCGGCAGGCCGAACGAGTCGAAGCCCATCGTGTGCAGCACGTTCTTGCCGGTCATCCGCTGGAAGCGCGCGTAGACGTCGCTGGCGATGAAGCCGAGCGGGTGGCCGACGTGCAGGCCCGCGCCCGACGGGTACGGGAACATGTCCTGCACGAAGAGCTTGTCGGGGGCGTCGGCCGACGCGCCGCCGTAGGGACTCAGGTCACCGGCGAGGGGTCCGACGGGGTTGGGGGCCTCGTAGGCGTGCTGCTCGGACCAGGCCTTCTGCCAGCGCTGCTCGAGCTCGGCCGCGACCTCCGCGGTGTAGCGATGAGCGGTGGCCCCCGCGGAGCCGTTGGTGCTGGTGGTGTCGACTGAAGTCACCCGACCAGGGTAAATCCTGGGACCGATGGTCCTGAAATCCGCCTCGTCGGCCGCGACGACCTGCTCGGTCGGGGGAGTGGCCCAGGTCGCCGGATTCGGTTCGGGCCACCGGGCGGTCGTATGCTCGTGGGCGTGAACGCCCTGTCCATCGTCGTCGCCGTACTGCTTCTCGCGTTGGCCGGGCTGTGGGCCGTCGTGGGTGTGCGCGGCCTCCGAGGCTCACTCGAACGCAACCGCTGGTTCGGCGTCCGCGCCGACGAGACGATGCGGTCGGAGGAGGCATTCCGGGTCGCCAACCGGGTCGCCGCACCCGGAATGCTCGGCTCGAGCTCCATCCTCGCCCTGGGAGCCGTCGCCTCCCTCGCCGTGGACAGCGCCTGGTGGATTCTGTTCGCCGGCGTCGCCCTGGTCGCCGCCCTCGTCATCGTCGGTCTGGTCAGCGGTCTGGCGGTGCGGGCCGCCGCCACCGTGCCCGTCGAGGAGGCGGGGTGTTCCTGCTGCTCGGGCCACGAGGAGGGCGGCGCCGGTCACGAGCACACCCCCACGGGTGGGGAGACCCCCTCCGATCCGGCCGCCGACTGTGGGACCAGCAGCTGCGGCGCGTGCTCGCTGAAGGGCATCTGCTCCGGCGAGAACGCCCAGGCCTGACCGGCCGCCCGCCCGCGTCCCGATGCGCACCCTCAAGAACCTGCTCGACCGTTCCCCGATCGACGGCTTCATCCTCGCGATCGTCGCCGCCGTCGTGGTGGCCGCGTTCCTGCCCATCCGGGGCTCGGTGGCCGAGGCCTTCGACTGGGTGGTCGTGGTCGCGATCGGCGCCCTGTTCTTCCTCTACGGGACGCGGCTGCAGCCGCGCGAGGCGCTCGACGGCCTCAAGCACTGGCGCCTGCACCTGCTGATCCTCGCGTTCACCTTCGTCGCGTTCCCGATCATCGGCCTGGCGCTCAAACCCGTCGCCGAGCCCCTGATCGGTGACGACCTGTACGCCGGGCTGCTGTTCCTGTGCCTGGTGCCGTCGACGGTGCAGTCCTCGATCGCGTTCACCTCGATCGCCAGGGGCAACATCGCCGGCGCCATCGTCAGCGCCTCGGCGTCGAACATCCTCGGTGTGTTCCTGACGCCGCTGCTGGTGGTCGCGCTGATGGCCAACACCGGCGACGCCCACATCGACGCGTCGTCGATCCTCGAGATCGTCGGGCAGATCCTCGTCCCGTTCATCGTCGGGCAGCTCGTGCGCCCGTGGGTCGGGCCGTTCTTCGCCCGGCACGCCAAGATCACCAAGCTCGCCGACCGCGGCACCATCGTGCTCGTCGTCTACGTCGCGTTCAGCGAGGGCGTCGACCACGGCATCTGGTCCAGCGTCGACGCCGCGCAGATGATCTGGGTCGCGGTGATCTCGCTGCTGCTCGTCGCTTTCATGCTCGTGCTGACCGGCTGGGTGCCCAAGCGCCTCGGCTTCGACCGCGCCGACACCATCGCCATCCAGTTCTGCGGCACCAAGAAGAGCCTCGCCACCGGTTTGCCGATGGCCACCGTGCTGTTCGCCGGGTCGACCGTCGGCCTCATCGTGCTGCCGCTGATGATCTTCCACCAGATCCAGCTCATCATCTGCTCATGGCTGGCCGGACGGTACGGGCGCGAGGCGGAGCAGCTCGAAGCGGCCTGAGCATTAAAGAAGCAAAGAAGCACGGTGCCCCCAACGCCGAACTCGACCGCCTCACCATCGCACCACTGACCACCCAGTCCGGGACCCGGCGAGGACGTGCAAGCAGGACACGTCGCCCGCGGAGCACCCCCTCAGCCGACATCGCCCAGGCTCAGGAGAACACGTCGCAGAACACAGATACTGAGGCTCAACGGACGTGCAGATGACCGGCTACCACCGATCATCGACGGTTCAAGGAGTCGGCGCTTCTACGGTGGCACCGAGTCCTTTCGTCGTCAAAGGCAGCCGTCATCGAGCAGCGTGAGCGGTTACACACCGTGAGCCTGCGACCACGCACGTGCCGCCGGGCACTGCGTACCCGAACGAGGTGACGGCGCTCATCGAAATTCCCCAGTGATGCTCACCTAAGTTCCCACCCGTGTGGCTCCGCCAGCGAAGGCGGGCCTCCCGAGATGCTGATGGTCTCTGACCACGCACCAGCTCCAGGGAGGCCCGCTTTCTCATGTTGACATGGGAGGATGATGTGGAAGTACACGCACTACGCAAACGGGGGTGGTCGATCTCGGCGATCGCCCGCCATACCGGGCATGACCGCAAGACCATCCGGGCGTATCTGAACGGGGTGCGCTCACCGGGCCAACGCAAGAAGCCGGATGAGGATCCGTTCGAACCGTTCGCGCCCTACGTGACCGCACGCCTGGCGGGGGTAGGGCCCGTTGCCGGTAGCCTTTCCACTTGCGCTGGACGTTGCCGGTGGTGCACATCGGGTCGCTTGCGTTCTCGCCCAAGGCGCGCTGTGCGCGTGCACTGGGACGTTGCGGGACCGAGGACAGATCACCGTCGCGCCGACACCAGTAGGAACCTTCCGGCACACCCGTCGACTGCGGTGGAGCGCTCGAGGACGGCGACGACGTCGACGGTGCTGACGGGGGCGTGCTACCGGGCACCGGTGTCGAGGTGCTGGGTGAAGACGTCGTCGAGGGTGTCTGCGGTTCGGTTGTTTGCGGCGTCGACTCCGCAGACGTGCTGCGGTTCACCTCAGGGGCACGTGAGGACCCTGAGGGTGTCGAACTCGCTGGCGTGTCACCCGATTCACCGTTCGGCACCGTCGTGGTGGAACTCAACGAGGGGATCGAGGTGGTTGTCGCTGCCGGCGCTCGGCCCGGAATCCGCGGCGTCGGCGTTGCCGACGTCGACGGTTCTGGCGTTCCTTCGGGCGTCTGCGACGTCGGGTTGCCAGTAGTGGGAACTGCAGCTGGGGTCGTCGCACACGGGTCACTCGTGCGTGCTGATCGCCCACTGGGCAGCGGGCCCGGGGCTAGGACGGGCAGGTTCTGGGCACCGAGAGTGTTGCCGACGCCGTCGGTGCCGCAGTTCGAGGTGGCATCGCCACACTCCGGCGTGGTGTCGGTGCCGTCTTCGTCGCCGGCCCAGTCAACGGGGAAGCCGCCCGGTTGATACACGATCGATCCGCCCTGGAAGTCCTGACGCCGGCCGCCTTCGAAGGCGTACTCGTCGCTCGTGGGGAATCCGTAACTGCCGTTCTCCCAGTCGTTGGCCGCCCAGGTGCTATAGATCTCACCGGCGACCGGGTGTGCACCTGTGGCCGACGACCAGTAGATCGAGCCATGTTCGAAGTGGTTGAACCGGCCAGGCTTTCGGGTGGCAGTCTCACGGGTCGTGGGGTAGCCCAACCAGCCGTTCTCGTAGTTTTGTGTCCCCCACTTGTCGCGGATGAGCCCGCCGATCTGGCGTGCGCGGTTGCTCCCCGTCCGGTAGCTGTGCCAGTAGATCGATGATCCCTTGGAGAAGCTCTGGAACTTACCGTTCTCGGCAGCGTTGCGCTCATCGAAGAGCGGGTTACCGAAGAAGTTCGCACCGCCGAGTTGGTCGTACTCGACCTTGATCGCACCCTGGACTGTGTACGCGGACGCGGGTGACGCGAAGAGCACTGACACGCATGCCGATATCGCGACGATGGTCAGGAACCTACTACGGAAATTGGCATGAAGTATCGCGGCACGCTGTGGGTCTCTTCCCTACGAAATGGTCACTGGCACTGAATCGGCCATTTGCCGATGGGACCGGGATAGGCCACAGTCAATCACACCAAACTCACAGAAGCCACAGTTTCTGCTCAGAAATCTTTACCGTTCTTTGACCCTCACCGTTTTTGCAGTTGGGGATACATTTCCTCGCGTCCGGGAGGTCGGCGTCGCCAGTAAAGCGACTGTCAGCTGCGGCGGGTAAAGACCGCGTCGGGGCAGTACTTCCACTGATCATGTTCGCGAGCGAACACATACCGTGAGCGGTGTGGGCTGCCGTTCGAGGATGTCGATGAGAGCGAGGACCAGTTCTTGGTTGCGGGGTGTGAGGTCGTGTAGAGCGGCGGCGAGTTGGTAGTGGCGGCGATTGATCCGGGCCAGGAGAACTCGCTGGGCCATCGGTTCGTGGCGGTGGCGGTGGTGGAAGTCGTTGGTGAAGAAGGCGAGGTCGACCTCGAAGCTGGCGGCGAGGGCGGCCACGGTCGTCAAGCTGGGCGCCTGGACGCGGCCGTGCCGCAGCGAACTCAGCGCTGGAGGTTGTAGCTGCCCGGGGTGTGATCGGCCGGTGCGCCGGCATATTTCGTCACCGGTGAGCCGCGTTCCCGGCGCCGGACCGGGCACGTGAGTGAACAGCGCCTCGAGGAGCACGCTGATGCTCGCCTGCTCAGGCTCGGGGTCAGCGGGGTGGGCGGACATCGGCGGGGAACCAGGCCAGCAGCTCGGGTGGTAGCAGCTCGGGCGCCAGCCAGATTTGCTGCGTCGGATCGGCGAAGGTGAGTTTGACGATGTCGCGGCGTACGCGCACGCCGGCGATCCGGGACCAGGGCACGATGTTGCGGCCCCTGGGCGATTCGGTGATCAGCCCGTCTGCGTGTGCGCCGGTGGCCTCGTACATGCCTGGGCTGGCCTGGGGCGCAAGCCACCGCCGAACCCACCAGTAGGTCAGGGACGTCGACACCACCACGTATGCCGGGCCCGCGATCGCCCACATCCACATCCACGCCGTCGAGTCCTGCGTGGCCGCAGTCCAACTCGTCATCGCTACAAAGAGGGCCGCGGCCCCCACCGACAACGGCGTGCTCATCTGCTCTCGGGTTATCGCGGTGGTGTAGCGACGCGCATCCCGGGACCGAACACCACCCGATAACTCACCTCGGGCGGCTCAGAAATCCCACTAGTGGTGTTCCACAACGACATTCGTCCCATTTCTGTGAGCAACACCCAGGACGCCTGGTCGGCTCGTCACGAGGTGCGGCGTTCGGTGATGCCCAGGCGGAAGCAGTCGTCGTAGACGGTACGTCTGGTCACGCCGAGTCGCTCAGCGATGGTGGTGTGATCGATACCGGCCGCGCGCATCTGGGCGACCAGTTCACGGCGACGAGTCGCGCGCGGACGATGCTTCGGTGCGCTGCCGGTACGGGCGAATTGACTCGCCCACTTGCGCACCGTGGTCCAGTCGATACCCAACCGGCACGCGATACGCCGATCTTCCCAACCGAACCCGCGGAAGTGTTCCCACTCGTGCCGCACTTCCGGATCGGGGATCGCGGCTGCCGGGATCGTGACCTGCCGTTCACCAACTACCACCGTCAAAATATTCACTATAGTGCATCCTGCGCGTCGGATGGTGCATTGCTGTGGGCATCGCCCACGCACGCAGAGGCCGCGGCCTTGTCCGACGTCGAGAGCGAGAGAGACACACACTCATGGGTAGACACGCTTCGGGGCGAATCCCCCGTCCCGGGGGTTCAAGCTTCCTGGACCTTCGTTTCTTCCTCGCCGTACCGATATGCCTATGCCTGGGCATCCACGGCTCCCAGGACGCCGCGCCCACCCATATCTGTCGACCACTCAGCCGGGGTGAGGGTCAGAGCCGGTGCAGGACCTGTCGGGCCATCGCCAGTAGGTCGTCTGCTCTGACCGCGCCGCGGGGAAACCCGGCCTGGATGGTCGCGCGGTCGGCGCGCAGTGTCCAGACCTCGGGAAGATCAAGTTGCCGCATCACGTAGGCGTACTCGCCGAACTCGTGCCGGGTATTCTCCGCGACGCGGGTCACCTCGAACATGGGTCCGCGGTAGATCTCCTCATCGTTCTCGAACTCGTCCAGTGCCGCCGGCGCGCCCTGGCGGGTGGCGCGTATCCATCCCACCCGTGCGCCTCCAGCATCACGCAACACCACACATATCAGGGTGTCGGGATCGATTGCGTCGTCGGCACATGCGTTGGCCGTGAGGCCATCCAGTCCGGCGGGCATGATCTCGGCGACTTGGTCTAGGGGCCAGGGTGCGTGATGGTTCTCGGGGTTGGACGAGCTAGTCGTGGCCATCTCAGGTTCACTCCTGTCGGTGCCGCTGTCCGCGTGTGAGCAGGACGTCAATAGCAACGCTACAAGCGTCAGCGCCATGGTGGCGATCCATTTACGAGCCATACCTGCCACTAGCTGCCTTTACAGTGGGGGGCGTTGGACGGAAATGCCGTGATGATGTCTCCGTTACGGTCGGAGACAAGGACATTCGACCAGAACGAGTACCCGGTCAATTCACCGTTGCGCTTGTCGTAGAGATGTATCCGTCGTGAGTAACACCATGTGGCGCTATACCGGC
>NZ_BAOQ01000028.1 GCF_000344155.1 Gordonia paraffinivorans NBRC 108238 | reverse complement strand
CTTAGACAGCTCCACACCTCACTCGGAGGTCTTCCCTATGTCACGTCGACTCGCCGAACTCTGTACCTAACGTTCCGGGTCAGTACAGATAGCCGCCGCCCCACATGATCGCGAAGTACGCCAGCAACGGCAGCGCGATCCGCACGACATCCAGGGGTTGAGAGGTGATCTGCTCGCCCTGCAGTGCGAACAGCATCACGATGGTGAACAACAAGCCGTACAGCGCCCACGGTCCGATCCGCGGCAGGAAGCTGTCTTCATACCAGGTGCGGCCCTTGACCTTTTCGCCGAACCGGCGGGTGAGGAACCCCGCGATCAGGGGGATGCCGAGGAAGATCAGCACCGACTCGGCGATCTGCCACGGCGAGACGTCGAGGCCGGTCTGTTCGAGTCCGAGCCACCCGGGCAACACCGACAGGTAGAACCAGCCGAGCACGGCGAACATGAGCACCTGGAACACCGAGTTGATCGCCACCAACACCGCCGCGGCCTCGCGGTCACCGCAGGCGAGGTCGTTCCAGATGATCACCATCGCGATGCAGCGGGCCAGGCCGACGATGATCAACCCGGTTCGGTACTCGGGAAGGTCGGGCAGCATCATCCACGCCAGTGCGAACATCAGCGCCGCCCCGACCACCCAGTTCAGGACCAGTGACGACACCAGCAGGTTCCGGTCGCGGTGACGGTATCGAGGCGGTCGTAAGGCACCTTTGCCAGAACCGGGTACATCATCACCAGGAGTCCCACGGCGATCGGCAGTGAGATGCCATCGATCTCGACCGCGGCCAGGGCGTCCCCGAGGCCGGTGACCCAACGCCCCAGCACCAGGCCGGCCACCACCGCCACGCCGATCCACACCGGCAGGAACCGGTCGAGCAGCGGCAGTCGCCCTGCCACGGCCGTCCCGCCCCCGCTCACTGCGGGTCCTCGCACGGACGAGGCTCGCCCTCGACTGCGGCCAGACCGGCCAGTAAACCCGAGACCTGCTGCAACACCGCAGTATTCACCCGGTAGTAGACCCACGTGCCGCGCCGCTCGCTGGTGACCAGGCCGGCGTCCCGCAGCACCTTCAGATGATGTGAGATCGTCGGCTGCGACAGGTCGAACGGGCTCGACACATCGCACACGCACGCCTCACCGCCCGCACGCGCCGCCACCTCCGACAGCAGTCGCAACCGCACCGGATCACCGAGCGCTTTGAGGGCGGGCGCCGCGCTCAGCGCTCGATCGGCGCCGAGGCCCTGTGGTTCGGTCACCGGTTTCTGATTCGACACTCATCTATATTGACCGCCGTCGAAGTGCCGGGGACACAAGGGGGTCGTCCTGCGCAAGCGATCGAGATGGTCGACCATGAGGCCGACGGCGTGATGACGACGAACCACAGTGGGTCGTCGAAAGCGAGATCGGACCCGGCCCGTGACCGAGGACTGGGCGCCCGACCCGGCCGGCGATGCGGTCCGCGTCGCGCTCGTCCTTCGGTGGGGGTCGCTCTGTCCGTGAGATGCGGTTCTGTGACGAGCTCTCGCCCGCACGCGTCCGTGACCCCCGACACTGCGCGCCGAGTCCTATCATCGTCGCCGTGCAGTACTCGCGCTTCGTGGCAATCGGTGACAGTCAGACAGAAGGTCTGGGCGATCCGCACCCGGAGTACGAATTCCGCGGTTGGGCCGATCGCTTCGCCCACCGCCTGGCGGCGTACAACCCGGACCTGCGATACGCCAACCTGGCGATCCGCGGCAAGCGGACGCGGCAGGTCCTCGAGGAACAACTCGAGCCGGCGTTGTCCCTCGAACCGGATCTCATCGCCGCCCCGCTCGGCATGAACGACGTGATCGGCAGGTCCGACCTCGACGAGGTGCGCTCGGATCTCGACACGATCTACCGGAACCTCGCGAAGACGGATGCGACGGTCATCGTGTCGACGTTCCCGAACGTCTCGCGGACCATCCCTCTCGCCGCGCGCAAGGAGCACCGGCTGCTCGCATTGAACGAGATGAACCGCGAGTTCGCCGAGATCTACGACTTCGTCCTCGTCGACCTGCTTGCCGCGCCGGTGCTGACCGACCCGCGGTCGTGGTCGTCGGATCGCCTGCACGCCTCGCCGTTCGGGCACGAGCGGTTCGCCGACGCGGCCGCGTACGCCCTGGGTCTGCCCGACGCCGACCCGGACTGGGGCAAGCCGTTGCCGCCTGCGCCCGAGCCGCATCCGGTGGCGGCCGTGATCCGCGACGCGCGCTGGGCGGTCGAGTTCTTCACGCCCTGGTTCATCCGCAAGCTCCGCGGCGTGTCCCTCGGCGACGGCCGGGAACCCAAGCGGCCGACTCTGACCCCGGTGGTCGAGCACGAACTGCACTGAATCGATTCATCACTGAATCGATTCATCACTGAATCGATTCACTCCGGGGATACTCGTCCCGCGCCCGTCGGCAGTCAGCGGTCCGACGACCACAGCGTGACGTGCGCGGTCCACGGGATCTCATCCGGCGTCACCTCGAACGGGGGAGTCCGCGCAGCCTCTGAGCGTGCATGCGGCGCGATCACGTCCAGGATGTGCTCGGCGCACTGCGACACCGGCACCTCGCCGGTCTCGCCTCCGCTGCCGCGCTCGATGACGACGAGGCGGCACCGACGTTCGCCCGGATCGACGCGGGGATGTTCGTGCATCCACTGCTCGCGCAGCGACGGGTCGTCTGCGGCGTCGTCGAAGGAGATCGCCGGCAGCAGCGGAAAGCGCTGCGCGACTTGATCGATGACGCGTCCCTCGTCGTCGGGATCGATGAAGACGGTCAGGACGGGTTCTCGGGTGGTCATGCGGAACACGGTAGGGGCGAGGTGTCACGGGCGCACCGGGATTTCGACGACGCCGACGTCTGCGGCACCGCCCGAGGGCCGGGTCGACCGGGGTCGCTAGCGTGGGAAGGGGTAGGCGACCGGCGAGGGGTTGCCGAGTGGAGGCGAGCGAGGAACGCGTGACAGACACCGATCTCACGGTCGTGTCGTTCAACGTCAACGGGATTCGGGCCGCCCGCCGCCGCGGATTCGACGACTGGCTGACCGCGCGGGACGCCGACGTCATAGGGCTGCAGGAACTGCGTTGCGGGATCGACGACGTCGACCGGTTCGGCGATTACACCGCGGCCGTCGACGTCGGGACCATCCCGGGACGCAACGGCGTCGCGATCCTCACCCGCACCGCACCCGCTGCCGTCCGCACGTGGCAGACCCACCCGCCGAAGGCCCGCGGCCTGAACGCCTTTGCCGCCGAGGGGCGATACGTCGAGGTCGACCTGGCCGACACGCCCCTGACCGTGGCGAACATCTACCTGCCGAAAGGCGGGCTCCCCGCCGAACTGCAGCGGCCGGGCTCGATGCGCGAGAAACCCGACGGCGGCGCCAAGTACCTGCGTAAACAGCGGTTCCTCGCCGCGTTCGCCCGCGAGCTGCAGCGCAACCGGCTCGCGGCTCGTCGCGCCGGCCGGGAGTTCCTGCTGCTCGGGGACCTCAACGTCGCCCATCTCGAACACGACGTCACCAATTGGCGGGCCGCCCGCAAGATGGAGGGCTTCCTGCCCGAGGAACGCGAGTGGTTCGGTCAGATCACCGGTCCCCGCCGGCTCGTCGACGTCGTGCGCGCACTGCACGGCGACCGGCCGGGGCCCCTGACCTGGTGGAGCTGGGCGGGCGAGTCGTTCGTCAAGGACGTCGGATGGCGGATCGACCACCAGCTCGCGACGCCGGCACTCGCCCGGCGGGCGCGGTGGGTCGAGGTCGACAAGGAGGCCGCCCCGGAGTTGCGGCTGTCCGATCATGCACCGCTGGTCGTCGGATACGGCGAGATCGACGGTTGAGACCGTCCCGATTTGCGAGGCATTCCGGGGGCGGCGACTCCGGCCGTGGCGATTGCGGGGCGGCCCATCTGGCTGACGGAGCCGGAATCCGCAGGTAGTTAGCGCAGCTGATAATCTCCCGCCGGTGACGAGCTCCGCACCGACGCCATCCGAGGAAGGCATCAGCACCCGCCTCCTGCTCACGCTGGCACTGCTGTCCGCGACGGCACCGATCGCCACCGATCTGTACCTGCCGTCGTTCATCGAGGTCCAGGACGCACTCCACACCGATGCGACGCACGTGCAGCTGACGCTGACCGCGTTCCTGATCGGCGTGGGTATCGGACAGGTCATCTGGGGGCCGATCTCCGACCGGTTCGGCCGGCGGCTGCCGCTGATCCTCGGTTCCGCGGGCGCCGTGCTCTCCGGCGTGGTGGTCGTCGCGGCCCCGACCATCGAGGTGCTCATCGGCGCCCGGTTCGTGCAGGCGCTGGCCGCGGCGTCGGGCATGGTCATCGCCCGGGCCGTGATCGCCGACCGCGCACGGGGATTCGCCGGTGCACGCGCGATGACGATCATGATGACGATCCAGAGTCTCGCGCCGGTCCTGGCACCCCTCGCGGGAGGGCTTCTGGCCGGCCATGTCCCGTGGCGAGGCGTGCTCGCGGTGATCCTGGCGACCGCGGTCCTGCAGCTCGTCGGCGCGGTGACCTCGGTGCCGGAGACGCTGCCGGCCGAACGTCGTGTCCCGCGCCTGCGATTCGGCGATGTGCTCAGCCGCTTCACCAGACCTGCGTTCATGGCGTACGTGCTGACGCAGGCGTTCGCCTTCGGCGCGCTGATGTCCTACATCTCGAGCTCGTCGTTCGTGTACCAGAACGTCATCGGCACATCGGAGCTCGTGTACGGGCTGGCCTTCGCCGCCAACGCGTGCGGCATGATGATCGGCGGCATCGTCTCCTCACGCCTCTCGCGGCGTCACGTGCACCCGGCGACGACGATCGGATACAGCCTGCCGGTGCTGATCCTGGCGTCCTTCGGAGTGCTGGGCGCGGCGCTGTCGTCGGTGCCGGTCCTACTGGTGATCCCGCTGTTCGTCCTCGCATTGTCGATCGGCTTCATCTTCGGGAACGCGGCCGCCCTCGCCATGGAACACACCCACGACGCGGCCGGCGCCGGAAGCGCGGTCCTCGGCGGGATCATGTTCCTCGTCGGCGGAGCGCTCTCGCCGCTCGGCGGTCTGGGCGGCGACGACACCGCGGTCCCGATGGCGTGCATCATGATCACGTCGTCGGTTCTGACCGCGGTCTGCTTCGCGATCGGCCGGCGCGTCGTCGCCCGGAACCCGGAGTCCGAGGCGGCGTTCGCCCACGCGTGATCCGGCCCGCGGGTCAGGGGAGCGGGTCACGGGCTCGCCCCCCGCAACCGCGGGGGCTGCTCACGGTGCGCGGAGGGCGAGCAATTCGATCCGGTCATCGGCGAAGGCGAGGTAGGCCAGTCCGTTTGCCGCGGCGATCGAGACCCAGGCGGCGGTGGTGAGCCGCCCGGAGGCGATGAGCGCCGCGCCCATCAGGGTCGCGGCGCCGGCCAGGATCCCGAGTTCCAGAGTCGGCCCGGCCCACAGCTCGCCGGAGTCGGCGGGTCCGGGCGAGAGCCGCGATCGTGCGGGAACTCAGGCGACCGTGAGGATCGCCTGCAGGTACTCCCATTCCATCCGCCCGCCGGCGATGTAGTGGTCGGCCAGTTCGTCGATGGCGGCGTCGAGTTCGGCGACACGTGCCGGGTCGTCGGAGATGGTGCCGTACGTGACGATCGTCGGGCCGTAGTGCTTCTTGAAGAACTCGCGGAACGCGGTGCCCGTGTCGAATGCGGTGACCGCCACCGTGGTGATGTCGAACTCGTGGCCGGTGACGCGGTCGCCGAACAGCGATCGCACGTGGTCGGCATCGCCCCACAGCGGACCGGGTTGCGCGCCGGGCGGTGGCGGCGGGGCGTACGGCTTCATCACGCGGAACAGCTCGCCGATGAATCCGGTCGGCGTCCAGTTGATGAGGCCGATCCGGCCACCGGGGCGCACGACGCGGACGAGTTCGTCGGCGCACCTGCCGTGGTGGGGCGCGAACATCACGCCGACGCACGACGTGGCGACGTCGAAATCGTCGTCGTCGAACGGGAGGTCCTCGGCATCCGCGGTGCGCCAGGTGATGCCGAGGTCTCGGTGGCGTGTCTCGCCCGTCTCGAGCAGCTCCGGGGTCAGGTCGCTGGCGACGACGTGGGCGCCGGTGCGTGCCGCGGGAACCGCGACGTTCCCCGCCCCGGCGGCGACGTCGAGGACCTTCTGCCCAGCGCGGATGTCCAGTGCGTCGACGAGTCGCCGGCCCAGTGGGGCGATCAGATCGGCGACGGCCGGATAGTCGCCCGATGCCCACAGGCGGCGGTGCCGTGCCTTGATCTCGGTGTCTGAGGGAGTGGAGTGGATCGTCGTCATGATGGTGAGTCCTCGTGGAGTCGGTGTCGTTGGATGTCCGGACACCATCGAGCGTCCGACGAACCGGGACCCGGCCTCCAGACCAAGATCTGTACCGTCGGCGGTTCAGATTCTGTACTGGTCATCGCCGCAGGTCGGGTGTGTACTTGAACCCGAGGACGTGAGGGGGACCGTGATGATCTCGTATGGCCAGTTCTGTCCCGTCGCGAAGGCGATGGAGCTCCTCGACGAGCGGTGGACGATCCTGATCGTGCGCGAGATGCTGCTGGGGAGCCGTCATTTCAACGAGCTCCGGCGCGGGGTGCCGAAGATGTCTCCCGCGTTGCTCACCAAGCGACTCCGCAGCCTCGAGCGCGCCGGCGTGATCCGCCGATCGCAGGTCGGCGGCCGGTCGGTGTACACGCTGACGACGATGGGGCAGGAGCTCGAGCCCGTGGTCGACGCGTTGAGCGCGTGGGGGATTCGTTGGATCGGGGAACTCGGCGACGCCGGCCTCGACCCGCACCTGCTGCTGTGGGACATGCGACGCACCATCCCCGTCGAACGGTGGCCCCGACGCCGCACCATGGTGCAGTTCGTCTTCTCCGATGTCGTCGGCAAGGCGCGGTCCTGGTGGCTCGTGGTCTCCGGCGACGAGGCGCAGGTGTGCGACTTCGACCCCGGGTACGAGCTCGACGCGACGGTGACGACCGATCTGCGCACCCTCACCGAGATCTGGCGGGGCGACACCGACTGGCGGATCGCGCTCCGCGAGAACCTCGTCGAGATCCATGCGGCGGCCGAGATCGCCCGCGACCTGCCGTCGTGGATCGGCCAGGGGCTCACGGCCGAGATCCCGCGGCCGGCCTGACGTGCCGGACGGCCTCCGGCGAAGGGCAAGGCCGCCGCTTACGCCCTTCGCGCCCCGGGCACGGCCGCCTGCCGTCTCCCTACCCGATGTCCCGCCGCAGCGTCGTGTACCGGCCGATCAGCGCGAAGACCGCGATGTAGGCCAGCATCACCAGCGCACCCGCCCACTGCGGCAGCAGATCCGACGCGCCCTCGCCCAGGCTCGAATAGAAGCTCGTGCCCAGCAGTGCGTCGGCCGCCGAGCCCGGCAGGAACTTCGACACCGACGACGTGGCGTCGAAGGCGGCCAGCGCGATGCGCGCGATGGGCTCGACGAGCTGGGTGAACGCGAGCAGGATGACGATCGCCGCCACCTGGTTGGAGACGACGGCGCCGAAGGCGACACCCATCATCGTCCACAGGATCATCACCACCATCGACAACACGATGACCCGGATGGTGGCGCCTTCACCGAGGTACGCCCCGTCGCCGGCGAACGCGAGAACCGGTGCGGCCGTGGCGACCACGGCCAGGGTGCCGAGGACGCCGTAGAGCGCGCCGATCGGGATCCCGGCGAGCAGCTTGGCGCCCAACAGGACCCCGCGCCGGGGCTCCACCAGCAGACTCGCGGTGATGGTCTTGTGGCGGAACTCGCCGGTCACCGCCAGGCTGCCGATCACCAGCGCGAAGACATAGCCGATCGGCGACGTCAGGGCGTAGATCGACCGTGCGAGATCGCCGCCCGACAGCAGGACCGGTCCGGACATCGAGTCGCCCTCGACGGTCATCGAGAACGCCAGCACCGCACCGATGAACGCCAGGTAGGCGACCATCGCGATGAGCAGCACCCACCACATCCGCGTCGAGGTGAACTTGCGGTACTCCGCGACCAGTGCCGCCTTCATCGGATCGCTCCTGTCTGCATCGGCACGCCGGCCGGTGCGGGTGCGCCTGTCAGCTGCAGGAACACCGCCTCCAGATCGGCTCCCGCGTCGGACAGCTCGTGCAGCTCGATGCCGTGGGCGAAGGCCGCGGAACCGACGGTGGCGGTGTCGACGCCGTGGACGCGGAACCCGCCGGGCGCGTCCTCGACCTGCCAGCCGCGTTCGCGGGCCAGCGCCACGAACGACGCCGGATTCGGGGTGCGCACCGCCACCGCGTGCACGGCGAGGTCCTCGAACTCGGTCAGCGTCGACGCGCGGACCAGTCGGCCGTTGCCGATCACGACGACGTCGTCGACGGTCGCCCGCACCTCGGCGAGCACGTGACTCGACAGCAGCACGGTGCGGCCCTCGGCGGCGAGCGCCCGCAGCAGGCCGCGCAGCCACACGATGCCCTGCGGGTCGAGGCCGTTCGCGGGTTCGTCCAAGATGATGATCCCGGGGTCGCCGAGCAGCGCGGTCGCCAGGCCGAGACGCTGGCGCATGCCCATCGAGTAGCCGCCGACCCGGCGGTTCGCGGCGTCGGCGAGTCCCACGAAGTCGAGGATCTCTTTGCAGCGGGCGGTCGGCACGCCCACCTGCGGGGCGAGTGCCTGCAGGTGCCCGAGACCCGTGCGGCCGGGGTGGAAGCTCGACGCCTCCAACGCAGCGCCCACCTCCCGGGCCGGTCGGCGGATCTCGCGGTAGGGACGACCGCCGATCAGGGCGCGGCCTGCGGTGGGCTCGACGAGGCCGAGCAGCATGCGCAGCGTCGTGGTCTTGCCGGACCCGTTGGGGCCGAGGAAGCCGGTCACGCGGCCGGGCGCGACGGCGAAGGACAGGTCGTCGACGGCGGTGACCGCGCCGAAGCGTTTGGTCAGCCCCTCGATCGTGATGGCGGGTGAGTACACGTGGCGGTCACAACCAATCGCGGCGTCGGAACGAGATGTACAAGGTGACGACCACAAGAACTATCAGCACGACGCTCGTGACGAAGCCGGAGGTCTCGTACGCGCCGGGAAAGGGCACGTTTTCGCCGTAGAAGCCGGTGATCAGCGTCGGCACCGCGATGATCGCGGCCCACCCGGTCAGCTTCTTCATCACGGTGTTGAGACGGGCGTCGGCGAGGGTGAGATTGGTCTCGAAGACCGTCGTGATCATGTCCCGCAACGACTCGATCCATTCGGTCGCGTGCAGCGCATGGTCGTAGAGGTCGGAGAAGTGCGGGTCGAGTTCGGGCGGGGCGTGGTTCACGAACCGGCGCCGCTGGATCGCCGCGATGATCTCGCGCATCGGGAACACCACCCGCCGCAGGATGACCAGATCCCGGCGGAGGTCGTAGGTGCGCCGCTGCAGTTCCCGGCCGGACACGCGCTCGTCGAACAGCAGCCCCTCGAGATCCTCGATCTCGTCGTCGAGCCGCTGCACCGCCTCGAAGTGGCCGTCGGCGACGACGTCGAGCAGCCCGTGCAGGAGTGCGCCGATGCCGTACTGCATGGCGTCGCTCGCCGCCCACCGGCGCCGGACCTCCTCCATCTGGAAGTCCGGCGTCAGACGCACCGTCACCAGGACGTTGCGCTTGACGAAGATCGAGATGCGGTGCAGGTCGAACAGTCGCGCCCGCGCGTACGGTGCGCCCGACGACTCCCGCTGGGCGCCGGCGTCCGCCTCGTCGGCGTCGTCGCGCAGCGAGACCGCGTAGACCATGAAGAACGTGTGCCCGGCGTAGGAGACGGTCTTCACGCGCTCGGAGGCCGCGACGCTGTCCTCCACGGCGAACGGGTCGAGGTCGAGCTGGGCGGCGACGTGGGCCAGCGTCTCGTGCGACGGGCATTCGAGATCGGCCCAGGCGAGCGTCTCGTCGTCCTCGAGGCACGTGGAGAGCCGGTCCAGCTCGAAACCCTCGACGGCCTCGCCGTTGCGCCAGATCTGGCCGCGCACCCGCTCCAGCCCATCGGCGTCGGCATCGGCCGGGACGAATTCGGTCACCCCCACATCGTGGCATCGAGGGTGCCGGCCGGACGTCAGGGCGTAGTCGACGTCACGAAGCGTGTCGCGGACCGCGGGTAGCATCGGTTCCGGTGTCTGGTTACGACGGGGCGGACACCGGTTCTCCCAGGTAAGGCGGCAAGGAATGGTCTCACACGGCGCAGATGGACATCGTCGGATGCCCGCGCGCACGAGCGAGCAGATCCGTGAGTGGTGCGACCGGTCGTCGGTCCCCGGTGAGCGGCGTGAGCTCTCCGACACCACGGCGACGCTGATCGCCTCCGGCTACCTGACGCCCGGCGGTCGCGCGATCGTCGTCCGCCGGATCTCGACGGGCCGCCCGATGCCCACCCTGCCGAACGGCTTCGGCGATCTCCGCCGCCTGCAGCGTGCCATCGTCCAGCTCGAACACCAGCTGGCCAGCCCGATGGTGCCCGGCGTCGTCGCCGCCGTCCTGCGCAACCGGCTCAACGGCCTGCAGCGCCGTCGCGAGGATGCGCGCAAGCAGATCGTGACCGCCAAGGGCGTGATGGCCTCGAGCACGCGCGCGATCCGCCGCGAGCGCCGCGAGAACATCTACCTCGAGATCGACGAGCGGGAGCGCCTGTTCTCCGGCCTGCTGTGCACCCCGACCCCCAACGCCAATGCGTCGTCGTATGTCCGGCGGGCGGGCACCGCCGCGATCGACCGG
Organism: Gordonia paraffinivorans NBRC 108238; assembly: GCF_000344155.1. Classification (GTDB taxonomy): domain Bacteria; phylum Actinomycetota; class Actinomycetes; order Mycobacteriales; family Mycobacteriaceae; genus Gordonia; species Gordonia paraffinivorans. Next base: position 82,945 of record NZ_BAOQ01000028.1, on the reverse strand, counting down.
ATCGCCGGCGTCGTCGGACAGGTGGCCGCGCGCTCCGGCAACCCGCAGGCCGAGCAATGGGCCGACCAGTTGCTGAGCCCGGCCCGTGACTCGCAGGCGGGCGCCCCCAAGTCGGCGAACTTCGTCGACGGCTACGAGACCCTGCTGTTCGTCGCGGGCCACTACTACGACCGCATCGTGAACAACCCGGCCTGGCGGTCGGACCATTTCGAGGTGCAGCGCACCCAGGTGAACCTCCACGCCGAGCTCGCCGAGATCGCCGCCGACGTGATCGCCCTGCGTGCGGTGCGCATCGACCTCGACGGCGCCAAGCGCAACGGCGGTTTCGATCGCAGCTTCGCGGCCGAGATCGACCGGCGCGAGACCGCGCTGCGACCGGTGTGGACCGAGCTCATCGACCGCGTCCAGGCCCTCGGCGAGGTCGCGCACGTCGTCGAGTCGGCGGCCATGGAACTGCAGGTGCTCGCCGAGTACAACCGGGCGATGACCCTCGACGACCGCATCGACGCGCTGATCGCACGCTCCGGCGACCGCGAGATGTCGGTCGACAACGCCAAGCGCCTCACCGAGCAGGTGCGCAGCGGCGAGGAGCAGCTGCGCATCTACCGAGATGTGTTGCAGGGCAACATCGCCCGTATCTCGCCGGCGGTGCCGCGGGAGCTACCGGCCCGATACGAGCCGTCGTGACCAGGCCTTCAGGTACGCCTTCTCGTCGGCACTGAGCCGGCGCAGCGTCTTCTTCTCGACATCGACGACGGCCATCTGCGTGGCCGCGACGCAGGCCGGCCGACTGCCGGGCTCGGCGTGCGCGCTCCGGATCTCGTAGCCGATGGTGAAGTCCACCGACCGGAACCCCTTGATCCACATGCCGATTCGCAGCGGCGAGTCCTCGTGCCGGAGCTGTGCCTGATAGCGGATGTCGACGTGGACGATCATCGCGCTGGTGATCAGCGGCTGGTACTCCTCGCCCGCGCTCAGCAGCCAGGCGATCCGCGCCTCCTCCATGAGGGTGACCATCCGGGCGTGGTTGATGTGCCCGAAGGCGTCCATGTCCGACCAGCGGACGCCGACCTCTGCGACGAACGCGTACTCGTCGTCTCCGAGCCCCTCGGGGGCTTCGTCGGCCGGGGTGGCCGGTGGGTTCTGCATCGTCGACCTTCGCTCTCCTGGGCGCCGGAATCGGGTGTTGTCTCGCAACCTGGGCCGCCGCTTTCTCAACCGTCGCGATCGCGGCCGCGCAGGTAGTCTGTGAGTCTAGATGCCCGGTCGGAACCAACCGTTCGGCGCGGGCGTTGCACGTGCACGATGGCCGAGGACTCCGGACGTTCCTGGTCCGGATGAGGAGTTGGACGTGAAATCGAGGCGTTGGATCGCAGGCCTTGCCGCTGTGTTCATGACCTTTGCGCTGGCCCCGGCGATCGCCGAGGCCGCGCCGAAATCCCCCAAGAAGCCTGTCGCGCGGATCTCCAAGACCGTCGAGCTGAGCGCCCAGCGCACCGACATCTGGGTCTACTCGCCGGCCATGGGCGGCCGCATCCGGGTGTCGGTCCTGTCGCCTCCGGGCGCCACGGCGCCGCGGTCGACGCTCTACATGCTCGACGGCGCCGGGAACGAGAAGGACGTCAGCGACTGGATCACCAAGGGGCACGCCGGGCGCTTCTTCGCAGACAAGAACGTCAACGTGGTCTTGCCCGCCGGGGCATCGGGGACCTTCTACACCGATTGGCAGAAGCACGACCCGAAGCTCGGCAAGCCGATGTGGGAGACGTTCCTCACCAAGGAGCTCCCGCCACTGATCGACGAACGATTCAACGGCAACGGCCGCAACGCCATCCTCGGCCTGTCGATGGGCGGCCAGGCGGCGTTCGCGCTGACCGTGCGCAACCCGTCGATGTACACCGGGGTCGCCTCGCTGAGCGGGTGCCCGCCGGTGTCGGGTCCGTTCAACGAGGCCTATGTGCGCACCACAGTCGGTCGTGACGGCGGGGACGCCACCAACATGTGGGGCCCGTTCGGTTCCGCGGGCTGGCGCGCCCACGACCCGAGTCACCATCTGGACAAGCTCCGCGGCAAGAACATCTTCCTGGCGGCCGGTTCCGGGGCCGTCGGCCCGCTGGATCTGCAGCGCCGCATCGAGCCGGAGGAGGGATCGCGCGACGTGGTGACCGCGTCGTCGTCGGCGCTGGAACTCGGGGCCTACCGCTGCTCGCTGGAGTTCGCGCTCACGCTGCGGGCCAACCGCATCCCCTACACCGACGGCTTCCGCCTGATCGGCACCCACACCTGGGGCTACTGGGAGCGCGACCTCGAGGTCGCGTGGCCGACCCTCGCGCGGGGGCTCTAGGCCCGGGGGCCGTCCCAGTTCTCCGCGAACCGGAGGAACACGTCGCCCTCCTCGGCGTTGGTGACGGTCACGCGCACCCCGTCCCCGTCGAAGGGGCGGATCACGACGCCCGCCTCGACTCCGGCTCGCGCGAAGTCCATCGCCGCGGCCCCGAGGTCGAGCCAGACGAAGTTGGCCTGGGAATCGGGCACGCGGTAACCGGCGGCACGCAGGCGCTCGGTGACCCGCGCGCGCTCGGCGACGACGGCGTCGGTGCGGGCGAGGAGCTCGTCGGACGCCTCGAGGCTGGCGAGCGCGGCGGCCTGGGCGACGCTGTTGACCGAGAACGGCACGTGGACCTTGCCGAGGGCGGTGATGACCTCGGGGTCGGCGATCGCATAACCCACACGGAGGCCGGCCAGGCCGTACGCCTTGGAGAACGTGCGCAGGATCACCAGGTTGGGGAACTCGCGTCGCAGCTCGAGGGCGTCGTAGGCCTGGTTCTCGGGCAGTCTCAGGTACTCGAAGTACGCCTCGTCGAGGACGACGAGCAGGTCCGACGGCACGTTCTCCAGGAACGCGCGCAGGTCGGCGGCCTCGACGACGGTGCCGGTCGGGTTGTTCGGATTGCAGATGAAGACCAGGCGCGTGCGGTCGGTGATCGCGGCGGCCATCGCCTGCAGGTCGTAGGTGAGGTCGCCGGTCAGCGACACCTGGACGGGGGTCGCGCCGACGACGCGGGTCGCCAGCGGATACGTCTCGAACGAACGCCAGCCGAACAGCACCTCGTCGCCGGGGCCGCTGGTGACGAGGATCAGGTTCTGGCAGAGGATGACCGATCCGCAGCCGACCTGGACTTCGTCCTCGGTCACGCCGTACTTCTTCGCGAGTGCGGCGGTCAGCTCGACCGTGCCGTTGTCGGGGTAGCGGTTGATGCCGGCCGCCGCCCGGGCGATCGCGTCGGCGACGCTGGGCAGCGGTCCCTCGGTCACCTCGTTGCTCGCGAGCTTCACCGCGCCCGGGAACGTCTTTCCCGGAACGTAGACGGGAAGGTCATCGAGATCGGGGCGGATTCGCAGGCTCACCCGATCCAATGTAGACCTCGGCGAATCGGGGCAAAAACCGGCTCTGACCAAACGGTTTGCTTGTGAGCGCCAAGGGTGTGTAACCTTTCGTCCGGCAGTTCGAAAGGACTCCGCCAGGGAGGCGTGCCAGAGCGGCCGAATGGGACTCACTGCTAATGAGTTGTCCCGCTAACACGGGACCGGAGGTTCAAATCCTCTCGCCTCCGCCGAACCGCGGTCGGCCGACCACGGCATAACTGAATAAACACCACGCGCCCGTAGCTCAACGGATAGAGCATCTGACTACGGATCAGAAGGTTTGGGGTTCGAATCCCTACGGGCGCACCGGCGAGAAGCCCGCCACCGACACGGTGGCGGGTTTCTTCTTTGTCGTTCACCGCCCGGCGGGTCGGTGCGACGAGACGAGGATCACCAGTTCCTGCGTCGCCCGCGTCATCGCCACGTAGCGGTCCACCGCGCCCTCGACGCCGTCGCCGAACGACTCGGGGTCGACGAGCACCACGAGATCGAACTCCAGGCCCTTCGCGAGCGTCGGGGTGAGCGAACGCACACGGTCGACGCGCGCACCGAGGGTCGGGTCGAACTCCCCGGCGCCGATCACGCACACGGTTCCCTCGTCGTGATCCGCCAGCCACTCGTCGACGACGCGGTCGAGGTCCGCGCGGTCGCCGTGGCGGACCGGGATGCCGGTGCTGCGGACCGAGGTCGGGACATTGGCGTCGGGGAGGGCCGCGCGGATGACGGGCTCGGCGACGGTCATGATCTCCTGAGGCGTCCGGTAGTTGATCGTCAGACCGGCCGTCCTCACCTCGCGGAACCTGATGCGTTGCAGGCGCTGCGCCCACGACCCGGTGAACCCGTGCCGCGCCTGGGCGCGGTCGCCGACGACGGTGAAACTCTGCGACGGGCACCGGCTCAGGAGCATCTGCCACTGTGCGTCGGTCAGCTCCTGCGCCTCGTCGACGACGATGTGCGCGAACGGCCCGGCCAGACGGTCGGGGTCGGCCGACCGCACGGCGAGACCGTCGTCGAGGGTGTTGCGCAGGTCCTCGCCGCGCAGCATCGTCATCAACCCCTCGCCGTCGTCGTGGACCTCTGCGGCGATGAGGTCGTCGATCACCTGGTCCATCTGCTCGCGGTCGGCCTCGGCGGCCGCCTGCGAGCGCCGGCGCTTCCGTGCCGCGTCCGGGTCCCCGATGCGGCGTCGGGCGGCGTCGAGGATCGGGAGATCGGCGTCGGTCCAGGCGTCCGGGACCTCGCGCTGGAGCGTGCGCACCTCCCGGGGCGTCAGCCAGGGCGCACACAGCCTCAGGTACGCGGGCACCGACCACAGGTCGCCGACGATCTCGGCGGGATCGAGCAGCGGCCAGGCCCGCCCGAACGCGGTGGTGAGCTCCCGGTCGGCGGCAAGGGCCCGGCGGAGGGCCCCGAACGGCACCTCGTCGTCATGGCGGGAGGCGATGAGCGACACCAGCTCCTCCCACACCTCCTCCCGCGCATCGTTGTGCGGCGTACCCGGCTCCGGGACGCCGAACGCCTCCGCCCAGTCGTCTGGTGTGAGAGTGACCTCGGTCCACGGGGTCTCGACGACGAGCGGCGTCGCGGGCGGTTGCTCGTAGAACCGCACGGCAGTCTCGACCGCCTCGCCGACCATGCGGGCCGACGACTTGAGCGCCGACACTTCGGGATCGCGTTCCGTGGTCGCCGTGGCGCCCTCGGGGACGAGGTCGGCGAGGGTGCACGTCTGCACACTGTCCTCGCCGAGACCCGGCAGGACATCGGCCACGTAGGCGAGGTAGGGCCGGTGCGGCCCCACGACGAGCAGCCCGCCGCGGTTGCCTCCCAGCCGGGGATCGGCGTACACGAGGTAGGCCGCGCGGTGTAGCGCCACGACGGTCTTGCCGGTGCCCGGCCCGCCGTCGACGACGAGCGCGCCGCGGGAACCGGCCCGGATGATCGCGTCCTGGTCGGCGGCGATGGTGCCGAGCACGTCCCGCATCCGCGGTGTGCGGACTGAGCCGAGGTCGGCGATGAACGCCGACTGGTCGTCGAGCGCGGCATGCCGCGCGGACACCGCGGCATCGTCGACGAACACCTCGTCCCAGTAGTCGACGATGCGTCCCCGCGACCAGCGGTAGCGGCGCCGGCTCGCCAGACCCGCGGGGTCGCGCAGGGTGGCGGAGAAGAACGGGCCGGCGAGCGGAGTGCGCCAGTCGACCAGCAGCGTCGTCCCGTCGGGTGCGGTCAGTCCGACGCGCCCGATGTAGAGCACGCTGCCGTCGACGCCGACGGTGCGTCCGAGGCAGAGGTCGAGACCGAACCGCCGCAGGGTGCGGATGCGCGAGGCGAGGTGGTGGATCTCCAGGTCCCGGTCCAGGGCGCGACGTCCGCCGCCGCCCTCGGCGCGGCGCACGTCGGCGAGGCGGGCGGAGGCATCGTCGATCGCCTCGGCGAGGGTCGCGGCGATCGACGAGAGGTGGTGCTCGTCGTCGGCGATGAGCGCGGGGTCGGCTTTCGCAGTGAGCCGGGGCGGCAGGTCGAACACGGATTCCGGGGATCGGGGTGTGGCAGCGGGCGAGAGGGACAAGGGCGTCTCCGAGGTGGGCGGGCGGTGGATCGCAGCACGTCGGAGTGCGATTCTGCACCCGATACGGGGCCTTGCGGCAAGCCCCTGGTCGGCCCGTATGGTGAAAGGGGATCGATAACCGCGCCGGGGGCGGGCTGTGGACCCGCGACAGGCGACCAGGCCGGATGCCTGAGAAGATCTCCGCCGTGGAATTGCTCATCCTGGTGCTGGTCGGGGCCATCATCGTGACTGCCGTCGCCGACCGCAAGGACATGCAGCCGGCCCTGGTCATCGTGGTCGTCGCGCTGGCGGTGTCGTTCATCCCGGGTCTGCCGCGCGTCGAACTGGATTCGGAGATCCTCCTCACGGTCGTGTTGCCGCCGCTGTTGTACACGGCGGCACTGGGATTCTCGATTCCCAACTTCATCCGCAACATCAAGCCGATCCTGGGCCTCGGTGTCGCGATGGTCGTGATCACCGCGTTCGCGGTGGGACTCGTTGCCTCGGCGTTGATCCCGGAGTTCACCTTCATGCTGGCGCTGTTGCTCGGCGCGATCGTCGCCCCGCCCGACGCGGTCACCGCGGTCGCGGTGGGCCGCAAACTCGGTCTGCCCAAACGACTGATGGCGATCCTCACCGGCGAGTCGCTCGTCAACGACGCCGCCGCGCTGTCGTTGTTCGCGATCGCCATCGCGCAGATCGCCAACACCCACGCGTTCATCGACAATCCGCTGCTCCTGTTCGGCTACAACGCGATTCTCGGCCCAGTGGTCGGTGTCGTCATCGGCGTGGCGACGCTGTGGATCCGCAAACACATGAAGAACCCGGCCCTCGAGACGGTGCAGGGATTCGTGGTGCCCTTCGCCGCGTTCCTCGCGGCCGAGCACATCCACGCCTCCGGCGTCCTCGCAGTGGTGATGGCCGGCTTCGTCGTCGGAACCGGCTCTGTGCGTGCGGGTTACCAGACCCGACTGCAGGAGCGCTACGTCTGGAACTCGGTCGACGTCCTGCTCGAGGCGTTCGTCTTCGCCTACATCGGCCTGCAGATGCGGTTCATCATCGACGACCTGCGCGAAGCTCGGGAATCGTTGGTGGAGATCGGGATCGCCTCGCTGGTGGTGCTGCTCGTGGTGCTCTTCGTCCGCCCGCTGTGCGTGTTCCTGATGTTCGGCCGGAGCGTCGTGAGCCGGCGGATCGACCGCGCGGTCCAGGTGCACGTCGACGCCAGTCCCCGGCGCGCCGCCCGGTCGCCCGAGGAGTTGCTGAGGCAACCCGGACGATTCCGGCAGTGGAGGGAACGCATCGACAACCGGCCGCTCACCTGGCAGGAGTCGATCGTCGTCTCGTGGACCGGCATGCGCGGCGTGGTCACCCTGGCCGCAGCCTCCGGTATCCCGGTGCTGATGGACAACGGGGAGCCGTTCCCCGAGCGATCGGCGATCCAGGCGATCGCCTTCGTCGTCGCCGTCGCCACGATCCTCATCCAGAGTCCCACCCTGCCGTGGCTGATCCGGCGTCTCCATCTGCACAACGAGGACGAGGAGCGCTACGACGCGGAGCAGACCGAACGCGCCGAGCGGATCGCGAGGGTCGCCGCCGAGTTGGTGATCCGGGACTTCGTGCAGCATCCGCCCGCCGGCCTGGACGCCGAGACCGTCGAGTTCATCAGGGAGACGGTTGCCCGGCAGGCCCAGGACGCCGACGAGATGCCCGATCCCGAGGCGCAGACCGCACGCAGCGTCGCCTTCGCCGCGCTGTACCGGTCGGTTCTCCAGGCCCAGCGGCAGTCGCTCGTCGAGAACCGCGACGAGGGCGCAGTCGAGGACGAGGCGGTGCGGGCGATGCTCGAGCGTCTCGACCTCCAGGAGGCGGCACTGTCGGCCCGGCTGGAGAGCCGCCTCTGACCCGGGATGCCCGGCCGTCGCCCCGCCCAACCGGATCCACGCCCCGCGACCCTCGCCTCGATCCGCCTTCGCCCGACGGGCGGGGGTCGCGTCGCGTCTGCGCGCCGTAAGGTCGAGGGCGGACGACGACATCCCATTGCGACCGGAGGCGGACGATGTCATACCCGTACGGCGGGCCGAACCCCGACGCCGAGGACACGCGGCGCGGTGGCGGCGACCCGTATGGGCCGGCCCCGATGGGTCCCCGGCTGTACCCGCCGCTGGGGTACGCCCCGGACGGTACGCCGTTGTTCCGGCCGTTCCAGCCGACCAACACCGAACTCCATGCGGCCGAGCAGGCGGCACGGGCCGAACGCGTTGCGGCCGAAGAGGCCGCCGCACGGGAGGAGCAGCAGCCCTCGCGCCTCGGCGGGCTGTCGACCTCGACCCTGATCGTGTGTCTCGGCATGGTCGTGCTCGTCGCCGTGGCGATCGTCGGGTTCGGCGGCGTGTGGCGCGACCGCACGCCCGACACCACCCTCGCCGACCCGCCGGCCACCCTCCTCGAGACCGTCCCGAGGACATTCGAACCGCCGACCCTGACCCCCGACGGCCGCGGCTCGGTGCCCGGCCGGCCGGGGCAGCGCGTCGATCCGCAGAACAAGTCGGTCAGCTACGAGGTCACCATCGACGGCCAGGCCACGATCCTCTACGTGGACGCGGTGGGCCTGAGATCGGACTTCGCCCCGTCGAATCCGTGGAGCGTCGAGTTCACCGGCAGCGACAACCCGCTGCGGGTGCTCGTCATCGCCGGCACCGGAAGCGGCGCCCGGTGCGTGATCCGCGTGGACGGCGAGGTGGTCGTCGAGGACGCCGTCAGCGCCTCGTCGCCGCGGCGAACCGCCTCCTGCATCGCCTGAGCAAGCACGGCTCGCTACCGTAGTCGTGTGAGTTCTCCGCAGACAGCCCCCGAGAACGGGCAGTCCTCCGCCACCACCGACGAGTTCAAGACCGTGCTCACGTGGCGTGGTGAGGACACCGATCGGCTCGAGCAGGTGCGCCTCGTCGTGTCCGGTTCGCGGATCAAGGCCTACGGCCGGATCATCGCGGCCGCCACCGACGAGCAGGAGGCCTTCTCCGCGTCGTACGAATTGCAGACGACCGATGCGGGCGTCACCAAGCGACTCACCGTGCACCTCATCCGAGAGGCCGGCGAGACCCAGTTCGGCATCACCCGCGACGGCGAGGGCACCTGGCTCGTGCGCCGCCCCGACGGCGAGGTCATCCAGTCCGACTTCGACGGTGCCGAGGACGTCGACCTGGCGCTGTCGCCGATGTTCAACGCGCTGCCGCTGCGACGGCTCAAGCTGGGCCCGGGCTCGCCGACCGTCGACGTGCCGGTCGTGTACCTGTACCTGCCCGACGGCGAGGTCAAGTCCGCGACCGTCTCCTACACCGTCCGCGAGGACGGCATCGGCCTCGTGTCGCCGCTGGCCACCACCACGCTCACGCTCGACGAGAACGGGTTCGTCATCGACTATCCGACCCTCGCGCGGCGGGTGTAGGCCGGGGCCCGTCGGCCCGTCCGGACGCGACTCGCGACATCGGCCCGACCGGGATGGCCGGTGTCAGCCGACCCACACCCGACCCGCGTGGGCCTGGCGTCGCATCTCCTCCTGCCATCCGGGCTCGCCGGGCGTCACGCCCGTGATCGGCTCCGGATCGCCGGCGTGCAGGCGCTCGTAGGCCGTGCGGGCGCGGTGGCCGTCGTCGACGAGCACCTCGACGGTGCCGTGATCACGCAGTTCGTCGCGCGCGGCGATCAGCCGGTCGATGGTCTCGCTTAGCACGTTGAGCACGGCGACGCCGTTCGCCTCGATCATCGCCCGCTGCAGAGCCGGGGCCGTCCCGGCGACGCGGGTGCCGTCGCGGAAGCTGCCGGCGGCCAGTCGCAACGCCAGGTCGCTCTCGCCGGCACCCACCGCGGCCGTGGCCGCCGCCGTCAGGTGCGGCATGTGCGAGATCGCGGCGACCGCGCGGTCGTGGGCGTCGGGGGCGACGGGCACGACCAGCGACCCGGCGAGGCGGGCGATCGACGCGACGGTCCGCCAGTCGTCGGCGTCGGTGTGATCGGTGGTGGTGACCGCCCACATCGCGCCGGTGAAGAGCGTCGGATCGGTCGCCGACCATCCCGATCGGCTGGTCCCGGCCATCGGGTGGCCGCCCACGTACCGGGCGCCGGGATGCTGTGCCCCGATCACCTTCTCGACTTGCTGCTTGACGCTGATCACGTCGGTGATCAGCACTCCCGGCGCGTGTTCGGCGATCGCCGAGAGCAGCGGCTCGATCGTCGTCACCGGGGTCGCGAGCACGACCGTCGCATCCGACTCCGCCGCACGCCTCAGGGTCGCGACGAGGTCGGTGGAGGCGTCATAGCCGTCGGCGGTGGCGGCGTCCACGGTCTCCGACGACCGGTTGTATCCGAATGCGGAGTGGCCGGCGTCGTGCAGCACCCGCAGGAGCGATCCGCCGATCAGGCCCAGGCCCAGGACGCACACCGGCGTCGCGAGCGCAGGTGAACCGTGTGCAGAACGTGAAGACGAATCAGCAGTCACCCTGACAACGTTCCCACATCGGGGTTCGCCCGCGGCTCGGGACTTGGGACTGTGGGTGTTTGCGACTACGGTTTCCACCATGGCCGGTGCCGGATATGGGAAGTCGGGATCGAACGCGCAGGACGTGGACGATGACATCGATGGTTTCGCGGTCGCTGTCGTCCGCGACGAGACCAAGTGGAAGGTCACCGCGCTCAAGCCGTCGGCACTGAACGATCTGGCCGACGCAGAGCGGCAGCTGCGCGAACTCCGTTCCACCGGAGCGGCGTTCGGTCTCCTCGACGTCGACGACGAGTTCTTCATCGTGATCCGGCCGGCGCCCTCCGGGGCGCGGCTGCTGCTCTCGGACGCCACGGCCGCCATCGACTATGACGTCGCCGCCGACGTTCTCGACGCGCTGAACCTCGATGTGCCCGACATCGACCCCGACGAGCTCGACTCGGTCGACCCGTGGGAGGAGGGCGACCTCGGCATTCTCGCCGACCTCGGTCTGCCCGACGCGGTGATGAGCATCATCGTCGGCGACACCGACCTCTACGCCGACGAGCAGCTCGGCATGATCGCCGCCCGCCTCGGCTTCGCCGACGAACTGGGCAAGGTCCTCGACTCGCTCGGTCACTGACCGGCGAGCCGGGACCGGACCGATGATGCGCGACCCCGTCTGGGAGTCGATGATCCGAGCGGCGCTCGACGCCGCCGCGGAATCGGGCTCCGACGACGTGCCGATCGGCGCGGTGGTCTTCGATCCCGAGGGCGTCGAACTGGCGCGAGCGGCGAACCGTCGTGAGGCCGACGGCGACCCCACCGCCCATGCCGAGGTCCTCGCGCTGCGAGCGGCGGCCAAGGCGTTCGGCGACGGCTGGCGGCTTCCGGGTTGCACGATCGCCGTGACCGTCGAACCCTGCACGATGTGTGCCGGTGCGATCACCCTGTCCCGCGTCGACGCGTTGGTCTTCGGGGCGTGGGAGCCCAAGACCGGTGCGGTCGGATCGTTGTGGGACGTGGTGCGCGACCCGCGCCTGACCCACCGTCCGCAGGTGAAGGGCGGCGTCCTGGAAGAGGAGTGCCGTGCTCTGATGGTGGACTTCTTCTCTGCCCGGCGGGATCGCGGAGCCGCGTCTGACCGGGGCGTCTGGCCGGGTCAGGGCGGAAAATCGGGGTGATCTCAGGGTGGTGATCCCATGGTCGTCGGCGGTGTGCTCTGGCAGATTGGTGATGGAGTCCGCCACACCTGAGGAGAAGTCATGACAGACCCGGCCGACAAGGTCACCGCAGCCTTCGACACCGCGAAGGTCAAGATCAACGAGCTCGCCGAGAGCGGCAAGGTGCAGGAGGCGCTCGGCACCGCCCGCGACAAGATCGACGAGCTCGTCGAGAGCAAGCAGGTCCAGGACGCGATCGGCACCGCCAAGGAGAAGCTGACCGAACTCGCGGACAACGAGAAGGTCCAGGACGTCGTCACCACCGCGAAGGACAAGATCACCGAAGTCGCCCAGAAGCTCGGCGGAAGCAGGTGAGTTGAGCCCTGACCTGCGGTTTCTGCAGGTCAGGGCATTCCTGTGGCACGGTGGAGGACAGGAGTCATCTCCTGATCTGCATGGCGACACTCTCGTCCAGCCAGTGGCGTGGGAACGGTTGCCGAGTTCGACGACTCGGCCGGCATCCCGCCGCGCCGAGACCTCACACCAGGAGGCCACATGGGCACCACTGACGACGCCAAGAACAAGGCCGAGGAACTGAAGGGCCGCGGCAAGGAAGCCGCGGGCAGCCTCACCGACAACGATGACCTCAAGAACGAGGGCAAGGGTGAGAAGACCGAGGCCCAGGGCAAGCAGAAGATCACCGAGGCCGCCGACGCCGTGAAGGGCAAGGTCGACGACCTGAAGGACAAGCTGACCGGCAACTAGCCGCGAAACCGCACCTTTATGCCCTCTGACCAGCCGATTTAAGACTCACCGCCCTCCTGCGGTACAGTCTTCGGCGGTGGCGTGTCCGAGCGGCCGAAGGTGCAGCACTCGAAATGCTGTGTACGGTAACCCCGTACCGAGGGTTCAAATCCCTCCGCCACCGCCATGAGAATGGCCCCTGACCGATCCGGTCGGGGGCCATTCTCGTTTTTCGGGCGGCAGCGGTCAGCCCGGAACGTGGGCCTCGTCTCGGGCGCACGACTCGGTGAAGCCTCGGAGCAGGGCGGCTGCATGGTCGTCGACGTGCCAGAAGAGCTCGGGATGCCACTGGATGCCGACCACGAGTCCGTCCTCGGTCTCGAATCCCTCGACCAGTGAGTCGGCGCTGTGCGCGACCGGACGAAGCCCGGGTGCGAGTTCACGGATGCCCTGATGGTGCTGGCTGTTGACCTCGAGCTCGATCGCGCCGGTCCATCGTGCGACCGCGCTCGCGTCGTCGAGGTGCACCCGATGAGCAGGGTGTACCACGTTCTCCTCGCCGAGCCGGTGGCGGACCGGCGTCGGGTGGTCGCGGAGCAGGTCCTGCCACAGGGTTCCGCCCATGGACGCGTTCACGAGGTGGAATCCGCGGCAGATGGCGAGCACGGGCAGCCCGCGTGCCCGGGCGCTCCGCAGCGCGGCGATCTCGTTGCCGTCGCGGACGTCGTTCACGCCCCACAGAGTGGTGTCGTCGGGGTCGCCGCCATAGAGGGTCGGGTCGATGTCCCCGCCGCCGGAGATGATCAGTCCGTCGACGTTGCCCATGACGGTGTCCATGTCGTGGTGGATGTGACTGCCCGTGTCGAGGGCCAGTGCGGTGGCCCCGGAGGCGTTGATGCCCTCGAACATGCGGCGCCAGTGGATCAGGATGGGTAGTTCGGCGATGCTGTAGGTCACCGCGATGACCGGACGTTTGGTCATTTCGACGTTGTTCTCTCTACTCGCAGGACGGTCAGAAGGCGTCGGCGTGCTCGGGCAGGGTCTGACCGCCGTCGACGACGAGGGTCTGCCCGGTGACGAAGGCGGCCTCGTCACTCGCGAAGTACATCGCCGCCGCGCCGATGTCGCCCGGCATCCCGAGGCGGCGGGCCGGAATGGCCTCGATCATCCGGGCGATCGCGGCCTCGCCGAGCCCGTCGAGGCCCTCTGTGCGGATGCTGCCGGGCAGAACCGCGTTGACGGTCACGCCGGAAGGTGCCAGTTCGAGTGCGGCGGAACGCATGAAGCCCAGTTGCGCGGCCTTGCTGGCGCTGTAGTGGCTGAGGCCGGAGTACCCGGTGACCGGTCCGGTGATCGACGAGGTGAGGACCACCCGGCCGTTGCCTGCCGCGGCGAGGGCGGGCAGGCACGCCTGTGTCGTGTAGATCGCGCCGTAGGTGTTGATCGCGAACATCCGGTGCAGATCCGTCTCGGTGAGCTCGGACAGCGACGTCTCCGGGTAGATACCGGCATTGGCGCACACGATGTCGAGTCCGCCGAGCAGTTCGACGGCCTGGGCGGCCATGGTCCGGCAGGACTGCGGGTCCGAGACGTCGGCTTCGATGGTGAGGCACTCGGAGCCGAGACCGTACTCGAGACGGCTCCGGGCCGCTTCCAGGGCGGCCGGGTTCCGCCCGGCGATGGCGACGCGGGCGCCGGCACCCAGGAAGGTCGCGGCGATGCCTTCGCCGATGCCTCGGCTTCCTCCGGTGACGAGCACTCGTTTGGTGGACCAGTCGGTCATGTCAGGGGACTCCTGTTCGGGGATGTCGATGTGATGGTGCGGGCGCGTCGTCGGCCGCCCTCGAACGAGCACCGGCCCCGGGCCACGATCGCGGCGATCGTGAACCAGAGCCGGTGCTGCTACGGGGTGAGGGGAGGATCAGGTGGCCGTCACGGCTTTCCGAGCGTGCCCGTTCGGTGGTCGGGATCGGGATCGTCGTCGAGCACGTGGCTGTCCATCGCCGGCAGGTCGTCGAAGATCGTGCTGCCGATGCGCTGGTAGACGGCCGGGTGCGACCTGCGCAGGTAGAGGGCGGTCACCAGCGAGGCGACGAACAGGACGATCAGGATGTACGGGATGGCCTTGAACAGCAGCGTCTCCGAGGCCGCGCCGGCTGCGGCCCGCATGTTGGAGGCCATCAGGTAGATGACGAACAACATGCCGAGGGCGCCGATGACCGGGCAGACCAGGGTGCGCAGCCAGTGCTTGGTCTCGGGGTGTTCGCCGCGGACGTGGAAGTAGACGATCGTCGAGATCGAGCACATCACCTGCACGGCCAGAAGCGAGAGGGTGGCCATGATCCCGATGAGGACGAACATGACGCCGTAGGGGTCGGAGCCGGAGATCACGCAGCCGAGCAGGAGGATGCCGGCGAAGCAGCTCTGGGTGAGCGAGGCGATCCAGGGAGAGTTGTGGGTCGCGTGCACCGCGCCGAGCTTGTTCGGGAGGATGCGGTCGCGGCCGAAGGCGAACAGGTAGCGCGCGGCGGAGTTGTGGATCGCCAGCGCGCAGGCGAAGGAGCCGCCGATCGCCAGCCACTGGTAGGCGTGGACGCTCCATGCGCCCAGGTACATCTCGCTCGGTGCGTAGATCAGATCGAACGGTTCTGCGCCGGAGGCGAGTTCGACGGACTTCGCGCCGCCGTTGCCCGCGATCACGCCCCAGGAGATGAACGTGTAGAACACGCCGATTCCGATCACCGCGATCAGCGTCGCCTGCGGGACGATGCGCTTGGGGTCCTTCGACTCCTCGCCGTAGATGGCGGTGGATTCGAAGCCGACCCACGACCAGAAGGCCATCAGCAGGCCGAGGCCGACGACGCCGCCGGGGACCCCGTTGGTGCTCAGTGCCGTGGCGGGATTCAGCGACGTCAGCGAGAGGCCCTCGGGCGCGTTGACGAGCGAGGACACCGCGGTTGCGGTGAGCAGCGCGATCTCCAGGACGAGGACGAGGCCCAGGACCTTGGCGGCCAGCGAGATGTCCTTGTGGGACAACACCGCGATCACCACCAGGCACGCCGCGCCGTAGACGATCCACGGCAGGTCGAGGCCGAACTGCGACTCCACCGCCTGCTGGGCGAACGCCGAGAAGATGCCGATGAGGGCGGCTTCCATGGTCATGTACGTGAACATCGACAGCACCCCGGCGGGGAGTCCGACGATGCGCGACCAGCCACGGGAGACGAAGGTGTAGAAGGCGCCGGCGGCGGTGATGTGACGCGCAAGCGCGATGAACCCGACGCTGAAGATGGTCAGGACGATGGTGGCGATGATGAAGCCGGCCGGGGCCCCGATCCCGTTGCCGAAACCGACCGCGACCGGGAGGTTGCCCGTCATGGCGGTGACGGGTGCGGAGAACGCGACCACCATGAAGACGACGCCCACCAGTCCGAGGGCGCCCTTCTTGAGCTGCGGCGGAGTGGATGTGCCAGTGGATGCGCCGGACTGCGCAGGCCCACTGCGAGCTGAATCGAGAGCCATGGCTCCCCTTTCGTGATGCCTCGGTTGCGCGGCAACCGACATAGGCCTAAAGGACTAAAAGCAGGACCAGTAGACCACAGGCGACGAGACTTGGGCCACAGTTTTCATGCCAATGTGCGTTGTGCAACTAGCAGGCCGGGGCAAACGCCCAGGTCATAAAGGTCTATTGACTAGATCTTTAAAGCGAACGTAACATCGCCGCATCTCAAGGTCCGGTCGGTCACGTCCCCGGAGGGAGTTCGCCATGGTTACGGATCTCATGACCAAACCCGCCCACGACGACGGCATTCTGTCCGAGTGGCTGGAGGAGGCCGTCGAGGTGGGTGCGCGTGCGGCCGAGCGCGGCCGGGTGTCGACGCAGATCCCGGCGCTGTCCGAGGTGACGCCGTCGCGCTTCGGCATGGCGGTGGCCACGACCGACGGGCAACTCGTCCATGCCGGCGACTCCGCCGAGCCGTTCTCGATCCAGAGCCTGTCGAAGTTGTTCGCGCTCTGTGCGCTTCTCGAGCACGACCCGCGTTCGTGGGCGCAGGTCGGTTGGCATCCCACGAATGCGCACTTCAACTCGGTTGCCGAGCTCGAGCGCAGCGGTGGGCGTCCGGCCAACCCGTTTGTGAATGCAGGGGCGCTCGTGGTGACCGACCGCCTGCTCGAGCGGACCGGCGATGCGGTCTCGGCGACCCTCGACCTTCTCCGGAGGGGCTCTCCGGGCCGGGTTGTCGAGGTGGATCAGTCGGTGGCGATGTCGGAGATGATCGCCGACCACCGGAATTCGGCGTTGGCGCATGTCCTCGCCGAACACGGGCGATTGACGTGCGGGATCGAGCGACTCCTCGCCCAATACTGTCAGCAGTGCGCGATCGCCGCGGATGTGCAGACCGTCGCGTCGGCCGCCTTGTTCCTGGCCGACCGCACGCGTTCCTCGACCGAGCTGACACTGTCCACCGTGCGCCGCATCAACGCGGTCCTGCTGACCTCCGGGATGTACGGGGCAGCGGGGGACATCGCTTATCGGATCGGGCTCCCGGCCAAGAGCGGCATCGGTGGTGGCGTGGTCGCGATCATGCCGGGTCGCGGGACGGTCTGCGTCTGGAGTCCTCCGCTGGACTCCGACGGGAACTCGGCCGGGGGAGTGGCCGCGATCGAGCGCTTCGCGGAGCTCGCGGGATGGTCGGTCTTCTGACCGTCAGCGCTTCAGGTAGGACTCGACCGTCGACCGGGTGCTGTTGATGTGCTCGTTCATCTTCTCGCCGGCGGTCTCGGGGTCCTTGTTCTCGATGGCCTCGACGATGACCTCGTGGAAGTCGTTGGCGTTGGGCTCGAGTCGGCCGAAGACCGCTCCCACCGGTAACCACATCTTCCGGCGGGCGTCGGCCACCGCCTCGATCAGCAGGTTGTTCTGGCTTGCGCGCGCGATCGTCAGGTGGAACGTGTTGTCCAGCGTCTGGAACTCGTGGACGTTGTGCGCGGTCTGATCGCCCAGTGCCACCCCGAGGGCCTTGTCCATTGCCGAGAGCAGGCGGTGGAGCTCGTTGACATCGGAGACCCGGCGGCGTTCGGCCGCAAGGCGTGTCGCCGCGACCTCGACCGCGCTCCGGTACTCGAAGGCGTCGCGGATCGCCTTCTTGTTCTTGCGCATCTCGCGACGCGTTTCGGTGGCGTCGTACTTCGGTGCCTGGACGATGAACCCGCCGCCGCGGCCGCGACGGACCTCGATGAGGCCCTCTCGCTCCAGCACATAGAGCGCCGACCGGACGGTCGTCCGCGAGACCTGGAGCAGCTCGGTCAGTTCGCGTTCGGTGGGCAGCCGGTCGCCTGGTCGGAACTGGCCCAGCTCCAGCGACCGCCTGATCTGATCGAGTACGAGTTCGTGGGCAGGAATCTGGCGGACGGGGACCAGGGCTGCCTTGTCGGCGGTCATCTGCCACTCCCTTCGGTTTTGCCCAGCGTAGCGCAGATGCGGGCGCTCAAGTGCGCATTGTTGGACCTTTAGACCTCAATGACTCTTTCTCCTGGTCGACGACCTTCCGGCGCGGGAGCCGCAAGGGCTAATAGGTCTGAAAACTTGACCAATAGTCCTTTAGCGGTGACACTGATCTCACTCGCACGGAAATGTAATCCAGAGCAGAAGGAGCCCTTCGTGGGGAACAAAGTCATAGTGACCGGCGGTGCCGGGGTCATCGGCCAGGCCATCTGCCACCGGCTGCGTGAGTCGGGGTACACCCCGGTCGCCGCGGACCTCGAGCCGGCCATCGACGCACTCGACCCGGCCTTCGTCGAGCGCGACGGAATCGTGACCGTCGAGATGGATGTCACCGATCGCGCCGACGTGGACCGCGCCGTCGAGTCCGTCCTCGACGAGGGTGAGACCTTCGCCGGGCTCGTCAATTGCGCCGGCGTCCTCCGTGATTCGTTCCTCGGTGAAATCGACGAGGCGAAGCTGGAGCTGATGTTCCAGGTGAACATCGCCGGCATGGCGCGCGTGACCGACGCGGTGGCGCCGCACCTGACCGAGGGGACCGCGATCGTCAACGTCGGCAGCCTCACCGGGCACTTCGGACGCTTCCGGGGCGCGTCGGTCTACGGCGCGACCAAGGCGGGTATCGCCGCCTACACGCGGTACGTCGCCGAGGAGCTGGCCGAGCGCGGCATTCGGGTCAACAACGTCGCCCCCGGTGTGATCCGTGCGCCCATGAGCGAATCGATGGCCCGGGTTTCCGGTGGCGAGGAGAAGAGCGCGGCCCACGCCATGCTCAAGCGCATCGGTGAGCCGTCCGAGGTCGCCGAGGCGGTCGAGTTCCTGCTGTCGCCGCGGGCCTCGTTCATCACCGCGCAGACCCTCCTCGTCGACGGCGGGGTCGTCGCATGGTGAGCGGCGGGAGCGCGTCGGGAGTGGCCCTCGCGCCGTCGGTGTCGGTCGACGAGGCCAACGCCGAGGCATTCTCCCGGTTGGACGCCGCCGACCCGTGGGTCGTCGATGTCGCGCCTGCGGGCGAGGTGCTGCCCGGTTACAAGGAGAACCTGGTCCTCACCTCCGGTGCTCCGATGGCGTGGGAGGACTACACGGGAGGCCAGCGTGAGGCGCTGATCGGCGGCGCGCTGTTCGAAGGCCTCGCGACGTCCCGAGAGGAGGCCATCGAGGGCTTCGCCAGTGGACGCATCGAGATCGGCGCCTGCCATGACTACGCGGCGGTGGGATCTCTGGCCGGCATCTACACGGCCTCGATGCCGGTGTTCGTCGTCGAGAACCGTGCCCACGGCAACGTCGGGTTCTGCAACTTCTACGAGGGCAAGGAACCGCGCCGCCTCAACTACGGCTGCTACGACGAGGGGGTCCACGAGCGCCTGCTGCACGTCAACACCGTGCTGGCGCCCGTTGTGGGCGAGGCGATCCGCCGCAGCGGCGGGATCGCGCTGAAGCCGCTCATCGCCCGGGCGCTGCGGATGGGCGACGAGGTCCACAGCCGCAACGCCGCGGCGTCGATCCTCTTCAACCGGGAGATCCTGCCCGCGGTCCTGGGCATGGTCGGTGAAGGCGTGCCCGGCGTGCAGGAGACGATGCTGCATCTCGCGGAGAACGACTACTTCTTCCTGCGGCTCTCGATGGCCGCGGCGAAGGCGTCCGCCGACGCCATGGTCGTCGAGGGCTCGACCCTGGTGTCCGCCATGGCGTTCAGCTGCCGCGGCTTCGCCATCAAGCTCGCCGGCCTCGGCGACCAGTGGTTCGAGGGACCGCCGCCGGTTCACGAGGGCAAGCTGTTCGCCGGTCACACCGAGGACGAGATCACCTGGATGGGCGGCGAGAGCCCGATCACAGAGACCGTCGGATTGGGAGGCTTCGCACAGGCCTGCGCGCTGTCGCTGCAGGACTATCAGGGAGGATCTCCCGACGTGATGATCGAACGCAATCGGGAGATGTACTCCATCACCCACGGTGAGAACGGCACCTACCGGATTCCGCTGTTCTCCTTCCGCGGCACCCCGACCGGCGTCGACGCCCGGATGGTCCTGGAGAAGGACATCTACCCCGTGATGGACGTGGGCCTGGCGGGCCGCGACGGCGGGCAGATCGGTGCCGGTGTCATCCGCGCGCCGCGTGAGTGCTTCGAGAATGCCATGGCCGCGTTCGAGGAAAGGTACGGAGCGCGATGAGCCCGTCGACCGCACACATGGCCCTGACCTTTTCGGGGAAGGGCGCCGTCGTCACCGGCGCGGCGTCGGGTATCGGCGCGGCCGTGACCGCGGTGCTGATCGACGCCGGAATCCGGACGCTGGCACTCGACCTGCGTGAACCCGAACAGGTCAGTGGCCCACGTGCCCACCTCCACGTGCCGTGTGCGGTCGACGTCCGCGATCGTCGCGGCCTGCAGGACATCGTCGACGAACATGCCGGCGAAGGCCTGAGCTACGTGGTCAACTGCGCGGGCATGCTCGAGACGACGGGCTTCGCCGGCGTGAGCCAGGACTCGTGGAGCCGG
This sequence comes from Gordonia paraffinivorans NBRC 108238, assembly GCF_000344155.1. Lineage (GTDB taxonomy): Bacteria > Actinomycetota > Actinomycetes > Mycobacteriales > Mycobacteriaceae > Gordonia > Gordonia paraffinivorans. The sequence continues at coordinate 62,587 of NZ_BAOQ01000028.1, read as the reverse complement.
GCCCTGGATGTGAACCTGGTCGGCACCTACAACCTGATCGACGCCGTCACGCCGCACATGGAGCGGTCCGGTCGCGGAGCGGTGGTCAACATCAGCTCGATCGAATCGCATCGCGTCGTGGCCCTGACCGATCCAGACCCGACGCCGCAGTACGCGGCGTCGAAGGCCGGGCTGTCGATGCTCACGCGGACCGCGGCCCGTGCGCTGGCCTCACGGGGCATCCGGGTGAACTCCATCGCCCCCGGGTTCGTCGCCACGCCGATGGCCGCGGCGCACGGTGACACCTCCCGTCTGCCGGACAGCCTGCAGCGGCGGGTGCCCACTGGGCGGTTCGGCAGACCCGACGAGATCGCGCACGCGGCGGCGTTCCTGCTCAGCGATCAGTCTTCGTACACGACCGGTGCGGAACTGCTGGTCGACGGCGGGTTCGAGCTCACATGACCGTGGGCCAGGATTCACCGGTCGTCGCGCACAGCACGTTCCTCGGGCGCCCGGCCCGCATCGGTTCGTGGGACGAGTTGTCGCAGGGGACCTTCAGGGCGGCCAAGGCGCGTATCGAGGCCGGCGACCACCGAGCGGCGGCCGACCTCCTCGAGGTGTCGCTCGAGGAGGCCGACGAACTCCGCGACGTCTACGAGCGGTGGCCGGCAGAGGTCGCCCGGTGGCTCACCGGACGGGGCGTGGATCCCGCCGAACTGGAACGTGAGCAGGACCGGTTGCGTTCGGTCATCGGCGACGTCGCCATGACCGGTATCCAGGCCGAGTGGCCGGAGTACCGCGACGCGGCCCTCGACGCCGCCCGACGATGCCGCGACGGCGACAGTCGCGCGATCGAACTCGTCGACGAGGTGCACGCCATCTGGCTCGGCATCCACGACCGTGCCGTGGATCGGGTCGCCGGACACATCGACATCGCGGTCCGGCTCTGCGGCGAGGACATCCTCGGAGAACTCTGGGACTTCCTCATGGCCGACTGGTACGACGCGCACGAGCGGCGCTTCTCCCCGGAGAACCAACCGTGGCAGGTGTCGGCGAACCAGCTGATGGTCGCGATCGTCGACGGGTTCCACGCCCACCTGGTCGGGCGGGATCGCCAGGGAGACATCGAGATGATCGAGGAACCCGACCGTATCGGCTTCCGCTTCGCGCCCTGCGGTTCCGGCGGACGGATGCTCGACGCCGAGGTGACCGGCGGCGAACCGCGATCGGCGGCGCCCTACGGCTTCGCCACCACGACGCGTCGGCACGACTGGGCGTGGAACGAGGTGGGGATCTGTTCCTACTGCGTCCACTGCTGCCAGCTCAACGTGGTGATGCCGATCGACCGGATCGGATTCCCCACGCGCGTCATCGATCCGCCGATCTGGACCGGACAACCCGGTGCCGCGACAGCGTGCACGTGGTGGGTGTACCGAGACCCCTCGCTGGTCCCCGACAGCGTCTATCACCGCGTCGGACGGACCCCTGGAAACCGTGGAGGAAAGGCATGAGCAGACTCAGGCCGATGACCCAGATCGAGGTCCCGGACTACGACCTCGGCCTGCGGGGCAAACTCGTCCGCTCCGACAAGACGAACTCGGGGATGGCGTTCTGCACCATCGCGTACGGGCTGTCGCTGGTGGACGACGCCAGTGACACGCCGTTCAGCAACGCGGAGAACGGATATCCCGACGGGGTGGTCGTCGCCGATGAGGCCACCCGGGTCGAGCTGCCCTGGCGGCAGGGGACCGATGCGGTCATCGCCGACTTCGTGGACGCGGACGGCCGGCCGTTCGGCCCCTCGGCGCGCGGTGTGCTCCTGGGCCTGATCGACGAGTATCGCTCGCTCGATCTCGAGCCCGTTCTCGGATACGAGTACGAGGTGTGGATCTTCCGGGAGACCCCGGGCGCGGAGTTCCACGGCACCTCCGGACTGACCCCGCTCGGCCGAACCCACAACGCCTACAGCCTGACCAGATCCGTGGAGGCCGACGAACTGGCGTCGGAGTACATCGACCGCATGACGCACGTCGGTATCGAGGTCGAGGCCTTCCACTCCGAGCTCGGACCTGGGTTCTTCGAGTTCGCGCTCGCGCCGGCGCCGGCCAAGGAGGCGGCCGACGGCGCCGCCCGCGCGCGCCAGTATCTCCGCGACCTGTGTGCCGAGCACGGGCTCCGCGCGAGTTTCATGGCGAAGCCGTTCGGCGGCTTCTCCGGGGCCGGCGGGCACGTGCACTCCAGTCTTGTCCGAGACGGTGCGAACGTGATGGTCGACGAACCGGGCAGGTTCTCCGACGTGGGCTCGCGATACCTGGCCGGTCTGCTGCAGACGATGACGGACTTCACGGTGCTGTTCAGCCCGTACGTCAACTCGTTCAAGCGGGCCGATCCGGCGATGTTCGTCGGCGACCGGGCATTCTGGGGGAGCGACGACCGAAACGCGACGTGTCGAGCCCTTCTGGGGAGCACGAAGGCGGCGCGGATCGAGCACCGCCGTCCCGGCGCCGATGCGAACCCCTACGTCGTCGCCGCGGCCCTGCTCGCGGGCGGACTGGTGGGACTTCAGGACCAGCTGCCCCTACCGGAGGCCGGGCCCGTCGGGGCGAAGGCACTTCCCGACAATCTGGGCGATGCGATCACCGCCCTGGAGAACTCCGGGTATGCCGCACAGACTCTCGGCAAGGCGTTCGTCGAGGCATTCGCGTCCACCCGCAGAGCCGAGCACCAGCGATACGAGGCGTGGATGCGCACGTTCATCACGCCGTGGGAACTTCAACGACACCTGGAGCACCAGTGACACATTCCGGAATCCTGTCCCTCGACGAGTTCGACGCACATGTCGCCGACGGAACGATCGACACGGTCATCTGCGCCGCACCCGACCCCTACGGACGAACGGTCGGAAAGCGGTTGACCGTCAACGCCTTCCGTTCGCTGTGCCTGAACGGTGGCGGTGTCAACGCGAGCAGCTTCGTGTTCGCGGTCGACCTCGAGATGAACCCTCTCGACCTGCCGGTGTCCAACGCGTCCAACGGGTGGGCGGACATCCGCCTGGTCCCCGACCTGGCGACCCTCCGCCGTGTTCCGTGGGAACCGAACTGTGCCATGGTCATCTGTGACGCCTACGAGGCCGACCGCGACGAGCTGCTGTCGGTTGCGCCGCGCACGATCCTCAAGAAGCAGATAGCGCGTGCGGCCGAGGAGGGACTGGCCTTCCAGTTCGCCTCCGAGCTCGAGTTCTTCCTGTCCCAGACGCCGCCGCGCAAGGCCTGGGAGCTCGGATACCAGAATTTGGCGATGACGTCCGATTACCGGTCGGACTACCAGTTGATCCAGTCCGCCCGCGACGACTGGTTCATCCGCCAGATCCGGAACATGATGCCCGAGTTCGGCATCCCGATCGAGTCGTCCAAGCCCGAATGGGGCCTGGGGCAGCAGGAGATCACGCTGGACTACTGCGGCGCACTGGAGATGGCCGACCGGCACGTGCTCTTCAAGTACGGGGTCAAGCAGTTGGCCAACCAGTCGGACCTGACCGTCACCTTCATGGCGAAACCCGCCATCGACGAGGTCGGCTCCTCGTGTCATCTGCACGTGAGCATGTGGAGCACCGATCCCACGCCCGCCCCGCTGTGCTGGGCGAAGGAGGGCGGCGGCATGTCGGAGAAGTTCGGGTCGTTCGTCGCCGGCCAGATCGAACACGCCGCCGACGTGGTCCTGATGTTCGCGCCGACGATCAACTCCTACAAGAGGTTCCAGCCCGATCAGTTCGCCGGATCGGCGATCGCGCTCGGTGCCGACAATCGATCCTGCGCGTTCCGGCTGGTCGGCGAGGGCGCGTCGTTCCGCGTCGAGAACCGGATCCCGGGGGCGGATGTCAATCCGTACTACGCCTATGCCGCCACCATCGCCGCCGGGCTCGACGGTGTCCAGCGCGACCTGCCGACCCCCGAGGTGTTCTCCGGAAACGCCTGGGACGACGCACATCAGATCGAGACGGTACCCACCTCCATGCACGCAGCACTCCACCGGTTCGCCGAGTGCAAGATGCTGCGCGCGGCCTTCGGCGACGAAGAGTTCGAACATCTTCTCGTCTCCTCACAGAACGAACTGCTCGCCTTCGATTCCGGCGCGGTGACCGACTGGGAGAAGAAGCGCTACTACGAGCGCGTCTGACCCGCACCGGAATTCCCACCAGGAAGGACTGTCATGCCCCTCAATCCGATCGCCCAGAAGATGATCGACGACTCGAAGGCCTCGGGTCGTCCGAATGCCCACCTCCTGCCGGTGGAGACCGCGCGGGAGAACTTCGAGAACACTTTCGCCGCGCTGGAGAAGCCGCCGATCCACGAGACCCGCGACGTCGCGATCCCCACTCGTGACGGTGAGACCATCCGCGGACGGCTGTACCTGCCCTCGGGGGCCGAGGACCCGCCGCTCACGGTCTACTACCACGGTGGCGGGTGGCTGTTGGGCAGCATCGATTCGCACGATGTCACGACCCGGCTCCTCGCCACCGCATCGGAATCCGCCGTGTTGTCGGTGGACTACCGCCGCGGACCGGACCACCGGTTCCCGACCGCGGTGAACGACGCCATCGACGCCCTCGAATGGGCGCGTGTGCCCGGGAACCTGCCGGTCGACGTCTCGCGAGTGGCCGTCGCGGGCGACAGCGCCGGCGGCAACCTGGCCGCCGCGGTCGCGCTCGAGGCGCGTGACCGGATGGCTCCGCTCGCGCATCAACTGCTGATCTACCCGGTGACCACCTGTGACCTCGGCAAGGGCTTCGACGACGAGTACGAGGGCATCATGCTCGAGCGCGACGAGATGCAGTGGCACCAGGACAACTACCTCCCGGGCCCGGACTGGGCCACCGATCCGCGGGTCTCCGTGCTCGACGCGAAGCTCGAGGGTCTCGTGGCGGCAACCGTGATCCTGGCCGAGTGCGACCCGATTCGTCCGCAGGGCGAGCTCTACGCGCAGGCCCTCCGCGAGGCGGACGTGCCCGTGGAGGTGTTCGAGAGCGAGGGGCTCATCCACGGATTCTTCGGGCTCGACCAGATCTTCCCGACCGCGTCCGAGGCGATGGAGTTCGCCGGCAAGCGCCTGCGTGAGGCGTTCGCGACGGGAGCAACCCGATGAGCCGCACCGCGCTGGTCACCGGGGCGGGTGGCGGGATCGGACTGGCCACCGCGCAGCGTCTGTCCGCCGACGGCTGCCGCGTGGTGGCGACCGACATCAAGCCGGAGCGGCCCGCCTCGCTGCCCGACGATGTGCGGTACGTGCCCCTGGATCTGCGTTCCGGTGATCTGGACGAGCTGCTGAGTCCGTTCGCCGACGGCGGCCTGGACCACCTCGTCAACGCCGCGGGCGTGGCGTTCTTCGACCGGGACGGGTCGGCGCTCGACGCCGACGAGGCGGTGTGGGATGTGACGCTCGGCGTGAACCTGCACGCAACCCGTGCGCTCATCTCCGCGGCCGTCCCGGCGCTGCGGAAGGGCAAGGGACGCAGCATCGTCAATGTCGCCAGCATCGCCGGCACGCGGGGGATGGATTCGCCCCTGGACGCGTATCAGGTCAGCAAGGCGGCGATCGTGTCGCTGTCCAGGTCTCTCGCACTGCAACTGGCTCCGGAGAACATCCGGTGCAACACGGTCTGCCCGGGCGCGATCCTCACGCCCATGATCGAACATCTCTACGTGGAGGATCCGGCGCGCCGGACCGACATGGAGGAGCGCACGCCGATGCGCAGGCTGGGGTACCCCGAGGAAATCGCCGCAGCGATCGCATTCTTGCTGTCGGATCAGGCATCTTTCATCACTGCCACGGACCTCGTCGTCGACGGCGGCTGGAGCGTGCAGGTCAAGTAGGGAAGGTGTCCGAGTAGGGCACAAGAGGCCCTTGACACATCCAAATAAGGTCTAAAGACTAGGCCAATAGTCAACAACCGCCGTGAGTGGTCGGCGTCGGATCATCAGCAGGGAGACATCCACATGGCAACACCAGTACGAGTGGCGATCATCGGAACCGGGTTCAGTGGTATCGCCGCGGCCGTCGAGTTGCAGCGCAAGGGAATCGACGACTTCGTCATGTTCGAGAAGGCCCCCGGCCTCGGTGGCACCTGGTTCTACAACCGGTACCCCGGGGCGGAGGTGGACCTGGAGTCCCACATCTACTCGTTCTCGTATGAGCGCTACGACTGGTCCCGCACCCACGTCGACTGGCAGGAGCTGCTCGGCTACCTCAATTACGTGGCCGCCAAGCACGGGCTGATCGAGCACATGCGGTTCAACGAGGCGGTCGAGGACGTGACCTGGTCGGACGAGAAGCGCCAGTACACGATCAAGACGAGCTCGGGTGAGGACCACGGGCCGTTCACCGCGGTGATCAGCGCCGTCGGATTCCTGAACATCCCGCTCATCCCGCCCTTCGCTCGCGGCGACCACGATTTCGAGGGCGCCATCTGCCACACGTCGCGCTGGATCGAGGGACTCGACATGGCCGGCAAGAAGGTGGGTGTCGTCGGCACCGGCTCGTCTGCGGTGCAGATTGTGACCGAGGCGGAGAAGGTCGCCTCCGAGGTCAAGATCTTCCAGCTCGAGCCGAACTGGATCCTGCCGAAGAACGCCCGGGAGTTCACCGCGACCGAGCGTCGCCTGAACCGGTTCGCCCCGGTGTACTGGTACCGCCGTCTGCGGCTGTACTTCGACTACGACAAGCGCCAGTTCTTCGCCGGCCACGCCCGCGCCAACGGGCGGCCGAACCGAATGCGGTACGCACAGTCGCTGGCGTTCCTGCAGAGCGAGCTGGGCTCCCATCCGGAGCTGTTGGAGATGGCCACCCCGAAGTTCGCGTTCGAGGGCCGCCGGACGGTCCTCAGCGACACGTACTACAAGGCGCTGAAGAGTCCGCACGTGACGCTCGTCCCGCATGGTGTCAAGGGGCTGACCAAGCAAGGTGCGATCGACGCGAACGGCGACGAGCATGATCTCGACATCATCGTGCTCGCAACCGGTTTCGACGCGGCGAACTACCTGGGCAACTTCGAGGTGCATGGCGAGGGTGGGGCCGATCTACACGAGCAGTGGGCCGGTGAACCCGACGCTCTGCTCGGCATGATGGTGCCGAACTTCCCCAACTTCTTCATCATGTACGGCCCGAACACCAACTCGGTTCCGCTCGTCTCCTTCTACCAGTCCCAGGCGAAGTTCGCCGCCGGCCTGATCGCGAAGCTGCGCGACAAGTCCCTGACCCGGGTCCGGGTACGCGAGCGCGCCTACGCCATGTACAACGAGTGGCTGCAGGACCAGCTGGCGAAGACGGTCTGGGCGGACACCTCCAACTACTTCCGCGCGAAATCGGGCAAGGGCAGGATCGTCTCCCAGTGGCCGCTGGGTGCCACCCCCTACCTGGTCGCCACCAAGGTGGCCCGTCGACTCGGTACGCGCGCGGACTGATCCGGCCGGTGCCACCACCCGGTGGCGAGGGCGGCCGCCCCAGGAGGGCATGACGAGTGCGGGGTCGCCGGTCCCGGAAACATCGGGGCCGGCGACCTCGCGCGGTCAGGGGACGTAAATGACATCCTGTGGATGCCCGATCATGATCCGACGACGTGCGGCTGCGGCGGGGTGAAGCTCGTGTTGTCCGGCAGCGGCGACTCGCCCTTCTCTGCGCCGATCTCCTTCACCGTCTTGATCGACGAGAACTTCGAGTCGCCCTGGCGGGCGAGTGAGTCGTCGTACCACTCGAACCACGGGTAGCCGTGTTCGACGTACTCGGCAATCGTGGGCGGCTCGTGGTGCGGCCGGGTGCCGGTGAGGGCCTCCCAGTCGGCGCTGTTGACGATGCGCAGGGTCGACCGGCTGGTCGCGGTGGTGTCCCAGTTGCCGCGCGGCTCGACCGGCGTCGCGATCGACTGGGTGATCGTGCCCCCGGCGCCAAGGCCCATGCCGGTCGCCCCGTCCGGGTCGGGCACACCCTCGCACAGGAGGCCGTCGAACACCGCGCCGGCCGGCATCCCCGGGGTAGCGATGTCGTGCCGGGCGGCGACCCGCTCCTCCCAGACGTCGGCGCGCAGCGGCGTGACCTCGATTCGGATCGATCCGTCGTCGTCGCCGGTCAGTTGCTCGGCGGCGGTGTAGCCGCGGCCGAGCGGCATCGCGACGAACTGCCGAACGGTCGTGGCGTCGACGCGGAACCCGTCGAGCCACGGTTGCTCCGGCACCTCGAAATAGTCCTCGCCGAAGAAGTCGATCTCCTCGGCGAAGTCCTCGCCGGTGACGGCGTTCACCCCGCCGACCGAGATCCGCACCAGGAACGGGTAGTCGGACGGGCAGTGGAAGCTGAACCACGCGGCCTCGGCCTGCCACATCGGGAGCACCACGTCGGTCGGTGTCCAACCGTGCGCGCGTGACCAGGTGTCGGCGGCGGTGCGCAACTCGAATGTGCCCATTCCCGGCGGCAATCCGTAGGTGGTGTCGTCGTCGGGGACGCGAAGGGTGCGCATGACGTTGATGCGGAGACGTGCGTCGGCGTGGAGTTCTGGGAAGGCGAAATCGAGGGATCTCTCGGTGACGGTGACGGGCATGCGATGACCTCCGATCGGGATGGACACAAGGCACGTTAGGCCCGGGGTACGACAGGCCCGCGACGCCTCGTTATCGGTGCTAAAGAACTGCTCCGACGGTGGGCTCGTCGTGCTCTACTGGACTCATGGTGTTCGTCGCGGTGGCCGTCTTCGTGGTGGTGCTCGCGGTGGCCCTCGTCCTCCTCGCGTCGGCGGCCATCGGAGCCTTCTCCGCGATGTTCGGCGGCATGAAGAGGGACCTCGGCCGCCGCCGCTCGGGTGCCGCCGTCACCGCGGACGAACGCCCGGCACGTCTGGTCGGCGCCGCCGACGCCGCGGGTGATCTCGCCGACCGGCTGCGCCTCGCGCGCGCACGCCGCTGGACCGCCTGCCAGGACATCCAGCAGCGTCTCGAGGGCTCACGACGTCCCGACGACGACGGGGTCGGCGACTTCGGGGTGCTCGCCCTCGACATCTGGGCGGGCCGTCCGCTCGACGACCAGCAGATCTCGCAGTCCACCCGTCGCCACCGGCCGGGCCGGGAGGAACGCGCCGAACTCGAGAACATGGTGCGGGACCCGGTCGGCCGGATCGCGTGGACCACAGCGCTCGTCGCCGACCGCGTCAGCCGGAACCCGGCCTGGGGGCTGGAGTTCTTCGACCTGCATTCCGTGCGCGTCGACCTGGCCGGCGAGGTGACCGCGATCGCCCGGGCCGCCACCCGGATCCGCGACCAGCTCGCGATCCTCGGCGACCCGCCGGACGGTCCACTCGGCACCGACGACGAGGTGATGGCGACCTACGCGGAGAAGGCGGGGCTGCTCTCGACCCGGCTGGACGGTCTCGTCGAACGTCTGGAGGCCTTTGCGAGTTACGAACAGATCGTCGCGCGCATCCAGCAGCGTCAGGAGAAGCAGGCGTGGCTCGACCGGGTCAGCGCGATCGACGAACTCGAGCACGCCATCGACGCCGAACGCGATCGGGCCGAGGGCGATCGGGTTCGCAACATGGCCGACGAGTCGGGAATCCTCGCGTCGATCTACCTCGACGAGATCGCGCCGCTCGCGAGATCGCTGAAACGCGACGTGATCCCGGGTTCCTAGGGTGCCACCGCCCTCTGGAACACGACCTCCATGCGCACGACGAACCCGAGACGCTCATAGAGCCTGATCGCGGTGGTGTTCCGTCCGTCGGCGTGCAGGATCGGTGTCTCGCCGCGGTCCCGGATCTGCTGCACGAGTGCGAGAACCAGGCGTGTCGCGAGACCTCGGCCCCGATGGTCGGGATCGGTGCACACCGCGCTGATCTCGGTATGGCCCGGCAGGCGCAGTCGTTCTCCGGCCATCGCAACCAACCTGTCGTCGTGCCGGATTCCCAGATATGTGCCGAGTTCGATGGTGCGGGGCCGAAAGGGGCCGGGTCGGGTTCGTCGTGCCAGGTCTGTCATCTCGGGGACGTCGTCGGTGGTGAGGAGCACCGCTTCGGGGACGGCGAACAGGAGCAGTGCCCCGCCGGGGCCGACGAGTTCGGCGGCATCGGACCAGTCGCTCCCCGTCGGTGCGGTCGGCAGCGCGGCGATCGGGGCGACGCCGGGGTGGAATCGGACCGCGCGCCCGACGCGCTGTGCGAGCCCCGCGTGGGGGCCGCTGAGCGAGAACCACGCGGGATTGTCGAGCGCGGCGTCGTCGGAAGGCCGTGTCGGAGCCGCGGATTCGTCGTCGTATCCGGCCACGGGACGACGATACCCGGCGACGTGGTGTGCACTCCGCCGGTCGCGGAGGCGGACGAACCGGCATACGATCTGCTGGATCGTGCGATCGCGGGAGGAGTCGAGCGTGGGCACAGACGAGATCGCCGCGAGTTCGCCCGCGCCGCCACCGAGGCCTACCGGCGGTACCCGTGACCTCGTCCTCATGCTCGTTCTGACCTTCACCACCGGGATCGTCGACGCCGGAGGCTTCCTCGCGTTCGACACGGTGTTCCTCGGCAACATGACCGGAAACGTGCTGATCCTGGGCATGGGAGCGGCCGGTGCCCATGGGTTGCCGGTGTTCTCGCCGGCCCTCGCGCTGCTGGCGTTCATCGCCGGAGCAGGGGTCGCGAGCCTGTTCCTGCGGGCGGGGCCGGCGGGCTGGAGTTCCAGGCTGGTCTCGGTCCTGTCGGTCTCCACGGTGCTGGTCGCCGTCACCGCGGTGCTGACGGGATTCGACGCCGGCGATCACGCGGCCCGGTTGTCCGCGGTGGGACTGACCGCCGCCGCGATGGGGATGCAGGCCGCGGCGGTGAGTGCCGGGGTGGTGGTGTGCGGATACGTCCTCGCCGCCCATGCGGGCGCCGACCCTGCGACTTCCGTGTGACGAGACCGGGCCGAGTCGTCTGGTCCTCAGAGCGGCAGGTGGTCGTGGAACCAGGAGATATCGGCGCGAGTGAGCGCTCGCACGGCGGACCGCCCCTCCCACACCGGGGTGTTGATCGGCTGGGTCAGATACAGGCCGTGTCCGGCTGCCACCACCCGGTCGTACTGGCTCGGCCAGTTGATCTGGGCGGCGAGTTCATCGAGGGTGCCGCGCCCCCGGTCGAGTGCGCGGGTGACATGGGCCGGTGCAGGCAACCGGTCGGACTTGCTGCTGTTGCAGCCTCGGCAGGCCAACACCAGGTTCGCCAGCCCGTCGATTCCCACACGCGACCATGGCAACACGTGATCGACGTGGCGTGACCGTCGGACCGCCGCGTTGCAGTAGAAGCAGGAGGGATCGAACGCCTCGGCCAGCACGTCGCCGGCGCGTTGGAGCGAGATCCGGTCGGCCCCGAACAGGTGTTGCGCCAGATCGGGGCCGTCGGAGAGGAAGTCCTTGTTCATGCGTCGGACGTCGTCGACCCACGCGAGCTGGAAGGCGGGCTTCAGCAGCGGTGCCAGGCGGGCAATCGTGTGACAGACACCGGGATAGAGGGTCAGCTTGTTTCCGTGCTCGGCGATGCGCTTCACCGAATCCGTTCCCATCCACGAGTCGTCGTAGAGAAAGCGCTCCTCGGAACCCCCGGAGGTGAGGTTCTGCACCAGCTTCAGCGGGTAGCGCACCAGGGTTCGTTTCACGCGGAGGTGTGTGGCGAGGTACTCGTCCGGGTGAGAAGCCGCCACGGCGCGGAGACCTGGTGGTCGCCGACCCGCCGCGGCGTCCTCCGCCAGGCGGGCAAGCGCGTCGAAGATGACGCCGCGTCCGTCGTTGGACTGGCGCAGTCGATGTCCGTCGAGCGGACGCAGTTGCCGCCAATACAGCTCGATGACGCGTGTCGTGAGCTCGTCGAGATCGATGTCCACGGCGGCATCGGGGTCCTCGGGAACCGATTCGACCGCCAGATCCAGCAAGGCCATCAGGACCGCGAGTTTGTAGGTGGCGGTGCGCCGTCCGTCCTCGAGGACGGCGACGAGCCGCTGGCCGAGCGTGAGCGGATCGACGGTCAGGGGCACGGGTCAGAGTCTATGAGTGGTGGAGCCATGAGGCAGTGCAGATCCCGACAGTGGCGCGGCATGTGAGGCGGCCACGACGAGCAAACAGCCGGCGAGCACCATCGGAGTGCTCGCCGGCTGTCTTTCAGGTCCCGGCCGAACGGTCGCCGGGCCCGAGGTCGGTGGCTGCGATCAGTTGAGGACGATGTCCACCGGCACCGCGTTGCCCAGCGTGTGCCCGACGGGCGAGCTCGCCTTGACCCGGGCGTGCAGCTCGTCGAGCTTCTCCTGCGGGGCGTCGGAGTCGATGGTGACCTTCGCGGTGATCGAGGTGAAGCCGGCGTGTCCCTCGGCGAGTCCGAGGAAGACGCTCAGGTCGAGGTCGCCCTTCAGGTCGATGCGCAGATCCTTGAGCTCGATGCCGGCGAGCGTGGCGTTGGCCGCGTACCCGACGGCGAGGCAGTTGCCGAGGGCGCCCAGCAGCTGTTCGACCGGGTTGGGTGCGGTGTCGCCGCCGCCGAGCGCCGTCGGCTCGTCGGACGCGATGGGCGAGAAATTGCGGACGCGGGCCTGCGAGGCGAACGCGCCGTTCCACTGGACATGGGCCGCCCAGGTGGTCTGCGCCTTGGATTCGTCGGCGCGGATGCCCTCGAAGAGATGCCCGACGGCGGCGATGTCGACGTCGTTGAGGCGGGTGGCGGTCTCGGTCATGGTGCTCCTTCGCGTGGGATCCGGTGCCGACGAAGCTAGCCGTAGAACCGGGAGCGGACACCGTTCAGCGTCACGGTGATCCGAACTCGCCGAAGTCAGGACACGGAGTGGTCGACCACCGCCACCGGGTACTTCGACGCGTGGTGGGCGGCGCGTGTCACCGACGTGATCCAGGCGGGGAACAAGACGCCGGACCGCGGGCGGCTGATCACCAGCAGCGACGCGTGCGGGACGGCCTCGGCCAGCGAACGATGCGGGTCGCCGTTGATGAGCTGGATGGTCACATGCCGGTCGGGGTAGCGCTGCCGCCATGGCGCGAGAAGCGCCTCTGCGCGCGCATAGGCATCGGAGATCTCCTCCGGCGCAGCATCATCCGAGATCGCGGAGATGACGGTCACCGGCTGGTCGATCTCACGGGCCACGTCGAAGGCGCCCTGGAGCGCCTGCTCCGACGGCGCGTCGACGTCGATCGCCGCGACGACCGGCCCGTCGAAGCAGAGGTTGCCGAACGGAACCGTGACCACGTTGCACTTCGCGCGGGCCGCGACCGCGGCGCTGACGCTGCCGGCGGTGAGCCGCTCGAGCCAGCCGGCCCGATGGTGCCCCAGGACCAGGAGCCGCACCTCCTCCGACACCTTCAGCAGGAGGGGGATGGGGAGATCCGGCCGGATGAGGGTGTCCACGCGCAGGGTCGGATGGTCGTCGCGTAGGGCGGCGGCGACGGCGTCGGCGCGCGCGATGGCGGCGTCGCGGATGTTCTCGATGTCGAACTCGGCGAGACCCTGCGCCGTTCCCGTCGGCGCATAGCCGTGGACGAGCAGCAGCCGGGCATCACGACGGATCGCCGCCGGCGCGGCCCAACGAGCTGCCGCCTCCGACTCCGGGCTGTGGTCGAGCCCCACCGCAATGGTCGTCATCGTCCCGAGTACGACCTCCCCCTCCGCGAACCGGGGCGGCCGATGTCCGGGGCCGCCACGTGGCCGGTCTCGGAGGAAATGCTAGTCGGACAGCCGTGCTTCGCAGGCGGGTCGGGCGACGATCCGTCGACCTCGCGGTCAGCAGTCGTGGGGCTCGCCGATCTTGACGACGGCGAGAACGGCCTCTCCCTCACCGAAAGGCGTTCCGGGACTCGGTGTCTGGCCCACCACGATCCAGTTGCGATCGAGGATCTGCGATCGTCGCCGGCCGGTCGCGTCCTCGCTGCGGGAGAAGAACACGCCGGCCTCCTGGATCCTGTCCTGCGCGTCCTGGAGGTTCATGCAGACCACGTCGGGCATGATCGGCGCACCGGTGGTGGGTGGTGGCGGCGTCTCGGTCTGGCTTCGTCGGGCCGGTCCGGGGGCGGGCGCCGGGGTCGTGCCGGTCACCGTCTCCGTCACGGTGGTCGTCGGCAGCGGTGACGTCACGGCGGCCCCGGACCTTTCGTCCGTGGTTGCGCCGCAGGCCGTGGCCGCGGCGAGCGAGACGCTCACCGCAGCGGCGAGCGGGACGAAGCTGCTGCGCATGATGTCTTCGATCTCCTGGGGCTGCGTTTGTCGGGCGAACGGTAGATCCCGCCGCGGGAGCGAGTCGTTAGCCCGGGACAGGCGATTGGTCCGATCGGAGGAATCGAGACGCATCTGCCCGCGGCGCGCTGGACCCGTCGCCCGGACGCGGTAGCGTGCGGCGAGGCCGGAATCCGACGAGGCGCCCGCCGAGTGACGGGTGCGGGCGCGGTGGCCCCGGGATTCGAGCGAGCAGATTGTGGGAGGACGAGACACGACATGCCGACGGTGATCCCCGCGAACCCGCGCTTCGCGGCAGCCAGCGAAGAGATCGTCTTCGACGCCTTGGCCGCCCAGCTCGCCGACGAGGACCTGCTCGTCGTCGGGCAGCGGGTCACCGATCACGTGAAAGATCACGAGATCGACTTCGTCGTGGCGATCGAGGGCGCCGGGATCGTCTGCGTGGAGGTCAAGGGCGGCGAGGTCTGGCACGACGGCGAGTCGTGGTGGCAGGAGCGGGTCGGGCAGGCGCCGAAGCCCATCGACCCGGTCGCGCAGGCGCGGGAGGCCTGCTACGCGCTGAGGGAGTTCGTCGAGTCCGACCCGCGCTGGACCGTCGGCCGACTCCGCTGGGATCACGTCGTCGTGTTGCCCCACACCGAGGTGGGTCCGGCGTTCGCGCTCCCGGACTGCCCCCGGTGGAAGATCGTCGACCGGACCCAGCTGGACCAGCTCATGCCGCTGATCCGCAGCGTCGTGCTGAAGAGGGGCCTCGACCTGCCGCCGATCGACGCCGACGGCATCCATCAACTCGGTATCGCGTTGGGCGGCAGGGGATTGCCTCAGCGGGACGTCGTGGCCAGGGCGCTCGAGAACGAGAGCGTCGCCGACACGCTGACCTCCCACCAGGCGGTGATCCTGCGGGCGATCACCCAGCTCAACCGCGTCGAGGTCCGGGGCGGGGCCGGCAGCGGGAAGACGTTTCTGGCCGTCGAGCAGGCGCGGCGCCTCGCGAAGTCGGGCCGGCGCGTGGCCCTGGTCTGCTACTCCCACGGGCTGGCGTCCTATCTCGAAAGGCTCACCGCCACATGGGGGCACAAGGAACGTCCCGCCTACGTGGGGGAGTTCCACGAGCTCGGCATCACCTGGGGTGCGGCGACGGGTCCGGACGAACGGGAGCGCACCGAGGCCGCCCAGGAGTTCTGGGAGCACACTCTGCCGCGTCAGATGTACGAACTGGCACAGCAACTCCCGCCGGGAAAGCGGTTCGACGCGATCGTCGTCGACGAGGCGCAGGACTTCGCCGACGACTGGTGGAAGCCGTTGCTGGCCTGCCTGAAGGACCCCGAGAACGGGGGCATCTACGTGTTCATCGACGAGGCGCAGCGGGTCTTCGCGCGGCAGGGTTCGCCGCCGGTCGACCTCGTCCCGCTGGTCCTCGACCACAACCTGCGCAACACCAAGCAGATCGCCGAGACATTCAAACCGCTTGTCGGGCAACGGATGCAGCTGCACGGCGGCGACGGTCCCGAGGTCCGGTTCATCCCGTGTTCTCCGGAGGAGGCGCTCGACGTCGCCGACGACCAGATCGATCTGCTGCTCGACGAGGGGTGGCGTCCGGAGGATATCGCGCTGTTGACCACCGGAAGCCGCCATCCCGAGCAGAAGGCTCGGCAGGCCGAGGGCAACAAGGCCTACTGGGCGTCGTTCTGGGACGACGAGCAGGTCTTCTACGGGCACGTCCTCGGTTTCAAGGGGCTCGAGCGCCGGGTCGTCGTCTTGGCGCTCAACGAGAAGAAGGCCTGGGACCGGTCACGTGAGCGTCTCTACGTCGGCCTGTCCCGGGCGCGCGACGAACTCGTCGTGTGTGGCGACCCGGACTTCGTGTGCGAGGTCGGCGGACCGCAGGTAGCCCGTCGTCTGGGAATCGGGGTGTGATCTCGGGGAGCGCGGCAATGCGTCCGGTGCACTGGGACGGCTGTCCATTCCCGACCCGTTCCAAAGTGTGCCAGAGTGAACGAACGCTACTTTCACACAGGAAATCTCGCCGCCACATGATAGCGACCACGGAAACGGGACATATCGGTCGGGGTGTGTAGGTCGACTTACGTGCCGTGCATATGCCGACCCGTCATGAACGTCAGACGTGCCCTGTGCGCAGGCCTCGTGGCCGCTTCTGTCCTGGTCGGGGGAGCCGGCCTCGTCGGAGCGGAGGCCGCAGCCGCGCCGGCGACCCGTTGTGTGCCCGCGTCGACTCCCGAGAGCGAGAAGCGCCTCGCGGAACTCACCGACGTATCCGGGATCAAGACCTTCGACGATGCGCGCACCGCGATCAGCAACCTGCGCAAGGAACTCAGCACGTCGGACAACTATCTCGGCACGTTCCCGATCGCCTTCGACAACATCCTGCAACTCGTCGGTCCGAGCATCGCCTCGGGGACCTACGACGATCCCGAGTGGGCCGAGGCCCTGGCAGTCGAGGTCGTGCGGCTGTACGTGGGCAACCTCCACGAGTTCGTCACCGGCGGCACCCCGCAGGCGCACTGGGCCGAGGCCTTCAAGCTGACCAAGAAGTGCGACCGCAGTCCCGGCCGCGTCCTCCTCGGGCAGATCTTCGCCCACCTGATCGTCGACTTCCCGTATGCGCTGGAGAACATCGGCACCACCGCCGAACACACGCGTGACTACTACGCCTTCGGCAACGCGCTCGTCGACGCCACCCCGACCATCGTCGGGACGTGAAGAAGACCTACGGCGTGGACCTGCATCCGCTCTTCACCGCCTGGTTCCTGGGCGACGTGATCGGTGACAGCCAGGCCACGACCCTGCTGTTCCAGTCGACGCGCACCGTCGCGCTCGTGAACAACTTCGGTCTGCAGAACCCGGCGACCCGCGGTGCGACGGTCGCCGAGATCGACGCGATGTACCGCACCTCGCTGTTCGCCCTGGATCAGATGGAGAACCTCGGTAAGATCTGATCTCCACCCACGACGAGAAACGGGCCGGTGACGCTGTGTCACCGGCCCGTGTGGTCTTCAGGGCTCACCAGGAGATCTCGACCTCGATCTCGCCCTCGCCCTCGCCGCTCTCGAACTCGATCTTCAGCTCGACCTCTGCCGGGACGTCGATACGGACGGTCTTGTCGTTCTGCACGTATGACACCTCGTTGTGGCGCGCGATCGCGTCGGCGAGTGCGTGGAGTCGCTTCGCCGCGTCCTCGCGCGTCAGCGTGGTCTTGGCCTTGTGCTCGAACAGTTCGTCGCTCATGGGTTCATCTGAGCCGATCGCGAACACCGGGTCAAGAAGTCGGGCACGGATTGGCAGGCGGCCGTCGCCGGGCAGGTCCCGGCGCGGAGCTGCGGTCCCGGTGTGCCCGACGGGCTGCCGGAGATCTGCGACATGATGGCCCAGACGACCGCGCAACGGGAAGGGGAGTGGCCGCATGGAGCCGATCCGGGTCAGTGCAGTGGTGATCCGTGACGCCGACGGGAGGGTGCTGACGGTTCGCAAGCGCGGCACGAGCATGTTCATGTTCCCCGGCGGAAAGCCCGATCCCGGTGAGCGACCCGTCGACGCGGCGGTGCGCGAGTGCCTCGAGGAGCTCGGGGTGTCGATCTCGGCCGACGACCTGGAGCGCTCGGCGAGTTCGAGGCGGCCGCGGCCAACGAGAGCGGGCGGCGGGTGATCGCCGACGTGTTCGAGCACCCCTACGTGGAGGTCGCCGCCCCGAAGGCCGAGATCGCGGAGGTGTCCTGGCGCGACCTCGACGACGAGACCGTGGCCCCGCTGCTCCGGGACGCCGTCTTCCCGTTCCTGCTCGCCGGCTCCGCGGAGCTCGGGGAGGCGGGCGAGCGCTGACCGGCGTGGGCCCGGGGAAGGCGCCCGTGATCGCACTGGTGGGGGTGGTCGAAACCCGGGTGACGGGATGCAGTACTTTGTTCGCAGCAAGGCCCTGTGGCGCAGTTGGTTAGCGCGCCGCCCTGTCACGGCGGAGGTCGCGGGTTCGAGCCCCGTCAGGGTCGCCAAAGTGCAGACATGGTCTGCGTGCATCTAGTTCCGAAGCGGTCGCAGGAACTCCCCGGTGACACCCACGGCCGGTGCCGACGATCCGCCCCCGACGACCAGCGTCGCGAACGCCAGATCGCCGGCGATCCCGGCGAACCAGCCGTGCGGGTTCTTGTTGTCGCCGTACTCCGCCGTCCCGGTCTTGCCGCCCAGGCCGGGGACGTCGCGTAGCGCGGTGGCGGTGCCGCGGGTCACGGTGTCGCGCATCATGCTCCGCAGCGGGCCGGTGACCTCCTCGGGGATCTTCCTCGGTTCGACGTCCCCGCTGGTGCTCTGTCCGTCGACGAGCACCGGGGAGACGGTCTCGCCGCGCGCCAGGCTCGCCTCGGCCAGCGCCAGCCCGAACGGACTGACCGTCACCGTGCCCTGGCCGATGCCGTTCTCGACGCGCAGAGCCGGGGAATCGGCGACGGGAACCCTGCCGGTCACCGTCGTGAGGCCGGGGACGTCGTAGTCGGCGCCGATGCCGAATCGGCGTGCCATGTCCGTCAGCGCGTTCTCGGGCAGCTTGTTGGCCAGCGCGCCCATCGAGGTGTTGCAGGATCGGGCGAAAGCCGTCGCGAGTGGCACTGTTCCGAGATCGAAGTCGTTTTCGTTGGGGATCGTGCGGCCCTCGATCGTCGTGCGGCCGGGGCACGGGACCTGCGACGTGGGTTGCACGACCCCGTCGGCGAGCGCGGCGGCGGTGGTCACCGTCTTGAAGGTCGAACCGGGCGGGTACAGGCCGCTGAGCGAGACGGGCCCCGACTTGTCGGCGGCGTCGTTCTGCGCCACGGCGACGATCCCGCCGGTGGACGGTGCGATCGCGACGATCATCGCCGGCCGTCGCTCGGCGTCGACGGCGCGCTGGGCCTGGGTCTGGATGTCGCGGTCGATGGAGGTCTGCACGGGTGGGGTCGGCCGGGGTTGCGCTGAATCCACGAGGTGTGCCGCGGATCCGTCGTCGTTGACCAGCAACACCGACCAACCCGCGGTTGCGTCGATGGTTTGGCGCCAGATCCCCTCGAGCCCCGACATCGCCGGGGAATGAAGGGATTTCGTCGCACTGAGCAGGGCGCCCTGCTCGGACGTGGTCACACCCGGGATGGACTGGACGGCGCGCTGCACGCGTTTCCAGTCCGATTCCCGCAGTCTGATCACGTTCTGCTTGGCCGCGTCGTTGCCGTCGAACAGCTTTCGGATCCCGGCGCCGGTCATATCCGGTTCGACGGGGCGCAACGCCCTGGCCAGCGCGTCCGCCGAACCGATCTGTGCGCGATCGAGGTCGACGAGCGAGACGGCCTGCCAGGTCATCAGCGGCTGTCCGTTGACGTCGAGAACCGGGGTGCGATAGGCGCGGTCGTCGCTGTATGAGAACGTCTGGCCGTCGCGGAGCTGACGGTGCAGCACCGCTGGTTGCCAGCGGATGCGCCAGCCGGAGCCGCTGTCCACCAGCGTCGCATCTGTCTGGTATTCGACGGTGTCGTCTCGGATCTGCCAGCGGTGTTCGAGCGTGCCGGTCACCTGCTTGTCGTCGACGAGGTCGGCGGAGACGCTCAGCTTCGGCTTGGATCCCATGCCGTCGAACATCGACTGGATCGCGGCGCGAGCGGCCGGCGGGTCATCCGTGAGGCCTGCGGCAGCTGCGACGTCACCCTTCTGCAGGTTCTCCGCGAATGACCGAAGGGTGTCCTCTGGCGAGTCGGAGAACAGCGAGCACCCCGACAGGGTGCCGACGGCCAAGAGGATCACGCCCAGGATTGCCGGCCATCGGCGCTGTGTGCATCGACGCTCCGGGCGGCTTCTCGCCTCCCCGACGTGGACTTTCTCGGCTCCGGTGGTCGAAGGTCGCGGGTGCCTGATGAGATCCACGGTTTCCAGGGTGGCACGGATTTGCCGTCGACCGCGCGGACTCGCCGTTTGGCGTGGTCCAGGCCGCGAGGCGAAGGGCCACCGACAACCGTGGCCCTGCGAGACCACTCGGTGCTCGATCAGGCCGTCCACCAATCCGTTTGCCGGCCGGGAGCCGAGAGCGACAGACCAGAAGCCCGGCCGCACGACACGTGGCGACCCACGCTGGGACACGGGATGTCGGTGCCTGAGGCTACGTCGGAGATCACCGCAGGAACGATGCCGCGGCGTCGGCGAGGTCCAGCACTGGTTGGGGGAAGATGCCGAGCACGACCGTGACCAGGGTGCATACCGCGACACCGGACATGGTCAGCACGCTGGGCCTCACCACGTGCGGGGCGCCGTCGACCGGCACGTCGTCGAAGAACATCGCGACGATGATCCGGATGTAGACGTAGGCGGCGATCGCGCTGCTGACGACGCCGATGACCACCAGTACTCCGCCACCGTTCCCGGCGGCCGCGGCGAAGACGTCGAACTTGGCGATAAAGCCGCTCGTCAGCGGGATGCCGGCGAAGGAGAGCAGATAGACCGCGAACATGGCCCCCACCAACGGATACCGACGCCCGAGTCCCGACCACTGGGTGAGGTCGGTCGCCTCGCGCCCGGACAGGTGTGGGTTGCGGACCGGCGCCGACGGCCCGCGGATCGCTGCGGCGCGGGCGGATGCGGTCGCGTCGGCGTCGGGTTCGCGGATCACCGCGACGAGGGCGAACGCGCCCAACGTGGTGAACGCGTAGGCGGCCAGGTAGAACAGGGTCGCGCCGAGTCCGGCGTCGTCGAAGGCGATGAGTCCCAGCAGGATGAAGCCCGCGTGGGCGATCGACGAGTACGCGAGCATGCGCTTGACGTCGGTCTGGGTCACCGCCATCACCGACGCGATCACCATCGACGCGATCGCGACCGCCCACATCACAGGTTCCCACTGGTCGCGTAACGCGCCGAAACCCACGTAGAACACCCGCAGGAGCGCGCCGAACGCGGCGATCTTGGTCGCCGACGCCATGAACGCGGTGACCGGGGTCGGGGCGCCCTGGTAGACGTCGGGGATCCACGCGTGGAACGGCACGGCACCGACCTTGAACAGCATGCCGACCGCCAGCATCGCCAGGCCGATGAGGGCGAGCGTGGTGTCGCCGCCCAGGCCGGCGACCTCGCCGATCGACGCCCCGATGGCCGCCAGGTTCAGCGAACCCGTTGCGCCGTAGACGAATGCCGCTCCGAACAGGAAGAACGCCGACGAGAACGCACCCAGCAGGAAGTATTTCAGCGACGCCTCCTGCGAGATGAGGCGACGACGCCGGGCGAGACCGCAGAGCAGATACAGCGGTAGCGAGAACACCTCGAGCGCGATGAACATCGTCAACAGGTCGCCGCACGCGGGGAACAGCATCATCCCGCCGAGCGCCAGCAGCGCCAGCGGAAACACCTCGGTGGTGACCGCGCCGGCGCGGGTCGCCTCGAACTCGGCGTCGGTGTTGGGGACCGCCGCGCCCGACGGCGTGAACATGTCGGCGTCGACGCCGCCGTTTCCACCGCCACCGCCGCTGACCCCGGTTCTGCCGGAACGGTCGTCGCCGACCGACGCGCCCGCCAACCGGCGCATGTCCACCGGCGCCACCACGCGTTCGAGCCGGCGCTCGGCCATGAAGCCGACGGCGATGATCCCGACCACCAGCAGCAGTCCCTGCAGGTAGAGGGTCGGGCGATCCATCACCACCGCCCCGGACATCGTGATCTGTCCGTTGGCGCCGTTCGAGGTCTCGGCGGCGGCGACCGCGATCAGGGCGCCCAGCGCGACGAGGAGGCCGCCGAGCGAGAGGACGAGCTGGACCGGATAGCGCAAGCGTCTCGGGGCGAAGGCCTCCACCAGGACGCCGATCACCGCGGCCCCGAAGACGACGAGCATCGGCGACAGCGCGCCGTAGGCGATGCTCGGCGCCTCGATCGCGGCCAGGGTGGTCGGAGTCGAGGAGACGGGGGTGAGGCCGGTGGAACTCATCGGTGTCCCTCCGCTTCGGTTGTGGTGCCGTGTGTTCGGCCGTCTCCGGGCTCTGCGACCGCGGGCTCGGGAGCGGTGACCCCGACTGTGGTGAGCGTGTTCTGCACGGCCGGTTCGATGAGGTCGATCAGCGGTTTCGGATAAATGCCGAGGACGAGCAACAGGGCCATCAGCGGGGCCACGACGACCAGTTCGCGCCCGGCGAGGTCACGGATGCCGGGCGCCGCCGAGTCCCCGCTCTTCGGCGGGCCGCCCATCATCCGCTGGTAGGTCCACAGGATGTAGATCGCGGACAGGACCAGCGCCGAGGTCGCGACGACGGCCGCGACCGGGTACCGCGTGAACGTTCCGACGAGGACCAGGAATTCACTGATGAACGGCGCCAGTCCGGGCAGGGAGAGGGTGGCGAGACCGGCGACGAGGAAGGTTCCGGCGAGGACCGGGGCCACCTTCTGGACCCCGCCGTAGTCGGCGATGAGCCGGCTGCCGCGCCGCGACACCAGGAACCCGGCGATGAGGAACAGTGCGGCGGTGGAGATCCCGTGATTGACCATGTAGAGCGTCGAGCCGGTCTGGCCCTGCGCGGTCAGCGCGAAGATGCCCAGGATGATGAATCCGAAATGGGAGATCGACGTGTAGGCGATGAGCCGCATCACATCGGTCTGGCCGATCGCGAGGATCGCGCCGTAGACGATGCCGACGACGGCGAGCGCACAGATCAACGGGGCGAACCACCGGGATGCGTCGGGGAACAGCTGCAGGCAGAACCGCAGCATCGCGAAGGTGCCGACCTTGTCGATTACCGCCATCATCAGCACCGCGGAGGTCGGGGTGGCGGCCACCGCGGCGTCGGGAAGCCACGAATGCAACGGCCACAGCGGGGCTTTCACCGCGAAGGCGAACATGAACCCGAGGAACAGGAGTTTCGCGAGGCCGGTCGAGTCGTCGAGCTGGCCGCTCGACACCGCCGCCACGACGTCGGTCAGCGCGAACGTGCCCCCGTCGACCCCGTTCTGCGCGGTGACCACGTACAGCCCGACGACCGCGGCGAGCAGGATCAGGCCGCCGAACAGGTTGTACAGCAAGAACTTCACCGCCGCACCGGATCGGTTGGGGCCGTTGCCGAAGCCGCCGATGAGGAAGTACATCGGGATGAGCATGGCCTCGAAGAAGATGTAGAACAGCAGGATGTCGAGGGCGACGAAGCTCATCAGCACCATCGCCTCGGTCGCGAGGAACAGGGCGAGGTAGATGTGCGGGTTCTTGCGTGCGAGGCCGCCCGCGTGATCGAGCGAACCCGCCGTGTCGGCGTCGTTCCACCCGGCCAGCAGGAGCAGCGGGAGAAGCGCTGCGGTCAGCAGGATCAGCGCGAGCCCGATCCCGTCGAGTCCGAGCGAATAGCGGGTTCCGAGTGCGGGAATCCAGCTGACGTCCTCCACGAACTGGTAACGGTCGCCGGCCGGGTCGAAGCCGATGGCGAGTCCCACTCCGACGGCCAGCACGAGGACGCTCACCGTCAGCGCGAACCACTTCGCGATCACCGGTCGGTTCGCCGGAACGGCGAGCACCAGGCCCGCGGCGATCGCGGGGACGAGCCACAGAACGGTCAGCCAGGGGATGCTCACAGCACGTTCACCGCCATCACGAGAGCGAGGACCACCGCGGTGCCCGCGAACATGGACAGGGCGTAGGAACGCACGTAGCCGTTCTGCCACCCCCGTATTCGACGCGACGTCCGGGCGATCGCGGTGCCCACACCGCCGGTGAGCCCGTCGACGCCGTCGGACTCCACCGCGACGAGGCCGGCGGTCACGCGTCGGCCGGGCCGCATCAGCAGCTCCTCGTTGACGGTGTCCCCGTACAGGTCACGCCGCGCGGCGACGGTCAACAGGGAGACGTCCTCGGGGGCGGTGACGGGCACCGGGTGGGTCGCGTACTGCCGGTAGGCGACCCCGACGCCGACGGCGACGACGGCGAGGATGATGAGCGTCATCGCCCACACCGGCAGCACGTGATGCGGCGTGTGTTCGCCGACGACGGGGGCCAGCCAGTGCTCCAGTGTCCCGCCGATCGCGAGGAGCGCGCCGGAGGCCACCGATCCGATCGCGATGAGGATCATCGGGACGGTCATCACCCGCGGCGACTCGTGCGGGTGCGGAGCGGGGGCGTCGGTACCGTCATGCCAGCGCTTCTCGCCGAAGAAGGTCAACAGCATCACGCGGGTCATGTAGAACGCGGTGATGCCGGCGCCGAGCAGCGCGGCGCCGCCGAGGATCAGCCCCTTCGCTCCGCCCTCGCCGAACGCCGCCTCGATGATGTGGTCCTTGGAGTAGAACCCGGCGAACGGCGGCACGCCGATGATCGCGAGGTAGCCGACCCCGAAGGTGGCGAACGTGATCGGCATGAGAGTCCGCAGCCCGCCGAACCGGCGCATGTCGGTCTCGTCGTCCATGCCGTGCATCACCGAGCCGGCGCCGAGGAACAGCCCGGCCTTGAAGAAGCCGTGGGTGAGCAGGTGCAGGATCGCGAACGCATAACCGGCGGGTCCGAGGCCGGCCGCGAGCACCATGTACCCGATCTGGCTCATCGTCGACGCCGCCAGTGCCTTCTTGATGTCGTCCTTCGCGCACCCGATGACGGCGCCGAACAGCAATGTCACCGCACCGACGACCACGACGCCCACCCGGGCCCCCGGCGCCAGGTCGAAGACCGGCCCCGACCGCACGATCAGGTAGACGCCCGCGGTCACCATGGTCGCGGCGTGGATGAGCGCCGAGACCGGGGTTGGGCCCTCCATGGCATCGCCGAGCCAGGACTGCAGCGGCACCTGGGCGGACTTGCCGCACGCGGCGAGCAGGAGCATGAATCCCAGTGCGGTGAGGGTGGATTCGCTGACCTGCGGCGCACCGTCGAAGACCGCGGCGAACGACACCGACCCGAAGGTCGCGAACATGATCATCAGCGCCACGGCCAGGCCGATGTCGCCGACGCGGTTGACCACGAACGCCTTCTTCGCGGCGGTCGCCGCCGACGGCTTGTGCTGCCAGAAGCCGATCAGCAGGTAGGACGCGAGACCGACTCCCTCCCAGCCCAGGTAGAGGCCGAGGTAGTTGTCGGCGAGCACGAGGACCAGCATCGCCGCGAGGAAGAGGTTGAGGTAGGCGAAGAACCGTCGCCGATCCGGGTCGTGCGCCATGTACCCGATGGAGTAGACGTGGATCAACGCGCCCACGCCCGTGATCAGCAGGACGAAGCACATCGACAACTGATCGAGGCGGAAACCGAAGTCCACCTGGAGTTCTCCGACGGGGACCCAGCTGAACAGGATGTCGGAGACGCCGCGGCCGTCGGCGGACCGGGACGCCATCCCGACGAACATCGCCGCCCCGACCAGGAACGACGCGACGGCGGTCGTCGTGGCGAGCAGATGACCCCACCGGTCGGTGGCGTGGCCGCCGAGCAGGAGGACCGCCGCCCCGGCGAGGGGGAGCGCGGGAACGAGCCAGAGCAGCGACGCGGTCAGTTCGGCGTTCACCCAGTCCTCCTCTACCGCTTGAGCAGATCCGCGTCGTCGACCGACGCCGAACGGCGTGACCGGAAGATCGTCATGATGATGGCCAGTCCGACGACCACCTCTGCGGCGGCGACGACCATCGTGAAGAAGGCGATCACCTGGCCGTCGAACGACTGCGTCATCCGCGCGAAGGTCACGAATGCCAGGTTGGCCGCGTTGAGCATGAGCTCGATGCACATGAAGACGACGATCGCATTGCGGCGCAACAGGACACCGGAGGCGCCGATCGTGAACAGCAGGGCCGAGAGGTAGAGGTAGTTCTCCGGGTTCATCGCCTCACCGCCGATCCGAGCCGGGTCGGTCCTCGCCCGCAGGCCGGCGATCGCCGGGACGACGCAGCGTTCGGGCGGCCAGTATCGCGTTCACCGACAGGTCCGAGGGGCTCCCGTCGGGCAGCCGCGCCGGGACGTCGACCGCGTTGTGTCGCGCGTAGACACCGGGACTCGGCAGCGGGGTGAGGTTCACGCCGCTGCGGAACCGGGCCTTCGACAGCTCCTTCTGGGTGAGCCGCGGGCCGAAGCGCTCCCGGTGGGCCAGCACCATCGCGCCGAGGGTCGCGGCGATCAACAGGGCCCCGGTCAGCTCGAACGCCCACAGATAGCGCACGAAGATCAGTTCGGCGATCGACTCGATGGCCGAGTTGCTGTCACTGGCCAGGGCATACGGTTCGGTGGCGCCGGCGGTGACCGCGACGGTCGCGCTGCCGATCCCGGCGATCAGCAGGACGCCGAAGCCGATCCCGATCAGTCCCGCGGCGAACCGTTGTCCGCGCAGCGTCTCCTTCAGCGAATCCGACGAGTCGACGCCGATGAGCATCAGCACGAACAGGAACAGCATCATCACCGCGCCGGTGTAGACCACGACCTGCACGACGCCGAGGAACAGCGCGCCCTGCGCCACGTAGAACACCGCGAGAACGATCATGGTGGTCGCGAGGAAGATCGCCGAGTACACGGCCTTGGTGGCGAAGACGACCCCGAGTGCGCCGGCGACGGCCACGGCGCCGAGGACCCAGAACTGGATGGCCTCGCCGGTCGAGGTGCGCACCGATTCCGCGGCCAGCAGGCCCAGCGTGCCGGCCGTGTCCCAACCGGTCATGCCCGTGACCCCCGGGCATCGTCGGGTCGGACGTCGTCGCCGGTCGTCGCACTCGGCGGCGCACCGGGAGATCCGGTGCGCGGCACCAGCCTTCCTTCCGCGGTGATCTCTCCGCGGTAGTAGTTCTCCTCCGTCGAACCCGGCGCCATGTCGTGCGGGGGCGCCTCGGCGCCCGGCGGGAGCGGTGCGAGCAGACGGTCCTTCTCGTAGATGAGGTCGGCTCGGTTGTCGTCGGCCAGCTCGTAGTCGTTGGTCATGGTGAGTGCGCGGGTGGGGCAGGCCTCGATGCACAGGCCGCAGCCGATGCATCGCAGGTAATTGATCTGGTAGACGCACCCGTACCTCTCACCGGGCGAATACCGTTCCTCTGGAGTGTTGTCGGCGCCCTCGACGTAGATGGCGTCGGCGGGACAGGCCCAGGCGCACAGCTCGCAGCCGATGCACTTCTCCAACCCGTCGGGGTGGCGGTTGAGCTGGTGCCGACCGTGATACCGGGGAGCGGTGGGCCGCTTCTCCTCCGGGTACTGTTCGGTGATCGTCGGCGAGAACATGCCGCCGAACGTGACGCGGAAGCCGTCGACCGGCTTGAGGAAATCAGGCATCGGTGGTCTCCCTGCTCGGCGCCGGCTCGACACCGGCCGGTGGGGATGTGGCGGCGGACCCGGTCGCCTTCGGGTCGACGACCTGCCCCGGCATGGGCGGGACGGGGAAGCCGCCGGCCATGGGGTCGAACGGCTCGGACCGGCCGGGGCCCGCCCGGTCGGACCCGGGGTCGGGTGCGTCGGGGTCGGTCGGGACCCGCATCAGCCGCCAGATCGCGTAACCGATCAGCGCGGTCACCACCAGTCCCGCGGCCGTGGAGACGAGGGCGCGCACCAGCGTGTGGTCGCCGGCCGAGACCCGGATGATCGCGACGACCATCACCCAGGCCAGCGAGATGGGGATGAGGACCTTCCAGCCCAGGTTCATGAACTGGTCGTAGCGCAGTCGCGGCAGGCTGGTGCGCAGCCAGATGAACACGAACATGAACGCCCAGACCTTCAGGGTGAACCAGAGGATCGGCCACCACCCGGAGTTGGCCCAGTCGAAGGCGCTCAACGGCCACGGCGCCTGCCAGCCGCCCAGGAACATCGTCGTGGCCAGCGCGGAGACGGTGACCATGTTGATGTACTCGGCGAGCATGAACATCGCGAACTTCAGCGACGAGTACTCGGTGTGGAACCCGCCGACGAGTTCGCCCTCGGCCTCGGGCAGATCGAAAGGCGCACGGTTGGTCTCGCCGACCATCGAGATCGCGTAGATCACGAACGAGGGCAGCAGGAGCATGAAGTACCAGTGGTGCTCCTGCGCGGCGACGATCCCCGAGGTGGACATGGTCCCGGCGTCGAGGAACACCGCGGCGAACGTCAGTCCCATCGCGATCTCGTACGAGATGACCTGTGCGGTCGAGCGCAGGCCGCCGAGGAGCGGATAGGTCGAGCCCGACGACCACCCGGCCAGCACGATGCCGTAGACCCCGACCGACGTCACGGCGAGCACGTAGAGGATGCCGACCGGCAGGTCGGTGAGCTGCAACGGGGTCTGGTGGCCGAACACCGACACCATCGGCCCGAAGGGGATCACCGCGAACGCCACGACGGCCGGCACGACCGCGATGATCGGTGCGAGGAGATAGATCACCTTGTCGACTCCCGCCGGGATGATTCCTTCCTTCAGTGCGAGTTTCACGCCGTCGGCGACGCTCTGGAGGATCCCGCGGGGTCCCACGCGGTTGGGGCCGATGCGGCCCTGCATCCGCGCCATGATCTTGCGCTCGAGGAGGATCGCCGCGAGCGGGTTGAGGACGAGGAACGCGAAGACGCCGAGGGCCTTGAGGATCACGAGCCAGATCGGGTCGTGCCCGAAGTCGGCGAGGTCGGGATAGTCGATGGCCAGGGTGGCGGCGTCGGCGGCGAGGATCATCGGTCGCCTCCGGGGACGTCGGCCGCCGAGGCGGGCGACAGAGCCACCAGGTCGCCCGCCTGCGCACGCAGGTCGGGGTGGACCCGGGAGCCGGGGGAGTTCAGCGGGACCCACACGACCCGGTCCGGCATGTCGGTGAGCTCGACCGGCAGCGTGATGGCGCCGTCGGCGGTGCTGATCCGCACCCGGCCGTCGACCGCGACGCCCGCCTCGGCCGCGGTGGCCGGCGACATCCGGGCGACGGGGGTGCGCGCCGTGCCGGCGAGGTACGGCTCGTCGTCCTGCAGGCGTCCGAGGTCGAGGAGCATGCGCCAGGTCGCCAGGACCGCCTGGCCGGCCGCCGGGGTGTGCCGGGGACGGTCGTGGGCGGCGATGGCCGTCCGCTTGCCCGCCCAGGCGCCGATGCGACGAAGGTCCATGTGGATGGTCTGCGGGCCGTCGCACCGGAGATCGACGCCCATGCGACGCGCCAGCGCGTGGAGGATCCGGTGATCGGGCAGGTGCCCGGTCTCGGTGAGCGCGGTCGTGAAGCTGCGCGGGCGGCCCTCCCAGTCGACGACGGTGCCCTCCTTCTCGGCGACCGCCGCGACGGGGAACACCACGTCCGCGTGGGCGGTGACGGTGGAGTGCCGCTGCTCCAGGCTGACGACAAATGGTGCGGCGGCGAGTGATTCGGCCGCCGCGGCAGGGTCGGGCAGGTCGTCGAGGTCCACGCCGGCGATCAGCAGCGACAGCCCGTGACACCGGGCCGCGTCGAGGATGCCGGTGGTGTCGCGGCCGGCCCGTGTGGGGAGGTCGGCGCCCCACACCGAGGCCACCGCCGCCCGGGCCTCCGGATCGGCGAGGGGGCGTCCGCCCGGCAGCAGCCCGGAGAGCGCCCCGGTCTCGAGCGCACCGCGTTCACCCGCGCGCCGCGGTATCCACGCGAGATGCGCGCCCGTCCGGTCGGCGAGGTCTGCGGCCGCGGTCAGCGCTCCCGGGCTCGCTGCGAGACGCTCGCCGACGATGAGCACCGAACCCGGTTCGCGGAGATGGTGGGTCGCCTCGGCGGAACTCAGGACGGACCGCTCGGCGCCGGGCACGGCGGTGAACAGCTGCGCATCGAGCTTGCGCACCCCGCGACTGGCGAACGGCGCCACCGTCGCGACGCGCAACCCGCCGGCGCGGACGGCGCGCCGCAATCGCAGGAAGACGATCGGCGATTCCTCCTCCGGCTCGAAGCCGGCGAGGAGAACCGCGGGAGCGGCCGACAGGTCGTCGTAGGTGGTCTCGAGTCCGCGCCCGGCGACGCGGGCGGCGAGGAAGTCGGCCTCTTCGCTGCTGTGGACGCGGGCCCGGAAGTCGATGTCGTCGGTGCGCAGCACCGTGCGGGCGAACCGCGAGTACGCATACGCGTCCTCGACGGTCAGCCGACCGCCGGTCAGGACGCCGGTGTTCCCGATCGCCGTCGAGAGGCCTTCTGCGGCAACGCGGATCGCATCGGCCCAGCTGGACTCGCGCAGATCCCCGTGACGATCGCGCACGAGCGGGGCGGTGATCCGGTCGGCGGCGGTGGCGTAGGCGAAGGCCCAGCGGCCCTTGTCGCAGTTCCACTCGGAGTTGACCTCGGGATCGTCGCCGGCGAGGCGGCGCAGCACCTTTCCCCGACGATGGTCGGTGCGTTGCGCGCACCCGCTGGCGCAGTGCTCGCACACGCTCGGCGTGGACACGAGGTCGAAGGGCCGTGCGCGGAAACGGTATTGCGCGCCGGTCAGGGCGCCCACCGGGCAGATCTGCACGGTGTTGCCGGAGAAGTACGAGTCGAAGGGCTCGTCCTGGTAGATGCTGACCTGTTGCAGCGCACCGCGATCGGCCAACTCGATGAGCGGGTCGCCGGCGACCTGGGTGGAGAAGCGCGTGCACCGCGCGCAGAGCACGCACCGCTCGCGGTCGAGGAGCACCTCCGACGACAGCGGCACCGGTTTCACGAACGTCCGCTTGACCCCGTCGAACCGGGACTCGCTGCGCCCGGTGGCCATCGCCTGGTTCTGCAACGGGCATTCGCCGCCCTTGTCGCAGACCGGGCAGTCGAGCGGATGGTTGATGAGCAGCAACTCCATCACCCCGCGTTGGGCGTCGGCGGCGACCTTCGAGCTCATCTGCGTGTGCACCACCATGCCCTCGGTGGCGACCGTCGTGCACGAGGCGAGGGGCTTGCGCTGCCCCTCCACCTCGACGAGGCACTGTCGGCAGGCGCCGACCGGATCGAGGAGCGGGTGATCGCAGAAGCGGGGGATGGTGATCCCGATCTGCTCGGCGGCGCGGATCAACAAGGTGCCCTTCGGAACCCGGACCGGCCGGCCGTCGATGACGATCCCCACGAGGTTGTCTGCCTCGGTGGACGGGTCGCTGCCGTGGGTGAGGGTCATCGGGCACCTCCGACGGCCCCGGCCGACGGCGCCCAGGCCGTCGACAGCGAATGGTCGAACGGGCATCCGTGGTCGAGGTGGGCGAGGTACTCGTCGCGGAAGTACTGCAGCGAGGAGACGATCGGGCTCCCCGCGCCGTCGCCGAGGGCGCAGAACGACTTTCCGACGATCGAGTTGGTGACGTCGGCGAGGGTGTCGAGGTCCGCGGCGGTGCCGCCCTCGTGCTCGAGGCGGTCGAGCAACTGCACCAGCCAGTACGTGCCCTCCCGGCAGGGAGTGCACTTGCCGCAGGACTCGTGTGCGTAGAACTGCGTCCAGCGCAGCACCGCGCCGACGACGCAGGTGGTCTCGTCGAAGATCTGCAATGCCTTGGTGCCCAGCATCGAACCGGCCGCGCCGACCCCCTCGTAGTCGAGTGGGACGTCGAGGTGCTCGGGTGTCAGCAGCGGCGTCGACGACCCGCCCGGCGTCCAGAACTTCAGCCGGTGGCCCGCGCGCACCCCGCCGGCGCGCTCGAGGAGTTGTCGCAGCGTGATGCCCAGCGGCGCCTCGTACTGGCCGGGGTGGGTGACGTGCCCCGACAACGAGTACATGGTGAAACCGGGCGACTTCTCGGTGCCGAACGAGCGGAACCATTCGACGCCGTTGCGGACGATCGGCGGGACGCTCGCGATGGACTCGACGTTGTTGACGACGGTGGGGCTCGCGTAGAGACCCGCGACCGCCGGGAACGGGGGACGCAGCCGGGGCTGTCCGCGCCTGCCCTCGAGGGAATCGAGGAGTGCGGTCTCCTCGCCGCAGATGTACGCGCCGGCGCCGGCGTGGACCACGAGTTCGAGGTCGAAGCCCGAGCCGAGGATGTTCTGGCCGAGAAAGCCTGCGGCGTAGGCCTCGTCGACCGCGGTCCGCAGGCGGCGCAGGACCGAGGCGACCTCGCCGCGCAGGTAGATGAACGCGTGGTGCGCCCGGATCGCGTAGGCCGCGATGACGACGCCCTCGATCAGCGAATGCGGCGAGGCGAGCATGAGCGGCATGTCCTTGCAGGTGCCCGGCTCCGATTCGTCGGCGTTGACCACGAGATAGTGCGGGGGACCGGACTCGGCTTCCGACGGCTGCTGTTGCGGGATGAACGACCACTTCATGCCCACCGGGAAGCCGGCGCCGCCGCGACCGCGCAGCCCGGAGGCCTTGACCATCTCGATCACGTCGTCGGGCGGGGTGTCCAGGGCGATGCGCAGGGCGCGGTAACCGTTGTGCCGCAGGTAGTTGTCGAGTGTCCAGGAGTTCTGGTCGTGCCAGTGACGCGACAGGACCGGCACCTCGGCGGGTTCCGGCTCGGGCGCGGCGCCGACGGGAGTGTCCGCGTGCATGGGCTGCCGGGCGGGCGCGTCCTGGCCGGTCACCCCGGCGAGGTCGCGCGCGGTCTCCCGGAACGAGCGCACCCGCCCGGTGCCGCGGGCCGGCTCGACCGTGACGCCGGCACGCAGGTCCTCGACCAGCTCGACACCGGACTCGGGCGTCTGGTTGTCGAAGAACTCCCAGTTCACCATCACCACCGGTGCGAAGTCGCAGGCCGCATTGCACTCCACGTGCTCGACGGTGATGCGCCCGTCGGCGGTGGTCTCGCCCGGCTGCACGCCGAGGTGCTCGCACAGGGTGCGCAGGATCTCGTCGCCGCCGAGCGTCGCGCACAGGGTGTTGGTGCAGACCCCGACGAGGTACTCGCCGGTCGGCGTGCGGCGGAACATCGAGTAGAAGGTCGCCACCGACGCGATCTGCGCCGGGGTCAGATCGAGCTGTTGCGCGCAGAACTCGATGCCCGCGCGGGTGATGTGACCGTCCTCCGATTGCACGAGGTGCAGCAGGGGCAGCAGCGCCGACCGGGCCTGGGGATAGCGGGCGATGATCGGCCCCGCCTGCGCAGCCAGCCGCTCGGTCACCTCGTCGGGATACCGGTCCGGCCCGCCGAAGCCGATGGGCGGCGCCGGAGCGCACGGTGTCGGTGCCGCCGGCTCCTGGGGAGGAGAGGTCGACAGGTCCACGAACACGGGATCGGTCATCGGTCCACGCCTCCCATCACCGGGTCGAGGCTCGCGACGGCGGTAATGACGTCGGCGACCATGCCGCCTTCGCACATCGCCGCCACCGCCTGGAGGTTCGTGAACGACGGGTCGCGGAAGTGGACCCGGTAGGGGCGCGTCCCGCCGTCGCTGACCATATGCACGCCGAGTTCGCCGCGCGGCGACTCGACGGCGATGTAGACCTGTCCGGCGGGCACGCGCATTCCCTCGGTGACGAGCTTGAAGTGGTGGATCAGCGCCTCCATCGAGGTGCCCATGATCTCGGCGATGTGTTCGGGGGAATTGCCGAGGCCGTCGGGCCCGAGCGCCAGGTCGGCCGGCCAGGCCAGTTTGCGGTCGGCGATCATCACCGGTCCCGGCTTCAGCCGGTCGAGGCACTGCCGGACGATGCGGACCGACTCCTGCATCTCCTTCACGCGGATCAGGTAGCGGCCGTACGAGTCACACGTGTCGGTGGTGATGACGTCGAACTCGTAGGTCTCGTAGCCGCAGTACGGCTGCGCCTTCCGCAGATCGTGCGGGTAACCGGTGGAGCGGAGCACCGGGCCGGTGACGCCCAGGGCCATGCAGCCGGTCAGGTCGAGATAGCCGACGTTCTGGGTGCGCGCCTTCCAGATGTAGTTGTCGGTCAGCAGATCCGAGAGCTCCTGCAGCCGGCCCGGCAGGGCGTCGACGACGCGCGCGATCTGCTCGGGGGCATCCGGCGGGAGGTCCTGCGCGACACCTCCGGGCCGGATGTACGCGTGGTTCATCCGCAGGCCGGTGATCATCTCGAACAGGTCGAGGATGAGTTCGCGTTCCCGGAATCCGAGGAACATCGCGGTCACCGCGCCGAGCTCCATGCCGCCGGTGGCCAGCGCGACGAGGTGGCTGCTGATGCGGTTGAGTTCCATCAGCATGACGCGGATGACCGACGCCCGTTCGGGGATCTCGTCGGTGACGCCGAGCAGCTTCTCCACGCCGAGGCAATACGCCGTCTCGTTGAAGAACGGGGACAGGTAGTCCATCCGCGTCACGAACGTGACGCCCTGCGTCCAGTTCCGGTACTCGAGATTCTTCTCGATCCCGGTGTGCAGGTAGCCGATTCCGCACCGGGCCTCGGTGACCGTCTCGCCCTCGATCTCCAGGATGAGGCGCAGCACGCCGTGCGTCGACGGATGCTGCGGCCCCATGTTGACGACGATGCGCTCGTCGCCGGGCTGCTGTTCGGCCCGGGTGCGCACGTCGGAGACGATCGAATCCCAGTCCTGGCCGGACACCGTGTAGGTGCGGGTCGGTTTCACGTCCTGGTCGGGCCCTGGGGCGGCGTCGGTGGACCCGGGGTTCCCCGGGCCGGTGACGGTGTCGGGCATCAGCTGTACGACCTCCTCCGGTCTGGTGGGTCGACGCGGGTCCCCTTGTACTCGACCGGCACCCCGCCGAGCGGGTAGTCCTTGCGCTGGGGGTGTCCCTCCCAGTCGTCGGGCATCTCGATCCGGGTGAGCGAGCGGTGCCCGTCGAAGACGATCCCGAAGAAGTCGTAGGTCTCCCGCTCGTGCCAGTCGTTGGTGGGGTAGATGTCGCAGATGCTCGGGATGTGGGGATCGGCGTCCGGCGCCGACACCTCCAGACGGACCCGGCGGTTGTGGGTCAGGGAGGCCAGCGGATAGACCGCGTGGAGTTCGCGTCCGGGATCGCCCGGGTAGTGGACGCCGTTGACGCCGAGGCAGAGCTCGAAGCGGAGGTCGGGGCAATTACGAAGTGTGAGAGCGACTGTGGGGAGGTGGTCACGCCGCACGTGGATCGTCATCTCGTCGCGGAAGATCACGATCTTCTCCACGGCGGCGTCGTACCGGTCGGCGAGTTCGCGTTCGAGGGCGTCGGCGATCTCGTCGAAGTACCCGCCGTAGGGGCGCGTCGAGCTCGGTGGCAGGGTGATCGGCTGGACGAGTCCGCCGTAGCCCGAGGTGTCGCCGGTGCCCGGTGTCCCGAACAATCCGTGCCGGACGCCGATCACCTCCGGATCGGGTGGATCCGGTTCTGGTGTCGGGGGTTCGGGGCCGAGGTGTGCGGGGCCCGTGTGGGCCGGGTCGCCGCGTGTGGGGTCGAGGTCGTCGGGCTTCATCGCAGCAGCCCCTTCATCTCGATGGTCGGGGTCGCCTCCAGGGCGGCGCGCTCGGCCGCCCAGACCGCCTCCTCGCGGTTGACCCCGAGGGGCATCTCCTGGATCTTCTCGTGCAGCTCGAGGATCGCGTTCAACAGCATCTCGGGCCGCGGTGGGCACCCGGGTAGGTAGATGTCGACCGGGACCACGTGGTCGACGCCCTGGACGATGGCATAGTTGTTGAACATCCCGCCCGACGACGCGCAGACGCCCATCGCCAGAACCCATTTGGGCTCGACCATCTGGTCGTAGATCTGGCGCAGCACCGGCGCCATCTTCTGGCTGACTCGGCCGGCGACGATCATCAGGTCGGCCTGCCGGGGCGAGGCGCGGAAGGCCTCCATGCCGAATCGGGCCAGGTCGTATCGTCCGGAGGTGGTCGACATCATCTCGATCGCGCAGCAGGCGAGCCCGAAGGTCGCCGGCCACAGCGACCCCTTGCGCATGAAACCGGCCAGCTCCTCGACGGTGCTCAGCAGGAAGCCGCTCGGCAGACGTTCCTCGAGTCCCATCTCTCACCTCCTGGTGACGGTCGTGAACCGGCGAAAAGCCCCTAATCCCAGCTCAGTCCGCCCCGT
Source organism: Gordonia paraffinivorans NBRC 108238 (assembly GCF_000344155.1). Classification (GTDB taxonomy): domain Bacteria; phylum Actinomycetota; class Actinomycetes; order Mycobacteriales; family Mycobacteriaceae; genus Gordonia; species Gordonia paraffinivorans. The sequence continues at coordinate 26,598 of NZ_BAOQ01000028.1, read as the reverse complement.
CGCCACTCGTAGGCGTACGCGACGGAGACGTTGACGATGAACAACAGCATCGCGGCGAGGCCGAACCATCCGAGCGAGTCGAATGCGACCGCCCACGGATAGAGGAAGACGATCTCGATGTCGAAGATGATGAACAACATCGCGGTCAGGTAGTACTTGACCGGCACACGCTGGACCTGGCGGACCGCGCCCGCCCCGCCCGAGGGGGCCAGATAGCTCTTCTCAACCGGTTCGATGCCGCATTCGTAGGCCTCGAGTTTGGCGCGGTTGTACCGTTTCGGCCCGATCGCGACGCCGACGAACACGCTGAAGACGGCGAACGCCACGCCGATTGCCCCGAGGATCATGATCGGGACGTAGGCGTTCACAGCGTGGACTCCTCCTCGCTCAGGGTGCCGGCATCCACCTGGTGGGTGGATCGGTTCGGCGGTTGTCCTCATCGCGCGGGCGGCCGGTCCGGCCCCTCCCACACGTATGTGAGCTACGACACAAGCCTAGGTGGTCGTCTGGCGGGCGTCAGCCATTTTGGGACAGTTCGGCGTTTCCCAGCATCTCGACGAAGGCCTCGGGGAGGGCGATCGGATCGACGGGCAGGTGCGCATACGCGTCGGCGCGCGACCAGTCGGCCAGCCATCGGTCGTCGGCGCGACCGAGCAGCACCAGGACGGGCGGACAGGGGTCGAGTTCGTCCTTCATCTGCTTCGCGACGCCCATGCCGCCGTACGGGGTCGCCTCGCCGTCGGCGATCACCGCGTCGACGACGCCGGCCTCGAGCTGGCTGAACAGCATTGGAGCCGTGGCGACTTCGGTGAAGGCGAGCTCTGGCAGGGCGCTCGACGGGCGGGATCCCAGGGCGGCGATGACCTGCGCCCTGGTGTCGGGATCGTCGGAGTAGACCAGCACGCGCAGCGCCCGGGGAGGCAGGGTGTCGGTCACGGCAGCGATGCTACCGCCGTTCGGCGTCCGCTTCGGGGAGTTGGCCAACCGGAGTGGCGATTGCCGTCCGGCCGGGGGCGGGTGCACGGGCCCCGGCCGGGGAGGTCAGTGCTCGGTCGAGAACCCGACGCGGCGTCGATGGACGTCGAGCGCGAAGGTGACGAGCTGGTCGATCAGATCGGGGTAGGCGATCCCGGTCGCCTCCCACAGCTTCGGGTACATCGAGCCGGGGGTGAATCCGGGGATGGTGTTCACCTCGTTGAGCAGCCACCCACGTCCGGACTCCTCGTAGAAGAAGTCGACGCGGGCCATGCCGCTGCAGCGCATCGCGGTGAACGTCCGCGCGGCGAGCTCCCGGACCTGTGCCACCGCCTCGTCGGGCAGCGGGGCGGGGATGACGAGCTTCGCGGCGCCGGTGACGTACTTGTCCTCGTAGTCGTAGAAATCGCTGCCGGGTTCGATCTCGCCGGGCAGGGATGTCTCCGGCGCGGTGTCGCCGAGGACGGCGATCTCGATCTCGCGGCCGTCGACGTTCTCCTCGATGATCACCACGTTGTCGTAGCGGAGGGCGAGGTTGATCGCCTCGTCGACCTCGGCGGCGTCGTGGGCCTTGCTGATGCCGACCGACGACCCGAGGTTCGCGGGCTTGACGAAGACCGGGAGGCCGAGCTCCTCGACGACGCGTCCGACGATGGCGCGCGGGTCGTCGACGCCGTCGCGGAACTCGATCCAGCGGCACTGCGGGATGCCCGCCTGGGCGGCGACGATCTTCGCCATGGCCTTGTCCATGCAGAGCGCCGACGAGAGCACGCCGGAGCCCACGTAGGGCAGCTTGAACAGCTCGAGCATGCCCTGGATGGTGCCGTCCTCGCCGTGCGGCCCGTGCAACAGCGGCAGGACGACGGTGACGGCCTCGCCGGCGTGGCCGCGGAGTTCGGTGAGGGGGTCGATGGCGGTGCCCGCCACCTCGAGCGAGTCCGGCAGGGCGGTGCCGTCGGCGAGGGCGGCGATGGCCTTGTCGTTGCGGAGCCAGGTGCCGTCCTTGGCGATGCCGATGGGGACCAGGTCGTATTTCGTCCGATCGGCGGCGGCCAGGACGTGAGCGGCTGTCACCCGGGACACATCGTGTTCGGCGGAGACTCCGCCGTAGAGGACCACAAGACGCAACAGCCGGGATGACATGCCTGTCACGATACGGGCACCGGCGAGCGGGTTCTCGCGGAGTCGGCGCGGATGTGGAGTTCGACACGGTCGCCCGCCGCCTGGCATACCTCCTCCGCGAGCACGCCGGCGCCGACGAGCAGGGTGCCCCGGTCGGCCGAAGGGGCCGGGCGGCGCCGTCGGCTAGCGTGGAGCACGTGCATTTCATGGCGAGTGAGGTCGCGGCGGCGACCGGCGGCGAGTTGTCGGGTCCCGACGTCCGGATCGACGGTGCGAGCATCGACTCGCGCAACATCCGCCCGGGTCAGCTGTTCATCCCCATCGTCGCCGAGCGCGACGGCCACGATTTCATCGGCAAGGCGCTCGAGGCGGGGGCGCCGGCCTACTTCACCTCGAGGCCCGAGACGGCCGGCGGCACCGCGATCCGCGTCGCCGACACCGCGCTCGCACTCGCCGATCTCGGACGCGCGGTGCGCCGCCGCATCCCGGACCGCGTCGTCGGCATCACCGGCTCCGTCGGCAAGACCTCCACGAAGGATCTGCTCGCCGGGGTCCTGAAGACCACTTACCGGACCGCGGCCAGCGAGAAGTCCTTCAACAACGAGCTCGGGCTGCCGCTGACCCTGGCCCTCGCGCACGACGACGTGGAGGCCGTCGTGCTGGAGATGGGCGCCCGCGGGATCGGGCACATCGAGCTGTTGTGCTCGATCGCGAGCCCGACGGTCGGCGTGATCACCCGCGTCGAGGGCGCGCACCTCGAACTGTTCGGCGACATCGAATCCGTGGCCCGCGCCAAGGGGGAACTCGTCGAGGCCCTGCCCGCCGACGGCATCGCGGTGCTCAACAACGACCACCCGTACGTCGCCCCGATGGCCGAGCGCACCTCGGCGCGGGTGCTGCGCTACGGACTGTCCCCGGACGCCGACGTGTACGCCTCCGACATCGTCCTCGACGACGAGTTGCGAGCGTCGTTCCGTCTGCACACCCCGTGGGGATCCACCGACGTGCGTCTCGGCGCGCGCGGCGAGCACCAGGTGCCCAACGCCCTGGCGGCCGCGGCGGCCGGCGGGGGACTGGGGGTGTCGGTCGCCGACATCGCGTCGGGGATGTCGGCCGCCGAGCTGTCCGGTCTCCGTATGGAACTGGGGAGGTCGAGCGGCGGCGTCACGATCATCAACGACGCCTACAACGCCAACCCCACGTCGATGTCGGCGGCACTGCGGTCGCTGGCGGCGCTGCCCGCGGGACGGCGCGTCGCGGTGCTCGGCACGATGGCCGAACTCGGCGACGACTCGGCGCGCGAGCACCTCGCGATCGCGGAGCAGGCCGCGGGCCTGGGGATCGCTCTCGTCGCAGTGGACGAGCCGGACTACGGGGACACGGCACGGCACGTCTCGGGCATCGACGAGGCAGTGGCCGCGCTCGACGACCTGGGGCCCGGGGATGCGGTGCTGGTCAAGGGCAGCCGTGTCGCCGCCCTGGAACGCGTCGCGCAGGCACTGCTGGGCTGAGCGCGCCGGTGCGACCCTCAGTCGGCGGCTTTGTTGCGCCCGAGGTGGATCACCCCGTCCTCGAAGGCGGCCCGGGTACGGTATTCGCTGGGACCGCAACCGAACTCGGCACGGAACCGGTTGCGCATCGTGGGACTGGACGGGAATCCGGAGAGGCGCGCGACGTCGGCGACCGACAGGTCCGGACGTGTGCGCAGGAGCTCGCACGCGGTCTTGAGTCGTCGATCCGCGATACGTGCGGCCAGCGAGTCCTCGGTGTCCTCGAAGTGGCGGTAGAGCTGTCGGCGGCTGATGTGCAGAAGACGCGCGAGCCGGTTCGGCGTGAACGACGGATCGCGGTGATGGCGTTCGATGAGGTCGCTCACCGCCTCGCGCACGAAGAGCGCGTTGTCGGTGATGGGGCGCTGCTCGAAGTCGAGCTGACCGAGTGCGGCACGCACGAGTTCGATGGCGGCCATCTCGGTTTCCTCGGTGGCCTCGGCGACCTCGACTGCCGTGTCGGAGGTGAACTGGAGGATGAAGGACGCGGTGGCGCGGGCCAGCAGAGTGCCGGACGCGACCGGGCGTCGCGCCTGCTCGGCGATGCGGCGCTGACTGCCGAGTAGTTCGAGAGGGACGATGAGTCCGGCGGGGTCGTTGATTTCGTAGGTGCGCTCGACGTAGGGCGCCGCATTGCTGACGAATGCCAACTGCCCCGGCCGATATGCGTAGTCGCGTGTGCCTTGGCGGACGGTGTGGCGGCCCCGCATGGTGTGGACGGCGATGATGAGGTCGTCAGAGGGGGTATCGAGAACGAGCTGCGGTGTGCGGGTCAGTTGGAATGGCGTGTGCAGGGCGCAGAATGTCGTGATCAACGACAACTGCCGCGTGTAGATGAGCGAGTCGAACTTCTCGGGGTCCTCGACCTGTACCTCGATGATCGGACTGTAGTTCTCCACGCCCTCGGGCCCGGAGAGGCGGAGCGGTTGGGCTCGTCCCTCGTTCCGGTTTGCGCCGATCCGATCACGCCAGGACTCGACGACTGGCGTCGGGATGCCGAAATCCATTGCGTCATCGAACAGTTCGGTCATGCTGCTGCAGCCTCCGGCTTGCTGCGGGTCCACGCGGGCAGAACGACGAGCGAGGACAGGAAGAAGCAGATGGCGCCGATGAAGGTGCCCCAGTTGGCCATCGCGGTGTCGACGGTGACCCCGGCCTTGGAGACGTAGGCGCCGACGGCGGCGACGCCGAAGGCGATGCAGCCGATGAGGTTGATCTGGACCGACCACCAGTCGGCCGATCGGGGATCGAACCAGGTGTGCGCGTGCCGGTAGCCGCGCACCGCGAGGAAGCCGCTGATGAGGAAGAGGATCGAACCGCCGGCATCCGGCGACCACACGAACTCGCGTTGCGACGGAATCGAATGTGCAGTGAGGGCCGCCGTGGTGCTCACGTTGAACAGGACGGTGCCCAGCGACTGCGTCGAGGCGGCGAGCCAGTCGGCCCGCACCATGACGCCGCTGCCGTAGTCGACCTTGGTGGTCACCGGGCCGCTGAGGATCAGCTGGATCAGGCCGGCCGCGGTGAAGAACCAGGCTCCGATGAAGCAGCACAGGTTGACGGCGCCGGAGCCGGCCCAAGAGCCGAAGCCGGGTGCCGAGCTCAGCGCGAACAGGGACGACCCGATCATGAAGCCCCAGCACTGCTTGTTCAGTGTCGGGACGAACACTGTGCTGCGCCCGGGGGTCGACGCGGCAACGCTCATTGTCTACCTACCTGTCTGCGACGAGCCTGTTTGCGACGAGGTCCCCGGCCCGGCGGGGGCCCGGGCCGGGGACCTCGACTGGCGATGATCTGGCGATCAGTGGTGGAAGTGGCTGCGCTCGCCCTCGGCCGGGATCGGGCCCTCGAGGCGCTCGAGGAACTCGACCTCGGTCTTGATGTCGGCGATGAGAGCGCGGGCGAGGTCATGGCTGAGGCCGGCACGGACGACGATGCGCTGGACCGTCATGTCTGCCAGGTCGTCGGCCATCGGGTAGGCGGGAACCAGCCAGCCCTTCATGCGCAGGCGATCCGACAGGTCGTAGAGGTTCCAGTTGTCGGTGTGGCCCTTCTTCATGCGCCAGGCGAACACGGGGATGGTGTCGCCCTTGCTGACCAGCTCGAAGGCGTCGATCTTGGCGATCTCCGACGACAGCCACTGGGCGACGTCGAGCGAACCCTGCTGGACCTGGCGGTAGCCCTCGAAGCCGAGACGCAGGAACTGGTAGTACTGCAGCAGGACCTGGGCGCCCGGACGCGAGAAGTTCAGCGCCAGGGTGGGCATGTTGCCGCCGAGGTAGCTGCAGTGGAAGACCATGCTCTCCGGCAGGTCCTCGACGCTGCGCCACACGACCCAGCCGACACCCGGGTAGACCAGGCCGAACTTGTGGCCCGAGGTGTTGATGGAGACGACGCGCTCGACGCGGAAGTCCCACTCCAGATCGGGCTGGCAGAACGGGGCGATCATCGCGCCCGACGCGCCGTCGACGTGGATCTTGACGTCGAGGCCGGTGTTGGCCTGGATCTCGTCGAGCTTGGCGGCGATCTCCTTCACCGGCTCGTACATGCCGGTGTAGGTCTGGCCCATGATGGCGACGACGCCGATGGTGTTCTCGTCGACGTACTTCTCGAGGTCATGGCCGTCGAGGACCAGGTGCTCCTCGCTGATCGGGACCCAGCGGGGTTCGACCTCGAAGTAGTTGCAGAACTTCTCCCAGCACACCTGGACCGCGGTGGACAGCACCAGGTTCGGCTTCTCGATGGACTTGCCCTCGGCCTTGCGGCGGGCCTGCCAGTGGCGCTTGAGGGCGAGACCGCCGAGCATGCAGGCCTCCGACGAACCGATCGTCGAGGTGCCGATGGCGTTGTCGACGTCCGGGTTGTGCCACAGGTTGGCGATGATGCGCCAGCAGCGATCCTCGATCGCGGCGGTCTGCGGGTACTCGTCCTTGTCGATCATGTTCTTGTCGACCGACTCCGCGTACAGCCGCTTGGCCTCGTCGTCCATCCAGGTGGAGACGAAGGTCGCGAGGTTCAGGCGCGCGTTGCCGTCGAGCATCGCCTCGTCGTGGACGATCTGGTAGGCGGTCTCGGGCAGCAACATGTTGTCGGCGAGCTTGAACTTCGGCAGATCGGTCGCCTCGCCCGGTCGGGTGAAGACGGTGCGCAGGTTCAGGTCGTCGCCGATGTTCGTGTTCGCACGAGCTTGGGAAGTCAAGGTGTTTCCTCCTGGATCTTTCAATGCGGGTTCACTGGTGCCGATTTCGGGGGTCGGACGACTGCACTCGGTGTTACCCGAAACAGCCGTTTCTCGTGGGGGTTTGGTGTTTTGACCTCCCTAGACTTCCACCGGCGGATACAGCCGATCCATCGTGTACTGGCGGTTTCGTCGCGCGGCCCATGCGGAGATGAGCAGGCAGACGATGGTGATACCGGCGAGCACGCCGATCGCCAGCCAGAGTCGATAGTCGATGCCGCCGACCGTGAGCTGTCTCAGGCCTTCCACGGTGTAGGTCATCGGATCGACGTAGTGGATGTACTGGAACGGTTTCGCGGTGGTGGGCACCGGATAGATGCCGCCCGCGGACACCAGCTGGACCATGAGGAATGCCAGTGTCACAACGCGTCCCACGGCTATGCCGAACACGGCGTCGAACATCTGGATCATCGCCATGAAGGTCGCGACCACCAACAACAGGAACAAGAACGTCGCTATCGGATGGACGGCGCGCAGGCCCACCGCGAAGGTGACGACCGAGTACAGGATGGCTGCCTGGGCGAAGCCGATCGTGAACGCCGGGGCGTACGAGGCGAGGACGACGCGCATCGACGAGAAGCCCTGCACGATCGGGCGGGACTGCAGCGGCGTCAGCAGCATCCAGGTGATGATGCCGCCCACGAACAGCGCGAGGGACATGAAGAACGGGGCGAAGCCGGTGCCGAAGGTCGGCGCCTCGTGGGTGTAGTCCTCCTTCAGCGCGACCGGGTCGGCGAGGGTCGCGGCGATTTCTTCCTTCTGCTGCTTGGTCCACGCCGGGATGGCCTTGACGCCCTCGTCGAGGCCGGATGCGAGTTCCTGGGAGCCGGAGGCCAGTTCCTTCATGCCGGAGGCCAGCTGGTCGGCGCCGGCGCTCAGTTCGCCGAGGCCCGTGGCGAGCTCGGCGGAGCCGCTCGCGAGCTCGTTGGCCGCGCCGCGGGCCGCCAGGATGTCGTTGCGCAGGCCGCCGTTCTCGGCCAGCGAGAGGCCCAGGCGCAGCGGGCTGTTCGGGTTGCCGAGCTGCTGCGACAAGACGGTGGCGTCGGTGTTGAGCTGGCTCAGCTGGTTGTTCGCATCGGGGCCGAGCCCGCTGGTGCGCAGGAACTGCTGTGCCGGGGCGAGCGCATTGGCGAGGCCGCGCACGGTCGGGTCCGACGACGCGCTCAGCTGGCTGACCACGTTGTCCAGCGCCTGGCTGGCCTGGGACTGCTGGTTGGCCGCGGCGCTCAGTTCCTTCGAGGCCGCGCCGGCATTGCGCGCGAGACGATCTGCGGCGGCGTTGACCTCGGCTGCGGAGAGTCCGGTCTGGTCGGCGCCGAGAGCGTTCAACAGCGGATCGGTCGCCTTGATGAGCGCGGAGTCGAGCTCGCCGAGGCCGCTAGCGAGCTGATCGGCGCCGTTCTTGGCGGTGACCATGTTGGTGGCGATCTCATCCGCGCCGGTGTTGGCGGTCTTGAGCCCGGAGGCGAGTTCGTTCGCGCCGTCGGCGGCCTGGGTCAGCTTGCCGGTCACCCCGCCGACGTCGTTGAGGACGATGTCGAAGGTCTGGGTGCCGACCTGGGCGCTCACCTTGTTGACGACCTGCTGAGCGGCATCCTGGCCGATGATCGTGGCCAGGTAGTTGTTGGCGTCGTTGTAGGTGAACACCAGCTGTGCGGACTTCGGGGAGTCGCTCGTCGGGGACGCGATCGCCTCGCTGAAGTCCTCGGGCAGGGTGATCGAGAAGTAGTACTTGCCGTGGGCGACGCCGTCGGCGGCCTCGGCAGGCGAGACCTCGTGCAGGTCGAGCTGCTTGGATTCGATCAGGCCCTTGGCGACCTGCTCGCCGGCGTTGAGCTTCTCGCCCATCACCACGGCGCCCCGGTCCTCGTTCACAAGCGCGACCGGGATCTTGTCGGCGGCGGCGAAGGGGTTCCAGAAGGCCCACAGGTACATCGCTCCGTAGAGGAGCGGCATGAGCATGATGACGACCAGTGCGAGCCGGGGCATCGTGCCGCGGTAGTACCGCTTGATGTCGCTGCCCGGGGAGAATGCGGCAAACATGTTCTCTAGGTCCGATCTTCGTGGTCGAGGCCGAGGAACTGGCCTTCTGTCAGGTTGTCGACGGGGATCACGGCGCGCACGCCGCCCGCGGGTGCCACGGCGTTGACGTCGGCGGTGATGACCGTCTGCGTCCGGCCCAGATCGACGAGCCGCTCCATCAGGAGGACCTGGTTCTCGCGCCGCGTGAGCCTGTCCACGCCGCCGATGACCAGCAGCGGGGGACGCCGGTGGTTGCCCACGGCGATGCGGAACAGCGCGGAGCTGAGCTCGGGCAGCTCCTCCACGAAGGCCTCGAGGTCCGGGAGCGGGTAGGAGCCGAAGACCGGGCGGCAGACGCGCTCGAGGTCGTCCTCACCTGCCGGCGTGACCCACTTCCACCAGGGAGAAGACCAGCGCTTGAGCTCGGTCACGACGTCGCGGATGCGGATGGCCTGCTGGATGCCGTCGACCTCGTCGATCCACGCGACCGCGGCGCGGTTGAAGAGGTGCTGGGCGTCATTGGTCCGGCCGAAGGCGGTGAGCTCTCCCCTGCTCGGGCGCATCCGGCCGGCCACGGTGAGCAGCAGCGCGGCGCGTCCGCGGCTCTCCGGCCCGGCGAACACGGTGACGCCGCCTTCGGCGACGGTGAAGTCGACCGGCCCGAAGATGTGCCCCCACGAGGCGTTCACCGTGAGGCCGCGAGCTTCCAGGAGCGGAAGGCCGGAGGAGGAGCCGCTCGGCTCCGGGACGTCACTCATCGTCGCCCGTTCTGAAGGCCGCACATCGTCCAACTTTCTTTCGTCGTACTTCGAGCACAGGTTCTCGGTTGCTCAGCCGGGATGGCCGAACAACCGGAGAAGAATCAGAGAATCTTTCGGGGAGTGGTTCCGGCAGTGGATGCGGGATTCGTCAGGGCGCCGACGTAAAGGTCCGTGCCATCGAGGAGTTCTCGGGACGCATTCTTCCGCAACCGCACGGTGGCGCGGGATGCGCCACCGTGAACTGCCACTTTCCAGGACATGGCATGGAACCTAGCCCACGGCCTTCGGCGGGTTCAACGGATTGCGTGCAACATGCAGCATCTGTGATGGCACGGATTTTGCTCCGACCGCCGTAACGCTGTCCCTGAGGGTCGCCGAGACCGGACAACCCTGCTCTGGCTGCGACGACAGTGCGGTGCTCGGGGGCCATTTTCAGGTTGCCGGGCCGGCGGCCGACGCCCGATTCCTGCCCCTCGAGCGCTGTCGCAACGGTGTCGGAGCGCGTGTCGGCAAGATGGCACGCGATTTCACTTACCGGCCGGGAAGCTCCATCTTCCAGGGGTTGTCGGGCTTCGGCGGGCCGCATCCGCCGCCGAGCCGTCCGCGGGCGGCTCTTGAGCGGCACGATATCCGCTTTCTTCCTCGGATACGCGGGATCGGGACGATCGGGGAACTGTCAGAATCGTCGCCATGACCCAACCGAAACATGCTCACGCCATCGAACTCGCGACCGTTCCCAATCTCCGCGACCTCGGCGGCTGGGTGACCGCCGACGGTCGGAAGGTGCAGACCGGCCGCGTCTACCGGTCCACCGAACTCCACCGTCTCGCCGGAGACGACCGGACGAAGTTCGAGGAGTTGGGCATCACGCTGATCTTCGATCTGCGGACCGCGGCGGAGCGGCAGGCCGCGCCCGATCCGAACCTGCCCGGGGTCACCGACGTGCCGCTCGACGTTCTGGCCGACTCCGCGACGGCGATCCCGGCCCACCTCAACGCGGTGCTCGCAGACCCGGCGATGGTCGCCAAGGCCAACGAGGCACTCGGCGGCGGCAAGGCCGAGAGCCTGATCGAGGGCACCTATCGCCAGATCGTCACCCTGCCCAGCGCCCGGGCGGCCTACCGGAAGTTCTACGAGGAGCTGGCCGAGCCGTCGACCTCGGGTGCGGCGCTCTTCCACTGCACCACCGGCAAGGACCGCACCGGCTGGGCGACGGCCACGTTCCTCACCGTGCTGGGCGTGAGCCGGGACGAGGTCTTCGAGGACTACCTGCTGACCAACGACGAACTCATCCCCGCCCTGCACCCGATCTTCGCGGCCTTCGAGAAGGCCGGCGGCGACCCGGATGTGCTGTCGGCGCTCCTCGGCGTCCGGCGCGAGTACCTCGAAGGCGCCTTCGACGAGATGGCCAAGGAGTTCGGCGATATCGACGGCTACTTCACCAAAGGCCTGGGGCTGGATGCGTCGGTTCCCGAGAAGCTTCGGGAGCGCTACCTGGAACAGTGAGGCCGGCCGCCACGGCCGGGATGCGGGCCGATGCCGCGGATCACCCGCGCTTCGCGGCGTTGGCCCGGATCACCTCGCGCAGGTAGACCGCGAGGCCTGGGGCCGCCTCGTCGTAGTGCGCCGTGAAACGCGGGTCGGCGACGTACATGTCGGCCAGGCCCACGTGCATCTCGTGGCTGCAGTCGTAGAACCGCCCGACCTGCGCGCGATGTTCTTCTGCCAGTGCGTCGGCCTCCGCCGATCCCGGCGTCACCCCGCGCAGCATGGCGTCGGCCAGACGGCGCTCGAGGTCGTCTGACTCGGCCTTGATGCGCTTCCAGTCCTCCTTCGAGTACTCGGACGCGCGCGTCTGGCTCTGGCGCCACGCATCGGTGTCGCCCCAGCGTTCCTCCGCCTCGGCGGCGTATGCGTCCCCGTTCCAGTCGTCGCCGAAGATCTCCGCCTGCTCGGTGGCGGACAACCGGATTCCCTGCTTCTTGGTGGCCATCATCTCCTCCACGGCCGCGACCATCCGACGGAGGCGATCGATCCGTTTCGTGAGCATGTCGCGCTGGGCGCGGAGGTGATGCAGTTCGTCCGCATCGGGATCGTCGAGCAGGGTCGCTATCTGCTCGAGAGGAAAGCCGAGTTCCCGATAGGTCAGGACCCGGTAGAGCCGCTCGACGTCGGCGGCGTCGTAGACGCGGTACCCGGCCGGGGTGCGCGCCGAGGGCGTGACCAGTCCGATCCGGTCGTAATGATGCAACGTGCGGACACTGACACCGGCCATGCCGGCGACCGCTCCGACCGTCAGCGGCGGCGTCGGTCGTGCTCGTCGGGAGCCTTCCCCATCACTCACATCGCTCACCTTCGGGCCTGACGCCGCGTCAGGGTCAAGTCCTGCGCGCCGGGCAGGGGCTAGGGCGCGAAGCCGATGACCGACTCGCCCTTCTGGCACGCGGAGAGGACACCGCGCAGCTGAGACGGGCCGCAGGTCCAGCCCGACACCTCGTGCTGTGTGCCGGTGGCGATCTTCGGGCCGTACTCCGCCCCGATCTCGTCGGCGGTCTCGCAGCTCACGTCGCCGGCGAGGATCGTGACGGTCAGTGCGCCGTCGGGGCCGGGGACGGTGCCGCACTGGGTGCCGGGACCGCCGGCCTCGGAGGCGGTCGCCCCGGAGGTCGTGGTGCGGGAGGTCGCGGGTGTCGTCGCGGGCTTGCGCCCGGCCACGACGGGCGCGGAGGCGTTCGGGCTCGCCGGCGCAACCGCGGCGCTCGAGGTGGCCGTGTCGGTGACATCCTGTTCGCCGCCGCACGCGGTGAGGGTCAGCAGGGCGAACGACGCGCCCACTGCCGCGGTGGCGACACCGGTGGCGATCTTCCTCGGGCGGGTCAGCACTCGTGGGCTCGACATGGTCCCACCGTATCGAACGGCGCCGTCGCGCCATCGCGTCGTCGCGGCGACGCAGGCCGATGCCGGGACCCGCCCGCGTCGCCGGTTTGGGATGGGCGTCGGCGACCTGCGAAGATGCTGCGGTGAGCAGTACCGAGAGTTTCGTCGCCGATCGTCCTTTCACCGTCGGCACCACCCTGCCCGGCACCCGGGGGCGCACCGGGGTGATCTCGACTCCCCACGGACAGATCCGCACGCCCGCCTTCATCCCGGTGGGCACCAAGGCCACGGTGAAGACCGTCCTGCCCGAGTCGGTCGCCGACCTCGGGGCGCAGGCGGTGCTGGCCAACGCCTACCACCTGTACCTGCAGCCCGGCCCGGAGATCATCGACCAGGCCGGGGGCCTCGGCAAGTTCATGAACTGGCACGGGCCCACCTACACCGACAGCGGTGGCTTCCAGGTCATGTCCCTCGGGGCGGGCTTCAAGAAGGTCATCGCGATGGAGGTCGGCAACCCCGACGACACGCTGACCGCGAACGGCCGCGAACGGCTCTCGCGCGTCGACGACGACGGCGTGACCTTCAAGTCGCATCTCGACGGGTCGGCGCACCGGTTCACGCCGGAGGTGTCGATGCGGATCCAGCACCAGCTCGGCGCCGACATCATCTTCGCCTTCGACGAGCTGACCACTCTGATGAACACCCGTGCATACCAGGAGAACTCGCTGGAGCGCACCCGGCTGTGGGCGATTCGTTGCCTCGCCGAGCACAACCGGTTGAGTGCCGAGCGCGCGCATCGCCCGCAGCAGGCGCTGTGGGGCGTGGTGCAGGGGGCGCAGTACGAGGACCTGCGGCGCAAGGCCTCCCGCGATCTCGTCGCCCTCAGCGAGGCGGACCGCGCCGCCGGTGGAAAGGGCTTCGGCGGGTACGGGATCGGCGGGGCGCTCGAGAAGCACAACCTCGGCACGATCGTCGGCTGGGTCAACGACGAGCTGCCCGAGGACGCGCCGAAGCACCTGCTGGGCATCAGCGAACCGGACGACATCTTCACCGCCATCGAGAACGGCGTGGACACCTTCGACTGCGTCTCGCCCACCCGCGTGGCCCGCAACGGCGCCATCTACTCGCTCGACGGCCGGTACAACATCACGAACGCGAAGTACCGCAACGACTTCCGTCCGCTCGATCCCGAGATCGAGAACTACACCTCGCAGTACAGCCGCGCCTACATCCATCACCTGTTCAAGGCGAAGGAGGGGCTCGCCGCGACTCTCGCGACCCTGCACAACGTGTCGTTCATCGTTCAGCTGGTCGATCGGGCCCGCCAGGCGATCGAGGACGGGAACTACGTCGAGTACCGCGACGAGTTCCTGCGTCGCTACTACGCCTCGAAGAAGGACTGAGCGTTCCGGACCCACCGGCGGATGTGGGGCGGGTCACGGAACCCGGCCGCGGTGCCGCACGTTGTCTGACCAGCGCAGACTTGCGCGACCGGTCGACGACTCGGCACCCTGTACGGGTACCCGAGCCCAGCGAGAGAGAAAGATGAGACGCGCCAAGCGCCGAAAACGCCGACGGCACCACCCGGCACACAGACCTGAATCGAGTCCCGACCCCGCGGCCGCCCGCGGGGACTCCCACCCTGACGCTCTCCTCGTCGCCGACGATCGGACGCTCTCGTGCTGACGATCGCAGGCATCGGCCTCGGGGTGCTGGTGGTCCTGCTGATCACCGCCCTGACCGGCTACTTCGTGGCCCAGGAATTCGGCTACATGGCGGTCGACCGCTCCCGCCTGAAAGCCCGCGCCGAATCGGGTGACCCCGCCGCCCGGCGCGCGCTCTCCGTCACCCGTCGCACGTCGTTCATGCTCTCCGGGGCCCAGCTCGGCATCACCGTCACCGGCCTGCTCGTCGGTTATGTCGCCGAACCGCTGATCGGCTCGGGGATCGGCGACCTGCTCGGCGAGGTCGGCATCCCGCTCGGCGTGGGTGTGGCGATCGGCACCGTCGTCGCGATCGGCTTCTCGACCGTCATGCAGATGGTCTTCGGCGAACTCTTCCCCAAGAACCTCGCGATCGCGCGCGCCGAGCCCGTCGCCCTGTGGCTGGCGAGGTCGACCACCGTCTACCTCGCTCTCTTCGGCTGGCTGATCGCGCTCTTCGACAAGGCCTCGAACCTGCTGCTGCGGGCCCTGCGGATCGAACCGGTGCACGACGTCGAGCACTCGGCCTCGGTGCGCGACCTCGAGCACATCGTCGCGGAGTCCCGCGACGCCGGCGAACTGCCCGCCGATCTGTCGGTCCTGCTCGACCGGGTTCTCGAGTTCCCCACGCGCACGGCCGAACACGCGATGATCCCGCGTCCGCACACCGACCACGTCGACGCCTCGGTCACCGCCGAGGAGTTGCTCGCGCTGATGGGCGGCGGACACACCCGCTACCCGGTCGTGGCCGGCCCCGGCGACGAGGTGCTGGGCGTGGTGCACCTGCACGATCTGCTCGACTGGTCGCACGCGATGACGACGACCCCGGCGCAGGCCGACCCGCATGCGACGGCCGGAAGCCTGTGCCGTCCGGCGGTCGTCGTGCCCTCGACACTGCCCCTTCCCGAGGTGCTGGAGACCCTGTCCGACGCCGACGAGGAGATGGCGATCGTGATCGACGAGTACGGCGGCTTCGCCGGCGTGGTGACCGCCGAGGACATCGCCGAGGAACTGGTCGGCGAGATCGATGACGAACACGATCCCGAGACGTCCGCCGTCGTCGAGAAGACCGGGGACGGCTGGATCGTGCGCGGTGACGCCCACGTCGACGAGGTGTCGCGGGCGATCGGACTCGAACTGCCGGAAGGGGATTACGAGACCGTCGCCGGTCTGGTTATCGCCGTGTACGTCGGCCTGCCGCAGGAGGGGGAGACGGTGACCGTCACCATCGAACCCGACCCCGCCGCGATCCTCGACGACGAGGAGCCCGACCCTCGGGTCGTCCGGGTGACGGTCCTCGAGGTCGACAAGCACGTCCCCGCACTCGTGTCCATGCGACCGGAGGCGGGCGAGGCCCGCGATCTCGTCGCGGGGGCCGGCGCAGGGCAGGAGGCCGACGATGAGTGACCCGTGGATCGTCGCGGTGCTCACGGTGGTCCTGATCGCCGCGAGCGCATTCTTCGTCGCCGTCGAGTTCGCCCTCATCGCGGCCCGACGCCACCGGCTCGAGGACGCCGCGGCGTCGAGCAGCAGCGCACGCGCCGCACTCCGCAGCGCGTCGGAGCTCTCGGTCCTGCTCGCGGGATCGCAGCTCGGCATCACCGTCTGCACCCTGGCGCTGGGTTCGGTCACCAAACCGGCTGTGCACCATTGGCTCACGCCGTTGTTCACCGGCTGGGGACTGCCCTACTGGTCGGCCGACATCGCGGGCTTCGTGCTGGCCCTGGTCATCGTGACCTTCCTGCACCTGGTGGTGGGGGAGATGGCGCCGAAGTCGTGGGCGATCGCGCACCCGGAGCGGTCGGCGATCGTGCTGGCCCTGCCGATGCGCGCCTTCATGTGGGTGACGCGCCCGGTGATCGTGCAGCTGAACCGTCTCGCCAACTGGTGCCTTCGGCGTGTGGGTGTCGAACCGGTCGACCAGGTCGCGGCCGGCCAGGACAGCGACGCGCTGCGGCACCTGGTGGAGCACTCGGCGACGGTCGGCACCATCGACGAGCGCTATCACGCCCACCTGACGAGCGCGCTGGAACTGGAATCGCTCACCCTCGGCGACGTGGTCACCCCCCGCGACCGGCTCGGCTCGGTCCCGCCGGCGGCCGGCCCCGCCGACATCCAGACGGCCGGGCGGACCTCGGGGCATCTGCGGCTGCTCGTGCGGGAGCCGGGCGGCGGAACCGTGCACGGAGTCGTGCACGTCCGCGACAGCCTGCAGGCCCCGGCCGGGACCACGGCCGCCGACCTGATGCGACCGGTCCTGCGGATCGACGCCGGCCGGCCGGTGTACGAGGCCCTGGCCGCCATGCGCGAACGCCGTGCCCACCTGGCGCTGGTCACCGACTCCGGTCGCGCGATCGGTCTGGTGACCCTCAACGACCTCCTGCAGCGGCTGCTGGCGACAGCGGCGTAGGGGGCGGGGTCAGTCCCACTCTCCCGGATGCAGGATCCAGGGAGTGCGGGGGAGTGCTGCGGGGTCGAAGCGCTCCGCGAGCGTGGGAAGGTCGGCGACCTCGCCGGGCGCGGCGAGCCCGAGCGACCGCGCGATGTGCGCCAGCACCCGCTCGGACGACACGCCCCGGGCCGCCAGGTCGGCGAGGGTCACCGCGCCGTCGCGCTTCGACAGGCGCACGTGTTCGGGGTTCAGCACCATCGGCACGTGCGCGTATGTCGGCGGCGTCTCGCCGAGCAGGGTGGCGAGGTAGGCCTGACGCGGGGCCGAGGAGAGCAGGTCGTCGCCGCGGACCACCTGGTCGACCCCCTGTGCCGCGTCGTCGACCACCACCGCGAGGTTGTAGGCCGGGGTCCCGTCGTTGCGCTGGATGACGAAGTCGTCGACCATCCCGGTGTAGCTGCCGTGGAGCAGGTCGGTGACGGTGAACTCGCTGGTCTCGGCGCGGATGCGGACGGCCGGGGGTCGACCCGCGGCGATCTTCTCGGCGCGCTGTGCGTCGGTGAGGTCGCGGCACGTACCGGGGTAGGCGCCCTGCGGCGCGTGAGGCGCCGACGGGGCCTCGAGGATCTCGCGACGAGTGCAAAAACACTCGAAGGTGCGCCCGGCAGAACGCAGTTCGTCGATGATCCCCGCGTAGATCGCGCGCCGGTCGGTCTGGTAGACGACCGGTTCCTCCCAGTCGAGGCCCAGGGCGGCGAGGTCGTCGAGCTGGCGCCGGTCGGCCCCGTCGACGGCTCGATCGAGGTTCTCCATCCGGATGAGGAAGCGGCGGCCGGTGGTCCGTGCGAACAACCAGGCGAGCACAGCGGTACGGAGGTTGCCGACGTGCAGGTCACCGGAGGGCGACGGGGCGTACCGGCCCGCTGCGTGCTGTGTCGACATCGCGTCGAGGGTACCGCTTCGGAGGCGGCGAATCCGGCGCGCCCGGGTCGGGCGATGAGAAATCGGGGCCTCGCCGGTCTGTCCCTCACGATGCACCCACCCGAGCATGACCCTGCCGCGGCGGCCGCCGCGATGCCGGCCCGAATCGTTGCGCCCGCCACGAGATGTGAGGAACAGTGAACCCATGGATCTCCCGGTGATGCCACCCGTCGCCCCGATGCTGGCGAAGGCGGTCACCGCCGTGCCCCATCAGCCCGACGGCGAGACGGTCTTCTCGTACGAGCCCAAGTGGGACGGATTCCGGGCGCTCGTGTTCCGGGACGGGGACGAGGTCGTCATCGGCTCGCGCGGGGGCAAGGACCTGGCGCGATACTTCCCGGAGATCGTCGAGGCGGCCAGGGCCGAACTGCCGGACAAGGTCGTGCTCGACGGCGAGATCGGGGTGCCGGCGCTCATCGGCGGCACCCACCGTCTCGACTGGGACTCGCTCACCCAGCGCATCCACCCCGCCGAGTCGCGGGTGACCATGCTCGCCGAGAAGACGCCGGCGATCTTCATCGGGTTCGACGCGCTCGCGCTGGGCAACACCTCGGTGGCCGACGAGCCGTTCGAGGTCCGGCGCGAGGCGCTGCTGCGCGCGGTGGGGCGCCCCGAGCGCGATCGCAGCTTCCACGTCAGCCGGGTGACCACCGACCCGGCCGTCGCCGAGGACTGGTTCTCCGCATTCGAGGGCGCCGGCCTCGACGGCGTGGTGGCCAAGCGCCTCGACGGCCCGTACGTCGAGAACAAGCGGGAGATGCTCAAGGTCAAGCACAAGCGGACCGCGGACTGCGTGATCATCGGCTACCGGATTCACAAGTCGGGCACCGGACTCGGCTCCATGCTGCTCGGACTGTACGGCGACGACGGCGAACTCCGGATGGTCGGCGGCGCCGGCGCCTTCTCCGACGCCAAGCGGATCGAACTGCAGGAGATGTTCGAGCCGATGCGGCTCGACCCGGACAAGGCATCGCCCGGGGAGCCCACCCGCTGGCGGTCGGAGAGATCGGGGGAGTGGATACCCATCCGCCCGGAGCTCGTGGCCGAATTCGCCTACGACCAGATGGAGAAACAGCGCTTCCGGCACACCGTGAAGTTCCTGCGCTGGCGGCCGGACCGCGACCCCGAGAGCTGTGGTTACGACCAACTCGAGGTCCCGCTCACCTACGACCTGCACGACGTCCTCGAAGGGGAATGACGCCCATGCCATCTCGTTCTCCCGCAGAAGAACTCGACGTCGACGGGATCGCCGTGCGTCTGAGCAACCCCGACAAGATCTACTTCCCCGAACTCGGCGAGAACGGCGGTCGCAAACGGGATCTCGTGGGCTACTACCAGACGGTGGCGCTCGGCGTCGACGGCGGAGGCGACGGCCCGCTGATGCGGGCGACGCGGGACCGGCCCACGTTCCTGCAGCGCTTCCCCGACGGCGTGGAGGGCGAGGAGATCTATCAGAAGCACATCGCCAAGAAACGGCCCGAGCACGTGCAGGCGACGCCGATCGTGTTCCCCTCCAAGCGAACCGCCGATGCCCTGCGCCCCACGGTCCCCGCGGACCTGGTGTGGGCGGCCAACCTCGGCACCGTCACCTTCCACACCTGGCCGACCCTCCACCCCGACAACGATCACCCCGACCAGTTGCGCATCGACCTGGACCCGCAGCCGGGGACCACATTCGACGACGTGCGCCGGGTGGCCATCGAGGGGCTGAAGCCGCTGCTCGACGAGCTCGGCTACAGCGGCTTCGTCAAGCTGTCCGGCGGACGCGGCATCCATGTGTACGTGCCCATCGAGCCGCTGTGGGATTTCATCGCCACCCGGCGCTGCGTCATCGCGATCGCCCGCGAACTCGAACGCCGCGACCCCGACAACGTCACCACGTCGTGGTGGAAAGAGGAACGCGGGGAACGCATCTTCATCGACTTCAACCAGAACGCCCGCGACCGGACGATGGCGGCCCCGTACTCGGTGCGGCGCAGCGCGATCGGGCGGGTCTCCGCGCCGGTGACCTGGGCGGAGCTGGCCGAGGTGAACCCGGACGACTGCACGATGGCGACGGTCCCGAAGATGCTCGCCGAGCGCGGCGACCCGTGGGCCGACATCGCCGACCACCGCCGCGGGATCGAGAAGCTGCTCGAGATGGTCCACCGCGACGACGAGAACGGGCTGGGGGACATGCCGTATCCGCCGAGCTACCCGAAGATGCCGGGGGAGCCGCCGCGGGTGCAGCCGTCGAAGAAGGTCGCCTCGCACTGGGACGAGAAGGGCAATCGGATAGCGGACTGACCTCGCGGCCGCGATCACCGACGGGCCGAACACCGACGGGCCGAACACCGACGGGCTACGTGCGGAACACGAGCAGGACGACCAGGTAGATCACGTACAACGCCACGAACCCGATGCCCTCGAGCCGCGACACGCGCCGGCCGGAGACGAACACCGGGATGCAGAGCACGGCGACGGCGGTCATCAACGGAATGTCGACCCGGATCAGGTCGCTGGTCACCTCGATCGGCTTCACCAGCGCGGTCACGCCCAGGATGAACACGATGTTGTAGACGCTGGAGCCGATCAGGTTGCCGATCGCGAGGTCGCGGTCGCCGCGGATGGTCGACATCAGGGTCGTGACCAGTTCGGGCGCCGACGTGCCGATCGCGACGATGGTCAGGCCGATGAACGCCTCGCTCACCCCGAGGTCGGTCGCGATCGACACCGACCCGTCGACCAGCCAGTCCGCCGCCACCACCACCGCCGCGATGCCGCCGAGGAGTTCGAGGGCGCGCAGCCACAGCGGGCCGCCTTTCGCGGGCAGCTCCTCGGCGATCTCCTCCTCCACGGGGGTGGCCCGCTCCCGGAGTTCCGACCGGATCGCCGCGGCCGTGTAGCCGATGCCGAGGAGCAGGAGGATCACGCCGTCGATCCGCCCGAGCGAGCCGTTGAGGCTCAGCACCAGCATCAGCACCGCGCTGATCGACATGGCGGGCAGGTCGAGGCGCAGGGTCTGCTTCCCCAGGGCCAGTGGCACCATCGCCGCGGAGAGGCCGAGGATCAGCAGGATGTTGACGATGTTGGTGCCCGCGATGTTGCCGACCGCGAGGGGCCCGGCGTCGTTGAGCGTCGCGTCGATGCCGACCGCCAGCTCGGGCATGCTCGTCCCGACCGACACGATGGTGAGGCCCACGAGCAGCGGGGACACCCCGAGCCGGGTGGCGATCGCCGATCCGCCGCGGACGAGGAACTCCGCGCCGATGACGAGCCCGGCGAGGCCCGCGACGACCAGTCCTGCGTCTACGAGCATGCGTGCGCCCGACTCGTCAGATGCTGGGCTCGGTGGGTGTGCACCCGACGATCATGCGGCATCGGACGGCAGCGCGCCGCGCCGAGTTCGCGGGATCGGCGGTGCCGCCGGATCACCGATGCAGGGCCTCGGCCGCCCAGTTGGCGAAGGACTGCCAGCCGACGTCGGGGAAGCGGGCGTGCAGGGCCGGGATGTCGACCTCGTAGCCGCGATCGCCGAGGAAGGCGAACATCGCGCTCATGTCCGGGGACGGGATGCGTTCGGGATCATATGATTCCGCGATCACCCGGGTGCCGAGGACCTCGCCGGCGATCCGGGCCATCTCGTTCGGGGTGGGTTGATCGGAGGCGATCTCGATGCGCTCGCCCACGTGGTCGTCGGGTGTCGCGAACAGGCCGGCGACGAACCGGCCGAGGTCACGGCGCGAGAGTTGTTGCAGCGGTTTGTCGGCCGGCATCGCGATCGGCATGACCCCGGCGGCCAGCGCGTCCGAGCTCGCGAGCAGGTTGTCGTAGAAATACGCCGGGGCGACGACGGTGTGCCGGATGTCGGTGGCCGCCAGCATCTGCTCGACCTCGAACTTCGAGTCGAAATGCGGCACCCCGGTGCCGCGGTCGGCCGAGGCCACCGACGAGAACACCAGGTAGGGAACCGACGCGGACGTCGCCGCCTCGATCAGCGCCCTGCCCTGCGCGATCTCCGCGGAGACCCCGGACTCGAACGGCGTCGTCATCGCGAACACCCCCGAGGCGCCGGTGAACGCGTCCGCGAGCCCGATGCCGCTGACGACGTCGCCGACGGCGATCTCGACTCCGCGCCCGGCCAGCGTCGCGGCCTTCGACGACACCGCATCGCGGACCAGGGCCCGCACTCCGAAACCGGCCTCGAGCAGCGCGTCGACCACGGCGCCGCCCTGGCCTCCGGTTGCCCCGATCACGACGACGGGAGAGGAATCGGACATGGCTTCGACCCTAATGCGGGTGACGCGGGTCGCAAGCGGTTTGGGCGAGCGGACGTCAGGCCGCTATCATCGCCAGCGTTGGAGGATTCGCCTAGTGGCCTATGGCGCTCGCCTGGAACGCGGGTTGGGTTAACAGCCCTCAGGGGTTCGAATCCCCTATCCTCCGCCGCGAGAGGTCCGCGGTGATCGTCACGATCGCCGCGGACCTTCGTCGTTTCTCGGGGTTTTCGCAGGTCGTGACGTTGGGGAAGGGTCGGTGTCGCACCCCTTCGAGCGCTCGCTACACTGGACGACGGATCCCGCGCGGCGTGCATCCTGTGAACTCCCCCAGGGCCGGAAGGCAGCAAGGGTCAACGGGCTCTCTCGGGTGCGCGGGGTCCCCTTATCTCCCATTCACATTTCTCTGGTCTGCGGCGTCGGAACCCCCGCATTTCGGCGTCGTGCCGCGAAAGGTCCTACGTTGAATTTCCACTCGATGAGTGCCGACCGACTTCGCGACACCCAGGCGGATCTGAAGAAGCGTTACGACGACCTCAAGGCGCTGGGCCTCAGGCTCGACCTCACCCGCGGCAAGCCGGCGCCGGAGCAGCTCGACCTCTCGAACGCGCTCCTGTCGCTGCCCGGCGAGGACTACCGGGACGGCACCGGCACCGACACCCGCAACTACGGCGGCCTCAAGGGCCTGCCCGAGCTGCGCGCGATCTTCGGCGAGCTGCTCGCCGTCGATCCGGAGAACCTCATCGCCTTCGGCAACTCCAGCCTCGAGCTGATGCACGACCTCACGGTCTTCGGGCTGCTGCACGGCACCCCCGACTCCGACGAGCCGTGGGGCCGCCAGAAGATCAAGTTCCTCTGCCCCGTACCGGGTTATGACCGGCACTTCGCCATCACCGAGAGCTTCGGCATCGAGATGATCCCGGTTCCGATGCTCCCGGACGGCCCCGACGTGCGCCTGTGCGCGGAGCTCACCGCCGGCGACCCGAGCATCAAGGGCATGTGGGCCGTGCCCACCTACTCGAACCCGACCGGCGTCACCTTCTCCGAAGAGGTCACCCGCGGGCTGCTCGAGATGCCCGCCGCGCCCGACTTCCGCATCTACTGGGACAACGCCTACGCGGTGCACACCCTGGTCGACGCGCCGCCGACCCCGCTGCCGGTCATCGAGATGGCGGCGCAGGCCGGTCACCCCAACCGCGTGTACGTGCTGGGCTCGACGTCGAAGATCACCTTCGCCGGCGGCGGCGTCGCGTTCTTCGGCTCGTCGCCGGAGAACGTCGCGTGGTTCTCCAAGTACCTCGGCTTCAAGACCATCGGCCCGGACAAGGTGAACCAGCTGCGCCACCTGCGGTTCTTCGGCGACGCCGACGGGGTGCGCGCCCACATGGCGCGCCACCGCGAGATCATCGAGCCGAAGTTCAAGATCGTGCTCGACATCCTCGAAGACCGGCTCGCCGAGTCGAAGGTCGCCTCCTGGTCGGAGCCCGAGGGCGGCTACTTCATCAGCCTCGACGTCATCGACGGCGCGGCCCGCCGCACCATCGAGCTGGCCAAGGAGGCCGGCATCGCGCTGACCGCGGCCGGCTCGGCGTTCCCGTACAAGGTCGACCCGCACGACCGGAACATCCGGCTCGCGCCGACCTTCCCGAACACCGACGACCTCCGGGCCGCGATGGACGGGGTGTCGACCTGCGTTCTGCTCGCCTCCGCCGAGACGCTGCTTGCACAGCAGTCCTGACCGGCCGACGCGACACGCCGTCGGCGAAACGCGGTGGCGGAGTTAGATTGATCTCATTGGCGGGCGAGCATCCCGGTATGGACCGTCTCTTATGACAGTCTTGTAAATCGTGAATCTGCCCAGGCCGGTTCTTCTCGCATCCGGGTTCGCCATCTTCGGGGTCGTCGCTCTGGCACTCCAGGATGTCGTCGTGCCCTGGGGAGCCCAGTTCTGGGGTCTGATGAACAATCAGATCGACCTGGCCGTCTACCGACAGGGAGCGGAGGCGGTCACCGAGGGCGCGAACCTCTATGACATGAAGATGATCGGCGACCTCGACTACACGTACTCGCCGTTCTCCGCGTTGCTCTTCACACCCTTGGCGCTGATCTCCTTCGACGTCGCGCGCTGGATCTGGACCATCGGGATCGTCGTGGCGCTCTACGCGGTGGTCATGCTCAGCTTCCGCGCCCTCGGCCGGACGCCGACCTGGCCGTTGCGGGTCGTCGCGATGTCGCTGGTCGCGGCGTCGATGCTGCTCGAGCCGGTGCGCACGACCATCTGGTACGGGCAGATCAACGTCTTCCTGATGCTGCTGATCCTGGCCGACCTGACGCGTCCGGACACCTCGCGGACCAAGGGTTTCGGCGCCGGCATCGCGGCGGGCATCAAGCTCACCCCGCTGATCTTCGCCGGGTACTACGCCGTCCAGCGGAACTGGCGGGCGTTCAGCGGCGTCCTCGGCGGGTTCGCGCTGACCGTGCTGGTCGGCTTCGCCGTGCTCCCGCGGGACTCCTGGGCGTACTGGACCGACAAGCTGTTCCAGTCCGAACGGGTCGGCTCCGCGCAGCTGCGCGGCAACCAGTCCCTGCGCGGGATGCTGGCCAACCACCTCGACACCGATCACCCGCCGACCCTGCTGTACGGAGGGCTGGCGCTGGCCGCTCTCGTCGCCGGGTTCGCGGTCGCGACCTACGCCCACCGCAAGGGGCAGGAGCTGCTCGCGCTGAGCATCGTCGGCATGACCGCGTGCGTGGTGTCCCCGATGTCCTGGGGTCACCACTGGGTGTGGTTCGTGCCGGTCATCGTCATCGGCGTCCACCTGGCCCTCGACGCCCGGCTCGCCCCGGTACGCCGCGGACTCGCCGCGGCCGGGGCGATCGCCCTGTTCCTGATCGTGTTCGCGTGGCCGACGCACGTGCCCGAGCTGGTGCCCGACGCCTACTACACGGGCCTGTACGTGAAGACCCGCGTCACCTGGATGAACTGGTTCACCGTCAGCCCCTACCTCTGGTGCTACCTCGGAATCCTGGTCGCCGCCGTCGTCGCGCTGCGGGTGTCCGGGCGTCGTGGCGCGACGGCCGACCCGACCGCGCCGGTCATCGCGAGGGGCGTCGCAGCGGCCGTGATCGCCGACGGCGGCCTGCCCGCGGAACCGGCCGCGTCCTCGTCCGACGGCGATGGTCGACCGGTGGACGCGGGCACGCGGGATGCCGCCGCCAGAGGTGATGACCTGGTCGGAACGGCCGGCGAGCCGATGGCCGACAACCCGGACACGGGGGCCACCCCGGCAGTGTGAGGCAGGGTCCTCGGGTGTCACCGTCCGCCGGTACTCTCGACGCGTGGCTCTGTATCGCACCTATCGCCCGGCTACCTTCGCCGACGTCGTGGGGCAGGAGCACGTCACCGAACCGTTGAGCCGCGCCCTCGACTCGGGGCGCATCAACCACGCGTACCTGTTCTCGGGTCCGCGCGGTTGCGGCAAGACGTCGTCGGCGCGAATCCTGGCGCGGTCGTTGAATTGTGTCGAAGGCCCCACATCCCGTCCCTGCGGTGTGTGCGCATCCTGCGTCGCGCTCGCCCCGGGCGGCCCCGGCAACCTCGACGTGATCGAACTCGACGCCGCCAGCCACGGCGGTGTCGACGACACCCGTGAACTCCGCGACCGGGCGTTCTACGCGCCGGCCGAGTCGCGCTACCGCGTGTTCATCGTCGACGAGGCCCACATGGTCACCAACGCGGGCTTCAACGCGCTGCTGAAGATCGTCGAGGAGCCGCCGGAGCACCTGATCTTCGTGTTCGCGACCACCGAACCGGAGAAGGTGCTGCCCACGATCCGGTCGCGCACGCACCACTACCCGTTCCGCCTGCTCGCGCCGCCCGTCATGCGCGGCCTCCTGGAGAAGATCTGCGAGAAGGAGGGCGTGCGCGTCGCGCCCGAGGTCTACCCGCTGGTCATCCGCGCCGGCGGCGGATCGCCCCGTGACTCGCTGTCGATCCTCGACCAGCTCCTCGCCGGTGCCGACGAGGACGGCGTCGCCTACGAGCGCGCGCTCGCGTTGCTCGGCGTCACCGACATCGCACTCATCGACACCGCCGTGGAGGCGTTGGCCGAGGCCGACGGCGCCGCGTTGTTCGGCGCCGTGGAGAAGGTCGTGGACGCCGGGCACGATCCACGGCGATTCGCCGTCGACCTGCTCGAGCGCCTGCGCGATCTCATCCTGCTGCAGGCGGTCCCCGACGCCGCCGACCGCGGACTCGTGGAGGCGCCGGGTGATCAGCTGGCGCGGATGCAGTCCCAGATCGCCAAGCTCGGTCCCGCGTCGTTGACGCGGTTCGCCGAGATCGTGCACGACGCGCTCGGCGAGATGCGCGGCACCACCTCGCCGCGTCTCCTGCTCGAGGTGATGTGCGCGCGGATGCTGCTCCCGGCCGCATCCGCCGACGACGCCGCGCTGCTGCAACGACTCGAACGCCTCGAGTCCGGCGTCGGCACGACGTCGATCCCGGTGCCGCCGAAACCGGCCGAACCCGAACCGGAACCGAAGTTCATCCGGCCCTCGCAGCGCAAGGCGATGGAGGAGGCCAGGGCCGCCGAGGAAGCCCGGCGCGCTGCGGCCGAGGCCGCCGAAGCCGATGTGGCAGAACAGGTTCCAGTCGCGCAACCGATGCGGCCGGCACCCGACGCGCCGTCGGCGGCAGCCCGGCCGGTGCCGCCCGAGCC
>NZ_BAOQ01000029.1 GCF_000344155.1 Gordonia paraffinivorans NBRC 108238 | reverse complement strand
AATCACCCCGTCCCCGGGGCAACTCTTCCAGCCTACCAGACCCGATCCCCACCCCGCAAATCCGTGGATCTGCACAGTCAGGAAGTCCGGCAACCCCAACCCACCCAGCCGAAACACAACAGGTCTCGAACCAGAAGATCAGGGGCGGTCAGCTCGAACCCGGTCTCCACTCCCCGAACCAAACCCTCACCGGGCCCTCCGGGGCGGCGCCGTGGCGCGCTGACTGGGAATAAGTTACGCAGATGCAAAGCCTGGGTCAAATCCCCAGGTCACGCTGGTCGGCTCTGCGCATCGTCGCAGGTCACGGGGCCTCGCTCGCACGCCAATCGCAGTGCCGAAGGCGGTTTTCCGCCGAATCGGTGAATGTGACGTGCGCCGCAAACCGTCCTTTCGGACAGGTCGCCATCCCCTCTTGGGCAGTTATGCGCAGGTCAGAGCGTTCCTACGGTCGATACATGACCGCAACGGACCTGACCTCGTCCCACGCCCCGGCCGCGATGGCTCCGCTCTCCCCCACACCGGAGCCCCGCCGTCGCCGGCGTCGGCGCAATCCGGTCGTGCTCCGATTCCCCTTCGTACCCAGCGGATTCACGCGATGCGGCCTGCTCTCCTGGCGGCGGGTGGCCGGCGTCGTCCAGATCGTCCATCCCTTCGACGAGCAGACGGTCTCGGACGCCACGGTCGTCGACGGTCTCGTCGGGCTGGTCGAGGCCGGGGTGTTGAGCGGTCAGGAACAGTTCGAGTCCGCGGCGGTGGACATCATCCGCGGTTCGGCGGGCACGTCGGCCGATGCCTGGGCAGCGTTCTACGACAACTCCCTGCGTGAACTGCGCTCCGGCACTTCGGCTTTCGCACCAGTTCACCACCGGGCCCGTTCCCTCGTCGCCGGCGACAGCCTGCTGGAGGTCGGATCGTGCTTCGGATTCTTCGCCCTCGCGTGCGCACGTGACGGCCTGCGGGTCTCCGCGTGCGACATCTCCGAAGGGGCCGTCTCCCTGCTCTCCCGTGCATCGCGCCGGCTCGGACTGCCGGTCGAGGCGAGAGTCGGCGATGCGACCCGCCTCCCCCACGACGCGGACTCCGTCGACACCGTGTCGCTGATCCATCTGCTCGAGCACCTCGACGAACCTGCGGCCCTCACCGCGATCACCGAGGCTCTTCGCGTCGCACGGCGCCGCGTCGTCGTCGCCGTGCCGTTCGAGGAGATCCCGAGCCCGCACTTCGGTCATCGGCTGCGACTCACCGAGGACGATCTGCGCCGATGGGCCGAGCGCGTCACCCACGGAGGTGCGGAGGTGTTCACCGACCACGGCGGCTGGCTGGTGCTGACCCCGGCCTGAGTCAGATCAACCCGCGCTTGCTCGCGATGTACACGGCATCGGTGCGCTTGGAGACGCCGAGCTTTCGGATGATGTTGCGGATGTGGAACTTGACCGTCGACTCGGAGATGTAGAGGGTCTCCCCGATCCGCTTGTTGGACATCCCGTCCGCCAGCAGTCGCAGCACCTCCCGCTCCCGGTCGCTGAGGGTCTCGGTGGTCTCGGACTCCCCCGACACGGTGCGCAGCACCACCGCCGCGCTGCGCGGATCGAACGCGCTGCCTCCGGTGGACACCGCCTGGATCGCCCGGACCAGTTCCGTGGTGTCGACATCCTTCACCACATATCCACGCGCTCCGGCACGCACCGCGCGGACGACGAGGTCGTCGTCGAGGAAGGTGGTGAGCACCAGCGACGCCACCTCGGGGTGCCGGTGCGAGATGTCCTTGATCAGGCGCAGTCCCTCGTATTCCGTACCCGCGGACAGTTTGAGGTCGACGACCACGACGTCGGGCCGGCACGCGTTCACCTCGGCCAGCGCCGCGTCGTGCGAGCCGGCCTCGCCGACCACCTCGACCACGTCCTCGCGCTCGAGAAGTGATCGCATGCCCTCCCGGAGGAGGGCATGGTCGTCGACCAGCAGCGTCCGGATCGGTCGTGCGGCGCGCCCGCCATGGACGCGCTTCGGTGTCGTCGTGTCAGGACTCACGAGAACTCCCTCGTCTGTTCCGGGGTCGGCAGGGTGGCCGCCACGCGTATACCCCCCGAGCGCGACCTGCGGATTCGCAACTCCCCGCCGAGCTCGGCGGCACGGGAGGACATGTTGGCCAGTCCCCGGTGCCGGCCGGCGGCGAGATCCCCGAGGGTGGCGGTCCGCAAGACGCGCCGCAGGTGGTCGGGATCACCGACGCCGTCGTCGTCGACCGCCAGCGACACCCGGTCGGGTGCGTAGGTGAGGGTCACGACGACCTCGGTGGCCCGCGCGTGGATGGCCGCGTTGAACAGTGCCTCGCCGGCGATCCGCAACAGGGCGTGCTGCACGTCGTCGGCCAGTTCGCGCGACCGCCCGCGGATGTGGACCGCCGTCGTGAGGTCCGGCGGCATGTGCAGGGAACAGAGTTCGGTCAGGACCTCGCGCACGCTGGGCGACGGCGCACTGGTGGCGTTGTTGAGCGCGTAGATGAACGACCGGAGCTGTTCGACCGCCTCTTTCGTCAGGCGTCCGGCCATCTCGAGCCGGTCGAGCGCGGGGCCGTCCACCAGGCCCCGGCACAGTTCGATCTGCACACCCGCCGACAGCACCGACTGCGTCACCGAGTCGTGCAGCTCGCGGGCGATCCGGGAGCGCTCCTCGTTGAGGAGGGTGGCCCGCATGGCCGCCGACAGCTCGCGTTGCGTGCGTTCGAGTTCCTCGTTGCGCGCGGCCAGTTCCGCCGCGTGGCGGTTCGTCTCGGAGAACAGCTCCGCGTTGAGCAGGGCGACGATCGCCTGACTCGCCAGGATGCGGAGGACGACGAGGTCGGTGGGATCGACCCCGCGGTCGGACGACGTCCAGGCCGAGAGCCCGCCGACCACGTGACCGTCCAGTTCGACCGGGACGTGCACATGGTCCTCGGTGAGGATCGGCCGCTCGAGCACGGGCTCGTGTCCGCGCAGGATGTCGTTGAGGCGGTTGAGCACCTCGTCGGGCAGACCGATGGGCGGCTCGGCGACCGATGCGCCCTCGAAGGCGTACAGCCGCCCGCTGCCCGAGCTGATCAGATGCCGGGGAGCCGAGCGCTCCAGCCGACCGTCGGCGAGCCCGAACACCACCCACTCGGCGCCGAGGTGTTCGCGCACCGCCTGCACCACCGCGACCACCAGCGCCTCGGGTCCCTCGGCGGTCCGGACCAGCGCCCGCGAGATCCGCTCGAGAGCCGCCACCACGCGCCCCAGCCGCGCCTCCACCCCGCGGTACTGCGCGTAATGGCGCCCCTTGACGCTGCGCAGGCCGACCAGGCTGTCGAGGTCCGCGCGGTCGGGACGTTCCCCGGGGTCGGGACGAGAGAGCGGACCGGTCATCAGAGCGCCGCCGCATACAGGTCGCGGATCGCGGCGGACTCGGGCCGGCGCGGGTTGGTCGTCATACAGGAGTCGGCGAGGGCGTGGGTGGTCAGGCGGTCCAGATCCTCGGCGCGAACGCCCAAGGGCTGCAACGACTCCGGCATCCCCACCCGGGCCCCCAGCCCGGAGACCGCATCGGCGAGGCGGTCGGCCACGGTTCGCGCGTCGCCGTCGGCGGGCACGCCGATCGCCTCGGCGAGATCGACGAAGCCGTCCGCGCACACCTCCGCGTTGTAGCGGATGACGTGGGGCAGCAGGACCGCGTTGATCGCGCCGTGCGGGGCGTCGCAGTGGCCGCCGACGGGATGGCTCATGGCGTGCGTGGCACCCAGGATCGCGTTGGTGAACGCCATCCCGGCCCGCAGCGAGGCGAGGGACATCTCGTTGGCGGCCACCTCGTCGGCGGGATCGTCGACCAGCCGTTCGAGGTGGGTCCACACCGATCGGATCGACTCCAGCGCAAGCGAATCGGTCATCGCACCGTGCGCCAGCGAGACGTAGGCCTCGACGCAATGGGTCAGCACGTCCATCCCGACCTGCGCGGTCACCTCCGGCGGCACCGTGGACAGCAGCGTCGGATCGCTCACCGACAGGTCCGGGACCAGGGAACGCCCGATGATGGTGACCTTGGTGCGCCGAGCGGCGTCGTTGATGATGCAGAACTGCGACACGTCCGCGCCGCTGCCCGCGGTGGTCGGCACGGCGACGAGCGGCGGCAGGGGCAGTCGTGCCCGGTCGATGCCCTCGTACTCCAGGATGTGGCCGCCGTTGGACGCGAGGACGGCGACCCCCTTGGCCGCGTCGATCACCGAGCCGCCGCCGAGCGCGACGAGGCCGTCGGCGTCGTGTGCCTTGTAGGCGTCGAACGCCGAGGCGACCTCACCGGCACGCGGGTTGGGTGACACGTCGACGTACGACGCGGCTTCGAGGCCCGCGCCGGCCAACCGCTCGAGAAGCATGCCGAACCACGGGGTCTGCTGCAGGCACCGGTCGCTCACCACGAGCGGGCGGCGCATCCCGAGACCCGCGGTGGCCGGGCCCACCTCGTCGAATGCGCCGGGGCCGAGCACGATCTCGGGCGCGTGGAACTTGGCGACCTGTCCGGCCCCGCGCCGACGTGCGCCACCCTGCATCTATTCCTCCGTCACCACCGTCACCATCACGTCATGCCGTGCACCGCCACCCGATGGGGGCGCACACCGCGGTAACCCGACGCTACTCACCTCACCGCAGGGCCGCACCGAGTTCGTCGCAGCGTGCCAGCATCTCCGCGCCGTCGCGGACGCTGACGACACCGGAACAGTGCTCGGCGTAGTCGGCCATCGCGCAACCGGCCTGCGTCCAGTACCTCGCGGGCTCGGGCGTCACCCACGCGAGACGGTGGGCTCGTCGGGCGATCTCGGCGACGAGGTCGACCCGGGGCTCGAACCCGTTGCTGCGGGCGTCGCCCACGACGAGGACGGAGGTGCGCGAGGAGATCAGGTCCCCGAACTCGCCGAGCAGCCCGGACAGCATCCGGCCGTAGTCGCTGCTCGCCGCGAGGTCGAGACCGTCGGCCGCGAGCACGGCGGCCAGCGCCGCGTCGGCGGAAGCGGCCCGCAGCGCGGTGGTGACCCGCACGGGACGGTCGACGAAGGCGATGACCTCGCAGCGGTCACCGTATCGGTGCAGGGTCTGGGCCAGCCGCAGGATGAACCCGGTCACCGGCCGCACCGACAGCGAGACGTCGACCAGCACCAGCAGCCGGACCGGACCGGGCCGCGGGCGACGGCGCCACAACTGCGCCGGCACTCCGTCGGTGGCGACGGCCGCACGCAGGGTGGCGCGGATGTCGAGAGTGCCCCGGTCGCCCGGGCGGATGACCCGCCGCGGGGCTCCGCGCATCCGCTGGATCAGGCGGTGACAGGCCCGGTCGATGTCGGCCTGGTCGGTGGTGACCGACGTCGTGCGCTCGGGGGTGCCGTCCGCCAGGCCGGCCGCGTCGAGTCGCTCGGCGAAGGCGTCGACGAACGCGGCCAGCGCCGACTCGAGTTCGCGACGGCGGACGTCGTCGAGGTCGGCGTTGCCGTCCGCGCCGTAGGCACGCCGAGGGTCGTAGGCGTCGAGGGCCGCGAGGATCGCCGCGGCGCCCGACAACCCGAGGGGCTTGCTCTGCACCCGCATCGCGGCACCGGTGAGTTCGCCGACCGTCGCCGAGTCCGCCGAATCGAGCTCGACGGTGTAGGTCACTCCCCCACTCACCGCCCCGCTGTCGGGGTCGACACCGAGTTGCTCGGCACCGGCGGAGACGGTGAAGTCGTTCTCCTCCCGGTGCGCGCTCTCGCCGTGCCGCTCCCCGGCATCCGGATCGGCCTCCATGAGATGCCCGATCTCGTCGGTGTGCTCGTCGGCTCCGATCCGGCGCGCGGCGCCCTCGAACTCCTCGTCCCACACCACCTCGTCGGGGAGGTCGGCGGCGACGCCGCGCGGCCGCGGCAGGTCCTCCGGCCGGCCGGGGTCCTCGGCCGCACCGAAGAAGATGTCGAAGGCGCGGTCGAAAGGCGCTGCCTCGTAGGCGTATTTGACGCACACGCTCCGCAGCGCGGCGCGCAGCAGCGCGAGGTCGGCGGCGCCGACGATCGCCAGGGTCCGCCGCACCTCGATGACCTCGGCCGGCGAGGCCGCCACCCCCGCAGCCCGCAGTGTCCGGCCGAACAGCACGGACATCAGGTCGAGGATCTCGACGCGGCGCGTTTCGCGCACCGTGCCGAGGCGGGATGTCATGGCGGTCATCGGCTCGCGCGGGTCCCCGCGCTGCGGGCGCGTCCCGCGCCGAAGGCACGCGCGGTGACCGAGCCCTGGGGCGTGGTGCCGTCGACCCCGATCTCGGTGTGTTCGGCCGCTCCCGGTGTCGCCGGGGCCGCGGCGCGGGCGAGAGCCCCGCGTGCGAGATCGAGGTCGGTCCCGAACTTGACCAGCAGCGACAGCAGCGCCGGGTCCGTCGCGTCGGGCCCGCTGCCCTCGCCTGCCCCGGTGGACTTCAGATACGACGCCGCGCGGGCCGCGTCGATGACCTCGGCGATGGACGGGCTCTTGCGCAACGGGAGATCGCGCAGGCGGCGGGCCAGGTCGACGACCTCGGCGATCACCCGGTCCTCGACCTCAGGCGCCCGAACCGCGACGATCGCGCGTTCGGTCTCCGGGTCCGGATAGTCGACCTGGAAGTGCAGGCACCGCCGCTTGAGGGCCGGCGACAGCTCCCGGGTGTCGTTGGAGGTGAGGATCACCCACGGCGACGACCGCGCGGTGAAGGTCCCGAGCTCGGGCACCGAGACCTGCCGTTCGGCGAGCACCTCGAGCATCACCGCCTCCATCGCCTCGTCGGTCCGGTCGATCTCGTCGACGAGGAGGACGGTCGGGGTCGTCGAGGTGATCGCGGCGAGCAGCGGCCGGGCCACCAGGAAGTCCTCGGTGTACACGCCGACGTCGGTGCGGGCCAGTGCCGCAGACGCCGCCGAAAGTGTCGTCTCCGCGGCCAGCTCGGCGCTGATCCGGTCGCGCAGCATCTGCACGTGCAGCAGCTGGCGGGCGTAGTCCCACTCGTAGAGGGCGCGCGAGTCGTCGAGCCCCTCGTAGCACTGCAGGCGGATCAGCTCGCGGCCCGAGGCCGCGGCGAGGGCCTTGGCGAGCTCGGTCTTGCCCACGCCGGCGGGCCCCTCGAGCAAGAGGGGGCGGTCCAGAAGCGTCGCGAGATGCACGACGACGGCCAGCTCGGGACCGATGAGGTACCCCTGCCCGGACAACGCCGTCGACAGTTCCTCCACCGACTCGAAACGGTATGTGCCGTCGTCGGTTCCGGGCGCCGGCTCGGTGGGGATGTACGTCATCGACATCGGTGACCTTCCATGGTGGTTCGGATGGGAGAGCCGATCCCGTGCCGGGGATGGCGGCGGGCACGGGATCGGCTGGGAAACCGGTAGCTGACTCCCAGGGTCAGTAGCTGCCGGTGAAGGCGTGCGTGACCATCGGGATCAGCGACTCGACGGTGGACTCACGCGGGTTGCCCGGGGTGCACCAGTCGCCCATCATGTGCTCGGCGATCGCGCGGATCTGCTTCTCGGAGGTGTCGATTCCCTCGCCTCGGCCCTCGTACTTGCCGGTGTTCATCCGGTTCTTCTCGTAGCTGTCGACCCGCAGCTGGCCGAAGTTGTCCGGGATGCCGAGGTCCTTGGACAGGCGGATGGCCTCCTCGACCGCGGCGTCGGCCGCCTGGACGGTGGTCATCTTCGAGGTGTCGACGCCCATCAGGGCGGCGATCTCGGCGTAGCGCTCGAAGCGGGAGGGCAGGTTGTACTCCCACACACGCGGCAGGGCGATGGCGTTGTTGAGGCCGTGGTGGCTGTCGTAGAACGCGCTGACCGCGTGCGAGAGGCTGTGGACCAGACCCAGGCCACCGGAGTTGAACGCCTGCGCGGAGATGTACTGCGCGTACATCATCCCGGTGCGCGCCTCGAGGTTCCGCGGGTCGTACACCGCGGTCCGCAGGTGCTTGGCGATCAGCTCGATCGAGTACTTGGCGTTGCCGAGCGAGGGCGCGAAGTCGAGCCGGGACACGTACGGCTCACTCGCGTGGGCGAGCACGTCGAAACCGCAGAACGCGGTGAAGTGCTCGGGGCACGAGTAGTAGAGCAGCGGATCGTCCATGGCCAGGTCGACGAGACAGGTGTCGTCGAAGGCCACCCACTTGTGCGGGTTGTTCATGTCCGAGGTGTCGGTGATGACGTAGGCCCACGAGGTCTCCGAGCCGGTGCCGGCCGTGGTCGAGACCGCGATGTGCTTGGGGTTCTCCTTGTTGGTCGCCTTCGAGAAGCCCTCGAACTCGTTGATGTTGCGGCCGTCGTGCGCGATCACCATGCGCGCGCCCTTGGCCGCGTCATGGCTGGAGCCGCCGCCGACCGAGATGATGCCGTCGCACTTCTCCGACTGGTAGAGCGCGGCGGCGTCCATGACGTTGTAGTCCTTGGGGTTGGACTCCACCTGGTCGTAGAGCACCACGTCGACGCCCTGGTACTCGATCTTGCCGACGAGCTCCTCGATGATGCCCGAGCCGCGCAGGCCGGTGGTCATAAGCAGGACTCGGGTCATGCCGAGTTCCTTGGCCTCGACGCCCAGCATGTCGTGCGCTCCGACGCCCAGCTTCGCCTTCGGGAACGGGTGGAACTCCTTGATGGGGAAGTCCCAGATCTGGTTCAGCTCAATGGCCATGGGGATGATCTCCTTGTGACGTTCGGGTCTGCCACAACGAGAATGTCGCCCAGATCACAACGGCCACAAGGGGTCCTGACCGTCGGCGGGCAACGTCGACCCGACCGGACGGGGGTGGTACCTGTCCGATCGGACAGGTATCCGTGGCCGACGACGCACCCGGCCGATGCGCGAATCAGTCGCTCACACGCTCGATCTCGCCGCCGAGGCTGCGCAGGATCTCCACGAAGTGCGGGTAGCCGCGATCGATGTGTTCGACGTCGTGCACCTCGGTGACGCCGTCGGCCACCAGGCCGGCGAGCACCAAACCCGCGCCGGCGCGGATGTCGGAGCACCACACCGGGGCACTCGACAGACGTTCGATGCCGCGGATCACCGCGTGGTGCCCGTCGGTGCGGGCGTCGGCGCCGAGGCGCACCATCTCCTCGACGAACCGGAAGCGAGCCTCGAAAACGTTCTCGGTGACCAGCGACATGCCCTCGGAGATCGAGGCGAGCGCGATCGCCATCGGCTGCAGGTCGGTCGGGAAGCCGGGGAACGGAAGGGTCGAGACGTTCACCGCGACCGGCCGGCGGTCGTGGCGGACCCGGAATCCGTCGTCGAAGGTGTCGACCCGGGCTCCGGTGTCGACGAGCTTGTTCAGCACGAGCTGCAGGTGTTCGGGCTGCACGCCGTGGACGGTGACGTCTCCGCGGGTCATGGCGGCGGCGATGCCCCACGTCGCACCGACGATGCGGTCGCCGACGACACGGTGGGTGGTCGGATGGAGGCGCTCGACGCCGGTCACGGTCAGGGTCGAGGTGCCCGCCCCCTCGATCTGCGCGCCCATCTGCTGCAGCATCTCGCAGAGATCGACGATCTCCGGTTCCCGCGCAGCGTTGTCGATCGTCGTCTGCCCCTCGGCGAGGACGGCGGCCATCAGGATGTTCTCGGTGGCGCCGACCGAGGGGAACTCGAGTGCGATCGGCGCGCCGACGAGCGCGTCGGCCGCGGCGACCACGCAGCCGTGCTCGATCGAACTCGTCGCGCCCAGGGCACGCAGACCCGCCTGGTGCATGTCGAGCGGTCGCGAACCGATGGCGTCGCCACCCGGCAGCGCCACCACCGCGCGGTGGCAGCGCGCCATCAGCGGTCCGAGCACGCACACCGACGCGCGGAACTGGCGCACGGCCGCGAAGTCGGCGTGGTACTTCGGCTCGGCGGGCGAGGTGATGGTGACCGTGTCGCCTTCCATCTCGACGGTCGCGCCGAGACCGCGCAGCACCTCCGCCATGAGCGGCACGTCGGCGATCTCCGGCGAGTTGGTCAGCACCGTGGTGCCCTCGGCCAGGAGCGCCGCCGCCATCAGCTTCAGCACGCTGTTCTTGGCGCCTCCCACCGAGACCTCACCAGACAGCCGGGCACCACCCGTCACCAGAAACCGATCGCTCACGCATGCCACCTTAGCCGCCGCCCCACCGCGCCCGGTCGACGCAGTACATTCGTCGCATGGCCGTTCACCTCACCAGGATCTACACCCGCACCGGAGACGACGGGACCACCGGTCTCAGCGACTACTCCCGCGTACCCAAGACCGATCCCCGCGTCGTCGCATACGCCGACTGCGACGAGGCCAATGCGGCCATCGGGCTCGCCCTCGCCCTGGGTGGCGAGGTCCCCGAGGACATCCGCAACGTGCTGGCCACCGTCCAGAACGACCTGTTCGATGCGGGCGCGGACCTCTCCAGCCCGATCGTCGAGAACCCGAAGTACCCGCCCCTGCGCATCCAGCAGGACTACATCGACGCCCTCGAACGGTGGTGCGACACCTTCGGCGCCGATCTTCCTGCCCTCGACTCGTTCATCCTGCCCGGCGGCAATCCCCTCGCCGCCTTCCTCCATCAGGCGCGAACCGTCGTCCGTCGTGCGGAGCGCTCGGCCTGGGCCGCGGTCGCCGCATATCCCGACGACACGAGCGTCCTGCCTGCGAAGTACCTGAACCGGCTCTCGGATCTGCTGTTCATCCTGTCCCGCGTCGCCAACCGCGACGCCGACGGCAACCCGGGCGACGTGAAGTGGGTTCCTGGCGGCAACCGCCCGCGCCCGCAAGACGCCTGACCCGCACCGAGACCACGAAAAACACTGCAGCCGGACCGTTTTCACGGTCCGGCTGTTCTCTGCGCCGAGTCGGTCAGGCGCTGCGGCGCCGCTGGGAGCGTTCCGACTGGCGTGACTCGACCCACGACTGGAACGCGGTGACCGCTCCCGGGCCCATCGCGAGCTCGTACGCGCCGTCGCCGCGTCCCTTCGTGTGCACCTGCAGGATCTGCATCCCCTCGAGGATCTCTGTCTCGGTTCCCTCCGGCCGCCGGCGCCCGGTGATCTCGATGCCCTGCCGCGGCAGCGTCACATTCGGTCCCGGACGCAGCGATGCGAGCCGGTAGTAGCGGAGCGAGTCGTCGCGGTAGTGAACCGTGCCGTGCCGCCACCCCTCGTCGACGGCGGCCGGGATGGTGCGCAGCAGGATCGGGGTGCCGGCACGCCGGAGCTTCTCGACGCGGAATACGAGCATCGCGCCCAGGATGACGGCCACGGCGAGCAGCACGCTCAGCAACACGACCGGCAGCGACATCACCTACTCCTTCGTGCGATCCCCGGCCGGCGACGGTGCACCGACACGAATCCACCGGCGGCGGGCTTCCGCGACGCAGGAGGCGGGGACTTGGGCTGTGGGGTCAAGCATGCCAGATGACGTCTTGCAGATGCGAAACGACCTCGGCCGGCCACCGGGTGATCCCGATGACCGGCCGAGGTCGATACCGCGCGAGGCGGCGTGTTACTTCGAAAGGTACTGCGCCGCAGCCAGACGAGCCTGAGCACGGTGGTACTCGGGCGTATCGGGCTCGGCCTGCTCGAGGGCCTGCTTCTCCGCGTTGACGTCCACCTTGTCGGCCCACTCGGCCGACTCGGCGAGGACAGTCACGGCATCGCCGGTGACGGACAGGAATCCGCCCTCGACGGCCGCCGCGCGACGCGTGCCGCTCTCCTCGTCGATCACCACGAAGCCACCCGGGACAAGCTGGCCCAGGAGCGGCTCGTGGTTGGCGAGGACACCGAGCTCGCCGACGGTCGTCTTCGCGATCACGAACGTCGCCTCACCGGAGTACAGGCGCGAGTCCGCGGAGACAACCTCCACGTGGAAGGACTTCTCAGCCATGGATTACCGCTACTTTCCGGCGATCTTGGCGGCGGCGGCCTCCACGTCGTCGAGACCACCGCAGCTGTTGAACGCCTGCTCCGGCAGGTGGTCGAACTCGCCCTTGGCGACCCGGTCGAAGGCCTCGATGGTGTCGGCGAGCGGCACGACCGAGCCCTTCTGGCCGGTGAACTTCTCGGCGACGAGGAAGTTCTGGCCGAGGAACTTCTGGATACGACGCGCGCGGGCGACGGTGACCTTGTCCTCTTCGGAGAGCTCGTCCATACCGAGGATGGCGATGATGTCCTGCAGCTCCTTGTACTTCTGCAGGATGCGCTTGACCTCGTTGGCGACGCGGAAGTGCTCCTCGCCCACGATCGAGGCCTCGAGGATACGCGAGGTCGAGGTCAGCGGGTCCACGGCCGGGTAGATACCCAGCTGCGAGATCGGACGCGAGAGCTCGGTGGTCGCGTCGAGGTGCGCGAAGGTGGTCGCCGGCGCCGGGTCGGTGTAGTCGTCGGCGGGCACGTAGATCGCCTGCAGCGAGGTGATCGAGCGGCCCTTGGTCGAGGTGATGCGCTCCTGGAGCTCACCCATCTCGTCCGCGAGGGTCGGCTGGTAACCCACCGCCGAAGGCATACGACCGAGCAGGGTCGACACCTCCGAACCGGCCTGCGTGAAGCGGAAGATGTTGTCGATGAACAGCAGCACGTCCTGGTGCTTCACATCGCGGAAGTACTCCGCCATGGTCAGCGCCGAAAGCGCCACGCGCATACGGGTGCCCGGCGGCTCGTCCATCTGGCCGAAGAC
Organism: Gordonia paraffinivorans NBRC 108238; assembly: GCF_000344155.1. Classification (GTDB taxonomy): domain Bacteria; phylum Actinomycetota; class Actinomycetes; order Mycobacteriales; family Mycobacteriaceae; genus Gordonia; species Gordonia paraffinivorans. The sequence goes on along the minus strand of NZ_BAOQ01000029.1, from coordinate 77,067 downwards.
GAGGGCGGTGTCCTGGAGGACGCCCATCTCCTCCATCTCGAGCTTCAGGTCGGTGCCCTCACGGGTGCGCTCACCGACGCCGGCGAACACCGACGTACCGGAGAACTCACGCGCGATACGGGTGATCATCTCCTGGATCAGAACGGTCTTGCCGACGCCCGCGCCGCCGAACAGACCGATCTTGCCGCCCTTCACGTACGGGGTCAGCAGGTCGATGACCTTGATGCCGGTCTCGAGGATCTCGGTCTTGCCCTCGAGCTCGTCGAAGGCCGGCGGCTTGCGGTGGATGCTCCACTGCTCGCCGTCACGACCCAGGCCCGGGCTGTCCAGGCAGTCGCCGAGGGCGTTGAAGACGTGGCCCTTCACGACGTCGCCGACCGGCACGACGATCGAGCGGCCGGTGTCGGTGACCGTGGCACCACGGACCAGGCCGTCGGTCGGCTGCATCGAGATGGTGCGCACCAGGTTGTCGCCCAGGTGCTGCGCAACCTCGAGGGTCAGCGTCTTGGCGACCGAGGGAAGCGTGATCTCGGTGTGCAGGGCGTTGAACAGCTCGGGGATCGAGCCGCGCGGGAACTCCACATCGACCACGGGGCCGATGATGCGGACAACCCGCCCATCGGCGGAACCCGCCGACTTCGCGGAGGGGGTTTCTACTGCTGCGGTCATGGTGCTTGGGTCACTTCCTCTTATTTCGAAGTTTGGGTCTCGTCGTCGTGGTGGCGCATCCGGCTAGTTCGCCAGGGCGCTCGAGCCGCCGACGATCTCGCTGATTTCCTGGGTGATCTGGGCCTGACGGAGCTGGTTGGCCTCGCGCGAGAGCGTCTTGGCCAGTTCCTCGGCGTTGTCGGTCGCCGCCTTCATGGCGGTGCGGCGGGCCGCAGACTCGGACGCAGCCGAATCCAGCAGAGCCGCGTAGACGCGCGTGGCCACGTACTTCGGCAGCAGAGCGTCGAGCAGGGTGTCGGCGTTCGGCTCGAAGGTGTAGTTCCGCGAAGGCTTCTCGTCCTCGGAGTCGTCCTCCGACACGACCAGCGGTGCCACCCGACGGACCTCGGGGACCTGCGACAGCATCGACTGGAACCGCGTGTACACCAGGTGCAGTTCGTCGACGCCCTCGAGGGTCCCGTCGCCGCCCGGACGCTCGACCTCGGTACCCGAGCCGGCCACGAACAGGTTCACGAGGAACTCGGTCGCGGTCGACGCATCGGTGTACTTCGGCGCCTCCGAGAAGCCCGTCCACGAGTCCGCGATCTCCTGACCACGGAAGTTGAAGAACCCGACGCCCTTACGGCCCATCACGAACAGGACGGCTTCCTTGCCCTCCTCGCGCAGCAGCGAGATGAGTTCACGGGTCGCCTTGAGCACGTTCGCGTTGTAACCACCGCACATACCGCGATCGCTGGTGACCACGAGGATCGCCGCGCGCTTGGGGTTCTCGCGCTCGGTCAGCAGCGGGTTGTCCAGTGTTCCCGCATTGCTCGCGAGCTCCGAGAGCACGGTCGTCATCTCTTCCGCGTACGGCTTCGCCGCGGCGACGCGTGCCTGGGCCTTGGTGATCCGCGAGGTCGCGATCAGCTCCTGAGCCTTGGTGATCTTCTTGGTCGACTGGACCGACCGGATGCGTGAGCGCAGCTCACGAATGCTGGCCATGAGCCCTCACCCCTTCCTTATCGCAATGTCCGTTGACGTCCGAGATCACTTGCGGATCTTGATCTCTTCGTTCTCGACGTCCTCGGCATCCATTGCCTCGGCCGCGGCCTCGTTGACCACGCGCTTGCCGTCGTGGGTGAGGTAACCCTTCTTGAACTTGTCGACCTCGGCACCCAGGATCTCGGCCTGGTCGTCGGTCAGCACCTGCCCGCCGGCGATCGAGTCGTAGACACCCTTGGCGGCGTGATGCAGGTGGCTGAGCAGCTGCGTCTCGAAGTTGCGGATGTCGTCGACCGGAACCGAGTCGTAGTAGCCCTCGGAGCAGAGGTAGATCGAGATGATCTCGTCCTCGACCGAGAAGGGGCTGTACTGGTCCTGCTTGAGCATCTCGACCCAACGGGCGCCACGCTCGAGCTGGGCCTTCGAGGCGTCGTCGAGGTCGGAGGCGAAGGCCGAGAAGGCCTCCAGCTCACGGAACTGGGCGAGCTCCAGACGCAGCGAGCCCGAGACCTTCTTCAGGCCCTTGGTCTGCGCGGCACCACCGACGCGCGACACCGAGGTACCGACGTTGATGGCGGGGCGGACACCCTTGTTGAACAGGTCGGACTCGAGGAAGACCTGGCCGTCGGTGATCGAGATGACGTTGGTCGGGATGAACGCCGAGACGTCGTTGGCCTTGGTCTCGATGATCGGCAGACCGGTCATCGAGCCGCCGCCCATCTCGTCCGACAGCTTCGCGCAACGCTCCAGCAGACGGGAGTGCAGGTAGAAGACGTCGCCCGGGTATGCCTCGCGGCCCGGCGGGCGGCGCAGCAGCAGCGAGATCGCACGGTAGGCCTCGGCCTGCTTGGTCAGGTCGTCGAAGACGATGAGGACGTGCTTGCCCTGGTACATCCAGTGCTGGCCGATGGCCGAACCGGTGTAGGGAGCGAGCCACTTGAAGCCGGCCGAGTCCGACGCGGGGGCCGCGACGATGGTGGTGTACTCCATCGCACCGGCCTCGTCGAGGGCGGCCTTGACGCCGGCGATGGTCGAGCCCTTCTGGCCGATCGCGACATAGATGCAGCGCACCTGCTTGGTCGGGTCGCCGGTCTCCCAGTTCGCCTTCTGGTTCAGGATCGCGTCGATGCAGACCGCGGTCTTACCGGTCTTGCGGTCACCGATGATCAGCTGACGCTGGCCGCGGCCGATCGCGGTCATGGCGTCGATGGCCTTGATACCGGTGGCGAGGGACTCCTCGACCGGCTGGCGCTCGAGCACGGTGGCGGCCTGGAGCTCGAGGACGCGACGCTCCTCGGCCTCGATGTCGCCCAGGCCGTCGATCGGCTTGCCGAGCGGATCCACGACGCGGCCGAGGAACTTGTCGCCGACCGGGACCGACAGCACGTCGCCGGTACGGCTGACCTGCTGGCCCTCTTCCAGGGTCTCGTAGTCACCGAGGATGACGGCGCCGATCTCGTCCTCTTCGAGGTTCAGGGCCACGCCGAGCACGCCGCCCTCGAACTGAAGCAGCTCGTTGGCCATCGCGCCGGGCAGACCGCTGACGTGCGCGATACCGTCCGATGTGTCGGTGACGATGCCCACCTCCTCGCGGGAGGCCTCGGCATCGAACGACGAGACATACTGCTCGATCGCTCCCTTAATCTCTTCTGGTGAGATCGTCAACTCCGCCATGGGGTTCTCGTCTTTCCTTGATTAGCTCTGTGGCTTTATGGGGCTTGGTGTGTTCGGGTGATCTGGATGGCGTCAGCGCGGCAGGGTCTCGGCCGCCTTGGCCAGCCGGGTGGCGACGTCGGCGTCGATGACCTCGTCGCCGACGCTGATGCGCAGCCCGCCGAGCAGCTCCGGCTTGACCTCGGTCTGCACCGAGATCGTGCGACCGTAGATCCCGCTGAGGACGGTCGAGAGGCGTGCGACCTGCGCATCCGTGAGGGGCGCGGCCGACTCGACGTGTGCGACGGCCTCTCCGCGACGGGCAGCGGCCAGCTCGGCCAGCTGATCCACCGCGATGTCGGCCGCCTGGCCGTGCAGCAGGCGAACGGTCGACGAGAGCAGCGACCAGGTGTGGCTGCCGACCTTCTCGCCGACCAGCTTCTGCAGGAGGTCGACGCGCTTGTCGGCGTCCTTGTTGTAGTCCGACAGCAGCGTGGCCAGCTGCGGGTTGGCCTCCAGGATGCGGCTGACCCGGAACAGCTCGTCTTCGACCTGCTCGATCACACCGTCACGCTCGGCGGCGGTCAGCACGATGAGGGTGTTCTGGCGACGCAGTGCGGCGATCAGATCGCCGGCCGAGGACCACCGCTGAACGGCGGCCTCCGCGACGACCTCGACGACGACGGGGGCGACCTTGCCGTCGAGGAGGCTGTGGACCAACTGCTTCTTGCCCGCGACGTTGTCGTCGTCCTCGACCAGGCGCTTGCGCAGCACCGGGTTGTCACCGAGGAAGTTGACGACCGCGGTCAGATCGTCGGCCGCAGCGGTCAGCGCAGCGCTGTCGAGGTCCTTGGCGAGCTCGTCGAACTTGTCGGCGACCGCGAGCGCCGAGTCACGGCTGGCGGCACGCATCGAATGCAGGCCGACCAGCTTGGCGCTGGACGGAACCGTGTTCGATGCGCTCGAGGCCATCTGCTCGAGCTCGCCGATCACCCGGTCGACGCTGGCGGCCTGGGCCGAGCTGTCGGACAGGTGGCCGCGGACGATCTCGCCGGCCCGGTCGATGGCCGCGAGGCCGAGGTCGGCACGCAGCTGACGGACGAGGTTGGCACACACCTGGGCAACCTGGGCTCGCCCGTGTTCGGTGATGCGCTTGACCTCGTGATCGGCCTGGGCGCGCATGTCGGCAGCGATGTTCTCGGCGTCGGCCGCCGCATCCTTCTGCATCTGCACGGCCTCGGCCTTCGCCTCGGCAACGGCCTTCTCATGTGCCTTCTTCGCTTCGGCGACGCGCTGCTTGGCGGCCTCCGCCTCGGCGAGCTGCGCACGCACCGTGTCCTGCCGGTCCCGCATCATCTTCTGCACGGGCGGGCGGACGAACTTCCACAGGAGGAAGAGGATGACGGCGAAGCCGACGAGCTGAGCGACGAAGATCTGCCAGTCGAAAGCGGCACCGATGTCGTGGAGCCAGGTCCCGATGGGGCCCTGGTCGGATTCAGTTTCAGTGTTGGCAGCAGCCATTTCTAGTTCACCGCTCCGCTCGTCGATCGGGTGTCCGTGATAGAGGCCGAGTCGACACCGAGAACACGCGCCGCGAGAGTACGGGCGAGTGCGTCCACATCGGCCGCAGCCGTCGAGGCGGCCTGCTCACCCTGAGCCGCCAGCTCTGCGCTGGTCGACTGCAGGGCGGCATCGGCCTCGGCGGTCGCTCGCTGCTTCATCTCGTTGAGCTGTTCCCGGCCCTGCGCGCGAGCCGCGTCGCGCGTGGCAGTGGCCTCACCGCGAGCCTCCTTCAGGAGTTCACGGAACTGGACGTCCGCGTCCTCGAATTCGGCGGCGGCAGCCCGATTGTCATCGGAGGTGCGGCGGATCATCTCGTCCCGCTCCTCGAGGACCTGCTGAATCGGTGGAACCACGAACTTGCGGATGACCAGCAGCAAAATCACGAAGATGAGCAGGACAACGAAGAACGTTCCATTGGGAAGTAGGAAGTTCTCTGCAGCAAGCGTCATTGTGGGGAGGTGTCGTTTCTACTCGGCGACAAGGGGAGCTGGATCAGCCGGCGCTGATCGGGGTGGCGAACACGAAGAGCGCCATGAAGGCCAGGTTGATGAAGTACGCCGCCTCGACCAGACCGACGGTGATGAAGAACGGGGTGAAGAGACGACCCTGTGCCTCCGGCTGGCGAGCGATACCGGCGATGAGCTGGCTACCGGCCAGACCGTTACCGATACCGGCACCAACGGCGCCACCGGCCATGATCAGGCCGCCACCGATGAGTGCGCCGAGGCCAATGTAAGGATCCATTGTGATATTTCCCTTTCGGTTGCTGGCATCTGGTGTGCCAGGTCTTCGGCTGCGACGGCAGGCGCCGACGCAGGTCGGTCATGTGTGATTGTGGGTCGCGGCCGGGTGGCCACGAGGTGCCCTCGCGGGCGGGTCAGTGGTCCTCGGTCTCCATCGACTGGGAGAAGTAGAGGATCGTCAGCAGGGCGAAGATGAATGCCTGGATCAGACCCACGAAGAGCTCGAAGGACTTCCAGATCGCATTCGGCGCCCACATGATGTACGGCGGGAACAGCGCGATCAGGGCGACCATCATGCTGCCGGCGAAGACGTTGCCGAAGAGTCGGAGCGACAGCGAGATCGGCTTGGTGAACTCCTCGATGATGTTGATCGGCGCGAGGAATGCCACGTGACCCTTGACGATGCGCAGCGGGTGGCCCAGCAGACCACGGGCCCGGAAGCCGGCGATCTGGTACCAGATGAAGACGAAGACCGCGAGCGCGTAGGCGAAGTTCACGTCCGCTGCGGGCGGCTTGAGGATCTCGTGATGGCCGACCTGGACCGGGAGGATCGACAGCCAGTTCGAGATCAGGATGAAGGTGAACAGCGAGACCGCCAGCGGAAGGACGTAAGGCGCGACCTTCATGCCGATGGCGCTCTCGACCTGCTGACGCATCTGGATCGTCACGGCCTCCCAGAACAGCTGGACGCCGGAGGGGACGCCGGTCGAGGTGACCTTGGACTTCAGATAGAAAGCCAGCAGGAGCATGATCAGCGCCGCGATGCACGTGGCGATGATGGTCTCGAGGTTGAAGGTCAACCCGAAAAGCTCGAACTTGGTGTAATGCCCCACCTGAATGGCTGGTTCGCCATCCTCTGCAGCAAGGTAGAAGGCGGTCGTCATGGTTGGCTACGAAGTCCTTTCATCACCGGAATGACCGTGTTCAGCACCAAGACCACCTGGCCGATGGCGAGTCCGAACATCGCGCCCAACCCGTCGGGTTGGACCAGAAACGCCGCCAGCAGCGCGAGTACCGTGATGGCACCCAGGCGCATGGCGGAGTTGAGAGCAAGTGCGGTCTTGCGGGGGTTCAGCTCGGCGGTGACCGTGTCGACAGCACGCTTCACGAGCAGTGCGTTGACGAGGATTGCCGCGACTCCGAGCAGGAAGAACACTGCGAAGAGCGGATGCCCGACGAGAATCGAGACCACCGCGACCACCAGAGTGATGCCGCCGGCGATGATCGCCGGACGACGAAGGCCGGTCGGCGCCTGCGGATAGACGGGAGCCGAATCAGGGGCAGATGTGGCCATGTCCCTCTCCTCAGCTCTCAGATCCGTACCGACGGCGCGGGGCACCCATGAGCAGGCAGCAGCCCAGAGGCTGCTCAGCTCGTCCGGTGTGACCCTACCAACACCCTCCCAGGTGGATCACCGGGGGGTATGCGTCGCGGTGGGCCGACGGTCCGTGGAGTCCGGACAGTCCCCTTTCCCGCGACTACTACGGCTGATAGTACACGGTCTTATGGTTCCCTTACCAATGGGTCGTTCTCCCACCCTCGGTCCCCGGATCAGCGCACTGACCAGCACCGAGCCGGGAATCAGGCGGAGCGGTCGGCCAACCCGCGGGTGCGGAACTCGGCGAACCGGCGCGCCAGCCGCGGCGCCATCGTCGCCAGCAGGGCGACGACGAGGCCCGCGGCGAAGACCGGTGCGACGACCGACAGCGGGAAAAGGGTGCTCGCCGCCGCCGAGAACGCCAGCACACCGACCCAGAGATAGATGATGAGCGCGACCCGCCGTTGCGAATGCCCCAGCTCGAGCAGGCGGTGGTGCAGGTGCATCTTGTCCGGCGTGTAGAAGCCGACTCCCGCCCTGGTCCGCCGGATCACGGCCAGCAGCATGTCGAGCATCGGGATGAAGACGACGGCCGCGACGAGGATGAGCGGCGACAGCAGGGTGAAGAGGTCGGCCGGCCCGTAGGCGTTGACCGCGATGCGGCCCGAGGCGCTCGTCGACGCCGCGGCGAGCATCAGGCCGATGAGCATCGCGCCGGAATCCCCCATGAAGATGCGGGCCGGGGAGAAGTTGTGCGGCAGGAAGCCGAGGCACGCGCCGGCGAGGGCCACCGAGATGAGCGCCGGCGGGTAGTAACTGACGTCGCCACCCTGGTCGCGGAGCAGACCGAGCGAGAACATGCAGATCGCCGACGCCGCGATGAGGCCGAGCCCCGCGGCGAGGCCGTCGAGGCCGTCGACGAAGTTGATCGCGTTGATCGTGGCCACCGTGATCGCCACGGTGAGCAGACCCGCCTGCAGCGGGTCGAGCACGACGGTTCCGATGTCGGCGAAGGGAACCGGTAGCTGTATCCAGCTGATCCCCAGCAGCACGAGGACCCCGGCGGCGGTGAGTTGCCCGACGAACTTGGTCAGCGCGTCGAGGCCCCATCGGTCGTCGACGACGCCGACCAGGACGATCACGGTTCCGGCGGCGATCACCGCGGTCATGTCGGTGGTGTAGGCGAAGCCCCGGTTGAGCGCCGGGAGGTTCGCGGCGAGCGCGATGCCGGCCACCACCCCGCCGAACATGCCGAGACCGCCGAGCCGCGGGGTCGGGATGACGTGCACGTCCCGCACGCGCGGCACGGCGACGGCGCCCGCCTTGATGGCGAAGACGCGGACCGCGGATGTCAGCAGGTAGGTCATCGCGGCGGCGGTCAGCCCGACGAGCAGGAGCTCGCGCAGCGGCACACCCGCCCCTCCCCCGTCGGTGGCGGCGGCGAGCAGCAGGCCGGGGCCGTTCATCGGCTCACCACCCCGCGGGCTCGGGATCCCGCACACTCTGACGCTGACACCCGGACAACGCTACCCGGTTGTGAGACGGGAGATCTCACGGTGGATCCGATCGTGTTCGGCGTGGTCGGGCGTCGCCATCGCGGCGACCATGGCGTCGGCCAGCGCGGGTATCCGGTCCGTGGTCAGGCCGAGCGCGGCGGGCACGGGCGTCCCGATGCGGATGGCCGAGCCCTCGTTGACGGGGCGGGTCTCGAAGGGCAGGACGGCCTTGTCCACGACGATCCCGGCGCGGGACAGGCGATGCTGGGCGTCGACCCCGGAGATGCCGAGCGGCGAGACGTCGACGACCGCCTGGTGGGTGTCGGTGCCGCCGGAGACGACCCGCAGGCCGCGGACGGCGAGTTCGGCCGACAGGTCCTGCGCCAGTTCGACCGTCGTCCGCACGTAGGCGGCGAAGTCCTCGGTCGCGCTCTCGGCGAAGGCGACCGCCTTGGCGGCGACGGCGTGCATCGACGGTCCGCCCTGCGTGAACGGATGCACGGCCTTGCGCAGCACCCGCTCGTATTCGGCGCGGGCCAGGATGACGCCGCCGCGCGGCCCGCGGAAGACCTTGTTGGTGGAGAAGGTGACCACGTCGGCGTACGGCACGGGCGAGGGCAGCGTTCCGGCCGCGGCGTGCCCGGCGAGGTGCGCCGCGTCGACGAGCAGGATGCACGCGGCCTCGTCGGCGATCTGCCGCAGCAGGGGGTAGTCGAACGATCGGGAGTAGGAGGTGGCCCCGACCACCAGCAGGCGCGGCCGGTGGACCAGCGCGAGTTCTCGGACCTGGTCGTAGTCGACGAGCTCGTCGTCGGCGCGCAGGCCGTAGTGCAACGGGGTGAACCAGCGCCCGGAGAAATTGGCCCGGGACCCGTGGGTCTGGTGTCCGCCCTGGTCGAGTCGCAGCGCGAGCACCGGGTCGCCGGGCTGCGCGAACGCCGCGAACACAGCGAGATTGGCCGCAGTGCCCGACAGCGGCTGCACGTTGGCGTAGCCCGCGCCGAACAACTCGCGGGCACGGGCGACCGCGAGCTCCTCGAGTTCGTCGACGACCTCGCACCCACCGTGGAATCGCGAAGTCGGTTGTCCCTCAGCGTATTTCGCGTCGAAGACCGACGCCATCGCCGCACGGACCCCGGGAGTGGGTTCGGTCTCGCTCGCGATCAGTTGCAGCGACGACGCGCGACGCCGCACCTCCCGCGCGATGAGCGCGTCGACGCGGCGATCGCCGGTCGTGACCTCGCCGGTTCCCATTGTCTCCCCCGTCATGCTCGTCCCCGCCGCACTCGCGTGCCGTCTGCGGCCTCGACGCGCCCGGTCATGACCCCGGGAGCAGCGACGACGGATCGACGTCGAGCACCTCTGCGATCTCGGCGGTCGTGATGGCGCCCTCGCGGAGGATCCGCGGCTCGCCGCCGGAGACATCGACGATCGTGGAGGGCCGGGCGATCGGGGCGGGGCCGCCGTCGAGATAGACCGCGACCTCGTCGCCGAGCTGCTCCTGCGCCTCCTCGACGGTGGTCGCCGGCGGACGGCCGGAGACGTTCGCGCTCGAGACCGCCATCGGCCCCACCTCGCGCAGCACCTCGATCGCCACCGGGTGCAGCGGCATGCGCAACATCACGGTGCCGTCGGTGTCGCCGAGGTCCCATGCCAGCGAGGGCGCCTGGCGGACCACCAGGCTCAGCCCGCCCGGCCAGAACGCCTCGATGAGGTCGCGGGCGGCCTGTGGAACCGACAACACCAGTCCGTCGATCGTGTGCCAGGAGCCTACGAGGACGGGCACCGGCATGCCACGACCGCGGTGCTTGGCCGCGAGCAGAGCCCCGACGGCGTCGGAATCGAAGGCATCGCAACCGATGCCGTAGAGCGTGTCGGTGGGGATGACCACCAGGCGTCCGCCCTTCGCCGCCCCGACGGCCGCCCGGATTCCCGCCGAACGGCTCTGCGGATCGTTGCAGTCGAAAACTGTGCTCACCCGTCCATCCTTTCATGTGGGAGGACCGCGACCGAGACACGTCGGGGGGCACGTCGCGCGATCACGCCGCGGTGTGCGGGTCGAACGGCTGTCAGCGGACGCGACGTGCGGTGACGAAGCGCTGACGCCCCGCGAGATCCCGCCGGGCCGTCACCTCGTCGAAGGCGCCGTCGGCCAGCAGGCAGTCGACGACCGCCTCCGAGGTGGTGTCGTCGTGCTCGATGCCCAACTGTCCCCCGACCTCGAGCATCGACGCGACCACCGGGACCAACCCGACGATGACCGACATCCCGTCGTCCCCGCCGTAGACGGCGCGCGCGGGGTCGTGGGCCACCTCGGCCGACACCTCGGCATCCAGGGGCACATAGGGAGGGTTGGTGACGACGAGCGAAACACTGCCGTCGGGGATCGCCGATCCGATCCGGGCCGGGTCGGTGGCGTCGGCGGCGAGCACCCGCACCCGCTCGCGGACCTCGTCCGGGGCGCCGGAGACGTTGCGGCGCAACCAGACCAACGCGTCGTCGTCGATCTCGACCGCGGTGACCCGCACCGACGGCGCCATCGTCGCCAGTCCCAGGGCGAGCGCGCCGCTGCCGCTGCACAGGTCAACCGCCCGGGCGCCCTGCGGCAGCGAACCCGCCACCCCGACGGCCCATTCCAGGAGTAACTCGGTCTCCGGGCGCGGGATGAACACGCCGGGGCCGACGGCCAGTTCGAGCGGCCCGAACGCGGCGGTCCCGACGATGTGCTGCAGGGGCGTGCGACGTGCACGCTGTTCGACCGCCTCCCGAAAGGCCTGCACCTCGGTGTCGGCGACGGTGTCGACGACCACCAGGCGCCCCGGATCGCAGCCGAGCACGTGGGCCATCAGCCACTCGGCGTCGCGTCGCGCCGAATCGACGCCGGACTCGGCGAGCCGTGCCGCGGCGGCGCGGATCTCGTCGGCCACCCGGGCCGGCTCACCCGACATCGCCGCCTATTCGGCTTCCATGCGGGCCTGGCGGTCGGCCGCCGACAGCGCGTCGAGCAGGGCGTCCATGTCGCCGGCGAGGACCGCGTCGAGGTTGTTGGCCTTGTACCCGATGCGGTGATCGGTAATGCGGTTCTCGGGGAAGTTGTAGGTGCGGATGCGCTCGGAGCGGTCCACCGTGCGGATCTGCGCGGCACGCCCCTCCGCGGCCGCGGCCTCGGCCTCCTCCTCGGCGGCAGCCTGCAGACGCGCGGCGAGAACCTGCATGGCACGGGCCTTGTTCTGCAGCTGCGACCGCTCGTTCTGGCACGTCACGACGATGCCGGTGGGCAGGTGGGTGATGCGGACCGCCGAGTCGGTGGTGTTGACACCCTGGCCGCCCTTGCCGGACGAGCGGTAGACGTCGATGCGCAGGTCGGACTCGTCGATGGAGACCTCGGCGATCTCCTCGGGTTCCGGGTAGATCAACACGCCCGCGGCGGAGGTGTGGATGCGGCCCTGCGACTCGGTGACCGGCACGCGCTGGACGCGGTGGACGCCGCCCTCGAACTTCAGGCGCGACCACACGCCGTCGCGGGAAGGCTCGCGGGCCTTGATGGAGAACGTCGCCTCCTTGTAGCCGCCGAGATCGGACTCGGTGATGCCGAGGACCTCGGTCTTCCAGCCGCGCCGTTCGCAGTACTTCAGGTACATCCGGGCGAGATCGGAAGCGAACAACGCCGACTCCTCGCCGCCGGCGCCGGACTTGATCTCGAGGACCACGTCGTCGGCGTCGTGCGGGTCGCGCGGGGCCAGCAGGTCGGTCAGCGCGGCGTCGAGCTCGTCGACCTTCTCCTCCAGGGCCGGGATCTCCGAGGCAAACGAGGGATCGTCGGCGGCGAGCTCGCGAGCGGCCTCGAGATCTTCGCGGGCCGCCGTGAGCTTCTTGTAGGTCGCCATGATCGGCGCCAGTTCGGCAAAGCGCTTGCCCACGCGGCGGGCGGCCGCCGGGTCGTCGTGCAGCGAGGGGTCGGAGAGCTGACGTTCGAGACCGGCGTGCTCGGCCAGGATGTCATCGATGGCCGACGGACTCTGCGTACTCACTGCGAACCTCACTTGCGAAGAAGGAATCCGGCGGGAGAAGAACCTGCACGACCACTGTGCGCCTTTTCCCGGCCGGGATGGGGGAAGCCGACCAAACACAAACGACGCCCGTCCCGACTGGTGCGTCGGGCGGGCGTCGTCGTGGGGCCTACTTGGAGCGCTTGCCGTAGCGCTTCTCGAACCGGGCGACGCGGCCGCCGGTGTCGAGGATCTTCTGCTTGCCGGTGTAGAACGGGTGGCACTGCGAGCAGACCTCGACGTTGATCCGGCCGTTGGCAGCGGTGCTGCGGGTCTCGAAGGTGTTGCCGCAACCGCAGACGACGGTGGTCGCCTGGTACTCGGGGTGGATTCCCTGCTTCATGTCTGGTGTCCCTTTCTGTGGTCGCCGGGTCACCGTCGCCTCTCGACGGTGTGAACCGGAACCGGACTCGACCGCTCAGTATGCCACGTCGGGTATCGGGCACGGAAATCGCCGAGACCCACCCGTCGAGCGGTCGCAGAGAGCACAACAGCATGACCGCCGTGCGCATTCCCGCCGGTGGCCTCGAGTCCGATTCGCGGCGTTCTCCCTGCAGAACAGCGGGAAAGATCACACCGAAACGGCTGGTGAGAGCTTCTCGACCCCGAGTACCGTGGCCTTGCCTCCCCAACGAAGACGAAGGGTTTGCTGCATGTACGACGCCTCGACCGGCTCCGGACTGTCCCTGGACACCTCCCCGATCGACCCGTCTGGCAGCACCACCGCCGCACCGGAACGTCGCCGGACCCGCCCGGCCCGCTCCCCGTGGAACCGGCGCAATCCCTATCCCGCGACGGTCGTCGCCAACACCGTCATGTCGGGACCCGGGTCGGCCAAGGAGGTCCGCCACGTCGAGATCTCCCTCGGCGACAGCGGGATCACCTACGAGCCGGGAGACGGCATCGGCATCGCCCCCGTCAACGACCCCGCGCTCGTCGACCTCGTCATCGAGCGACTCGGCGCCACCGGCGAGGAGATCATCGCCGACCGCAAGGCCACCTACACCCTCCGCGAGGCGCTGACCACCCGTTACGAGATCGGGACGCCGTCGAAGTTCCTCGCGCGGGCCGTCGCCGAGCGGACCGGCCACCCCGAGCTGACGCGCCTGATCGAGGCCGGCGATCCACAGGCGCTCGACGCCTGGCTCTCCGCGCGTGACGTCCTGGACCTGCTGAACCTCGACGCGGGCCCGGCCTTCACCCCCGAGGAACTCCTCGAGGAGCTGAGTCCGCTCGCCCACCGCGAGTACTCGATCTCGTCGAGCCCCGCCGTCCACGACGGTTCCGTGCACATCACCATGGCCACGGTGCGGTACGACTTCGACGGCCGCGAGCGCGGCGGGGTGTGCTCGACCCACATCGCCGATCGATGCGCCCCCGGTGACACGGTCAACGTCTTCATCACGCCCAACAAGTCGTTCCGCCTGCCCGACGACGACGTCGCGGTCATCATGATCGGCCCGGGCACCGGAATCGCCCCGTTCCGCGGCTTCCTCCACCACCGCGCCGCGTCCGGATCGACCGGGCAGAACTGGCTGTTCTTCGGCGACCAGCACCGCGACACCGACTACCTCTACGCCGACGAACTCGACAGCTTCGTCACCGACGGCCTGCTCGACCGCCTCGACCTGGCGTTCTCCCGCGACCAGGAGCACAAGATCTACGTCCAGGACCGCATGCGCGAGAACGGCGCCGACCTGTTCGGGTGGCTCGAGGCCGGAGCTCACGTCTACGTGTGCGGCGATGCCACCACCATGGCCGGCGACGTCGACGCCGCCCTCCACGAGATCGTCGCCGAACACGGCGACCTCGGCCCGGACGGCGCCCGCGACTACGTCGAGGCGCTCCGCTCCGCAGGCCGCTACCAGCGCGACGTCTACTGATCCGCTGCCGCCCGTGGACCATCCTGCCGAGCACCTGCCGTCGACCAGCGACCTCGAAACCCTGCTCCGGACACCGGGTTTCGGCAGTTCCCGGGTGGTCCACGACATCGGCGCGGTGGCGTCGCGACTCCACACGCTCGGCGGGGTCGTGGGCGTCACGGTGGCCGGCCCGGTCGTGATGAACGCCGTTGGCGCCCATGCCACCCCGGCCTGGATCGGCGGCCCGCTGCGCATCGGCCGCGACGAGATCGTCGTCCGGCTCAATCCGTCCCGGCTCTCGTCGGTGTTGCTCACCGATCCCGCCGCGAACGTGCCGCCGACGCTGCGACTCTTCGATTCGGACGGCAACACCTCGCACGCGATCTATCTGACCGACGACTCCGACCGCAGCGCTTTCGACTCACTCGTCGCCGGCCGACCCGGCTTCGACGGGATCGCTTCTGGCCCAGCCTCTTCCGCAACGGACGGATTCGACTCGGACACCGGCGACCGGGTCCGCGCCGCGTTCGCGATCCACGCCGGCGACCCCGGTCCGGGTCGGATCGTCCCGGAACACACCGGCCCCGACGATCAGGTCGGCATGTTCGACTCGATCCTCGCCGACGGCGGACTCGACCGCCGGCGTGCGCTGACGGGCGGGCAGATCCGGTCTGCGGTACGAGTGGACACTCGCCGCGTCGTCGCGGCGCTCGAGCACGCCGCCCTGCTGGGTATGTCCGTCACCGTCGCCACCTCGGCACGCGGCTGCATGCAGATGCGCCAGGGCCGTCTCGACGGCGCGCGCGGACACCGCGGCCAGGTGGTGCTGGCGTCCGGCAGGTCACGGGTCATGGTCAACGTCAACCACGTCTCCGAGTGCTGGGTGACCTCGTCGCAGGGCGCCTGGGGCCCGACCGCGGCCGTGGAACTCTACGACCGCGACGATCGCTGCTGTCTGGTCCTCACGAGCACCGGACCCGTGGCCCGCACCGTGTACGACGCCTGGGAGCAGCTCACGGGGGATCTGGCGGGCTGACGAGGTCGTGGGCAGGACACCGCGTACTGCATGCCTCTCGCTGCTCCTGACCGACCCGCTACCCCTCCCCTGCGTCGTGCATCGCGTTGTTCTCCGGTACGCCGACGGCCCCGTCCCGCGAAAGCGGAACGGGGCCGTCGTCACACGACTCGTGGGACTCAGTCGTCCCCGCCGGCTCCCGGGGCGGTCTTCTGGACCGACATCAGGAACTCGACGTTCGTCTTGGTCTTCTTGAGCTGGCTGATGAGCAGGTCGATGGCCTGCTGGGAGTCCAGCCCGGACAGGAGTCGCCGCAACTTGTGCACGATGGCGAACTCGTCCGGCGAGAGCAACAGCTCATCCTTGCGGGTGCCCGACGGATTGACGTCGACCGCCGGGAAGACACGACGCTCGGCGATCTTGCGATCGAGCTTCAGCTCGGCGTTGCCGGTGCCCTTGAACTCCTCGAAGATGACCGTGTCGCCGGTGGAACCGGTCTCGACCATCGCCGTGGCGATGATGGTCAGCGATCCGCCGTTCTCGATGTTGCGCGCCGCGCCGAGGAAGCGCTTCGGCGGGTAGAGCGCGGTCGAATCGACGCCGCCGGAGAGGATCCGGCCCGACGCCGGGGAGGCGTTGTTGTAGGCGCGGCCCAGGCGGGTGATCGAGTCGAGCAGGACGACGACGTCCTTGCCGCTCTCGACGAGGCGCTTCGCACGCTCGATGGCCAGCTCGGCGACCGAGGTGTGGTCTGACGGCGGGCGGTCGAAGGTCGAGGCGATGACCTCGCCCTTCACCGAGCGCTGCATGTCGGTGACCTCTTCCGGACGCTCGTCGACGAGGACGACCATCAGGTGGCATTCCGGGTTGTTCACCGCGATCGCGTTCGCGATGTCCTGCAGGATCGTCGTCTTACCGGCCTTCGGCGGGGAGACGATGAGCGCGCGCTGCCCCTTGCCGATGGGCATGATCAGGTCGATCACGCGGGTCGACAGCCGCTCCGGAGTGGTCTCGAGCCGCAGCCGCTCGTTGGGGTAGAGCGGGGTGAGCTTGTTGAACTCGGGCCGCCGCTTGGCGGCCTCCACGTCGCCGCCGTTGACGGTGTCGATCCGCACCAGCGGGTTGAACTTCTGGCGCTGGTTCTGCTGCTCGCCCTCGCGCGGCACCTTGACCGCGCCGGTGATCGCGTCGCCGCGGCGCAGCCCGTACTTGCGGACCATGTTCATCGACACGTAGACGTCGTTCGGGCCCGCGAGGTATCCGCTGGTCCGGACGAATGCGTAGTTGTCGAGGACGTCGAGGATGCCGGCGACGGGCTGCAGGACGTCGTCCTCGGAGACCTGCGGCTCGTTCTGGCTGTCGCGGTCACGTCCACGACGGCGCTCGCGGAACCGGCGTCCGCGGCGGCGGCCGTTGCCGCCCTCGCCGTCGTCGTCGCGGTTGTCGCGGTTCTGGCCACCCTCACGGTTCTGGCCGCCCTCGCGGTTGCCGCCGTCACGGTTCTGGTTGTCGCGGTTCTGGTTCCGATTGCGGCGATTGCGCTGCTCGCCGTTGTCCGCGTCGCCCTTGGCCTCGCCCTTGTCTTCAGCACCCTTGTCCCCGGCGGCCTTGTCCTCGGCGCCCTTGCCCTCGGGGGTCTTGTCGCCGGTGGCCTCGCCCTTGTCGGTCTTGGCGTTGTCGGCCTCGTTCTTGTCGGCGCCACCCTTGGCCTCACCGGATGCCTCGTCGGCCTCGTTCTTCGCGGCACCGCCGCGCCGACGCGAACCACGGCCGGCCTCGGAGGTCTCGGCAGCGGTTGGCTGGGAGTCCTCCGTCGACGCGGCCTCGGCGCCCTGGCCGCGGGACTCGGCCTTGGCCTCGGCCGACTCGCTCTTGGCGTCGGCCTTCGCGCCGGCGCCACCGGCGGCCTGGCGCTCCTTGATCGCGGCGATCAGGTCGCCCTTACGCATGCCGGACGTGCCCTTGATGCCGAGTTCACCGGCCACGGTCCGCAGTTCGCTGAGCACCATGCCCGAGAGTCCGGTGCGTGCGCGCGAGCGGGTCTTGGTGGCCGTCTGCCCCGACTCGGGGCCGGCCGAGCCCGCGGATTCCTGCTCGGCAGGTGCGGTGATCAGGTCCGTATCGGTCACGGAAGTCCTTTCGTTCCTCCCACAGACGAGAGCTGTGTGAGGTCTACATATCCCTGCTGTGTACGCGAGGGAGTCCGTCCGCGTTGGACGGATGGGGGTGAACGGTCAGAGATGATGTTCGGGTCCCGCGGCGAGCGTGCTCGGGAGCCACCCGCGCTTCGGCACCGTCGACAGAGACCACGACCCCGGCCGGATGCGACCGGTTCCCCGATCGGTGATGGATGAGAAGCACGGCAGGACAAGCCCGCGCGGCTAGACCAGAATATGTTAACCCCGTTCGCATGATAGGGGCAACACGCCGAAAGTGCCAAATGAGGACACAGATCGGAGGTCGTGGTCCGTGGTGGGCTCCCCGGAGGCCGGGGCGTCGCACTGCGGAGACGACGCGGTGCGGGCACCGCCGAGCACGTCGGTGCGGACACCGCCGAACACCCTGTTCCCAACGCATGTCGCCGTACCGCGTATTCCCCGTCTGCTCCCGCTCCAAACGTGCGCAGGCGAGCCGCCCGGGTCGGTACGCCCGACGGTCAGCCCGCGGTGATGTCGACGCCGCCGGCGATGGCCACCGAGTGGGTCTCGAAGCCGTGGCCCTGGGCGAGGACGCGGATGTCGGCGGGCACCGGTGCGGTCCCCAGCACGAGCACGGTGGGGCCGGCGCCGGAGACGGTCGCCGCATGGCCGCGGGCGCGCAGTTCGGCGACCAGGGTGCTGGTCGGGAGCATTGCCGACGCCCGGTACGGCTGGTGCAGGCGATCGGCGGAGGCCGCCATCAGGTTGCTCGGATCGGAGGTCAGCGCCACGACGGCGAGCGCTGCCCGGCTGAGGTTGAAGATCGCGTCCTCGCGGGGGACGGAGTCCGGCAGCAGACCGCGGGTGAACGAGGTCGACGACTCGGTGTCGGGGACGAACACGGTCGCGCAGACATCGGGGTGCACGGCCAGGCGGTGCGCATGGTAGGAGTCCACCCCGTCCGCGGACTCCGTCCAGGTGACCACCGCGGACCCGAGCACGCTCGCGGCCGCGTTGTCGGGATGTCCCTCGAACTCGCCGGACAGCTGCACGAGCTCGGCATCGGACAGGCCGGCGCCGAAACCGGCCGCCCGGACGAGGCCGGAGGCGGCGGCGAGTCCCGACACCGCCGCGGCGGCCGACGACCCCAGGCCCCGTGAGTGCGGGATCGTGTTGACGCAGCGCAGTTTCAGGCCGGGCGCGGAGACACCCGCGTGGGCGAGGCCGCGCCGGAGGGCCCGCACGACGAGATGGGAATCGTCCCGCGGCACGTTCGCCGAACCCTCCCCCTCGACGTCGAGGACGACGCCGGAGTCGATGGTCTCGACGATGACCTCGTCGTAGATACCCAGCGCGATGCCCAGGCAGTCGAATCCCGGTCCCAGGTTGGCACTCGAGGCCGGGACGCGGACGCGGGTGGACACCCCCACGGGGAGCTGTCGAGGCGCCACCCCGGGGCGGGCCATCTCATCGGGCTGCGTCATCTCACCGGTTCTCGTCATCTCGCCGGGTTCGGTCATCTCACCAGAGGTCATCTCGCCGGGCACCTCCTCAGCCGACCCCGAGCGCCTTGGCGACCGCGACCGGATCGACCGGGACGGCCTCGACCTCGGGGATCCCGGCGAGCGCGGTGTCGGGATCCTTCAGACCGTTGCCGGTCACCGTACACACGACGGTCGACCCGGCCTCGATCCAGCCGTCCGCGCGGGCCGCGAGGAGACCGGCGACGCTGGCCGCCGACGCGGGCTCGACGAACACACCCTCCTTGCCGGCGACGAGGCGGTAGGCCTCGAGCAGCTTCTCGTCGGTCGCCGCGCGGAACTGGCCGTTCGACTGCTCCTTGGCGGCGACGGCCTGGTTCCAGCTGGCCGGCGAGCCGATGCGGATGGCGGTGGCGATGGTCTCGGGGTCCTTCACCGGCGCGCCGTTGACCAGTGGCGCGGCACCGGCTGCCTGCACGCCGAGCATGCGCGGCAGCGACGAGGAGACGCCGTCGGCGTGGTACTCGGTGTAGCCCTTCCAGTACGCGGTGATGTTGCCGGCGTTGCCGACCGGCAGCGCGTGCACGTCGGGGGCGCGTCCGAGGACGTCGACGATCTCGAAGGCGGCGGTCTTCTGTCCCTCGATGCGGGCCGGGTTGACCGAGTTCACCAGCTCGATCTCACCGAACTCCGCGGTCGCCTTGCGGGCGAGCTCGAGGCAGTCGTCGAAGTTGCCCTGGACCTGGATGATCTTGGCGCCGTGCATGACCGCCTGGGCGAGCTTGCCCATCGCGATCTTGCCCTGCGGGATGAGCACCGCGCAGGTGATGCCCGCGCGGGTGGCGTAGGCGGCGGCCGAGGCCGAGGTGTTGCCGGTGGACGCGCACAGCACGGCGGTCTTGCCGTTGTTGACCGCGTTGCTCACGGCCATGGTCATGCCGCGGTCCTTGAACGAGCCGGTCGGGTTGAGACCCTCGACCTTCAGGTAGACCTCACAGTCGGTCAGCGACGACAGATGCGGCGCGCTGATCAGCGGGGTGCCGCCCTCGAGGAGGGTCACCACCTTCCAGTCGTCGGCGACGGGCAGCCGCGAACGGTATGCCTCGATCAGGCCGGGCCACGCGCGGTGCACGGGCGCAGAAGTCGCTTCAGTCATCGGTACCTTCCAATCGCAACACACTCGACACCTTGATGACGGCGTCCATGTCTTCCAGCGCCGCAACGCAATCCGACTGCGCCCGGTCGGGGGCTCGGTGCGTCACGACGATCAGGCGGGCATCGTCGCCCGCGCCTTCCTGGCGCACCGCGGCGATGCTCACCGACCGCTTCGTGAACTCACCGGCGACCTGCGCGAGCACGCCCGGTCGGTCGGAGACGCGCATCGAGATGTAGTAGCGGGTGGGTACGTCGTCGATCGGGGCGATCGGCAACGAGGCGTAGGTGGACTCCAGCGGTCCGCGTCCGCCGTGGACGCGGTTACGCGCGGCCATCACCAGGTCGCCGAGCACGGCCGACGCGGTCGGCGCACCGCCGGCGCCCTGGCCGTAGAACATCAGGCGGCCCGCGTTCTCGGCCTCCACGACGACGGCGTTGAACGCGCCGTTCACGCTGGCCAGCGGGTGGCTCAGCGGGATGAGCGCGGGGTACACACGCGCGGAGATCCGCTGTCCGCCGTGCTCGTCGCGAACCCGCTCGCAGATCGACAGCAGCTTGATGGTGCAGTCGAACTTCTTGGCCGCGACGAGGTCGTCGGAGGTCACCGCGGTGATGCCCTCGCGGTAGACGTCGGCGGCGGTGACGCGGGAGTGGAACGCGATCGAGGCGAGGATCGCGGCCTTCGCCGCGGCGTCGTAGCCCTCGACGTCGGCGGTGGGATCGGCCTCGGCGTATCCGAGTCGTCCCGCCTCGGCGAGGGTCTCGGAGTAGCCGGCCCCGGTCTCGTCCATCGCCGAGAGGATGAAGTTGGTCGTGCCGTTGACGATTCCGGCGACCCGCTCGACGGTGTCACCGGCGAGCGACTGCATGAGCGGCCGGATCACCGGGATCGCACCGGCGACGGCGGCCTCGAAGTACAGGTCGACCTTCGCCTCGGCGGCCGCGGTGGCGAGTTCGCCGGTGTACTCGGCGAGCAGCGCCTTGTTGGCGGTCACGACGGACTTGCCGTTCTCGAGTGCGGTGCGGATGAGCGCGCGGGCGGGGTCGATGCCGCCCATGAGCTCGACGACGATGTCGACGTCCTCGCGGGCCACGAGCGCCGCCGGATCGTCGGTCAGCAGCTCCTGGCCGATCTTGCGCGGCCGGCTCAGGTCCCGCACGGCGACGCCGCGCAGCTCCAGGGGCGCGCCGACGCGCGAACGCAGGTCGTCGGCGCTCTCGGTGATGATGCGCACCACCTCCGCACCGACGTTGCCCATCCCGAGTACCGCCACCCCGATGGGTCGCACGGCGTTCACCTCGCTTGTCTCGCTTGTGTTCTGATCTGTTCCGCTCACGAGCTCACCTCCAGGCCGAGGAAGTCGTCGATGGTCTCGCGCCGCAGCAACAGGCGTGCCCGGCCGTCGGCGACCGCCACCACCGGGGGACGCATGGTCATGTTGTAGCGGCTCGACATCGAGTAGCAGTAGGCGCCGGTCGCGGCCACGGCGATGAGGTCGCCGGGTGCCAGATCCTCCGGCAGCCAGCAGTCCTTGATGACGATGTCGCCGCTCTCGCAATGCTTTCCGACGACGCGGCAGACGACTGCCGACGCGGTGGAGACCCGGGAGACCAGCCGGACGTCGTACTCGGCCTGGTACAGCACGGTCCGGATGTTGTCGCTCATGCCGCCGTCGACGGAGACGTAGCGGCGCACCGCCCCGCCGCCGAGCGCGACGTCCTTGATGGTGCCGACGCGATACAGCGTGATGGTGCCCGGTCCGGCGATCGCGCGGCCGGGTTCGACGGCGATGGTCGGCATCGGCAGGCCCACGGCCTCCGACTCGCGGCGCACGATGGCGGCCAAGGTCTCGGCGACCTTGTCCACAGGCAGCGGATCTTCCTCTGGGAGGTACGAGATGCCAAGTCCCCCACCGAGATCCACGATCGACATCTGAGAGGTCTTCTCGACGCCGAACTCCGCCACCACGTCGTGGAGCAGGCCCAGCACGCGATGGGCGGCGAG
Organism: Gordonia paraffinivorans NBRC 108238; assembly: GCF_000344155.1. Taxonomy (GTDB): domain Bacteria; phylum Actinomycetota; class Actinomycetes; order Mycobacteriales; family Mycobacteriaceae; genus Gordonia; species Gordonia paraffinivorans. The sequence goes on along the minus strand of NZ_BAOQ01000029.1, from coordinate 54,936 downwards.
CTCGAAGCCGTCCATGTCGAAGATCTGCGATCCGATGTGGCTGTGCAGGCCGACGAGACGCAGGTTGTCGGTGGCGAACACGCGGCGGATGGCGTCCATCGCCACCCCGCCCGCCAGTGCGAAGCCGAACTTCTGGTCCTCGTGCGCGGTCGAGATGAACTCGTGGGTGTGCGCCTCGACGCCGACGGTCACCCGGACGAGCACATCGGTGACCACTCCCCGCTCGCGCGAGATCGCGTCGAGCCGTTCGATCTCCACCATCGAGTCGAGGACGACGTGACCGATCTTCGCGTCGACCGCGGCGGCCAGTTCCTCGACGCTCTTGTTGTTGCCGTGCATGGCGATCCGCTCGGGCGGGAAGCCGGCCCGCAACGCGATGGCGAGTTCGCCGCCGCTGCACACGTCCAGCGACAACCCCTCCTCGGCGACCCAGCGCGCGACCTCGCTGCACAGGAACGCCTTCGACGCGTAGTGGACCCGGCCGTACGGCCCGAATGCGGCCATCATGTCGCGGCAGCGCGACCGGAAGTCGGCCTCGTCGATGATGAACGCGGGCGTGCCGAACTCCTCGGCGAGCTCGCCGACACCGACCCCGGCGATGCGGAGCTCACCGGAATCGTCGCGGGCGGCGTTGCGCGGCCAGACCTTCGCCGGGATCTCGGCGAGAACCGCCGGATCGTTGGGCCGCTGCGCGAGATGCGGAGCGGCGAGCAGTTCGGCGTGCCGGGGGCCGGCCGGGTGCGCGCTCACATCTGCTCCGGAGCGCTGACGCCGACGAGTGCCAGCCCGTTGGCCAGCACCTGCCGGGTGGCCTCGCACAGGGCGAGACGTGCGCGGTGGATGTCGGAGACCTCCTCGTCACCCTGCGGCAACACACGGCACTTCGCGTAGAAGCGGTGGTAGGTGCCGGCGAGCGCCTCGAGGTAGCGGCACACGCGGTGCGGCTCGCGCAGGGCGGCCGCGGTCGACACGACCTCGTCGAAGTCGCCGAGGGTGCGGATCAGCTCGCCCTCGGCCGGATCGTCGAGCAGGTCGAGGTGGTCCAGCGACGACACGACGCCGAGGTCGGCGGCGTTGCGGGCCAGCGCCGACATCCGGGCGTGCGCGTACTGCACGTAGTAGACCGGGTTGTCGTTGGACTGCTTGGTGAGCAGGTCCAGGTCGATGTCGATGTTGATGTCGACCGACGAGCGGATCAGCGAGTACCGCGCGGCGTCGACGCCCACCGCGTCGACCAGGTCGTCGAGGGTGACCACGTTGCCCGCGCGCTTGGACATGCGCACCGGCTTGCCGTCCTTGACGAGGTTGACCATCTGGCCGATGAGCACCTCGACGCTGTCCGGGTCGTCCCCGAGGGCCGCGGCGGCGGCCTTGAGCCGGCTGATGTAGCCGTGGTGGTCGGCGCCGAGCATGTAGATGCACAGGTTGAAGCCGCGGTTGCGCTTGTCGCGGTAGTAGGCGATGTCACCGGCGATGTAGGCGGCGTTGCCGTCGCTCTTGATGACGACGCGGTCCTTGTCATCGCCGAAGTTGGTCGACCGCAGCCACCAGGCGCCGTCCTTCTCGTACAGGTTGCCGTTGGCCTTGAGCTCGTCGATGCACCGGTCGACGAGCCCGGTCTCGAACATCTTGTTCTCGTGCGTGTAGACGTCGAAGTCGGTGCCGAACTCGTGGAGGCTCTCCTTGATGTGCGTGAACATCAGCTCGACGCCGATCGAGCGGAAGGTCTCGACGCGCTCGTCCTCGGGCAGCTCCAGCACGCCGGGGGCCTGCTCGACGACCTTGGCCGCGATCTCGTTGATGTAGGCGCCGGCGTAGCCGTCCTCGGGGACCGGGTTGCCCAGCGCCGCGGCCTCCAGCGAGCGTGCGAAGCGGTTGATCTGCTCGCCGTGGTCGTTGAAGTAGTACTCGCGGGTGACGTCGGCGCCGCGTGCGGCGAGGACGCGGCCCAGCGCGTCGCCGACCGCGGCCCAGCGGGTGCCGCCGAGGTGGATCGGGCCGGTCGGGTTCGCCGAGACGAACTCCAGGTTGATGATCGAGCCGGCGAGCTCCTCGCCGCGGCCGTAGCCGTCGCCCTGCGCGAGCACGGTCGCGACGACGGTGTTCTGCGCGGCGGCGCCGAGCCAGATGTTGACGAATCCCGGACCGGCGACTTCGGTCTTCGCGATGCCCTCGGCGGCGGCGAAGGCCTCGGCCAGCCAGCCGGCGAGCTCGCGGGGAGCCACGCCGAGTCGCTTGCCGAGCTGCAGGGCGATGTTGGTGGAATAGTCGCCGTGGTCGGCGTGACGCGGGCGCTCGACGGTGATGGAGTCGGGCACCAGGGTCTCATCCAGTCCATGGTCGCGAACCACGGTCAGGGTCACGGCGCGCAGCAGCGCAGCGAGGTCGGCGGGAGTCACGGGACACCATCCTATTGGCCGGGCCCCTTCCACCGATAATCGCACCCTCCCTGCGCCGACGCACCGCGACTCCGCCGAACGCGCCGGGTCCATCAGTAGACTCGTCTGCGCCCGCGCGTGGACGCCGAGGATCCGCGCTCGCGTGCAGTGACCCATCGGATGAGGAAAGAAGTCAATGGCGCGCAAATCCGGGGCCAACGTCCCCAAGGCTCGTAAGAAGTCCGGGTCCGTCCCCAAGTCGGGCGGGATCGACTGGATGGTGGTCGGCTCCGTCGTCGTCGTGATCGGACTCATCGCGGGACTCGCGATCTACCTCGTCCCCAAGTTCAACGAGAAGCGCGAGAACGAGCGCGACGACATCGCGGTGGAATCGGTGTCGGAATTCATCCCGTCCCCGCAGAAGCCGGACCCGTCCGACGACATCCCCGGCGTCACCAAGATCTACTACGAGGCCGGCAAGCACGTGAACGCCACGCAGCGCGTCGCCTACGACCAGACGCCGCCGTTCGGTGGTCCGCACGACGAGATCTGGGCGACCTGCACCGGCGTCGTCTACCCGAACCCGCTGCGCCCGGAGAACGCGGTCCATGCGCTCGAGCACGGCTCGATCTGGATCACCTACAACCCGGACACCATCTCGCCGGAGGACCTCGACCACCTCAAGCGCCTCGTCCGCGGCGAGCAGTACCTGTTCCTGTCGCCCTACCCCGGCCAGGACTCGCCCGTCTCGCTGCAGAGCTGGGGCCACCAGCTGAAGCTCGACTCGGCGACCGACGAGCGGGTCAACCAGTTCATCACCGCGCTGCGCCGCAACACGATGCCGGGCGTCTACAAGGAGAACCCGCAGGCCGCGGCCTACCCGGAGACCCAGGCGACCTGTACCGCCATCCCGGGCTTCGACCCGTCCAACCCGCCGCCCGCCGACGAGGGCGAGCCGGGTCCCGACGCGGTCCCGATGGACGGCGGCGGCGACAACCCGATGCCGGCCGGCAACTGATCGCCCGCGAGAAGGACTTCCGATGAGCGAGACACCCGAGGGCACCGCACCCGCCACCGAACCCGCCCCCGCGCCGCGGCGTCGCACCGCGCTGCTGGCACTCGCCGGCGTCGCGATCCTGCTGGTCGGCGTCGGCCTCGGCCTGCTGATCCAGGCGAGCCTGGACGACGACAAGAGCGATGCCGAGACCCCCGGCCCGGCGGCGGTCGGATTCGCGCAGGACATGATCCGGCACCACGAGCAGGGTGTGGAGATGGCGGCCATCGAGCTCGAGCACGGCACCGACCCGCAGGTGCGCAGCATGGCCTTCGACATCCTGACCACCCAGTCCAACGAGATCGGCCAGATGCAGTCGTGGCTGGTCCGCTGGGGCAAGCCGATCAACAACCCCGGCGAGCCGATGGACTGGATGGGTCACGGCTCCGCCGACTCCTCCGGAGAGGACCACGGCGATCACGGCGCAGGCGGCCACGTCGACCACGGCTCGACACCGTCGAACGCCGACGCCGAACAGCCCGCGATGCCCGGCATGGCGACGTCGGCCGAGATGGAGCGGTTCCGCGCGATGCGCGGGCCGGAGGTCGACACGACCTTCCTGCAGCTCATGCTGCGCCACCACGAGGGCGGGCTGCACATGATGGAGTACGCCGCGAACCCGGCCAACGTCTCCCAGCCCTACGTCCGCGAGATGGCGGCCGGGATGGAGCGCACCCAGGAGAAGGAGATCGGGATCATCAAGGCGATGCTCGCCGAGCGTGATGCCCGGCCGTTGCCGATGAACTGAGCCACCGGGCGGGTCCGTCGGCGATAGTCTGACGTCGGCGACGAAGGGATCCGAATGGTCATGGGGGTTCGGGACGCAACTCCGGCCGAAGGTGCGGGTCCGCCGCCGCGGATCTCCGTGCTCGGTCCGGTCTCCTGCGAGATCGATTACGAACCAGTGGATCTCGGGCCTGGCAGACAGCGGGCGGTCCTGGCGCGCCTCGTGGCGGGTCAGGGACGCGTGGTGTCCACGGACCGATTGATCGACGACCTGTGGAACGGCGAACCACCACCCAAGGCCCTTGCCGGACTACAGGTTCAGGTGTCGAACCTCCGCCGCGTCATCGAACCGTGGCGACTCCCTCGGGCGCCCGCCACGGTGCTCGTCAGTGAACAACCCGGTTACGCGTTGCGGCTGCCGCGCGCCGCGGTCGACGCGTGGGCCTTCGAATCCGTCGTCGCCGCGGCCGAACCCGTCGAGCCCGTGCGGCGACTGGACGATCTCGACGCTGCGCTCCGACTGTGGCGGGGCGAGCCCTACGGGGTCTTCTCCGGCGAGACGTGGGCGCAACCCGAGGTCGCGCGACTGCAGGATCTCCGGCGATCCGCGGTGGAACAGTGGGCGGCACTCGCCGTCGATCACGGGCAGGCACCACAGGTAGCGCAGATGCTGCCCGCAGAGTGCGAGGACCAGCCCACCCGCGAGGAGTTCTTCCGGCTCCTCGCGCTGGCCCAGTACCGGCTCGGGCGACAGGCGGATGCCCTCGGCACACTGCGCCGGTTGCGCTCGTTCCTCGCCGACGAGCTGGGAGTCGATCCGGCGCCTGCGATCCGGCGACTCGAGCACGACATCCTCCACCAGTCCCCGTCGCTGGACTCTCCTGTGACCGGACCGGTCACCGCCCACCCACCGTCACCCCCGGCCGCAAACGCGGCGCACCCGGCGACCGGGGACCGCGAGCCCGCCGGGCGCGAGGACGAGCTGGCAACCCTGAGCGCACACGCCGAGACCGTCATCGGGTCCGGACTGCGCGTCGTGTGGGTCAGCGCGAGGCCGGTGGCGGCAAGAGCACGTTCGCCCAGACGGTCGTCGGGCGTCTGGCCTCCCGCGGCTGGGTCGGTGCGAGCGGGCACTGTCCCGAGGTCGACGGCGCGCCGACCGGCTGGGCCTGGCGAGAGATGTTGCAGCAGCTCGGCGTTCCTCCCGCCCAGGCGAGCGCCGGGGGACTCGACACCACGTTCGACATCGCCCGACAGCTGGCGGATGCCTGCCGGGCGGACGCATCGGCACCGGGGACGGTCCTGGTCCTCGACGACGCGCACCGGGCCGACGGCGCGACACTGCAGGTGCTCCGACAGCTCGTGACGTGGATGGCCCGGTCCCCGGTCCTGATCGTGGTCACCTACCGCGCGTCCGAGGCCGGCGTGGACCTCCTGGCGACCACGGCGTCGCTGGTCGGGGTGACCGCCGATCACATCGAATTGCAGGGGCTGTCCGACACGGGCATCCGCGAGATCGCACGGTCCGTCGGCCTGGGTCGGGTCGACGACGAGCTCGTGAACCTGCTGCGCTCGCGCACGGACGGCAACCCGCTGTTCACCCGGGAGCTCGCGAAGCTCATCGCGTCCCGGGGGCGGTCAGCGGCCACGGAAGCGGTGCCCGACGGGGTCCGGAGCGTTCTCCTGCAACGGGTCCAGCGGCTTCCCGCAGAGGTCGCCACCGTGTTGCGAATGGCCGCGCTGTTCGGTCGCGCCGCACCGATCGACGCTCTCCTCGCGCTGTGGAACACAACCGGCGACCGGGCGGACGCCGAAGACGAGCTCCTCGACGCCATCGACACGGCCGTCGCGGCCGGCCTGCTGACCGCCGACATCGACCGCGTGCACTTCAACCACGTCCTGGTACGCGACACCGTCTACGACAGCGTGCCGGCGCTACGCAAACGTCGCTCGCACTGGCAGATCGTGTCCTACCTCGAACGGATGCCCGGTGCCGACCCGGATGTGCTCGCCCATCATGCCGCCGCGGGCGCGTCTCCGGACACCCTCGAACACGCCATCGAGTTGGTGACGCGGGCGGCGCGGGCACGGTTCGACACCGAGTTCAAGGCCGACTCCGCGGAGCTGTGGCGAACCGCGGTACGTCTCCACGAGATGGCCGGACACGCCGCCGACGACACCGAGGCCTCGTCGACCGCGGCGCTCGTCGAGGCACTGACCCGACTGGTGACGGCCCTCGCGTACCGCGGCGACGACACCATCGAGGCCAGAGCCCGCCGCAAGCAGGCCCTGGCGCTCTCGCGCGGGCTCGGCGACCACGACCTCGAGCTGACTGCGTTGACGTGCTGGCGCGCTCCGGTCATCTGGACCATCCGTCGGCAACGCACCGCCGACGCCGAGCTGATCACCGCGATGACGGACGCGCTCGATCACGCGACCGGCGTGCAACGCGTGTATCTGCTGGTGTGTGCGGTCTTCGAACTCGACGGCATCGACGACCGGCTCGCGATCGAGCTGGCCGCGCAGGCGGTGGAGACGGCCGATCGCTGTGACGACCCCGAAGCGCTCTGCGCGGCGTGGAATGCCCGCGTGTACACGGCGCTGGACCCCGACGCCGCCGCGGACCTCCCCGCTTTCGCCGACGAGTTCGCACGTGCAGCCCAGGCCTCGGGAATCCTCGCCTACCAGGCGGCCGCACACTTCTTCTCGTTCCTCGCCCGCGCCGCCGACACCGACCTGCCCGGTGCCGCGGCCGAGGTGCAGCTGGGGTTGCGGACCGCTTCCAGCGGACGGGCCGGCGAGCTCGTCGTGGTGCTCAGCGCATTCTCCGCTGTCCTGGAGGTGCTCGGCGGCGACATCGACCGGGCCGAACACGAGTATCGCGAGCTCGCCGGCAGGCTGGCCGCCGCCGGGGCGCTCAACGCCGCCGAGATCGGGCTCGTCGGCGAAATGGTCATCGGCTGGTTCCGCGGGTCCCTCGCACACCTCGTCGAGCCGCTGGCGCTGGTCGTCGACGCGGCACCCGCGATGGTGACGTGGGCCTATGTGGTCGCCCTGCTCGATGCGGGCGACGTCGAGCGCGCCCGACGCGTCGCGCAAGACGCCGTGCCGGTGAGCCGCGACTTCTACTGGACCGCGATGTCGGTGTTCCACGCGCGTGCACTGGTCCGCCTGAGGATGGTCGAGGAGGCCGCCGAGTTCTACGCGGAGCTCCGGCTCTGGTCGCGGACGGTCGCCGGGCTGAACTCCGGATCGGTGGTGTTCGGTCCGATGGACGTCGTCCTCGCCGAGCTCGCCGATCTTCTCGATGATCCGGCGGCCGCGGCCCACCACCGTCACGCGGCCACGCGGATCCGGTCGAGGATCGAGGCCGGACTCAGCGAGCTGGGCCGGCGATGATCGCCTCCCTCTTGTCGTGACCCCGCATCAGCAGGGCGAGTAGTGCGCGGATGATCGGTCCCGCTTCCTTTTTCATCTTCGCGAGTTCGCTCGGCTCGGCGTGCCGTAACATCCGCGGCGCCTCGAACCGCATCTTTCCCCCGGTGCGAGCGGCCTTCTCGACGCGATCCCAGTCGGACACGCTGACATATCGGGCGACGATCGGGAACACCGCCCTCTCTTCTTCCGCGATGCGTTCGGCGAGCAACTCGTGGGTTCGCGCCAACGCCTCGGCGAGCTCGGCCGAGACCCGCCTGTCCCCCTCTCTCGCTCTGGCGAATGCGTCGACCCGGTTACGCAGATCGCCGAGCAGCCCTTCGAGCTCGGCGTGGTCGTCCTGCAGTTCCCGGACATCGATGGCCGCCCCCGCCGAGGACTCGAGGATCGGCCACACCACGTCGTCTTCGACGGTGTGGCGATGGTGGATCGAGTCGCACAGAAGGCCGAGATAGTCGGCGATCGTCCGGCGGCGGCGGGCACCACACGCCTCGCCCGCACCGATCCGGTGCACGATCTCGGTGAATCGGCGAGTATCGGCGAGCATGGCGCGATGGGCGACCTTCATGCCGGTGAGGTCCGGAGCGCGCTCGCCGGCGGATCGGCTGATGGGACGGCTTGTCACTGGCTTCTCCTCTGGTCGTGACCGTTTGATCGCCGTCATCGTGCGCCCCACGACTTACCGACCGCTTGCAGCTGCCTTACGGACCTGCCTGCCCGATCACGAACCGATGTGCCCGGATTCGGACGCGACACCATCACCGGGAAAGAAGAAAACCCGTGCGCGAACGGCACGGGTGAAGGAGATTCTCTGTGCCCCCGGCAGGATTCGAACCTGCGGCCTTCTGCTCCGGAGGCAGACGCTCTATCCCCTGAGCTACGGGGGCTCAACGGGCGGAACCAAGATTAGCGCACGCCCACCGTCACATCACAATCGGGCTGCTCACGACACGCCGAGCGGGCTCTGCACCCGCAGCGTCGAGCCGTTCTCACGCCGGACGACGTGCAATTGCGACGGTATCCGGGCGCGCAGCTCGTCGACGTGGCTGACGACGCCGACCACGCGGCCACCCGAGCGGAGGTCGTCGAGCACGCCCATGACGAGGTCGAGCGCCTCCGGATCGAGGGTGCCGAAACCCTCGTCGATGAAGATCGTGTCCAGGACGCGTCCGCCCGATTCCGCCGACACCACGTCGGCGAGACCGAGGGCCAGCGCCAACGAGGCGAAGAAGGTCTCCCCGCCGGAGAGCGTCGAGGTGGGACGCACGGCGCCGGTGTACTCGTCGCGGACCTCGATCCCCAGGCCCCGGCGTCGCCCGCGGACGGCTGCTGTGTCGGAGTGGACGAATTCGTAACGCCCCGAGGACATCTCACGCAACCGACCCGACGCGGCGACGAGCACCTCGTCGAGACGCGCGGCGAGCACGTAGGAGCGCAGCGACATCCGGCGCGAGTTCTGCCCGCGTCCGCCGACTAGGTCGGCGAGACCCGAGAGTTCGGCGTGACGCTCTTGGATCGGCGCCAGGGCGTCGAGGACGTTCCAGAAGTCGGCGACGTACCGATCGAGGTCGGTACGGCGTTGCACCGCCACGGCGTTGCGCTGCGCCGCCTCGTCACGACGTGAGCGGGCGGCGGCCAGATCCGCGGCCAGTCGTTCGACGTCGACAGCCGGCGCCTCGAGTACCTCCCGGACCTCCGGGTCGGCAAGGGTCTCCTCGGAGGCGGCGCGCAATGTGGCCGCGTCCTCGAGCATCCGCTCCCAGGCCTGGATCTGCGCCGGCGGGACCAGCGCGGCCCGGACGTCCTCGACAGTGGCGAATCCGGCCTCGGCGCAGGCCGTCGCGAGCCGGTCGGCAACCTCGTCGAGGCGTCGGCGGGCCTGCTCGGCGTCGCGCCTGGCCTCCCGGAGCCGCCGGGCCCGCGCGCAGAGCTCGGCGAGCTCACGACGCCGCTCGTCGACGCCGATCCGGCCGCCGGTCGCCTCGGCCACCTCGGCGTCGAGCGCGGACAGCGACTCCCGCAGGCCGGACAGCCGTTCCCGACGGGCCGACTGGGCGGAATCGAGGTCGGCAAGCGCAGATCGCCGGCCGTCGATCTCGGCGTCGATGCGCTCGACCGCCTCCCTCAGGGTGGGTGTCCGCGCGGCGGCCCGTTCCGCGGCCGCGAGATCGGCGGCGAGCCGGTCCAGCTCGGCCTTCGTGGCCACACGGTCGGCGTCGCCGACGACGGCATCGAGATTCGCGCGGCGTTCCTTCAGCGCGATGACCTCGGACTCGGCGATCGACCGGATCGCACTCGCTGCCTGCTCGTCCGCGGCGGCCCGCTTCTCGTCGGCCTCGCCGACCTGCTCCTCGTCGCCGGCGGCGGGCGCCGGATGGTCGGGCGACCCGCACACGACGCAGGGCTCGCCGTCGACGAGCCCGCGCGCGAGCTCGCTCGCCATCCCGGCGAGACGCCTTTCCCGGAGATCGAGCTGATGCTCCCTTGCTGCCGTGTGCTTTTCGCGTGCGTCGAGCAGATCTCGCTCGGCCTTCGCCAGCTGGTCGAGGACCTGGTCACGGTCATCGAACGCCTGCAGGATGCGGCGGGTGGCGTCGCGTTCGGCACGGAGCCTGGGCGCCTGGGCCCGGAGTTCCTCTGCCTCCCGGAGCGCGGTGACCGCCTCCTCGCGACGAGCGGGGGCCGCGTCGAGCAACTCCCGGATCCCGGCGGCCTCGCGCTCGGCTGCGGCGATCGCCTCCTCGAGCTCGTCGATGTCGGCGACCGTGCGCGGACGCTCCGCGACACGCCTGGCGAGCGGCTCCCACCTGCCGGATTCCTCGGTCCAGCGGTCGACGGCGGCGACCAGAGTGGCGTCGTCGCAGTCGGATTCGCAGAGCGGTCGGCCTTCGGCGAGTTCGGCGAGCGCCTCACGAGCACGATCGGCCGCGACCGTCTTCTCGGCGACCTCGGCGGTCAGCCGGTCGTGGTCGTCGGCGAGGTGGGCGATCGGCGCCGCGCGCAACGCGAGTCGTCGTGCGCGGTCGGCCTCGGCCAGGGTCTCGGCCCCTTCCTCGAGCTGTGCCAGGCGGTCTCGCGCCTGCACCCCGCGGCGTCGCAGGTCCTCGGCCCGCAGCGCGTCGCGGTGGGCGGCCTCCGCCTGCTCGGCCGCGGCCTGCGCGGCCGTGAGCTCCGCCCCGGTGCGCTCGGCGGCCTCACGTGCGGCGTCGAGACAGCCCTGCGCCCACTCGAAGTCGGCCTCCGCGGGCGCCGGGACCCCGCTGATGGCGACGATCTGTCCGGCGACCCGCTCCACGGCGGCGGCGTGTTCGGAGAGCCGGGTCGCGCTCTCCCGGGCCCGATCCCGCAGCCAGTCCTCGATGTCGCCGAAGCGTTCGGTGTCGAACAGCTTCTCCAGCAACGCCTCCCGCTCGTCGGGATGGGCCCGGAGGAAGCGGGCGAAGTCGCCCTGTGGCAGCAACACGACCTGGAAGAACTGGTCGGCGCTCATGCCGAGGAGGCGGACCACCGCCTCGCCGACGTCGGGGATGCGAGTCAGGTCGGGCCCGGAGCCGTCGAGCCAGGCCAACGACGCGGTGGCGTTGATCTTCCGCATCCCCTCACCGCGCTTCTTCGGCCGTTCGTACTCGGGCGTGCGGGTGATGCGCAGTCGTCGGGAACCGATGGTCGCCTCGAGCTCGACCTCCGGGGCCTGATCGGACGCGGCATGGTCCGAGCGCAGGCGGCGGGTGGTGTCGCGGGCACCGGGAACCCGGCCGTACAGCGCGAAGGCGACCGCGTCGAGAACGGTGGTCTTGCCCGCACCGGTCTGGCCGTGCAGCAGGAAGAGCCCGTCGGCGCCGAGTTCGTCGAAGTCGATGACGACCTCGTCGGCGAACGGCCCGAAGGCCTTGATCCGCAAGCGATGCAGTCTCATGCCGACTCCGCGACGATCGCGTCGAGGGCGAACAGCGCGAGCTCGCCCTCGGTCGCGTCGGCCTCCGGCTCGCCGACCACGTCGCGCAGTGCGCGCTCGATGATGGCCCGCTCCCCCTTGGTCGGTTCGTCGCGGACGTCTTCGATGAACGAGAGGATGATCTCCGCGTCGGTGCGTCCGCGAACGCGCGACCGGTAATCGATCCCCGAGCCGGCGTGCGGACGATCCCACTGGACGTGGACGGCGTGCGGGAAACGCTCACGCAACCGGCGCATCGCGTCGAGCGGCCGGACGTCGTCGGTGAGGGCCGCCTCCACGTAGTGGTCCTCGGCGTCGGCGAAGCGGTCGTCGGTCAGCAACTCCTCGAGCGTGCCGCGCAGCGAACTCAGCCCGCGCACGAGCGGCAGTTCACGCTTGCGGACCTCCGCCACGCCGTCGGCGTCGAGGTCGATGACCCAGACCGCCTTGCGGTGCGTGCGCTCGCCGAACGAGTACGGCAACAGCGAACCGCTGTATCGCACGGTGTCGGTGACCCGCTGCGGCGAGTGAAGGTGCCCCAGGGCGACATAGTCGGCGCCGGAGAACACTTCGGCGGCAACGGTTTCCACTCCCCCGACGCTGATCGAGCGTTCCGACCCCGACGCCGCGGCGCCGCTGACGAAGGCGTGTGCGACGACCACCGACCGGGCGTCGCGACCGGCGAGGTCGGCGCGGACGCGGTCCATGGCGGCCTCGAGCACCGCGGTGTGCCCGCAGGCCTCGTCGATGCCGAGTTGCCGCCGGGCGGTGTCGGGTTCGAGGTACGGGATGCCGTACACCGCGACCTCGCCGTGGGCGTCGGTCAGGATCACCGGGTCGGCGATGGAACCGATCGAGGTCCGCAGGTGGAGCCCACCGGCGGCGGCGAACGAGGAGCCCGCACCGAGGCGCGTGGCCGAGTCGTGGTTGCCCGACGTCACCACGATCTGCGCACCCGCGGCGGCGATCTGCGCCAGGCCCTCGTCATAGACCTGCACCGCGTCGGCGGACGGAACCGAGCGGTCGTAGACGTCGCCCGCGACGACCACGGCGTCGGCGGCCTCCTCGGCGACCAGGGCCGCCAGGTGGCTCAGTGCACGACGCTGGTCGTCGAGGAGGTCGACACCGTGAAACGTCCGGCCCAGGTGCCAGTCGGAGGTGTGGACGATCCGCATGGTGACAAACCATACGGTCGGGTCCCGACAGATCGTGGGACGCGCGCTCCGGCGCCGGCCGGCCCCCGCTGTGAGTCGCGCTACCCGGCGTGGGTCGCGCCGTCCGGGGCGACGTCGGCCGGAGCGGCGGGCGCCCCCGGCGGCATCTGGTGTGCCGGACGCACGAAGAACAACGTCGCGACCACACCGACGACCAGCGCGGCGGCGGGCAGGTACAGCGACTGCCCCATCGCCTCGGCGAAGCCCTCGCGGAGGAACTCCGGCAGCCGGGCGCCGCCTGTGCCGTCCTGTGCCGCCGCGGCGTCGACGCCCGGCAGCTCGGCGGCCAGTCGCGACTGCAGCAGCGCCCCGATCATCGCCGAGCCGAGGACGGACCCGATCACCCGCAACGTGTTGTAGACGCCCGCACCGGCGCCGGCCTGATGCCACGGCAGGTTGCGGGTCGCGGTGGCCGCCAGCGGCGCCCACACGCCGGCGGACGCGATGCCCATCAGGCACAACGGCGCGACGATCTGCCACACCGGGGTCTCCGGCCGGCAGATCACACCCAGCCAGCCGATCGAGATGGCCGACAGCGCCAGGCCGGTGGAGACGATCGCACGCGGATGCACGCGGTCGACCATGCGGCCGACGATCGGCGCCAGGATGCCGGTCAGTATCGCCATGGGCACCATGACGACCGCCGACTCCGTGGGCGACATCCCGCCCACGAGCTGCAGGAAGAAGGTCAGCGGGATCATCATCGCCGACATCGCGAATCCCATCGAGGCGATGCCGACGGTGGCGAGCGAGAAGTTGCGGTCGCGGAAGAGCGACAGCGGGAGCAGCGGCTCGGTTCGGATGCGCGACTGCCACCAGACGAATGCGCCGCAGAAGGCCACGCCGGCGACGATGAGCGCCCAGATCCACCCCGCCCAGTCGAAGCTCTCGCCCTCCTGGATTCCGAACACCAGCGCGGACAGGCCGACCGCCGACAGCACTACGCCGATCCAGTCGAACTGGTGGTCGTGGGTCTCGACCTGCGGGACGAGGACCGCGGCCAGCACCAGGCCGGCGATGCCCACGGGGAGGTTGATGAAGAAGATCCACTCCCAGCCGAGGGCGTCGGTCAGGACGCCGCCGAGCAGCGGTCCGACGAGGGTGGCGACACCGGCCACCGTGCCCCAGATGCCCATCGCCGCACCGCGCTTCTCCGGCGGGAAGATTCGCGTGATGAGCGACATCGTCTGCGGCGTGATCAGCGCGGCGCCGATGCCCTGCAGGGCGCGGGCGGCGATCAGTTCGCCGATCGACGACGACAGGCCGCACCACACGCTCGCGATGGTGAAGACGACGAGGCCGATCTGGTACATGCTCTTCGGCCCGAACTTGTCGCCGAGACGACCCGTGATGAGCAGCGGCACGGCATACGTCAGCAGGTAGGCGCTGGTCACCCACACCACCCCGTTGACGTCGGTGTCCAGGTCGGCCTGGATGCGCGGCTGGGCGACCGCGACGATCGTCATGTCGACGAGGATCATGAAGAAACCCACGCACAGCGCCATCAGCGCCGCCCATGGGCGCGTGGTCACCGAGGTGCCGCCGACTCCGGCGTCGGGAGTGGTCATCGGTTACTCGACCTTCTTGTCTCTGAGCGGGGCATGGACCCCGGGTGGGCTGTGGTTCCCGAGCGATCTGGCGTCACCGGGTGGTCTGTGTTTCGTCTGGGACCGCGGCGGTCCCGGCCGTTCCGGTCACCGGCGGGGTCGATCCGGTGCGATACGGCGAATCCGGGTCGTCGAGCCACTCGATGCGGTTGTCGCGGAGGCGGTCGACGAGGTCGTCGAGCCAGGCGAGCTGCGCGGTCAGCGTCGCGACGCGGCAGCCGAGGTCGAGCACGAACATCTCCGGCTTGCCCGACGCCCGCGCCTCGGCCGCCATCGCGGCGACGTCGTCGAGTTCGGCCCGCATCGCGGCGATGCGGCGTCCGAGGAGCTCGATCACCCGCTGCCGCGGGAGCCCGTGGGCCTCCGACAGCGCGAGGTAGAGCCCGGGGTATTCCTCGGCCGGGGTCTCGAGGATGCGCTCGAGGTTGTGGGTGAGCGCGGTCCGGCCCGCCTCGGTGATCGCGTAGACGGTGCGTTCGGGCCGGTTGCCCTCGCGCCGGACCTCGCACACCTCGATGAGTCCTTGCCCGGCGAGCCGGTCGACCGCGTGATAGAGCGTGCCCGCACGGAACTTGGCCAGGCGGTCCTCCTGGCGTGCGAGGGTCGTCTGCACCATCTCGTAGGGGTGCATCGGACGCTCGTCGAGCAGTCCGAGCACGAGGATCGCCACCGGTCCGAGCACGGGGCGCTCAGAACGTGCCACGACCGCCTCCTGATGCCTGTGGGTCCGATGCCGATGCCGCCGATCCGGCGCGCCCCGCCGCGGTACGACGGTCGGGATTCGTGCGAACCCCGGTCTCCCGTGCCGAATATTCCAGCTGGAATATTCGCGAGTGTCAAGGTCGCGGCGTCTGTCGACGCGCATCATTACTGTGGAGCCCATGACCCCATCGCCGGACGAATCCACCCCTGCCGGCACCGACGCGCAGGGTAGCTACGTGATGACCGGGCAGGAGTTCGTCCGGGACACGAAATACATCGAGACGCGCATCACCGCGGACGGTCGCGACGGCTACCCGGTCGAGGCGGGCCGGTACCGGCTCATCGCCGCCCGGGCCTGCCCCTGGGCCAACCGCACGCTGATCGTCCGGCGCCTGCTGGGGCTCGAGGACGCGATCTCCCTCGGACTCTGCGGACCGACCCACGACAAGAACTCGTGGACCTTCGACCTCGATCCCGGCGGCGTCGACCCGGTCCTGAAGATCCCCCGGCTCAAGGACGCGTACGAGAAGCGGTTCCCCGGGTACCCGAAGGGCATCACGGTGCCGGCCATCGTCGACACCACCACCGGAGAGGTCGTGACCAACGACTTCCCGCAGATCACCATCGACTTCTCGCTGGAATGGAAGGCGTTCCACCGCGAGGGCGCCCCGGATCTCTACCCCGAACCCTTGCGCGACGAGATCGACGAGGTGAGCCACGGGATCTACACCGAGGTGAACAACGGCGTCTATCGCTGCGGCTTCGCGGGCAGCCAGGAGGCCTACGAGTCGGCGTACGACCGACTGTTCGCCAAGCTCGACGAGCTGTCCGAGCGGCTCTCTGCGCAGCGCTACCTCGTCGGTGACACCATCACCGAGGCCGACATCCGCCTGTTCACCACCCTCGCCCGCTTCGACGCGGTCTACCACGGCCACTTCAAGTGCAACCGGAGCAAACTGAGCGAGATGCCGGTGCTGTGGGCGTACGCGCGCGACCTCTTCCAGACCCCGGGTTTCGGCGACACCACCGACTTCACCCAGATCAAGCAGCACTACTACATCGTCCACACCGACATAAACCCGACGCAGATCGTGCCCAAGGGGCCCGACCTGCGCGGGTGGCTGACCCCGCATCACCGCGAGGAACTCGGGGGCCGTCCGTTCGGCGACGGCACCCCGCCCGGCCCGCCACGACCCGAGGAGGTCGTGCCCGAAGAGAACTGGGTACCGCGCTCATGACAGACACCACCCCCAAGGCCCCGGGCAAGGCCGTCGAGGTCACCGGAGGCCTCCTCGACCGCGCGCAGCGCCTGCAGGCCCCGGCGGTCAAGAAGTACGTGGACTCGTTGCGGCGCAAGTATCCCGACGAGACGCCCGCGCAGATCATCGAACGCCTCGAGAAGCGCTACCTGGCCGCGGTGACGGGGTCGGGAGGGGCGGTCGGCGCCGCAGCGGCGATCCCCGGCGTCGGGACCATGACGGCGTTCGGCGCGCTGACCGGCGACACCGCGTTCTTCCTCGAGGCGTCGGCCCTGCTCGCGCTGTCGATCGCCGAGGTCCACGGCATCGCGCTGCACGAGACCGAGCGTCGCAAGGCCCTGGTGCTGACGGTGGCGCTCGGCGAGGAGGGCGTCCTCGCACTCGGCCGGGTGGTCGGCACCCGAGGCGGCCCGCTGCGCCGCCTCGGCGGTGTCGCACTGCCGTCGGGCGCGATGACCAGGCTCAACAAGACCCTGGTCAACAAACTCGTCCGCAAGTACGCGATCCGGCGCGCGCCGCTCATCGTCGGCAAGCTCATGCCCGCGGGGATCGGCGCCGTCATCGGCGGCGCCGGCAGCCGGGCGCTGGGCCGCAAGGTGATCCACAACGCGCGGGAGGCCTTCGGTCCTCCGCCGCCGTTCTGGGTGCTCGACGCCGAGGTCGTGGGCGACTCCGACGGGTTGCCGCCCGGCTCGCGGTGAGATCGGAGCCCACCACGCCCGACGCCGCAGCACCCGACACCACCGTCACCAGCTCGCCCGGTTGGATACGCAAACTGCTGGGCGAGGCCTGGCGGTATCGGCGTATCGCCGTGGTGACCCTGACCGTCACCATGCTCGGAGTGGCCGCCGACGCCGTCCTGCCGCTCCTGGCCAAGGGGGCCATGGACCGGGCGACCGGCGTCGTCGACGACGACCTCGCACTGTCGACCTTCGTCACGGCGCTGGTCGTGTTCGCCGTCGTCCGTTATGCGTGCCACCTCGGTCGGCGCCTCTTCGCGGGCCGACTCGCGGTCAACGTGCAGAACGCGTTGCGACTGCGCCTGCTCGACACCCTCCTGCACCTCGACGGCCGCAGCCAGCACCGCATACGCACCGGCCAGATCGTGTCCCGGTCCATCTCCGACATCCAGGTGGTCCAGGGACTGCTCGCCATGGCCCCGTTGTCACTCGGCGCCGCGGTGCAGCTGGTGGTCGCGCTGGTGATCATGGCCTACCTGTCGCCGCTGCTGACCGTGGTCGCGCTGGTGATCGCCCCGCTCATCGCGCTCGAGGTGTTCCGCACCCGGCGCCGCCTGTTCGCCGCGACCTGGTCGGCCCAGCAGGCGGCCGCCGACGTCGCCCAGCACGTCGAGGAGACCGTCACCGGGGTCCGCGTCGTGAAGGGCTTCGGGCAGGAGGACCGCGCCGTCGACACCCTCGTCGGCCGCTGCCGCACGCTGTTCTCCCGGCGGATGCGCGCCGCCCGCATCAACTCCCGGTTCACCCCGACCCTCGCCGCCATCCCGCAGCTGGGGATGGTCGGCGTCATCGTCCTCGGCGGGCACCTCACGATGACCGGGGCGATCACCGTCGGCACCTTCCTCGCCTTCACCACCTACGTCACGACGATGACCGGCATCGCACGCCTGCTCACCAATCTCATCGTCAACGCCCAACTCGCCCGCGCCGCGGTCGAGCGCGTCTACGACGTCATCGACCATCCCCGCGATCCCGGAGAGGAGGCCACCGGGACCCTGCCCGACGGCCCGCTCGGGGTGGAACTGGCCGACGTGTCGTTCGCCCATCACACCCACGACGCCGACGATCCCCCCGCCGTCCTGCGCGGGATCGACCTGCGGATCGAGCCGGGCGAGTGCGTGGCGATCGTCGGCCCGCCCGGGTCGGGCAAATCGACCATCGCCGACCTCGTCAGCAGGTTCGAGCGGCCCGACCGCGGCACGATCGCGATCGTCGGCCCCGACGCCGAGTACCCGATCGAGGATCTCTCCCCGCGCGCGCTGCACAGTGCACTCGCCGTCGTCTTCGACGAGCCCTTCCTCTTCTCCGACACCATCACCGCGAACATCGCGATGGGCGCCGGAGTGGACACCTCCGATCTCTCCCCCGCCGAACGGGCGGCCCTCGACGAGCGGGTGGCCGCGGCGGCCGCGGCCGCAGACGCCGCCGAGTTCGTCGAGGCACTCCCACAGGGGTACGACACCGTGGTCGGGGAACGTGGCCTCACCCTTTCGGGCGGGCAGCGCCAGCGCATCGCGCTCGCGCGCGCACTCTTCGCCGATCCGCGCATCCTCGTCCTCGACGACGCGACGTCGGCCGTCGACGCATCGACCGAGTCCCGCATCCTCGGCCGTCTGCGCGAGGAGAGGCGCACGATGCTCGTGCTCGCCCACCGCCGCTCGACGCTGGTCCTCGCCGACCGCGTCGCGGTGCTCGACGAGGGCAGGATCGCGGCGGTGGGCACCGTCGCCGAACTCGAGGCGACGTCCCCTCGCTTCCGCGAGCTGATGTCGTCGGTCACCGTCGACCCAAACGCCGACGACGAGATCCCGACACCGCCGGAGCCCACTCCGGAGGACATCGAGAAACTCTGGCCCACAACGCATCTCGCGACTTCGGACGCGGCCGGTCCGGCCGGCTCCCCCGCCACGCCCCGCCCCGGGGCACGGGGCGGGGGCATGGGCAGCGCGCTGGGCTCCATGCCCGAGACCCCCGAGCTCCGACAACAACTCGACCTGTTGCCGCCCGCCGACGAGCAACCCCGGGTCGACGTGGCCGAGGTCCGGCGCGAGAACCCCGTGTTCACACTCCGCGGCCTCCTGCGTCCGGTCTCCTGGCTGCTCGCCGCGGCGCTCGTGGCCGTGGGCGTCGACACCCTCGCGGGCCTGGCCTTCCCGAGCATCGCCCGCTCGGTCATCGACGCCGCCGGCCACGAGGACGCGTTCACGCTCTGGTGGGCGGCACTCGGCGGTCTCGCCCTCGTCGGCGTCGGCTGGATTGCCGCCGCCGCACTCACCATGACGTCCACGCGGGCGGGCGAACGGGTCCTGTTCGGACTGCGCATCCGCAGCTACGCCCACATCCAGCGGCTCGGCCTCGACTACTACGAGCGCGAGTTGTCCGGTCGCATCATGACGCGCATGACGACCGACATCGACGCGCTGTCGTCATTTCTGCAGACCGGCCTGACCTCGGCGGTGGTCGCGGTCCTCACGCTCGTCGGGGTGATGGCGGCACTGCTGATCACCGGCCCGTCCCTCGGCCTGCTGGTACTGCCGGTCTTCCCGTTCCTCATCGCTGCGACGGTCGTGTTCCGCCGGGTGGCGAGCCGCGCGTACACGCGCGCCCGCGAACTGATCAGCTCGGTCAACGCCGACTTCCAGGAGAACATCGCCGGCATCAAGACCACCCAGTCCTACCTCCGCACCGACGCGGCGCAACGACGCTTCGCGCAGCGGTCGGCGGAGTGGGTGGCCGCCCGCATGGTCTCCCAGCGCGCGATCGCCACCTACTTCCCGCTGATCACGCTGATGTCGGATCTCGCCACCGCCGTCGCGCTCGGCGTCGGCGCCGGCCTGGTGGCCGGCGGCTCGCTCTCGGCCGGGACGCTGGTCGCCTTCGTCCTCTACCTGACGATGCTCTTCGGCCCGGTCCAGCAGCTGTCGCAGGTCTTCGACGGTTACCAGCAGGCGTCTGTCGGCCTGCGCCGGATCGGCGACCTGCTCCGGACCCGCAGTTCGTTGCGGACCGATCCGGACGATGTTCCCGCACCCGCCGGCGGTTTCGCCGGGAAGGTCGACTTCGAGGGTGTCGGATTCCGTTACGAGGGCACCCGGGCCGATGCCCTGAGTGACGTCGATCTACACATCCCGGCGGGCACGTCGCTCGCGCTGGTCGGACGCACCGGCGCCGGCAAGTCGACGATCGTGAAGCTGCTGGCCCGCTTCTACGATCCGACGTCGGGGCGGATTCTCGTCGACGGCACCGACATCGGCGGCATCGTGCTCTCCGACTACCGCCGCCGGCTGGGACTGGTGCCGCAGGAACCGCACCTGTTCACCGGGACGGTGGCCGACAACATCGCCTACGGACGCCCCGACGCGGACCGCGCGACCATCGCCCGGGCCGCCGCCGCGGTCGGCGCGCTGCCGATGATCGCCGCGCTCCCCGGCGCGATGAACCACCCCGTCGGCGAACGCGGCCGCGGCCTCAGCTCCGGACAGCGGCAACTGATCGCCCTCGCGCGGGCCGAACTCGTCGACCCCGACATCCTGCTGCTCGACGAGGCGACCGCGACCCTCGACCAGGCGACCGAGGCGAAGGTGCTGGCGGCTGGCCGCGCGATGACCCGGCGGCGGACGTCGGTGATCGTGGCCCACCGTCTGGCCACGGCGGCGCGCGCGGATACCATCGCCGTGGTCGATCGAGGCCGAATCGTCGAACGCGGAACACATGAGCAGTTGCTCGCGTTGGACACGTTGTACCGCGGATTCTGGGAAGCCGGCGTCAACCCCGACGAAGCCCCCGACGTCGAACTCCCGAACCCGGTACCGCAGCCCGGTGCGGAGGCGTCCACCACCCCGGATCACGGTCCGGACAACAGCACGAGACAACTGGTGGACACCGACCCGCACGCGGGCATTTGACAGGACGCGCAACGGCGCGCGTCGCCCCTCCACGTACCGAACCCTCTGCGCCGAATCACCCAGATCACGAACTGACTCCGTAGTAGCAGGTCGGTGGGTGTGACGCAGTAGACGACGCGTAGCATCGGCAGTTGGTTCACCGATAGTCTCCACAAGAGACGACAGCGTGGCGAAGAACCCGGCACCTTCAGGGAATTGAGGCGAGATACCGCTGTGAGCAGCAGTTCGACTTCTGACTTCGGACAGAACACCTGGCTGGTCGAGGAAATGTACCAGCAATTCAAGGAAGACCCGAGCTCGGTGGACCCCAGTTGGCACGAGCTCCTCGAGAACTATCAACCCGGCGGCGACTCCGCCTCCAACGGCAAGGCACCCAGCGCGAAGGCCGCCCCCGCCTCCGCGAACGGGACCCCCGCCCCGAAGGCGGCCCGCCCCGCCCAGGCACCCCAGAGCAAGCAGGTCACTCTCGACCAGACCCCGACGCGGACCGCCTCGCCCCGCAAGCCCGCTCCGGCCAAGGAGTCGACCGCGACGAAGGCCGCGTCCGGCCACAGCATCGCCAGTCGCGACGGCTCGGCCCGATCCGCCTCGAAGCCCGCGCCCAAGGCCGATGCGAAGGCCGCGGCCAAGGACGCCCAGGAGCCCGCGGAGACCAACAAGGCCCTCCGCGGCCCGGCCGCCACCATCGCCAAGAACATGGCGATCTCGCTGGAGATCCCCACGGCGACCAGTGTTCGCGCGGTGCCTGCGAAGGCGATGATCGACAACCGCATCGTCCTCAACAACCACCTCGCCCGCACCCGGGGCGGGAAGGTCAGCTTCACCCACATCCTGGGTTACGCGATCGTCCAGGCCATCAAGGCCTTCCCCAACATGAACCGGCACTACGCCGAGATCGACGGCAAGCCCCACGTCGTCACCCCCGCCCACACCAACCTCGGTCTGGCCATCGACCTGGTCGGCAAGGACGGCAACCGCACTCTCGTCGTCGCGGCGATCAAGAAGTGCGAGCAGATGGGCTTCGCCGAGTTCTACAACGCCTACCAGGACATCGTCCGGCGGGCGCGTGACGGCAAGCTGACCGCCGACGACTTCACCGGCGTCACCATCTCGCTGACCAACCCCGGCACCATCGGCACCGTGCACTCCGTGCCGCGCCTGATGAAGGGCCAGGGCGCCATCATCGGCGCCGGCGCGATGGAGTACCCGGCCGAGTTCCAGGGCGCCAGCGAGGAGCAGATCGCCGAGCTCGGCGTCGGCAAGCTGATGACCCTGACCTCGACCTACGATCACCGGATCATCCAGGGCGCGGAGTCGGGCGACTTCCTGCGCACCATCCACGAGCTGCTGATCGACGACGCCTTCTACGACGAGATCTTCACGGCGTTCCACGTCCCGTACGAGCCGGTCCGCTGGCGCCGGGACATCCCCGCCGGACTCGTCGACAAGAGCACCCGCGTGCTCGAGCTGATCGCGGCCTACCGTAGCCGCGGCCATCTCATGGCCGACATCGATCCGCTGATGATGAACAGCGACGCCCGCAGCGCGCATCCGGACCTGGACATCGCGACCTACGGCCTGACCCTCTGGGATCTCGATCGCACCTTCAAGGTCGGCGGCTTCCACGGCCAGGAGAAGATGAAGCTGCGCGACGTGCTCGCGATCCTGCGCGACGCGTACTGCCGCCACATCGGCGTCGAGTACACCCACATCCTCGAACCGGAGCAGCAGAAGTGGCTCCAGGAGCGCGTCGAGGTCAAGCACGTCAAGCCGCCGGTGGCCGAGCAGAAGTACATCCTGAGCAAGCTCAACGCCGCCGAGGCCTTCGAGACGTTCCTGCAGACCAAGTACGTCGGCCAGAAGCGCTTCTCGCTCGAGGGCGCCGAGTCGGTGATCCCGATGATGGACGCGGTCATCGACCAGAGCGCCGAGCACGGCCTCAACGAGGTCGTCATCGGCATGCCGCACCGCGGTCGCCTGAACGTGCTCGCCAACATCGTCGGCAAGCCGTACTCGAAGATCTTCACCGAGTTCGAGGGCAACCTGAACCCGTCGCAGGCGCACGGCTCCGGTGACGTGAAGTACCACCTCGGTGCCGAGGGCAAGTACTACCAGATGTTCGGCGACAACGAGATCAACGTCTCGTTGACCGCCAACCCGAGCCACCTCGAGGCGGTCGACCCGGTTCTCGAGGGTCTCGTCCGCGCCAAGCAGGACCTGCTCGGCGACGACGACGAGGGCTTCCCCGTGCTGCCGCTGATGCTGCACGGCGACGCCGCGTTCGCCGGTCAGGGCGTGGTCGCCGAGACCCTGAACATGGCGATGCTGCCCGGCTACCGCACCGGCGGCACCGTGCACATCGTGGTCAACAACCAGGTCGGCTTCACCACCGCGCCCGAGCACTCCCGCTCGACCGAGTACTGCACCGACGTCGCGAAGATGATCGGCGCGCCGATCTTCCACGTCAACGGCGACGATCCCGAGGCGTGCGTCTGGGTCGCCAAGCTCGCCGTCGACTACCGCCAGAAGTTCCACAAGGACGTCGTCATCGACCTCGTGTGCTTCCGCCGCCGCGGCCACAACGAGGGCGACGACCCGTCGATGACGCAGCCGGCGATGTACGAGGTCATCGACACCAAGCGCGGTGTCCGCAAGAGCTACACCGAGGCCCTGATCGGTCGCGGTGACATCTCGACCAAGGAGGCCGAGGACGCCCTGCGCGACTACCAGGGCCAGCTGGAGCGGGTCTTCAACGAGGTCAAGGAACTCGAGAAGTACCGTCCCGAGCCCTCGCCGTCGGTCGAGGCCGACCAGACCCTCCCGACCAAGCTCGTCACCGCGGTCGGCAAGGACGTCCTGGAGACCATCGGCAACGCCTTCGTCGACGTGCCCGAGGGCTTCACGCCGCACCCGCGTGTCAAGCCGGTCCTCGAGCGTCGCGCCGAGGCGGCCCGCAACGGCAACATCGACTGGGCCTTCGCCGAGCTCCTCGCCTTCGGCTCGCTGGTCCTCGAGGGACGCACCGTCCGCCTGTCCGGACAGGACTCGCGACGCGGCACGTTCACCCAGCGTCACTCGGTGCTCATCGACCGGCAGAACGGGTCCGAGTACACCCCGCTCAACCACCTGAAGCCCCTCGACGGCAGCGACGACCTCGGCCGCTTCATGGTCTACGACTCCCCGCTGTCGGAGTTCGCGGTCGTGGGCTTCGAGTACGGCTACTCCGTGGGCAACCCGGATGCGCTCGTGCTGTGGGAGGCGCAGTTCGGCGACTTCGTCAACGGCGCGCAGTCGATCATCGACGAGTTCATCTCGTCCGGTGAGGCCAAGTGGGGCCAGCTGTCCGACGTCGTGCTGCTGCTGCCGCACGGCCACGAGGGCCAGGGTCCCGACCACACCTCGGGCCGTATCGAGCGCTTCCTGCAGCTGTGCGCCGAGGGTTCGATGACCGTCGCCCTGCCGTCGACGCCGGCCAACTACTTCCACTTGTTGCGCCGCCACGTCCTCGACGGCATCCGCCGCCCGCTCATCGTCTTCACCCCGAAGTCGATGCTGCGCAACAAGGCTGCGGTCAGCGCGGTCGAGGAGTTCACCGAGGACAAGTTCCGCTCGGTGATCGACGACCCGCGCTTCGCCAAGGAAGGCGCCGACCGCAGCAAGGTCAAGCGTGTGCTGCTGGTCAGCGGCAAGCTCTTCTACGAGCTCGCCGCCCGCCGCGACAAGGACGGCCGCGAGGACATCGCGATCGTCCGCATCGAGCAGCTCTACCCGGTCCCGCACCGCCGCCTGCGCAAGACGCTGGAGCAGTACGGCAACGCCTCGGAGTTCCGCTGGGTCCAGGAGGAGCCGGCGAACCAGGGTCCGTGGCCGTTCCTCGGCCTGTGGCTGCCGGAGGTCCTGCCGGACATCCTCGGCGGTCTGCGCCGTGTGTCGCGCCGCGCGATGTCGGCTCCGTCGTCGGGCTCGAGCAAGGTGCACGCGGTCGAGCAGCAGGAGATCCTCGACGAGGCATTCGCCGAGTAGTCTCCGCGAGACATGAGAGAGGCCCTGCCGGATCATCCGGCAGGGCCTCTCTTCTTCGTCGTGCACCCGGCGCCGGGTGGGGCTCCGCGCCTACACCGCAGAGGCCGAGGCGCCGACCGCGGCAGTCGCGAGAGCCGGCAGTGCTCCGGTGATCAGGGCGAGCAGTTCCTCGCGGCTCACGGTCGGCTCGGTCAGCCAGCGGATCGCCGTCTCCTCCACGAACGCGATCCACCCGTGCACGCTCAACACGACCGCGGGACTGACCTCGACGCCGAAGCCCGGGGCGTGGTCGAGGACCCGCTGCACCATCACCTCGCGGGTGCGGTCGAAGACGTCGCGCATCGCGGGGTCGGAACTCGACGCACCCCGGATCAACGCCGTGTAGGCGGTCCGGTTCTCGCTCACGAAGTCGACGAACGCCTCCATCGAGGCGGTCAGGATCGCGATGGGGTCCCCGAGCGAGTCGTCTGGCTCGGTGCACGCCAGCAGCCGGTCGGCCTGGGCCTGGGCGATGGCGACGTGGTAGTCCTGCTTGGACGCGAAATAGTGGAACAACAGCGCCCTCGACACCCCGGCCGCGTCGGCGATGGCGTCGATGGTGATCTCTTCGAGAGGGCGCTCCTTGACCATCTCCAGACCGAACTCGAGGAGCTGATCGCGCCTGGCCTCCGGGCTCATTCGGGTGCGCTTGGAAGGACTCTTGTTCTCCCTCACCGGGGCCTCGGACGTTCCTCTACTGGTCACCGGCCCAGATTACCTCTATTGAGTCTTGTTCAATAGCTATTGACACGTGTTCAGTATCACCCCTATGGTGTCACCATGACAACGAACGATGTAGAGATCGCCATCATCGGCGCCGGCTTCTCGGGGCTGGGTGCCGCCATCCGCCTCAAGCAGAACGGGTTCGACGACTACGTCCTCCTCGACCGCGGTCACGACTTCGGCGGCACGTGGCGCGACAACACCTACCCCGGCGCGGCCTGCGACGTGCCCTCCCAGCTGTACTCCTACTCGTTCGCGAAGAACCCGACCTGGTCGCGGTCGTACTCACACCAGCCCGAGATCCACGCCTACATCAACGACGTCGCGGAGCAGCACGGCATCCCTGCCAAGGCGCAGTTCGGCACCGAGGTCACCCACGCGGAGTGGAACGAGGCGCAGGGTCGCTGGATCATCGACACCGAGCGCGACGGCGTGAAGGGCCAGGTCCGCGCCAACATCCTCGTCGGCGGCGTCGGCCCCCTCTGCGAGCCGAACCTCCCCGACATCGAGGGCATCGACTCCTTCGAGGGCAAGATCGTCCACTCGGCCCGCTGGGACAACGACTTCGACTACTCCGGCAAGCGCGTCGCGGTGATCGGCACCGGCGCGTCGGCGATCCAGATCGTGCCCGAGCTGGCCAAGATCACCTCGCGTCTCGACGTCTACCAGCGCACCGCCCCGTGGATCGTGCCCCGCACCGAGCGTCCGTACACCAAGCTCGAGCACTGGGCCTACAAGAACATCCCGGGCTACCAGTCCGCCGTCCGCGGAACCATCTACGCGGCCAACGAGGCGACCGCCTTCGGCCTCACCTACTCCCCCGCCGCGCTCAAGCCGGTCGAGTTGCTGTGCCGCGCCAACATCCTGCGCGGCGTCGGCCGCGACGCCGAGCTGCGTCGCAAGGTGACCCCCACGTTCCAGGTCGGCTGCAAGCGCATCCTGCGCTCGAACGACTGGTATCCGGCCCTCGCCCGGCCCAACGTCGACCTGGTCACCGACGGCATCGAGCGGATCACGCCGACCGGCGTCGTCGCCAAGGACGGCACCATCCGTGAGGTCGACGTCATCGTCGTCGCCACCGGCTTCCACGTCACCGACTCCCCGGTGTTCGAGAAGATCGTCGGCTCGGGCCGGCGCAGCCTCGCCGACGTGTGGAGCGAGATCGGCATGCAGGGCTACAAGGGCTCGTTCGTCCACGGCTTCCCGAACATGATGCTGATGGTCGGGCCGTCGACGGGCCTGGGGCACACGTCGATGGTCTACATGATCGAATCCCAGCTCAACTACCTCGTCGACTACCTGAAGACCGTTCGGGCGCAGGGCATCACCCGCACCGAGGTGAAGCTGTCGGCCCAGCAGGAGTTCAACTCCGACATCCAGCACAAGCTGCGCAACAGCGTGTGGGTCAACGGTGGCTGCGCCTCCTGGTACAAGGACGCCAACGGCAACATCACCACGCTGTGGCCCGGATTCACCTTCGCCTTCCGCAATGCGACCCGCCACTTCGACATCGCTGCCTACGATGTGGTCCGCGGAGCGCGCCGCCTGCCCGCCCCGGACATCGACGGCACGACGACGAGCGATCAGCCCGCGACCGTCACCGCCTGACCGGCACACCGACTCTCTCGATCGAGGAGAAACTCATGAAGGACTTCCGCGGCAAGGTCGTGGTCATCACCGGCGCCGGCTCGGGCATGGGCCGCGACATCGCAGTCAAGCTGGCGAAAGAGGGTGCGCGCCTGGCGATCTCCGACGTCACCCCGGACGGGCTCGCCGAGACCGAGCGCCTGGTGAAGGCGGCCGGCGCCGAGGTGCACTCCCAACTGCTCAACGTCGCCGAGCGCGAGGCCGTGCTGACCTACGCCGACACGGTCAAGGACCACTTCGGCGTGGTCAACGTCGTCTTCAACAACGCCGGCATCGCGCATCACGGCGAGGTCGAGAAGATGGAGTTCAAGGACATCGAGCGGGTGATGGACGTCGACTACTGGGGCGTCGTCAACGGCACCAAGGCGTTCCTGCCCCATCTGATCGCCTCGGGCGACGGCCACATCGTCAACACGTCGTCGTTGTTCGGCCTGTTGTCCGAACCCGGTCAGGCCGCATACAACTCGGCGAAGTTCGCCGTCCGCGGCTTCACCGAGGCGCTGCGCCAGGAGATGATCATCGCCAAGCACCCGGTCAAGGTGACCTGCGTGCATCCCGGCGGCATCAAGACCGCGATCGCCCGCAACGCCACCGTGTCGGGCGACCACGACCAGAAGGCCACCGCCGCCTTCTTCGACAAGTACCTCGCGCGCATGTCGAGCGAGGATGCGGCCGACGTGATCATCAACGGCGTCAAGAAGAACAAGGCGCGCGTCCTGGTCGGCGCCGATGCGGTCGTCCTCGACCTCGCGGTCCGTCTCGTCGCCTCCAAGTACCAGTGGGTGGCGGCGAAGGCGACCAGCTGGGCGCTGTCGAAGGCCAAGTGACGGGCGCGATCTGAGCTCACACGTCGGCGGGTCGGTCGGGGACCCGCCGACGTGTGTTTCTCTCTGTCCGTTCCGTCTAGAGGCCGTGCTCGGCCAGCCATTCCTGCGCGACCTCGCGCGGATCGCCGCCGGTCTGGACCTCACCGGCCATCGTGGCCAGGTCGGCGGTGGTGATCTCGCCGGCCACCTTGTTCATCGTCTTGACCTGGTCCCGGTTCAGCGCCGCCGTCCGGAACACCGGCACCAGCATCTCCGCTCGCGGTCCGGACACCGCCGCGTCGCGAGGCTTCTCGGCGGACCCGCCGGCGCGCGACTCGTCGGCGTTCTCCCCCTCACCCGCCGGGGTGCGAAGCGCCTGCACGTCCGACGACGCGCCCTCGGCGTCCTCACCGGCGATGTCGAGCGGCGCCAGCAACCCGATCGCGTCGCCCTGCGAGGCGCGCACCAGGACCTGCCCGGTGGTCGGGACCGTCTCCACCGGGCCCAGGCGGCAGCCGGCGTCGGCGAACGCCTTCAGCGTCGACGGCTCCGGGTCGGAGGTGACGATGACGGGCAGTCCGGGCGGCAGCAGAGCGCAATCGTCGAGGCCGGACACACCGAGGGTCCCGGCCAGTGTGGTCGAGACGAAGAGCTGCGGGGCATCCGACACCGGCGTCTCGTCGCCCACGGAGACCCCCTGCGGCAACGACCGGTTCAGGTCGACGTACACCTCCTCGGCACCGACCGCGGTCGATGACGGCGCGAGCAGCGACAGCAGTTCGCCGGTGAAGGCCGGGAAGAGATCGATCTCGGCACGGTCCATCTCCTCGAGAAGCGTCGCATCGTCGCCGAGGGGATGGTCGTCGGAGACCACCGACCCGACGTTGCGCAGTGCGCCCGTGTAGATCTCGGCCATCACGCGCATCGCCGGCTGGTCGGCGGAGCCGATCACCAGCGCGCGGGGCGCGCCCGCGTCGTCGCCGCATCCGGTCAGCCCGAGGACGAGCATCGCGACCAGTCCGGTCACCACCGCGAGACGTTTGCCGACGTGACTCTTTCGCACCCTGCCACCGTATCGGTTGCGCGGGCCCGCCCATGTGCCGGAGCGTCCCCGGTCGGTCACGCCCCCTGGGCGATGAAGCCCATGATCGAGTCGGCGACGAGCTGGACCGCGATCGCCGCGAGCAGCAGACCCGCGATCTTGGCGAGCAGCGTGATGCCCCCGACCCCGAGGACCCGGATCAAGAAGGTCGAGTAGCGCAGGACGAGCATCACCACGATGTGGACGCTGACGATCGCCGCCGCGATCGCCAGATAGCCCGCCGCCTCGCCGTTCACACTGCTGACCTGGACGATGACGGCCGCGATGGCACCGGGACCGGCGAGAAGCGGGGTGCCCAGCGGCACCAGGGCCACGTTGACGTCCTCCGACGCCTTCGGGTTGCCGGCATTGCCCAGGCCGGTGAGCAACTGCAGCGCCACCAGCAGCAACAACAGGCCGCCAGCGCCCTGCAGCGCCGGGATGCCGATGTGCAGGTAGTTCAGGATCGCCTTGCCGCCGATGGCGAAGACGCTGATCACCAGCAGACTCACCATGGGCGCCTGCCACGCGGCGCGGCGCCGGTACTCCGGCGAGCGCTGCCCCACCAGACTCAGGAACAGCGGGATCTGACCGGGCGGGTCCATGATGACGATCAACGTGATCAGCGTCGTCGTGTACACGGTGACGTCGAATGGCACGGACGCGATGCTACTTGCCGTCGTCCTCGCACCGGCGAGGTTGCGGCCTCGACGCGCCCGGCTGTGCTGCCCGCGCGGGTAGCATCGGCAATCGTGGCGTCGATCCCGAGGTCAGGTTCCCGTGGCCTCTCATCGCGCCGGGCCCCGAGCCCGTCGCCCCCGCAGCCCCCGTCCTCGACCGGGGCCGTCGTCGACTGTGCCGTCTACGTCAACGGCCACCGTCAGCCGGGTGAGGTCGGCTATCGCGAGGCCCTGCAGCGGGTCCGCGAATCCGGCGAGGGTTTCGTGTGGGTCGGGCTGCACGCCCCCGACGACGCGCAGATGGCCGATGTGGGACGCACTTTCGGGCTCCACGAGCTCGTCGTCGAGGACGCCGTCCACGCCCATCAGCGCCCGAAGCTCGAGGTCTACGACGACACCCAGTTCCTGGTGCTGCGCACGGTCCAGTACGTCGAGCACGAGTCGATGGCCAAGGCGAGCGAGGTCGTGGAGACCGGCGAGATCATGGTCTTCGCCGGTCCCGACTTCGTGCTCACCGTGCGCCACGGCGAGCACACCGAGTTGTCCGGGATGCGTCGCCGCCTCGAGGCTCGGCCCGAACGCCTCGCACTCGGCCCCACCGCGGTCCTGCACGCCGTCGCCGACAAGGTCGTCGACACCTACCTCGCGGTCACCGAACGCATGGACGTCGACGTCGCGGCCATCGAGGAATCGGTGTTCAGCAGGCAGAACCGATGGCTCGACATCGACCCCGTCTATCTCCTGCGCCGCGAGGTCCTCGAGCTGCGGCGCGCGGTGACACCGCTCGCCGAGCCGCTCCGCATTCTCACCGTCAACGGAAATCCCTTGGTGCCCAAGGAGGTCCGGCGGCACCTACGCGACGTGTCCGATCACCTCACCACCGTGATCGACCGCGTCCTGGAGTACGACGACCTGCTGAACTCGCTGCTCCAGGCCGGGGCGGCCAAGGTCGGCATCCAGCAGACCACCGACATGCGCAAGATCTCCGCGTGGGTCGCGATCGCGGCGGTGCCGACGATGATCGCGGGCATCTACGGGATGAACTTCGAGTACATGCCCGAACTGAACCAGCCCTGGGGTTATCCCCTCGTCCTGGGACTGTTGGTCGCGGTCTGCGCGGTGCTGTTCGTGGTGTTCCGGCGCAGCCACTGGCTGTGAGGGCCGAGGGCGGCCCGGGCCTCGTCAGATGCGCAGACATCGTCGAGGCGGTTCCGAGCCGATCCCCGCAAGCAGCGCTGGTCGCCCGCGGGCACGGGATCGAACGCAGCGTGATTGACGACGGCCGGTGCCGGGTAGCCGACCGACCATGAGTTCCACCGAGATCGACGAGACCGTCGCCGAGCTGCTCGACCGCGCGGGCCGCACCTACGCCGACGAGGCCGGGATCACGCTGAAGAACACCCCGTCTCCCCTGTTCGAATTGCTGGTCCTGTCGTTGTTGCTGTCCACCCGGATCTCGGCCGGCATCGCGGTGGCGGCGGCCCGGGAACTCTTCTCGTCCGGGTACCGCACGCCGCAGACGATGGCGGACGCGTCCTGGCAGGACCTCGTCGACGCACTTGGCCGGGCGCACTACAAGCGCTACGACGAGAGCACCGCGACCCGTCTCGGCGAAGCCGCGCGGAAGGTCCTCGACGACTACCACGCCGACCTGCGGGAGCTCGCCGAACGAGGCGACCACGACCCCGAGCAGGTGGCCGATCTCCTCCAGGAGTTCACCGGCATCGGACCGGTCGGTGCGGACATCTTCCTGCGCGAGGTGCAGTCGGTCTGGACCTGGGCCGCCCCTCGGTTCGACGAGCGGGCACTGCAGGGAGCCGAAGAACTCGGCCTGCCCACCGACCCCGACCAGCTCGCCGCTCTCGCCGGCGGGAGACCCGAACTCCTCGCCGCGGCGCTGGTGCGGGCCTCGCTCGACGACGATCTCGTCGCCGACCTCCGATCGCGCTGACCGGCGTCGCTCTCCGGCCTACGCTGGAAGCACGCCGATCCGCCCGTACGCGCCACCCGCGCGGCGAGGAGCGACGCGGCCCAGGTGGGGTTTGACCTGCGCCCGTTCGGGTAATCGGAGACGGTTCTGCGACCCGGTCCCCCGGGTCTGGGCGGACCGACCGGGAGGAGTGCTGGTGACAGCGAGTTCGATCATTTCCGACACGACGTCCGAGGTCTTTCGCGTGCCCGTCCTGCCCCGCGCGCGTGGTCCGCTGTCGAAGGCCGTGATCGACCTTCTCCGCAGCGACCCCGAATCCTCGACGGAGGCACCTGGCCTGGGCACCCACGTGATCGACGCCGATCCCTACGGTGAGGACCTGCAGCTGGCGCTCTACCTCTGTTACGAGATGCACTACGTCGGATTCGCCGACGTCGACGTGGCCTGGGAATGGAATCCTGCGCTCCTGTCGCTACGCGCCGCCCTCGAGAGCCGCTTCCGCCACGCCCTGCACCGCGACGTCCCGGCGTCCGACGAGAACGTCGACGACGTCATGGACGACCTGTGCATCGAGGACATCGACGGCGACGGCGCGTCGTATCACCTGCGCGACAACGGGACGTGGGATCAGTACCGGCAGATGTTCGCGCTGCGCTCGCTGTACCACCTGAAGGAGGCCGATCCGCACGCCTGGGCGATCCCGCGGCTGCGCGGACACGCGAAGGCCGCCTATGTCGCAGTCGAATTCGACGAGTACGGCAGTGGTCGGGGCAAGGCCGTCCACCAGGAGCTGTTCGCCGACCTGCTCCGCGCGTCCGACCTGTCGGCCGACTACCTGGGCTACCTCGACACCGTGCCGGGTGTGGCACTGACACCGGTGAACCTGATGTCGCTGTTCGGTCTCCACCGCCGATACCGGGGCGCGGCCGTGGGCCATCTCGCGGCCACCGAGATCACCTCGCCGCCCGGGTCGCAGCGCCTGCTGGCCGGCCTGGAGCGACTCGACGCCCCGGAGGCCTGCCGGCACTTCTACCGCGAGCACGTCGAGGCCGACGCGGTGCACGAGCAGATCCTGCGCACCGACGTCGTCGGCGATCTCGTCCGCTCCGATCCGAGCGCCGAGGCCGACGTGGTCTTCGGCATCCGCGCCTTCCTCTTCGTCGAGGACGCGCTCGGCGCCCACATGATGGATGCGTGGGAGCGCGGCGAGAGCGCGTTCCCCGGGATCTGAGCGCCGGCGACCTGACATACAACGGCTTCGACCCCGACTCGATGAGTCGGGACCGAAGCCGTTGATGTGGTCGGGTCAGGAAGTCTGCCGCCGCCTGCGCTTGCGGTGGCTGGTGTCGCACAGCGGGTAGTTCTTGCTGCGCCCGCAGGCACAGACCGCGACCATGAACCGGTCGGACTGCACGCGGCAGCCGTCGGGTAGTTCGATGTCCACCGGCCCCTCGACGAGCACCGGACCGCCGCGGACGACACGCACCCTCCTGCGCTCGGCGCCCGGCTGCGGGTTCTCGTCCACGGTCGTGCTCCTCACGGTCGACATGTCGGCGACGACGTCCTCGACGGTCATGACGTCTGCTGTTCGGTGTGATCGGTCGCCGGCGTGCGCGCAGCCTCTCCGGTCGCAGCGTCTCCAGGGGCCACGGCGACGATCGCGACGATCCGCTCGACGCGGCATCCCGGTTCGAGCAGTCCGCGCTCCTCCAGCCATCGGGCGCGGGCGGTCATCACCGGGCCGAACGGGATAACCCGCTCGTCGACGATCTCGGCGTGCAGCCCGCCTGCGCGCAGTGCGCGCACCGACTCCTCCTCGTCGGCGAACTCCGAGTGGACGAGCACGAACGCACCGCCGGGGACGAGCAGGTCCGGCACGCGGGCGCACAGTGGGTCGAGCACGGCCCGGCCGTCGATTCCCGCATCCCAGGCATGGGAGGGCCCGTTCAGGTGGTACTCCGGATCGGACACGTCGGGTGTCGGAACATAGGGCGGATTGCAGGTGACCACGTCGTAACGTCCGACGTGACGTCGCAGGTCCCCGAGCCGGACGTCCACGGACACGCCCGCGCGTTCGGCTCCGGCGCGCGCGTACGTCACCGCGTCCGCGGAGGCGTCGACCGCGGTGACCCGTGCCGCGCCGAGACGGGCTGCGGCGATCGCCACCGCGCCGCTACCGGTGCACAGATCGAGGACCGACGCCCCGGTCACGCCGCGCTCGCGCAAGGCGTCGACGAGCAGTTCGGTGTCCTGCTGTGGCAGGTAGACCTTGGCCGCCAGCGGATCGGTCGGGGCCTTGGGCCGGGTCAGTGCAAGTGGGTACACAGAGGTCACCGTCATCGGACCACCGCCGTGCATGCATCGTCTCGCCGTGTCATCTCGTCCGCCTTCCGACCGCGCCGTCACCGGCGAAGGCACTTCGCCTCTGGCTGTCGATACCCCAGCCGTGCCCGGGCCAAACCCGGCGAGTGACAGCGTCAGGCGGGGCTGGCCGACGCGCGGTCGGGCGCGGTGACGTCGATGCCGGCCTCCCGCCACGCCTCGCGCAACGCGTCGGCACCCTTCAGCCGCACCCAGGCGGCCTCGTTCGCGGTGATCGGGATCGCCCGCAGGAAGCGAACGGGGTCCATCGGCTCGGGCAGTGCCACCTCGCCGAGGTCGTCGTCGGCGAGCAGCACCGCGGTACACGACGACCCGTCCCACAGCGGTTCCCCGAGGTCGACCAGCGCGTCCGCGGTCAGGATCAGGCCCTCCACGGCCGGCGCGGCGGCCAGCGTCGCCATCCGCTTGTGCAGACCGGGCAGCGGGCTGTCGGGGCGCAGGCGCACCACCAGTTCGGCGCGGGGTCCGCGGAGCGGGTCGGCGTGCAGGTCGGTCGGATCGGTCATCGGGTGCCGCGCGCAGCCTGAGGTCACGTACACCAGTTCCTCGGGTCCGGCGTCGCCGGTCACGAACCGCAGCACATCGATCGGCTCGACGCCGAGGAAGGTCACCGACGCACGCTGGGGTTCGACGCCGAGCCGGTCCAACAGGTACTTCCCGACGATGTCGGTCACCGATGCACTCACGTCCGACAGGCTACCGAGAGGCACTCCACGCCCCGGCGTCTCGTCTAGCCTGGGTGCCATGGTCCGGGTTCTGGCGGTCGCCGACGAGGTGGTGGAATCCCTCGCCCTCGGCGTCGGCATCGAGGGCCGCCCCGACCTCGTGCTCGGTGCGGGCGACCTGCCGTTCGGCTACCTCGAGACCCTGTCCGAGCTGTGCGAGGCCCCGTGCGTCTACGTGCCCGGCAACCATGATCGCGACCTGCGGGGATACCGGCGGGGACGGACCGGCTGGACCCGCGCCGGTCTCCCGGCCGACGATCCCGGTCCGGCCGGCGCCGTCAACGCCGACGGCCGGACCGTCACCGTCGCAGGTCTCCGCATCTCCGGCCTCGGGGGGTCTCGCCGCTACAACGGCGGGTCGAACCAGTACACCGACGCCCAGCAGCGGCTGCGATCCCTGCGCCTGCGGTGCGGCAACGCCCTGAGCCGCGCGACGTCGAGGTCGGATCGCCCGGGTGTCGACATCCTCCTCACCCACAGCCCGGCCCGCGGCGTCGGCGACCGCGACGACGAGCCGCATCGCGGATTCGAGTGCTTCCACCCGCTCGTGCGGTCGCTACGACCGACGCTGCTGGTGCACGGTCACATCCATCCGTACGGCGACTGCCCCGCCGACCTGCCGATCGGCAAGCACACCACGTCGATGAACGTGGTCGGATACTGTCAGTTCGACATCGATCCCACTACCGGGAGGGTCGAGATCGTGAGGCGCAGACATGGCGCGTGACACCGGTTTCCCCGAGGCGGACGCGGAGAACGACTTCGCACGGTTACGCCGCCAGGCCGAACGTGCCCGTCTCGCACAGTGGTTCACGCGTCAGCCCGCCGACATCAACGCGATCCTGCCGTTCGACGAGGTGTGCGCGGCGCTCGGCGTGACCGGCAAGACCGTGCTCGGACTCCAGGTGGTGGAGGTGTCCTCCATCGTCGGAAGCGTCGACCGCACCAAGGATTTCGACCGCTACTTCCGGCCGACCTCCTCCCGGGTGCGCGAGCGGTGGCAGCGGCTCGCGGCCGCGCAGCGGCGCGGCGAGTCCATGCCACCGGTGCAGCTCTATCGGATCGGCTCGATGCACTTCGTCATCGACGGACATCACCGCGTGTCGATCGCGATCGCCCGCGGATACCGCACCATCGACGCCTACGTCACCGAGATCCACACGCGGATATCGCCGGAGGGCATCAACGCGCCGTCGGACCTGATCCTCAAAGACCACCGGCGGCTCTTCCTGTCCCGCGTGCCGCTCGAGGGCTCCCAGGCCGACGCGATCCGCCTGTCCGATCCCTTCGACTACGCCGAGCTCGCCGAGAACGTGGAGGCGTGGGGGTTCCGGCTCAGCCAGGAGATCGGCGAGTTCCTCAGCCGCACCGAGGTCGCGCGCCGGTGGTTCGGCGAGGAGTTCCTGCCCGTCGTCCGCATGGCGCGTCGGGCCGGCATCCGCGAGGACATCGAGAGCGACGCCGAGCTGTACCTGTGGCTCGCCTGCGAGCGGTACCGCCTGATCCGCCGGCACGTGTGGGACGAGAAGGTGTTCGACGAACTGCGCGACCACTCCCGCCGGCACCGCCGATAGGCCTGTCGGACACGACGAACGCCACCCCGGACTCGCTGGTGATCGCCCGCGAATCCGGGGTGGCGCTCGGCGTGGGTGTCGGTGACGCCGCTCAGCGACGACGCAGCGATTCGCCCGAGCTCTGGTCGAAGACCGCGACCTTCGACGCGTCGTAGAACAGCTCGGCGGTCGACCCGCGGGTGACCTTCGAATCCGGTGACAGGCGCGCGATGAGCTGGCTTCCGCCCAGGTCGGCGCCGGAATCGGCGGACAGTTCGGCGAGCGCGTCGCTCGACGCCCGCGACCCCGAGCCGATCCCGAAGTAGGCGTAGATGTCCGAGCCCATCGACTCCAGGACGTCGATGTTCGCCGAGAACGTCGCACCCTGGGCACGCGTGGTCGGGTCGACCAGCGCGGCGTCCTCGATGTGCTCGGGACGGATGCCGACGAGGACCTCGCCGCTGCTGCCGACGTCACCGGCCCGCGAGAGCACCGAACGGAGGTCGTCGAGTGCGATCGTGCCGATCGGGGTGTCGATGCCCTCGGTGCTCAGCCGGCCGGGCAGGAAGTTCATCGCGGGTGAACCGATGAAGCCGGCGACGAACACGTTGGCCGGGTTGTTGTAGAGCTCCTGCGGGGTGCCGATCTGCTGGACGTGCCCGCCGCGCAGCACGACGACGCGGTCGCCGAGGGTCATCGCCTCGGTCTGGTCGTGCGTCACGTACACCGTGGTGGTGCCCAGACGCTGCTGCAGCTGCGCGATCTCCGTGCGCATCTGCACACGCAGCTTCGCGTCGAGGTTCGACAGCGGCTCGTCCATCAGGAACGCCTTGGGCGAGCGCACGATCGCGCGGCCCATCGCCACGCGCTGGCGCTGGCCGCCGGACAGGTTCGCCGGCTTGCGGTCGAGGTACTGCCCGAGGTCGAGTATGCGGGCGGCCTCGTCGACCTTCGCCGCGATCTCGTCCTTCGGCAGCTTCTGCAGCGTCAGCGGGAAGGCGATGTTCTCCCGGACGGTCATGTGCGGGTAGAGCGCGTAGCTCTGGAACACCATCGCGATGTCGCGGTCCTTGGGGGCGCGCTCGTTGACGCGCTCGCCGTCGATCCGCAACTCGCCCGAGGTGATGTCCTCGAGGCCCGCGATCATGTTGAGGGTCGTGGACTTTCCGCAGCCCGACGGCCCGACGAGGATCACGAACTCGCCGTCGGCGATCTCGATGTCGACCTCGTGGACCGCGACCGAGCCGTCCGGGTACTTCTTGGTGACCTTGTCCAGAACGATGTCTGCCATGGGTTATCCCTTCACGGCGCCGGATGTCAGGCCGGCCACGATTCGACGTTGGAAGAAGAGAACGAAGATGATGATGGGGATCGTGATCACGACCGCGGCGGCCGAGATCGATCCCGTCGGTTCCTCGAACTGAGAGCTGCCGGTGAAGTTCGCGATCGCCACCGGCGCGGTGATCGCGCGTTCGGTGGAGGTCAGTGACAGCGCCAGCAGCAGGTCGTTCCAGGCGAAGATGAACACCAGGATCGCCGCGGTCACCACACCGGGGGCCGCCAGCGGGGCGATCACCTTGGTGAACGCCTGGAACGGTGTGGCGCCGTCCATCTTCGCGGCCTTCTCGAGTTCCCAGGGGATCTCGCGGAAGAACGCCGACAGCGTGTAGATCGCCAGCGGCAGCGCGAAGGTGATGTACGGCAGGATCAGGCCCGGCCAGGTGTCGAACAGGCCGAGTCGGCGCTCGATGTTGAACAGCGGCGTCACCAGCGAGATCTGCGGGAACATCGCGATGAGCAGCGCCGCGCCGATGAGGACCTTCTTGCCCGGGAACTCCAGTCGCGCCACGGCGTAGGCCGCCATGGTGCCGAGGATGACCGCGATGAGGGTGGTGATCAGGCCGACACCGATCGAGTTGATCAGCGCCGAGGTGAAGGCGCTCGTGTCGAAGATCGACTTGTAGTTGTCGAGGGTCCATTCCTTCGGGATGAAGCTGCCGTCGGTCACGCTCGACGCGGGCTTGAACGACAGGCTGATGATCCACAGCAGCGGGATGAGCGCGTACAGGATCACCAGGATGTTGGCGATGGACCACCAGGCCTTCGATTTACCGCTCGCATTCACCGGCTTACCTCCCCTCGTCGTCGGAACCCGGTGCGGCGGTGCCGAACCCCTTGATGAACACGAATGCGATCAGCGCCACGCACAAGAAGATCAGGATCGAGATCGCCGATCCCACACCGAGGTTGAAGGCCTTGAACAGGTTGTCGTAACCGAGCATCGAGACCGAGTAGGTGCTGTTGGACCCTCGCGTGAGCACGTAGATGTTGTCGAAGACGCGGAACGCGTCGAGCGTGCGGAACAGCAGCGCCACCAGGATGGCCGGCTTCATCAGCGGAAGGATGATGCGCCACAACCGCGTCCACGCCCCCGCACCGTCGACCTGGGCCGCCTTCAGCAGGTCGTCGGGCACCAGGGCCAGACCCGCCAGCAGCAGCAACGCCATGAACGGCGTGGTCTTCCAGACCTCGGCGAGGACGATGATCGCCAGCGACGGCCACTGCTCGGTGAGCGGCGCGCTGCCGTCGGGCAGCAGGTTCGCCAGATAGCCGGTGCCCGGCGTCCAGGCGTAGTACCAGGAGAACGCCGCGGCCACGGTGACGATGCCGTACGGGATCAGGACCACCGTGCGGATCGTCCCCCGTCCGAAGATCGTCCGGTGCATCACCAGCGCGATGGCCATGCCCAGGACGAACTCGATGATCACCGACACGACCGTGATGCCCAGCGTGACCGAGAACGCGGTCCACCAGTAGCCGTCGGAGAGCACTGCCCCGTAGTTGGAGAACCAGACGAACTCGCGTTCACCCGGCGCGGACAGGCTCATCTTGTTCAGCGAGAGCCAGAACGCGTAGATGATCGGGTATCCGGTCACCAACAGCATCATGATCGCGGCGGGGGCGATCAGCCAGTACGCCAGCCGGCGCTCGGCCGACTTACCCTCGCTCAGCCTGGCCTTCTTGGCCTTCTTCTCCTCGCGGGGACGTTCGGCGAGAGCGGTCGCGGCACCCGCGGCGCCTCCGGCCGGTGCCGCGGCACCCGGGGCGTTCCATCCGCCCGCGGAGCCGGAGGTGTCGGCGGCCTGTTGTTCGTGACGGCC
Source organism: Gordonia paraffinivorans NBRC 108238 (assembly GCF_000344155.1). Classification (GTDB taxonomy): domain Bacteria; phylum Actinomycetota; class Actinomycetes; order Mycobacteriales; family Mycobacteriaceae; genus Gordonia; species Gordonia paraffinivorans. The sequence continues at coordinate 15,232 of NZ_BAOQ01000029.1, read as the reverse complement.
GCCGGGCGGCGGCTTCCACAGTTCGGCGGACTGGACCGGCGGCGGCCCACCGACTATCGGGATGGGGCCGGTCTGCGGGGGCGCATCGTCGGGCAGTGCGTGGCGGCCGGCGCGGAAGCCGGACTCGTTGCCCGGATCGTCGTCGCGGGGCGTGTTCTCGTCGGTCACGGGATCAACCCTTCCCCGTTGATTGCCTTCTGGACGGCGTCGGCCAGCTCATCGACCAGGGTCTCCGGGTCCCAGGCGCCGACCGGACTCAGCTTCGCCTGCAGCAGGGTCGAGATCGCCTGATAGTCGGGCGACTTCGGACGCACCGCGGCGTGTTCGGGCTCCAGCTGCCGCTTGATCTCCTCCCACATCGGGTAGGCGAGCCGGAAATCACGGTCGTCGTAGATGGATTCGATGACCGGCGGCGGACCCGCGTTGAGCGAGAACATCTTCTGCGACGCCTCGTTGGTGATGCACTCGGCCGCCTGCCAGGCCAGATCCTGCTGCTTGGAGGTGCTGGCGACCGCGATGTTGAGACCGCCGAGGGTGGTCTTGGTCGGCAGGCCCTCGAAGCCCGGGTACGGGGCGAAGTCGAAGACCTTCTGCATCTCGCGGTTCACCGGGATGACGTCGCGGTCCGACGGCGGGTTGTTCGGGTCGGCGTACAGGTTGGCGAAGCGCTTCAGGTCGAGGAACGGGACGCTGCCCGCGATCGCGTTCTCGCGCATACCGGGGAACACGAAGGGCCAGTTGACCTCGTAGAGCGCCTTGCCGCTCTCCATGCCGAGCCGCGCGGAGCCCTCGTCGGAGTTGGACAGCGACGGGTCGTGGCCGGGCGCGGTGGCGACCGCCTTCAGCGTGCGCAGCGCGCGCACGGTCGCCGCGCGGTGCTCGGGGGTGTCGTTCAGCGTGACCTTGTCGGGGTCGTCGGGGTCGACGACCTGGCCGCCGGCGCTGACGAGCACCGAGTTGAACCACACCATCAGGCCCTCGTACTGCCGGCCCTGCACCATGATGTAGGTCGGACCGCCGTTGCGGCCGCTGATGAGCGCGTCCTCCAGCATGCCGTCCCAGGTGGAGGCCGGGCGCTTGCGACCGACCTTGTCCTCCAGGACGTCCTTGCGGTACCAGAGCAATTGGGTGTTGGTGGAGAACGGGATCGCGTAGAGGCGCTCGTTCTCGTCGTCCTCGGTCTTCCACACCGCCGTGTCGAGCGGGCCGCCCAGGGAACGCTCGGTGACCGCGGCCGCCAACTCGTCGGGAACCGGCACCATCCAACCGGCGTCGGCGAATTCGGCGGTCCACACGACGTCCATGCCCATCAGGTCCAGGCCTGCGTCGTTGCCCGCCAGCCGCCGCGCGAGCTGTAGTCGCTGGTCGTCGGCCCCCTTGGGGAGGGGCGTCGTGACGACCTTGTAGGCGCCGCCCGACTCGGCCGAGCACTTGTCGCCGATCGCGGCGAAGGTGTCGGCGCCGTCGGCCGGCGGATAGAAATTCAGTACGCCCGCTTCGTATCCCGCCCCACAGGCGGAGACGACGGGCAGGATCGCCGCCGCGGCGACCGCGGCCGCGACGACCTTTCGCCTTACGCGGCTTGTGGTTCGGGACTTCTTCGGGCCGCTGCCCGACCGCCCGGCGCTGCCGGGTCGGCCCGATACATCAGTGCTCACCCTGCTCCGCACGCAGCCTCCTCGATGTCGTACGCGGCGCAACACGAGCGGGGTGCTCCGCCGTGAGCGTCCGAGGTGCAACGCTATACGTCACGATTCGTGACATGCAACACATTCGGCATGGGCGTGCCACTCCGTCCGGAATCGTGATCGTGCCGTGTCCGAATGCCGCCGACGGGCTCAGGGCTGCAGGCGCGCGAGCATGTCGCGCGCTTTCTCTGCGGATTTGGGATCGCAGAGGACGTCGTAGCGACCGGCGACCAACTGCATCGTGGACGCGAAGTCGCGCTGGCCCCGGGTCGCCGCGTAGGGAATCGTCGCGGAGATCACACCGAAGACCATGCCGCCGACGAGGCCGACGATGATCGGCCCGAGCGGGTTGCCGGTGAACACCAGGGCGACGAGGCAGCCGAAGAAGAAGCCGAGCCAGGCGCCCGACACCAAGCCGCCGCCGATGACCTTGCCCCAGGTGAGTCGACCGATGACCCGCTCGACCTGCATCAGGTCGACGCCCACGATGGTCACGTCCTCGACCGTGAAGTTCTGGTCGGACAGGTAGTCCACCGCGCGCTGGGCCTCGGCGTAGGTCGAATAGGAACCGATCGGCCAACCCTTGGGCGGGGTCGGGAGCCCGGGCGTCTCGCGACTCGGGCGCATGGGATTCGTCATCTCGTCGAACCTTCCCCTTCTACAAGCGTCTCTTCGGGCGTCGACGCCCACGGGAGTCGACGTCGACCATGACGGTCGGGCGGTCGCCTCGACCGTCGGCCGTCGCATTGGCACTACCCTTACTTCCATGTCGTCGGTGAGCAAGGTTTTCGTGGCCAGATTAGTCGGATTGGCCGTCCTTGGTCCCGATGGCGAATCCATCGGGCGCGTCCGCGACGTCGTGCTCTCGATCCGGCTCTCCGGCCAGCAGCCGCGCGCCCTCGGCCTGGCCGTCGAACTGACCACGCGCCGAAGGATTTTCGTCCCGATGCTGCGCGTCACGAACATCGAGCCGCGCGCGGTCACGCTGAACACCGGCACGGTGAGCCTGCGCCGGCTCCACCTCCGCCCCGGCGAGGCGCTGGCGATCGGCCAGGTGCTCGACACGCGTGTGCGCGTCGTCGACCCGGATCTCCCCGAGCTCGCCGAGGCCGACGTGACCGTCGTCGACCTCTGCATCGAGCGCACCCGGACCCGCGACTGGGTCGTCTCGCGGGTCGCGGTCCGCGCGGGGCGGCGCGGCCTGCGCCGGCGCCACGAGACCCACGTCGTGGACTGGTCCAGCGTGCACGGCATCACCCAGAGCGCGCTGAACCTGCCGGGACAGGGCGTCGCCCAGGCACTCCTGCAGTTCGAGGGGATGCGCGCGGCCGACGTCGCCAACGCCTTGCGGGAGTTGCCGTCCAAGCGGCGCGGCGAGATCGCCTCGGCGCTCGACGACGAACGGCTCGCCGACGTCCTGCAGGAGCTCCCGCCCGACGACCAGAAGGCGATGCTGGCGATCCTCGGCCGCGACCGCGCGGTCGCCATCCTGGAGGAGATGGACCCCGACGACGCGGCCGACCTCCTCGGCGAGCTGCCCGACACCGAGGCCGAGGCGCTGCTCGAGGAGATGGACCCCGAGGAGTCCGAGCCGGTGCGCCGCCTGCTCCTGCACTCCCCCGACACCGCCGGCGGTGTGATGACCACCGAACCGGTCATCGTCACCCCGTCGACGACGATCGCCGAGGCCCTGGCACGGGTCCGCGACCCGGATCTGACGCCCGCGGCGGCGAGCATCGTCTTCGTCGTGCGCCCGCCCACCTCGACGCCGACCGGCAAGTACCTGGGCTGCGTGCACCTGCAGGCCATGCTGCGCGAACCGCCCGCCCATCTCGTCGGCGGAATCCTCGACACCGACCTGGCCGTCCTGCGTCCAGAGGACTCCCTGGAGACGATGACCCGTTACTTCGCCACCTACAACCTCGTGTGCGGCCCGGTCGTCGACGAGGCTGGACACCTCCTCGGCGCGGTGAGCGTCGACGACCTGCTCGACGAGCTCCTGCCGCGCGACTGGCGCGAGACCGAGCCCGAGGACGTCGCGAATCCCGGCTCCGGCGGGGTGAGGCTCCGATGAGCGAGGGTCGCAAGCTCGACACACCCAGCACGCGGGGACCCCGCTTCTCCTTCAACCTCGACTCCGACGTCGTCGGGATGTACAGCGAGCGGATCGCGCGATTCCTGGGCACCGGTCGCTACCTGGCCATCCAGACCGTCATCGTCGTGGTGTGGATCGTGCTGAACCTCGCGGCCGTGGCGATCCGCTGGGACCCGTATCCGTTCATCCTGCTCAATCTCGCCTTCTCCACCCAGGCGGCCTACGCGGCGCCGCTGATCCTGCTGGCCCAGAACCGCCAGGAGAACCGGGACCGCGTGTCCCTGGAGGAGGACCGGGCCCGCGCGGCGCAGACCAAGGCCGACACCGAGTTCCTGGCGCGCGAGCTCGCGGCCGTCCGCCTGGCACTCGGCGACACCGTCACCCGCGACTACCTCCGCCGCGAGTTCGACGAGCTGCTCGACGAGCTCACCGAACGGCTCAAGGCGAAGGACGCCGACGACGAAGTCGGCGACGACGCCGCCGAGAAGTCGCACTGACGAGCACCCGGCGGCCGCATCCGGGAAGTTCACAGCACGGCGAGACCCACTCGTTACGTCACTCCGGTAACTTCTGCCCCATCGCATTCGCGTCGGTAACTTTCCGGGTCCCGTCAGCGAATTCACTGCCGATGATCAAATGTCGGGTTCGCCATTTGGTCATCGGACCCACTATGTATGGTGGGTCACAGTTTGGCCCAGACCGGTCCCACCTCACCGGTTTCCGGCCGGCGCATTCGCTCCCGGCTCACGGGCCGACGGACCCGGGACATGCATTCACGGCGAATCGGGGGCAGACGTGTCGTGTGTTGACAACGGAGTTGATGTGAGCGTGCATTCGATGCGGCAGGAACGGACGGCAAACCGTCCGACACGGTCGACGAGGTCGGTGGAGTGCCCAGCGGCGCCCGGGTCCGGGCGCCCCGAGCAGGACGCCGGCCGCCGATGAGCCCGTTGGATCTCGTGCGGCGGCGCCGCGGACCGCGCCGTCCCCGTCGCTTCCCCCGCCGCACCGCGACCGTTGCCGTCGGCGGCGCACTGGTCGGCGCGATGGTGCTCGGCACCACCGCGTCGAGTGCACACGGTGTGCTCGTCGCGTCGCCTGCCGAGCCCGCCGAACCCGTGGCGCTGGCCGAGGTCGTCGCCGGCTCCCCGGCCACGCTCCTCGGTTTCGCACCGCCGCCGGAGAAGCCGGCGCCCATCGCCCCGCAGTTCCGGCTCGCGAGCGACCTCCCGTCGGGGCCGCTCGGCATACCCGGCATCGTGCTGCAGGCCTACAAGCTGGCGGCCAACCGCGTCGGCGCCGAGAGCCCGCAGTGCAAGCTGCCGTGGTTCCTGCTCGCCGGCATCGGCCGCATCGAGTCCAACCATGCGTCCAACGGCTCCGTCGACCAGTACGGCACGACGATCAACCCGATCGCCGGCCCGGTCCTCGACGGTTCGCTGGCGGGCAACGCCGTCATCAAGGACACCGACGGCGGCCGCCTCGACGGCGATCCCGTACACGATCGCGCGATGGGCCCGATGCAGTTCATCCCCAGCACGTGGGCCGCGTGGGGTTCGGACGCCAACGGCGACGGCAAGGCCGACCCGAACAACGTCTTCGACGCCACCTACTCCGCGGGGCGCTACCTGTGCGCCGGGGTCGCCGACATCATGGCCGAGGGCACCCGCGTCTCGGCGATCCTGCGCTACAACCGCTCGATGGAGTACGTCGTCAACGTGCTGACCTGGGCCAGTGCGTACGCGACCGGCGTGATGCCGACCAACCCGGTCCCCGAGGCCAAGCGGCTGGCGTCGAGCACGTCGAAGAAGAAGCCGAGCAGCTCGTCGTCGAGCCCCTCGAGCTCACCGTCGGCGCCGCCCACCTCCGCGCCGCCGTCGACGCGCCGACCGGGCCCGCCGCCGCAGGACTGCTTCATCGTGTGCCTGCCGACGATCACCCTGCCCGGCCAGCCGGCCCCGCCGCCGACCAAGAAGGCGCCGACGACCCGCCAGGCCCCCGCGAATCAGCCCGGACCTGCGACGACCCCGGTTCCCGCCCGCTGACCTCCCGGCTCGGCACGCGAGCCGGGACCTCCACCCGGCCCGGTCGTCGTCGCCGGTAGTCTGGATGCGATGACAACTCCAGTCGCGCCCTCCGAATCGGCGGTTCGTGCCGCTCTGGGCAAGGTCAAGGATCCCGAGATCGGCAAGCCCATCACCGACATCGGGATGGTCAAGTCGGTCACCGTCAACGACGATGCCAGCGTCGACGTCGCGGTGTACCTGACGACGTCGGGCTGCCCCATGCGCACCGAGATCTCCCAGCGTGTGGAGACCGCGGTCTCCGACGTGCCGGGTGTCGGAGCGGTCCGCGTGGAGCTCGACGTCATGAACGACGAGCAGCGGACCGAGCTGCGCAAGAAACTGCGCGGCGACAAGGCCGAACCGGTGATCCCGTTCGCCCAGCCCGGCTCGCTGACCCGCGTCTACGCGGTGGCATCCGGCAAGGGCGGCGTCGGCAAGTCCAGCGTCACCGTCAATCTCGCGGTCGCCCTGGCCGAACGCGGGCTCAGCGTCGGCGTCCTCGACGCCGACATCTACGGCCACTCGGTACCGCGCATGCTCGGCAGCGACGCCAAGCCCACCCAGGTCGAGCGGATGATCATGCCGCCGATCAGCCACGGCGTGCGCTTCATCTCGATCGGTCAGTTCACCGACGGCAACACCCCGGTCACGTGGCGCGGCCCGATGCTGCACCGCGCGCTGCAGCAGTTCCTCGCCGACGTCTATTGGGGCGACCTCGACGTGCTGCTGCTCGACCTGCCGCCGGGCACCGGCGACGTCGCGATCTCGATCGCACAGCTGATCCCGAACGCGGAGATCCTGGTGGTCACCACCCCGCAGCAGGCTGCGGCAGAGGTCGCCGAGCGGGCCGGCGCGATTGCTCTGCAGACCCGGCAGAAGATCCTGGGCGTGGTGGAGAACATGTCGTGGCTCGAACTGCCCGACGGCACCCGGATGGAGCCGTTCGGGTCCGGCGGCGGACAGAAGGTCGCCGACCGGCTCAGCCACATGGTCGGCGCACCGGTGGAACTGCTCGGACAGGTCCCGCTGGAGACCGCGCTGCGCGAGGGCGGCGACGCGGGGGTGCCGGTCGTGCTCTCCGCACCCGACTCGGCGTCGGGATCGGCGCTGCGCGCGATCGCCTCGAAGCTCGCGGTCCGCAAGCGCGGCCTGGCCGGCATGAGCCTCGGCCTCGACACCGTCCGGCACGACTGAGACCAGCTACGACGACACCCCGGCCGCCCGTGTGGGTGGCCGGGGTGTCGTCGTAGGTGTCTCGGGTGCGGGAGGGCCTAGGTGGCGTCGCAGTCGGCCACCGACGGGCGTCCGCCCTCCGACCGTCGCGGCGACGCCTCTCCCCCGGTGTTCGCCGGGCTCGCAGCGGTCCCGGCGTCGGTCTTCTCCATGGACAGCGGCGCGGACACCGGCTTGATCGGCGGGGCCGGCGAGGTGGTGCGGTCGACCGTCGTGGCGTCCTCCCCGAGCCGGAATAGCGAATCGTCACCGTCGAGCAGATGCTTGGTGACCAGTGTGCGCGGCGTCATACCGCGTAGCTCGTTCAGGTCGGCCAGCGGCTTGCGGAGATCCTCGAACTCGGGCCCGAGCTCTTCCTTGAGCTGATTGGTCGCACCGGTCGCGTAGTCGCGGACCTTGCGGATCGACTGCATGGTCCAGGACACGGCACCGGGCAGGCGCTCCGGACCGAGGATCACCAGTGCGGCGACCATCAGGATCGCGATCTCGCCCCATCCGATACTGCTGAACATCTACCTCGTCCCGGTCTGACTCACTCGATCGTCACGGCGCTCAGTCGCTCGCGGGAGTGATGGTGCCCTTGAACGTACGCCCGTCCCGCCAGTACTCGAACGGGACCTCCTGACCGATCTTCGCGGTCCGGATCGCCACATTCAACTCGTCGGCACTCTCGATGGCCCGATTGTTGAACGACGTGATGACGTCGTTCTCCCGGACCCCGGCCCGTTCGGCGGGGCCGCCGGAGACCACATTGCGCACCTGGGCGCCGAGGACGCGCTCGTTGCGCACCGAGCTCACGTTGACGCCGATCTGCGGGTGATTCACCTTGCCGTCGCGGATGAGCGCCTCGGCGATCGGCTTGGCGTCGTTGATCGGGATGGCGAATCCCAGGCCGATCGACCCGCCGCCGGCACCGAGGCGCCCGGCGGTGTTGATGCCCACGACCTTGCCCTCGGCGCTGACCAGCGGACCGCCGGAGTTGCCGGGGTTGATCGCGGCGTCGGTCTGGATGGCGTCGATCACCGCGTCGGTGTCGGACTCGGCGTCCGGCGTGAGCGCCACCGGACGGTTGAGGGCGCTGACGATGCCGTGGGTCACCGTGCGGTTGAGACCGAGCGGCGATCCGAACGCGACGACCTCCTCGCCGATCTGCAGGTCGGCGGAGTTGCCGAGCACCGAGACGGTCGGGTTCTTGACGTTGTCGACCTTGAGCACCGCCAGATCGGTCTTCGGGTCGCGGCCGACGATCCGGGCCGGGACGCGCTGACGGTCGAAGAAGACCACCTCGAGCTTGGCGTTCTTGTCGCTGGCCGCGATCGAGATGACGTGGTTGTTGGTGAGGATGTAGCCGGCCTTGTCGATGACGAAGCCGGAACCCGTCGCGTAGGCGCCCGAGGCGCGGACGTCGATGGCGACCACGGACTTCTCCACCGACTGCGCGACCCCGGCGATCGACGACCGTGGTTCGTCGCCGCGGGTGGAGTCGTCGGTGGCGAGTTCGACCGAGTCCGTGGTGAGCGGCGCGGCCACCTCTGCGGTGTACCTGCCCATGAGCCCGCCGACGATCCCGATCAGCAGCGCGATCACGGCGAGCGTGGCCAGGGCGACCCAGCTGATCCGATTGCCCAGCAACACATCTCGAACGCCGAGCTTGGGGCCCGGGTCGGTCGGCGGTGCCGCCTCGGGCGTGGACAGCGCGGGTTCGGTGAGCCGGGCGGGCGACTCGGGATCGCGCCAGGGGTCCTCGGGACGGGGTTCGTCCTCGGTCTGCCCGTAGGCGGCGAGCGGGTCGCGCTGGAGTGTCTCGTCGGAACCGGGAGGACGCCCGAACGCCTCTGCGAGCACCGGGTCCGGTGGCGCGATCTGGGGTTGCGGCACCGAGTCGGTCCGGGTGTCGGTCGCGAACGAGCCACGCACGCCGGCGGGCCGGCCGAAGACCTGCGCGGTCTCGGGCGAGACCGGCACGTGCCCACGCCGGCCGGGGGTCAGGCGGTGCGAGCCGGGCGGGTTCTCGCGTCGCGCGAACTGCCCGTCGTCCACGGGGAGGTGCATGCCGTGACCGCCTGCCGCGGTCGTGTCGTCTCCGGTGTTCGAGTCCCGCTCGTGCCGCGGTCCGGGTCCGTTGGCCACGTTCACTGGCTCCGGCGACGGAGGTTGCGCCCGCGCCCGGCGTCACGGGCGAAGGGATTGGTGGCCGCCCGCAGCAGGGGGTTGCGGGCGGCGGGGATGTTGTCGGTCGGGGCCTGCGAGCCGAGATCGATCTCGCTGGTGGGGATCTGCGAGAGCTGGCCGAGCAGCGAGGCGGGCACGGACACCTGGCCCGACTCTCGCAGGCGGGTGCGGGCCAGGGACTGGGCCTCGACGGCCGAGACGCATTCCGGACAGAGAGCCAGGTGATGCGACGCGCGGGCATGGGCCGTCATACCGAGTTCGCCGTCGACGAAGGCGGCCACGGCCTCCGGCGCCAGGTGCTCGGTGGGGGCGAAACGGCGTCCACCGGCCCGGCCGGGCTCTCGATAGCCGCGATTGGGGAGGAACGAGGAGGGCGCGGGAGTCCACGCGTCGGTGCCGAGGTTGGATCGACGGCGACGGAGATTGGGGGTCGGGGGTTCGACACCGTTGCCCCGTGTCGCACGCCCGCGATCGCCGTCCGTCATCGTCGGTCACCCCTCTCCACGACGTCTACGCCGCAACTGTCGAAGTCTGCCACTCCTCGCGCCCCCCCGCCCTGTCGGTGGTCGCGATCGCCGGTCCGATAGCCACGGTACCCATCGACCGCGACCCTTGCCGGGACCCACGACGCGGCACTCGTGCGGCGTGGTGAAGCTTATCCGAGTCTGACAACGACGCCCGGCGCCGTGAGGTTCCGGCGACGGGCGGTTGTGGTCGAGCTCGTGGGGCCGGTGCCCGGATCAGACCCGGGCGCCGACGACGACCGAGCGGCTGTCGGTGTGGCCCTGCGCGGCGAGGGCGTCGCGGATCGCCTGCCGGCCGCGGTGGATGCGGCTGCGGACCGTGCCCAGCTTCACGCCGAGCGTGGTCGCGATCTCCTCGTAGGACAGGCCCTCGATGTCACACAGCACGACCGCGGCACGGAACTCCGGGGCCAGCGAGTCGAGCGCGCGCTGCAGATCGGGATCGAGGTTCGCGGCGTCGAAGGCCTGCTGCGGATCGGGGGTGTCGGCCGGCACGCGGTCGTACTCCTCGGGCAGCGCCTCCATGCGGATCTTGTTGCGACGGCGGACCATGTCGAGGAACAGGTTGGTCGTGATGCGGTGCAGCCAGCCCTCGAACGTGCCCGGACGGTAGTTCGACAGCGACCGGAACACCCGGATGAAGGTCTCCTGCGTGAGGTCCTCGGCGTCGTGCTGATTCCCCGAGAGCCGGTAGGCCAGGCGATAGACGCGGTCGGCGTGCTCGCGCACGAGCTCCTCCCACGACGGCATGAGCAGTTCGTCGCCGGTGGCGTCGAAGCCTGCGGTGCCGGTGGGGACGGCAGCGACCTCGTCGATGGAATCACGGGGATCGGTCATGTTCGGTGGTCGGTTCCTCTCTCGTGAACACAGCCCGGTGACCAGAGCACTCACCGTTGTCCAACATCTCGACGACGGTTCGGTATTCCCGATTCGCCGGGACTTCACACCGGCCCGCCGGGAACGACCGGAACCGTCGACGCACTCACCCTCTCCCATCGGGGTGTGGTCGCCGTGTGAGCCGCCTGAGTGTTCCCTGAGGAAGTTGGGCGACCGACCGACATGGCCGCCCACCGGACGGGGATCGGCGCAGGTCGGCGTGCCGCGTCGCTGTTCACCGGCGCCGCGGTCTAACCTCGACGCGTGACCGAGTCAACCCCGTCCGACGTCCCCGACCTGATCGCCTACGCCGAGTCGGCCATCGTCGAGGACGACGCCGTCCTGGCCGCCCGCGCCCGCGCCGAGGAACTCGGCACGACGCCGGTCAGCCCGGCGGTCGGCGCGCTGCTGGCCCTGCTCGCCCGGACCGCCGGAGCGAAGGCGGTCGCGGAGATCGGGACCGGCACCGGCGTGAGCGGCCTGTGGTTGTTGAACGGGATGGCCGAGGACGGTGTGCTGACCACCATCGACCCGGAGCCCGAACACCATCGGGCGGCCCGGGCGTCGTTCGCCGGCGCCGACATCTCACCCGGCCGCACCCGGCTCATCAACGGCACGCCCACCGACGTGCTGCCGCGCCTGTCCGACGCGTCCTACGACCTGGTGTTCATCGACGGCCCCCTACTGGACCTGCCCCGCTTCGTCGCCGAGGCGGTCCGCATGCTGCGCGTCGGCGGCGTCGTCGTGGTGCACAACGCGACCGCCGACGGCACCGTCGGCGACCCCTCCCGCACCGAGCCGGCGACCGCCGCGGCCCGCGAGGCGGCGATGCTGATCGCCGACGACGAGTCGCTGCTGCCGGTGGTGATCCCGCTCGGCCCGGGCGTGCTGGCCGCCGTCAAGACCCGCTGAACCGCCGAACCCACCCGCCTTCGGCTCCTCCGCCCCACGCGAGGGCGGGTGTGCCGAAGACGGGTGGGTTCGCCGTCTGGTCTGCTCAGACGTCCGTCGAGAACCGCACGCCGTTGTCCGGGATCTGGATGCCCGGCCACACCCGTGCGCCGCGGAGGAGTTCGCAGCGCGCACCGATGTCGGCCCCGTCGCCGACGACCGTGTCGCGGATCAGTGCTCGCGGACCGATCCGCGCCCCGAAGCCGATGATCGAGCGCTCCACCACGGCGCCGGCCTCGATCACCGCGCCGTCGAAGACCACCGCGCCGTCGAGCCGCGCCCGCGGGCCGACCTCTGCCCCGCGTCCGACGACCGTTCCGCCGATGAGCAGCGCGCCCGGTGCGACGCCCGCACCCTCGTGCACCAGCGACTCGCCGTGCCGGTCGCCGAGCGCCGGGGAGGGGGCGATGCCGCGCACCAGGTCCGCCGACCCGCGGACGAAGTCCTCCGGCGTCCCCATGTCGCGCCAGTACGCGTGGTCGACGTGGGCGTGGACGTGCTTGCCCTCGGCCAGCAGCCGCGGGAACACCTCGCGCTCGACCGAGACCGGCACGCCGAACGGGATCGTCTCGATGATCTCGCGCGTGAAGACGTAGGTGCCGGCGTTGATCTGGTCGGTCGGTGGATCCTGGGTCTTCTCCAGGAAGGCGGTGACGCGACCGTCGTCGTCGGTCGGCACGCAGCCGAAGGCGCGCGGATCGCTGACCCGGACCAGATGGATGGTGACGTCGGCGCCGGCCTCGCGATGGGTCTCGATGACGTCGCGCACGTCGGTGCCGCCGAGCACGTCGCCGTTGAAGACGACGATGGTGCCGGCGGTCAGGTCGTCGAGCACGTTGCGGATACCGCCGCCGGTGCCGAGCGGCTCGTCCTCGGTCACGTACCGGAGGTTCAGACCCAGCTTGGAACCGTCGCCGTAGTACTCGCTGAACACCTCGGCCTTGTACGACGTGCTGAGCACGACGTCGCGGATGCCCGCTGCCCGGATGCGCGACAACAGGTGGGTGAGGAAGGGCAGGCCCGCGGTCGGCAGCATCGGCTTGGGGGCCGAGAGCGTCAGCGGCCGGAGCCGAGTGCCCTGCCCACCGACGAGGACGACGGCCTGGACGTCCTCGATGACCGGATCCGATTCCTCGACGGAATCGCTTTCGCGAACGGTGTGGTTGTCCACGTGGCCCGTCCCTTTCTCATGGTTGCTGGTACTCATCGATCACTCACCGGGTCGAACACTCACCGGCCGCTGTCACCCGCCGCGGCCCGCCGCGCGGCCCTCACGGCCAGGCGGGAGCGCACGGCCAGACCGACGCGAAGCGCGAGACGTATCGGCGCGCGCAGCACACCGGGATTGCGGTCCGCCTGGAATCGGTAGGCGCTCTCGTGGTGCGCGGGCAGCATCTTCTCGGGGTGCCGGCCGGCGCTGTGACCCTTGGTGTGCACGATCTCGGCACTGGGAACGTAGACGTTCTGCCAGCCGGCCTTGCCGAGGCGGTCGCCGAGGTCGACGTCCTCCATGTACATGAAGTAGCGCTCGTCGAATCCGCCTACCTCGTCGAAGGCCTTGCGGCGCATGAGCAGACACGACCCCGACAGCCAACCCACCGGTCGTTCCGACGGGGCGACGTCGTCGGCGAGGTAGGCCGCGGTCCACGGGTTGGACTTCCAGACGGTGCCGAGGATGGCGTGGCCGGTGCCCGAGATCAGGTCGGGGACCCGGCGGGCGGACGGGTACACCGAGCCGTCGGGCTCGCGGATCAGCGGCCCGAGGGAGCCGGCGCGCGGCCAGCGGCGGGCCGCGGCGAGGAGCTCCCCGATCGCGCCCGGCTTCCATTCGACGTCGGGGTTGGCGAGCAGGACGAACTCGATGTCGGGATCGAGCTGCGCGACGCCGCGGTTCATCGCCCGGCCGTAGCCGAGGTTGCCGCCGGTGCGGAGCAGGGTGACCGACTCGTACTCCTGCTCGGCGCGCTCGGGCGCACCATCGGTCGACCCGTTGTCGGCGATGATGACCTGCGGCATCTCGTCGGTCACGGCGTCGAGGCTGCGGAGAAAGGTCGCGAGGTGGTCACCGGAGAAGTAGGTCACCGTCACGACGGCTAGCTGAGCGGGCACCGGCTCAGGGTAACGAACCGCCCGCGGACGCCGAATCGGCGATGGCGGCGTGCAGTGCCGCGCGCCACTCGCGCAGCGGGGTCAGTCCCGCGGCCGCCCAGGATCGGCCCGACAGCACCGAGTACGCCGGCCGAGGTGCCGGTCGGGGGAACTCCGCGGTCGTGGTCGGGTGCACGCGGGCGGGGTCGGCGCCGATCTCGGCGAAGACCGCGGCGGCGACCTCGAACCAGGTGGCCCGGCCGGCGTTGGTCGCGTGCAGCACCTTCCCGGTCACCGCGTCGCGCGGGCCGGCGAGGACGAGTTCCCACAGTCCGTCGGCGAGGTCGCGGCAGTAGGTCGGCGAGCCGAGCTGGTCGTCGACGACCGAGACGGTGTCACGGGTGGCCTCCAGCCGGCGCATGGTCCCGACGAAGTCCCGGCTCTCCGGCCCACCCGTGTACACCCACGCGGTGCGGACGACGGTGGTGCGCCCGTCGGCCGCGAGTGCGGCACGTTCGCCCGCGAGTTTGGTCGCGCCGTAGACGGTCGCGGGCTCGCCGCGCACGTCGTCGGGTTCGTAACCGTCCGGACGGTCCTCCGCGGAACCGGCGCCCTCCCCGTCGAGGGGCGTGCCGGGGAACACGTAGTCGGTGGAGATGTGGACGAGCCACGCCCCGGCGGCCGCGGTGCGCGCGGCGAGCAGCGCGGGTCCGGCGACATTGACCCGCTCGGCACCCGCGCGGTCGGATTCGGCCCCGTCGACATCGGTGTACGCCGCGCAGTTGATCACGACGTCGGCCGGCCCGAGGCCGCCGAGGGCGGTCGCCACCGACGCCTCGTCGGCGATGTCGATGTCTGCCGAGGTCAACGGTCGCCACAGCACCTGCCCGGCGGCCCGGTCGGCCCGCTCCTGCAGGGCGGTGCCGAGTTGTCCGCCGGCGCCGACGATGTGGACGGTGGGGGTCTCGGGCGTGACGCGCATGCCGACCATCGTGCCGCAGGGCGGCCGGGCCGCACACCTTCCGCCACCGTCGGACGGGTGGGACTGCAGACCGATCGACGGACGTGATGACCACTACTCGACTTCTCGGCGTTGCGTTCTCGAATTCTCGGATCACTTCAGTAGCCTGGCGAGGTACACATCAACTGACCCTGCTTTCACTTCTGTCTCGGAAACCACACGAGTTCAGGTCGGCTCCGTGGCCGCGGCGAGAGCAGGACGACGACTGTGAAAGGGACCGCTTACCAGTGGATTCACCATCCGACGGCGCACCCGGGCGGCCGCGCCCCCGGCGTGCGGGACCGCCGGAGCCCGGCGTCCGACGGTTCCCCGACGCCGACGGCGGCCGTCGACCGGTCCGCGGTGACCGTGGTGAGCGCATCCCCCGAGAACCCGTCCGCGGTGAACGCACCGGCGAAACCGGACGGCCCGTGAGCGGCGGACGGCCCCGCGGTGTGCCGCAGGAGGCCCCGGGCCCCCGCCGCCGTGTGCTCCGTACCGCCCCGGACGCCGATCCGCGGGCACAGGCGCGCGTGCGG
>NZ_BAOQ01000030.1 GCF_000344155.1 Gordonia paraffinivorans NBRC 108238 | reverse complement strand
TGCGATCCGTGGCCGGAATGATGAGTCAACCCGGATAGATCGGTATTGCGCTGCCACACAGCATGATTGAATGCCTGCAGCGGTAGGTCCTCGATGCGCATCGTGGCTGCGACATGCCAGCCGACGATCATCCGGGTACTAGCATCGGCGACAAAGGCGGTACAAGCAAAGCCCTGCCAGGTGCATACGTAGGTGATGTCGACGACCCACAACGGCTTGGCGCGATCGGCACCGAAACGGCGTATGACCAGGTCGACCGGCTTGGTAGCGGTCGGGTCTGGACAGGTGGTGAAGACTTTCGCGCCGCGTTGCACGCCGCCCACGCCGGCGCACCGCATCAGTCGGCGGGTTTGCTCGCGGCCGATGTCGCGGCCGGCCCGACGCAGTGCGGCGTGCATCTTGTTGACTCCGTAGACCCAGTAGATCTGCGCGTGGATGGTGGCGATGACCTCCACCAACTGCGCGTCTCGCACCGCTCGAGCCGAGACGGCCCGCGCGTTGGCGGCCCGATAGCCCCGGGAGGTCAGAAATCCCACACCTGCTGCACGGAGTGTGCGGCAGATGAACTCGACCCCGAACTGATCGCGGTGGGCGTCGATGAACGCGATCATCTCGTCGTGGGCCGGTCGAATTCCGCAGCAGAAAACGCACTCGCCGACTTCAAAAGCTCGTTGGTCTGCTCCAACTCGGCGACACGCTTTTTCAGCCGCCGGATCCCGGCGTGCTCGTCGCTGGTGGTACCGCGCCGCTCTCCAGCGTCGATCTGCGCTTTGCGGCGCCACCGCCGCAGGGTTTCCTCAACGATTTTGTGCTTGCCGGCGACCTGGCGGATCACCTCGAACTCCAAGAGCTCGGCGTCAGCTTCCAACGCCGTCTCCAACACGCACACACCTCTGCCGGAACTCCGGCGGATATCGACGTGGCATAGCTCCATCCTCCTATAGAAAGCGGAACTAAACCTGGGGTACTTCACACACCTGCGGTGCTACTGGCGTCACCGCGAGTTGGTCCGTTTCATATGTTGGTCGGGATCATCATGATGATGGTCTGAGGGCCCCGGCATGATGTCGCGCAACGAGAAGCGGCGGGGCCTGTGGCCTCAGAGCGTCGACGTGTCGATCACGAAGCGGTACCGCACGTCCGAGGCGACCACACGCTCGTAGGCCTCGTTGATCTGATCGGCCGAGATCACCTCGATCTCGGCGCCGATGCCGTGCTCGGCGCAGAAGTCGAGCATCTCCTGTGTCTGTCGGATACCGCCGATCAGCGATCCGGCGAAGCTGCGGCGCTTGAAGACCAGCGGGCCGCCCGGCACCTCGATCGGGTGTTCGGGCAGGCCGAGTTCGACGAGGGTGCCGTCGACCTTCAGCAGGTTGAGGTACTTGCCCATGTCGAGGTTGGCCGACACCGTGTTCAGGATGAGGTCGAAGTGCTCACGCAGATCGCGGAACGTCTGCGGGTCGCTCGTCGCGTAATAGTGGTCGGCGCCGAGCCGCAGCCCGTCCTCCATCTTCTTCAGCGACTGCGACAGCACGGTCACCTCGGCGCCGAGGGCGTGCGCGATCTTCACCCCGACATGTCCGAGGCCGCCGAGACCGATGATGGCGACCTTCTTGCCGGGACCGGCATTCCAGTTGCGCAACGGCGAGTAGAGGGTGATGCCGGCGCACAGCAACGGCGCCGCCACGTCGAGGGGCAGGCCCTCCGGGATGCGGCACACGTAGTTCTCGTCGACGACGATGGCCGTGGAGTAGCCGCCGTGGGTGGGCTTCCCGTCGCGGCCGACGGAGTTGTAGGTGCCGGTGTTCCCCTGCACGCAGTACTGCTCCTCGCCGGCCAGGCAGTATTCGCACTCGCGGCACGAGTCGACGAAGCAGCCGACGCCGACGCGGTCGCCGACCTCGTACCGGGTCACCTGCTCACCCACCGCCGACACCGTTCCGGCGATCTCGTGTCCGGGAACGACCGGGAAGTTCGTGCGGCCCCACTCGTTGCGGACGGTGTGGATGTCCGAGTGACAGATCCCGGCGTAGGCGATGTCGATGAGGACGTCGTGGGGACCCAGGTCCCGGCGTTCGATGGTCGCCGGTTCGAGCGGCCGATCGGCTGCGGTCGCCATGTAGGCGCTGACCGTCGTGGGCATTGCGGCTCCTTCGGGGCATGTTCTCCGGGGGGACGGATATGGGGGGCGGCCACGCATCCGCGCATCCGCCCCGACGCCCCAGTCTGCCGTCGACCCCGGCGCACCGCCATCCGGCACCGGGTGTCACATCGCACGCAGCGGGACCCTGGACCGCTGCACGTCGATCGTTACAATGACCGACGGTGACGATCAACAGCTCCGTCGACGACGGTCGGCGCGCGCAGCTGCACCCGGTGTCGCCGATCGCCGAACTCACGCGATTCGGGACGACCACGGCGCACGCTGCCGCGGGTCTCGGCCGGTTCGTCCTCCACACAGCAGGCGACGCCCTCCGCGGACGCGCGCCGAGTGCCGCACGCGCCGCGCACGAGATCCGCGACACCTTCGAACGCCTCGGGCCCACCTACGTGAAACTCGGCCAGCTCATCGCGTCGAGCCCCGGCGTCTTCTCCGAGACGCTGTCCTCGGAATTCGAGACGCTGCTCGACCGGGTGAAGCCCGCCGACCCGGAGCTCATCCGGGAGCAGTTCACCCGCGAGCTCGGGCGCACTCCCGAGGAGGTCTTCGCCGAGTTCGACCCCGAACCCATCGCATCGGCCTCCATCGCCCAGGTGCACACCGCGACCCTGCACAGCGGCGAGGAGGTCGTGGTCAAGATCCAGCGCCCCGGCATCGCCGACCGGTTGTCGCCCGACGTGGCGATCCTCGAGCGTCTCGCCGGCCTCGTCGAACTGAGCGAGTACGGCCGGATGCTCAGCGCCCGGCACGTGGTCGAGGACTTCGCCGCGGGTCTCGACGCGGAACTCGACTTCCGGATCGAGGCCGACACGATGCGCGAATGGTTCGAGTGCCTGCAGCCCGGACCGTTCGGGGATCGTGTCCGCGTCCCGCAGGTCTACGACGAACTCACCACGCAGCGGGTGCTCACCATGGAACGCATCCGCGCGATCCGCATCGACGACGCGCGGGCCGTCCGCAAGGCGGGCCACGACGGCGTCGCCCTCTGTCGCAACCTGCTGCTGTCGTTGCTCGACTCCGCCTTCCACGGCGGCCTCTTCCACGGTGATCTGCACGCCGGGAACGTCCTCGTCGACGACGAGGGCAAGTTGGTCCTGCTCGATTTCGGCATCGTCGGCCGGTTCACCCCGCGCACCCGCCGCATCCTGCGCCAGCTCGTCGTCGACCTGCTCGTGCGCGGCGACTACGAAGCCGCGGGACGGGCCATCTTCCTGCTCGGCGCCGTGCGCAAGCCCGGGTCGACGGCCAAGAGCGCCGAGGACATCAAGAAGGTCACCAACCCCCTGGCCTCCACGGACCTCGGGTCGATGTCCTACACCGACCTCGGGCGGCAGCTCGCCGCCGTCGCCAGGGCGCACGACGCCCGGCTCCCCCGCGAGCTGGTTCTCGTCGGCAAGCAGCTCCTCTATGTCGAGAAGTACATGAAGCTCCTCGCCCCGCGCTGGAAGGCGATGTCGGACAGGGAGATCTACGCGTACATGGCGGGCATCATGAAGGAGGCCGAGCGCGACCGACGAAGCGAGAAGGCCCAGCTCAACCGATGATGCATGCCCGAATTCGGCATGTCGCGCCTACTGACCAGTACACCGCGGGCGATGCCAGCTAGGGTGGGAGCGATTAGCTGCTGATTCACAGGAGTCACACATGAGACGTTTCGTGCCGGCACTGCTGGCATTCTTCGGCACCGCGTGTATCGCGGCCGCCATTGCCATACCCCTCTGGCTGGTGCCGGACCTGAAGGTGGTGCCCCTCGACCTGGACATCACCTCGGACGCCACCACGGTCTCGGCCGACGGAGAGGCCGGCGACCGCTTCCCGGCGGTCATCTTCGACCGCTGCTCGGTGTCGGAGGATCGGGCCCGCACGCTCGAGGCCCATCTGACCCAGCAGCGACGCTCGGTCATCGTCGAGCCCTCCGACAGCCGGCAGGCAACCGTCCAGTCGGCTCAGACGGTGCGCATCGACCGTCTCCGTGACGCCGAGGGCCAGGAGATCGTGCCGCCGTTCGCCGCCGCCGGCGAGACCCGCACCTGCGAGGACGGCCTGCTCACCGCGACGATCGACCGTGTCTCGGTGAACCGCAAGACCTCCGTCCCCAACGGCGCCGTGAGCTCGCTGCAGCTCGAGGCCGTGCCCGAGGGCGGCAACGTCAACGACGTGTCGGTTCCGATCGACAACCGCAACGGCTTCCAGTACAAGTTCGGCTTCGACGTGCAGAAGCGCGACTACGCGTACTACGACCTGAACACCCGCCAGGACTGCGCGGCGAAGTTCCAGGGCGAGGAGACCATCGACGGCGTCAAGACCTACCACTTCGCGTGCGAGGTCCCGGAGACCGATCTCTCGACGCTGCCCAACCCGCAGGGTGAGGCTCCCCTCGGCACCATGCTGACGATGCCCGCCAAGTGGTGGGGCATCACCGGCCGCGGTATCAAGCCGGAAGATCCGATCACGATGCACCGTTACGCATCGGCGACCCGCCACGTCTACGTCGAGCCGGTCACCGGCACCATCGTCGACGGCCGGGAGGATCAGCACCAGTACTTCAAGTCGCCCGACCAGAGCGAGAGCGCTCCGGCGCCGGTCCGCGACTTCCGCATGGACGCCCTGAAGGGCACCTTCAAGTGGACCGACGAGACGGTTCAGAACCAGGCGGACAAGGCGAGCCACTACCTGAACCTGCTGAAGGTCGGCGGATTCTGGACCCCGCTCATCCTGGGCATCGTCGGCGCGATCCTGCTGATCATCGCCGCGCTGCTGTTCTACCGCGGTCGCCGTGACGACGACGCGGTCACCGAGGGCGCCGACGTCCCGCCGGCCGCGCCCGGTGAGCGTTCCGCCTTCGAGCCCCGGACGACCCGCCTGACCAAGGATGTTCCGCCCGCCGGCTCCAACGCGAACCCGTGGGAACGGCCGACGGAGCAGATCCCGAAGGTGCAGGGCGAGCCGCCCGCCGATGACTCGGCGACGCGCAGCTTCCGCAAGCCGCCGACCGAGTAGTCACTCGACGGCCCGAAGCGAACACCGCGGGCGCATCCGGTACCAGCCGGATGCGCCCGCGGTGTTTTTCTTCCCCGAAGTCGTTGCCATCAGGTCCCGGAACGTGGGCGACGCCCACGCGGATCGACACCCCCGGGTGCCGGCGAGGAAGATAGACATCGACGCGGGAACGTCCGCTGACGAGAGCGTGGCCGGCGACCGTCTCGCCTCCGTGCTCACGGGCACCGGATCGGTCGTGATGTCGCGGCCCGGGACGGCTGCGTGGTGCCACCAGCGCGGCCCGCTCGAGCGTGAACGGCCCACGCCTCCCGCGGATTCGACCCTGGACGAATTCTCCGCGACCACGTCGGTCCTCGACGGCCACCGACCACCAGGCACACGCCGAACGACGAAGGCCCGGACGCTCCTGCACGGCCGGTGCGCCTCCTGGACCGCTCACGGTGACGCAGACGCAACAAGGGCCGGTGACCCGAAGGTCACCGGCCCTTGCCGTCGTGTCTGTCAGGGAGCGATCGGACCGCTCACCCGGCTCACCAGAAGGCCGGGCGGAAGGTCTTGTTCCACGACTCCTTGAAGGTGTTCTGCCAGTAGTCCCACCAGTGGGCGCCGTCCGGGGTGATCCGGGTGGTCAGCTTGACGCCCGGGACGAGCGCGAGGCGCCCGATGTAGAGCTGACTGCTGGTCGACGCGGCGACCTCGAGCGGGATCATCTGCGCGAACTTGACCGGGTCGAAGTTGGCGCTGGTCGGGTTCACCGACGAGTCGTACTTGCTGCCGACGCCGCTGCCCGAGGAGACGTACACGTGGTGGTTCGCCAGGTTGTTGGCACTCAGGAACGGATCGTTCTGGAACCACGAGCCGGCGGGGTAGAAGCCCCACATGTTGAACGGGTTGCCGCCCATCTCGGCGACCGAGGCCATGATGCCCTGGGTGAAGCCCGGCATGGTGACCGTCGGGTAGCCGCTGTAGGAGGCGACCGCCTGGTAGAAGCCCGGGTGACGCGACGCGAGGTTCAGCGCCGAGGTGCCCGACATCGACAGGCCGGCGATGCCGTTGCGGCGGTTGTCGCTGCCGTGACGAGCGGCCATGTGGCGCGGCAGCTCGCGGGTGAGGAAGGTCTCCCACTTGTTGACGCCGAGGGCCGGGTCCGGGGACTGCCAGTCGGTGTAGAAGCTGCCGCCGCCGCCGAACGGGATCGCGACGTTGGCGCCCTTGCCGTTCATCCAGCGGGCGACGTCGGTGTTGATCAGCCAGCCGCTGTTGTTGTTCGGCGCGCGAAGACCGTCGAGGAGGTAGAGCGTCGGCTTGGGTCCGCTGCCGCCGGCCTTCACGATGCACACCGGCACCGAGCGGTTCATGGCGTTCGAGCGGACGTACTCGACAGTGCAACCGTTGGCAGCAGAGGCCTCCGGCGGAGCGGCGACCAACGTGGCGCCTGACACGGCCACGAGAGCGGCGAGTCCGGCGACGAGGCGCTTACGGGCGCGAGTCAGCATTCGTCTGTTTTCCTTTGTGGATCCTCACGGCCTGTGGGCGGCCGCTGTATGGGTCTTGCCTGAAACCGGGTACTTCGTCCTGCGCACAGAGCACGATCAGCTCTACCGCTGCAGCTGTACGACAGGAGGCGGTACGTAGGGGGATTGTATTGGTCCCCCACGCGGGTGGTACCCGTCGTCGTGAAGTGTAACGGCACGATAACGTCGCGGCAAAGGCTGGAACGACTCCCGTGACCCGGGGCGTCGGTGACACATCTCACACGCGTCCGCCCGTGAACAGCCCATTCGCGGCATAGGCGACACCCCGTGGCACGCGTCGGACGGACGATCCGGCCGTCCCGCGATCGCCCCGTTACGCGATCGGTTGACCTCCGTGATGCTCACCGGCGCCGCGCACGCCCGACGACCGTGCCCGTCGGCCTCGCGGGGCTTCCGGCGTCTGGCCTCGCCGGCGATCCGTGGCCGCGACCTCGTCCCGCTCACTAAGGTCGTGGCGTGGACATCGGCGAATATCTCGAGCACGACGCCACCGCACTGGCCGGCCTCGTCCGCTCCGGCGAGGTGACCGCGGCCGAGCTCCTCGAGGTCGCGCGGGAGCGGGCGACGGCGGTCAACCCGACGCTCAACGCGATCGTGATCAGCATGGACGGCGAGGCCGACCGCCGGGTGGCGGGCGAGCTCCGCGGGCCGCTCGCCGGCGTGCCGTTCCTCATCAAAGACCTCGCGCAGGACTTCCGCGGATATCCGACGACGCGGGGCAGCCGCTCCTACCGGCGTCTCATCGCCCCCTCCCACGCGGCGGTGGTGGAGAGGTTCCTCGACGCCGGGCTGGTCGTCTTCGGCAAGACCGCGACCCCGGAGTTCGGGGCGAAGGCGATCACCGAATCCGAGCTGTGGGGACCGACCCGCAACCCGTGGAACACCGACGTCACCCCGGGCGGTTCCTCCGGCGGCAGCGCGGCGGCGGTCGCGGCGGGAATCGTCCCGGCCGCGGGCGCGAACGACGGCGGGGGCTCCATCCGCATCCCGGCGGCCTGTACCGGCCTGGTGGGCCTGAAGGCGTCTCGCGGGCTGATGCCGTTCGGTCCGCACGTCGGCGAGCCGCTGTTCGGGATGGGCGTCGAGGGGGTCGTGACCCGGACCGTGCGCGACGCCGCCGCGCTCTACGACGCGATCATCGGTCCGACCCCCGCCGCCACCTATCCGACCCCGCCGCACACCGAGACGTTCACCGCGCGGATCGCCACCCCGCCCCAGCGGCTGCGCATCGGGTTCACCACGCGGTCGGCGATCAACCCGGCACCGCACCCCGAGGCAGTCGCGGCGGTGCAGCGTGCCGCGAACGTGCTCACCGAACTCGGCCACCACGTCGAGGAGGTGGACCCGCCGCACGACGACGCCGAACTCGCACGGGACTTCCTCGAGATCTGGTTCGCCAAGGCGGCCGCACAAGTCGACGAGGCGCGACGCCGGACCGGCGCGTCGGACGCCGACTTCGAGGCCGACACCCTCGCCGTCGCCGAGATCGGCCGGGCGTCCGGCGTGATCCCGCTGTTCCGCGCGCTCGACGACGTCAACGATCACGTGCTGGCCCTCGAACGGTTCCACCGCACATACGACCTGCTGATGACGCCGACGCTGGCGACGCCGCCCCCGCGGATCGGGGCGATGACCACGCCGCCGCTGCTGCAGCACGCCGCCCGCCTCGCCGCGAAGGCGCGGATCGGGTCGGTCATGTCGCGGCTGGGCCTCGTCGAACAGCTCATCGCGGAGAACCTCGGCTGGGTGCCCTACACCCAGCTGGCCAACCTCACCGGCCGCCCGGCCGTCAGCGTGCCGCTCCACTGGACCGCCGACGGCCTTCCCCTGGGCGTGCAGTTCGTCGGCCGGCTCGGCGCGGACGGCGAGCTGCTGGCCCTCGCGGCGTCGCTGGAACAGGCCGCGCCGTGGTTCCACCGGTACTCCGACATCGCCCTGTGATGCGGGGCTAATCTCGTCTCGGACTGAAGTGTCCGGGTTCACACCCGGGCCGGGGACGAGTGCGCCGAGGAGATGTCGTGACGAAGCAGGTTGCCGATGCGGTGGTCGTCGGGGCGGGTCTGGCCGGATTGGTCGCGACGTACGAACTCACCAAGGCCGGCCGCCGCGTGGTCGTCGTCGACCAGGAGAACCGGAACAACCTTGGCGGACAGGCCTTCTGGTCGCTGGGCGGCCTGTTCATGGTCGACACCCCCGAGCAGCGCCGGCTCGGCATCACCGACTCGGCCGAACTGGCCCTGCAGGACTGGATGGGCTCGGCCGGTTTCGACCGCGACGACGAGGACTACTGGCCGCGTCAGTGGGCTCGCGCCTACGTGGAGTTCGCGGCGACCGAGAAGCGCCAGTACCTGCACGACCTCGGCCTGCGCATCACCCCGATCGTCGGGTGGGCTGAGCGCGGCGGCGGTTTCGCCGACGGCCACGGCAATTCCGTGCCACGGTTCCACCTCACGTGGGGCACCGGTCCGGAGGTGGTGCGGATCTTCGCCGAGCCCGTCCTCGAGGCCGAGAAGCGCGGCCTGGTGGAGTTCCGGTTCCGTCACCGGGTCGACGAACTCGTCGTCGAGAACGGCGTCGCGGTAGGCGTCCGGGGCGCCACGCTGGCACCGACCGACCTGCCGCGCGGCGCGGCCTCGAACCGGGATGTGACCGGCGACTTCGAGATTCGCGCGGGCGCGGTCATCGTCACCTCGGGCGGCATCGGCCACAACCACGAGCTCATCCGCGAGAACTGGCCCGTCGAGCGTCTGGGCCCGGCCCCGAAGACGATGATCGCCGGCGTTCCCGCCCACGTCGACGGACGCATGCTCGCCATCAGCGAGGACGCCGGGGCCAGCATCGTCAACCGCGACCGCATGTGGAACTACACCGAGGGCATCCACAACTGGGATCCGATCTGGCCGAACCACGCCATCCGCATCATCCCCGGGCCCTCGTCGCTGTGGCTCGACGCGCTCGGCAACCGGCTCGCCCCGCCGAACTTCCCCGGTTTCGACACGAATTCGACGATGAAGGCGATCCTGTCGACGGGATACGACTACTCCTGGTTCGTCCTCACCCAGACCATCGTCGAGAAGGAGTTCATGCTGTCGGGTTCGGAGCAGAACCCCGACATCACCTCCAAGGACGTGAAGTTCATGGCGAAGAGCCGCCTCGCGAAGGGTGCGCCCGGGCCCGTCGAGGCGTTCCTGCGCAACGGCGTCGACTTCGTCGTGGCGGACAACCTGCCTGAACTGGTCGCCGGGATGAACAAGATCGCGCGCGGACCCGAACTCGACCTGGCCGCCGTCGAGCGCACCATCTCCGCCCGCGATGCCGAGGTGGACAACAAGTTCTCCAAGGACGCCCAGCTGATGGCGATCAACAACGCACGACAGTTCGTGGGCGACAAGCTCATTCGCGTGGCCAAGCCGCATCGCATCCTCGATCCGGCACACGGCCCGCTGATCGCGGTGCGGCTCAACATCCTCACGCGCAAGACGCTCGGCGGCCTCGAGACCAACCTCGACTCGCAGGTCCTGCGTCCCGACGGCAGCGCCTTCGACGGCCTGTTCGCCGCCGGCGAGGTCGCGGGCTTCGGCGGCGGCGGCGTGCACGGGTACAACGCGCTCGAGGGAACGTTCCTCGGCGGCTGTATCTTCTCCGGTCGCGCGGCCGGACGCGCGGTCGCGCGCAGCTGATCGGCAGACCGCGGCGCCACCGCACACACCGCTGTGAAAAGGATTGCCTCACCTCAGCTTTGGGTCACGATCCGGCGCACCACCGCCGGTCGCGGTCGGATATGGTGATGGGCGTGCCCGTGCCGCAGACGATCCTGACCCGCAAGACCAAGTCGGCGATCTTCCTGGTCCTCACCATCAACGACGGTGGCGAGGACCGGGTTCGCGATGTGCTGGCGCGGATCCCGGGACTGAACAACGCGGTCTCGTCCCGCGCCCCGGAGGCCGCGCTCGCCGGCATCGTCTCCATCGGCTCCGACGCCTGGGACCGGCTGTTCAGCGGACCGCGCCCGCGGTCGCTGCATCCGTTCATCCCGCGCGTGGGCCAGGTGCACACCGCACCGTCGACCCCGGCCGACCTGCTGGTCCACATCAAGGCCGACCCGATGGACCTGTGCTACGAACTCGGCCGGCTGATCACCGAGGAGCTCGGCGACGCGGTCACCGTCGTCGACGAGGTGCACGGTTTCCGCTACTTCGACCTGCGCGACCTGATCGGCTTCGTCGACGGCACCGAGAACCCGGTCGGCCAGGCGGCGATCGACGCGATCACCGTCGGCGACGAGGACCCGGATTTCGCCGGCGGCAGTTACGTCGCGATCCAGCGCTACGTCCACGACTTCTCGGCCTGGAACTCCCTCAGCATCGCCGAGCAGGAAGCCGCGATCGGCCGCACCAAGCTCGACAACGTCGAGATGGCCGACGACGTGAAGCCGTCGAACTCGCACATCGCCCTGAACAAGGTCGAGGACGAGAACGGCGAGGAGATCGACATCGTCCGCGACAACATGCCCTACGGCGACGTCTCCGGGAAGGGTGAGGCGGGCACCTTCTTCATCGCCTACTCGGCCGGCCCGGAGGTCACCGAGGAGATGCTG
Source organism: Gordonia paraffinivorans NBRC 108238 (assembly GCF_000344155.1). Classification (GTDB taxonomy): domain Bacteria; phylum Actinomycetota; class Actinomycetes; order Mycobacteriales; family Mycobacteriaceae; genus Gordonia; species Gordonia paraffinivorans. The sequence continues at coordinate 72,369 of NZ_BAOQ01000030.1, read as the reverse complement.
CGGAAGATGTTCATCGGCGACCCGCCCGGCAACCACGACCGGCTCCTCGACTTCACCACCGCCGTCACCGGCGCGCAGTTCTTCACCCCGACCATCGACTTCCTCGAGGATCTCCCGCCCGCTCCCGGGGCTCCGGAGGACACCGCCGCCGCGTCCGCGCCGCGGCCGTCCGACGGGTCTCTGGGCATCGGGTCCCTGCACTAGTCACCGCACCATCACCGCCCGACCACACCAAGCGCATCAGGAGGCATCATGAACAACCTGCACCGCGAGCTCGCTCCCATCTCCGATGCGGCATGGGCTGAGATCGAGGAGGAGGCCACCCGGTCGTTCAAGCGCAACATCGCCGGCCGGCGCCTCGTCGACGTGAAGGGACCGCTCGGGCAGGACACCGCGGCGGTGACGCTCGGCCATCGCAGCAAGATCGACTCGCCGTCGCAGGGCATCGAGGCCTACATCCGGCGCACCCAGTCGCTCGTCGAGCTGAAGGTCCCGTTCACCGTGTCCCGTGAGGCCATCGACGACGTGGATCGCGGCGCGAAGGACTCCGACTGGGAGCCGGTCGTCGAGGCGGCGCGCCAGCTCGCCCTCGCCGAGGACCGCGCGATCTTCGAGGGCTACGCGGCGGCGTCGATCACCGGCATCCGCGCCGAGGCCTCGGCCGCGCCGATCCAGCTGCCCGCCGACGTCCGCGACTACCCCGAGGCGTTCAGCCAGGCGATCTCGACGCTGCGACTCGCCTCGATCGACGGCCCGTACGCGGTTGCCATGTCGGCCGAGGTGTACACGCAGGTCAACGAGACCTCGAACCACGGCTACCCGATCCGCGACCACATCAAGCGCCTGGTGAGCGGCGACATCGTCTGGGCCCCTGCGATCAACGGCGCGTTCCTCATGAGCACCCGCGGCGGCGACTTCGAGCTCACGATCGGCCAGGACGTGTCGATCGGTTACGACTCGCACGACGGCGATGTCGTCAACCTCTACTTCCAGGAGTCCTTCACCTACCTGACGCACACCGGCGAGGCGGCCGTGGCGCTCATCGGGAACTGAGCACGCCGACCCCGGTCCGCGTGTCACCCGGGGCAACTAGTCTGTCTCGGGTGACCGCAGTGAAGGCCGGCTCGCTCCCTCTGATCCCGGCGGCGAGATGCTAGTCCGACTGATCCGCCGGTATCTGCGGAACTACCGGCTCAACATCGTCATGGTCGTCACGCTCCAGTTCGTGGCGACGCTGGCGATGCTGTACCTGCCGAGTCTCAACGCCGACATCATCGACAACGGCGTGGCGCGCGGCGACACCGAGTACATCCTGCGTATCGGCGGTTGGATGCTGGTGGTGGCGCTGGTGCAGGTGGTCGCGACGATCACCGCCCAGTTCTTCGGTGCGCGCGCCGCGCTCGGGGTGGGCCGCGACATCCGCGGCGACCTGCTGCACCGGGTTAACTCGTTCTCCGCACGCGAGGTCGGCACCTTCGGCGCGCCGTCGCTCATCACCCGGACCACCAACGACGTCCAGCAGGTGCAGATGCTGATCGTCATGTGCTTCGCAATCCTGGTGATGGCCCCGATCATGTGCATCGGCGGCATCGCGATGGGCATCGGCGAGGCACCGGCCCTGTGGTGGGTCATCGCGATCGCGGTGCCCGTCCTCGGGCTCTCCATGGCGCTGGTGATCGCGCGCATGATCCCCGGGTTCCGGGCGATGCAGGAGCGCATCGACGCGGTGAACCGCATCCTGCGCGAACAGATCACGGGCATCCGCGTGGTCCGGGCGTTCGTGCGCGAGGAGCACGAGCGACGCCGCTTCGCGGTCGCCAACGATGCCCTCACCGACACCACGATCCGGGTCGGCCGCCTGATGGCGCTGATGTTCCCGCTGGTCATGGTGATCACGAATGTCACGATCGTCGCGGTGATCTGGTTCGGCGGGCACGCGGTCGCCGACGGCTCGGTGCAGATCGGCGCCCTCACCGCGTTGATCACCTACGTCATGCAGATCCTCATCTCGGTGATGATGGCGTCGTTCCTCGCCATGATCGCCCCGCGCGCCGCCGTCTGCGCCGAACGGATCACCGAGGTCCTCGACACCGAGACCTCCGTGCTCCCGCCGGCCGACCCGATCGGCTTCGCCGACGACCCCGGCACGGTCGAGTTCGACGGCGCCGAGTTCCGCTACCCCGGCGCCGACGACCCGGTGATCTCGGGGATCACCTTCCGCGTCACCCCCGGCACCACGACCGCGATCGTCGGGTCCACCGGTTCGGGCAAGACCACCCTGCTCGGCCTCGTGCCGCGTCTCGTCGACGCCACGGCGGGGGTCGTCAGGGTCGGCGGCACCGACGTCAGGCGACTCGATCCCGACGCACTCCGCGCGGTGATCGGCCTGGTCCCGCAGCGGCCGTACCTGTTCTCCGGGACCATCCGGTCCAACATCCTGCACGGCAGGTCCGACGCCACCGACGACGAGATCTGGGAGGCCCTGCGGATCGCGCAGGCCGAGGACTTCGTCGCGAAGATGCCCGACGGTCTCGACACCAAGGTCTCGCAGGGCGGCACGACGGTGTCGGGCGGACAGCGCCAGCGGCTCGCTATCGCGCGCGCGCTCGTCCGCAGGCCCGCCATCTACCTGTTCGACGACTCCTTCTCCGCCCTCGACCTCAGCACCGACGCGCGGCTGCGCGCCGCACTCCGGCCGGCCACCCGCGACGCCGCCGTCATCGTGGTGGCGCAACGGATCTCGACCATCGTCGACGCCGACCAGATCGTCGTGCTCGACCGCGGCCGGATCGCCGGGATCGGGCGCCACGACGAGCTGGTGGCCTCCTGCCCGACCTACGCCGAGATCGTGGACTCCCAGATGGCCGTGGAGGAGGGCGCATGACCCACCCGGGCAGACCGATGGCCGGTCCGGAAAGCAAGCCGAGGTCGTTCTGGCCGTCGGTCAAGCGCCTGGTCCACCAGCTCGGCACCTACCGCTGGCAGATGACGGTGACGCTGACGTCGATCGTGGCGTCGGTCGTACTGCTCGCGATAGCGCCACGCGTGCTCGGGCACGCCACCAACCTGGTGTTCGACGGGGTAGTCGGCGAGATGCTCCCCGCCGGCCTGACCAAGGAACAGGCCGTCGCCGGGCTCCGCGAGCGCGGCGACGACACCTTCGCCGACATGGTGTCGTCGATGGACGTGACGCCGGGTGTCGGCGTGGACTTCGGGGCCGTCGGCCAGGTCCTGCTCATCACCTTCGTCATGTACGTGGTGGCGTCGGGACTCGGCTGGTTCGCGGCGTACCTGCTCAACGACGTCGTCGCCGGGACCATCCGGGAACTGCGCGCCCGGGTCGAGGAGAAGATCCACCGCCTGCCGCTGCGGTACTACGACACGATGCCGCGCGGCGAGCTGCTGAGCCGGGTCACCAACGACCTCGACAATCTCTCGCAGAGCATGCAGCAGACGATCTCCCAGCTGGTGAACTCGGTGCTCACCGTCGTCGCGCTGCTGATCATGATGCTCTGGATCTCGCCGCTGCTGGCGCTGATCGCCATCGCGACGGTACCGCTGGCGGTCGTCGCCACCGCGGTCATCGCCAAGCGGTCCAAGCCGCACTTCGCCGCGCAGTGGGCGTCCACCGGTGCGCTCAACGCCCAGGTCGAGGAGGCGTTCACCGGCCATGAGCTGGTCACCGCCTTCGGCCGTCAGCGCGAGATCGAGGCGACCTTCGACGAGCGCAACGAGAAGCTGTACCAGTCGAGCTGGCGGGCGCAGTTCATCTCCGGCGTGATCATGCCGGCGATCATGTTCCTCGGGAACCTCAATTACGTGGCGATCGCCGTGGTCGGCGGCCTGCGGGTCGCGTCGGGGTCGCTGAGTCTCGGCGAGGTGCAGGCGTTCATCCAGTACTCGCGGCAGTTCACCCAGCCGCTCACCCAGATCGGCTCGATGTTCAACCTGATGCAGAGCGGCGTCGCGTCCGCCGAGCGCATCTTCGACATCCTCGACGCCGAGGAGGAGACCCCCGATCCGGCCGACCCGAAGACCCCCGAGCACGACAACGGCCTGATCGAGTTCGACGACGTGTCGTTCCGCTACGTCCCCGACAAGCCGCTCATCGAGCATCTGGATCTCATCGCCAGGCCCGGCCACATGGTCGCGATCGTCGGCCCCACCGGGGCGGGCAAGACCACGCTGGTGAACCTGATCATGCGCTTCTACGACGTCGACTCGGGCCGGATTCTGGTCGACGGGGTGGACTCCACGGAGATGACGCGCGACGACCTGCGCGAGCGCACCGGGATGGTCCTGCAGGACTCGTGGTTGTTCGGCGGCACCATCTACGAGAACATCGCCTACGGCGACCCCGCCGCCTCCCGCGAGGAGGTCATGGAGGCGGCGCGGCTGAGCCACGTCGACCACTTCGTGCGGACCCTGCCGGGCGGCTACGACACCGTCATCGACGAGGAGGGCGGCGGCGTCAGCGCCGGTGAGCGCCAGCTCATCACGATCGCCCGCGCGTTCCTCGCCAAACCGACCATCCTCATCCTCGACGAGGCGACGAGCTCGGTCGACACCCGCACCGAGCTGCTCATCCAGAAAGCCATGGCGAACCTGCGCACCGATCGCACGAGTTTCGTGATCGCGCACCGGCTCTCGACGGTCCGCGACGCGGACGTGATCGTCGTGATGGAGGACGGCCACATCGTCGAGCAGGGCGATCACGAGGAACTGCTCGCCGCCCGCGGCGCCTACTACCGGCTGTACCAGAGCCAGTTCGCCGGGGCGATCGAGGCGGGCTGACCACATGCTCCGCGGGTACCGGCCGCGCTGGGACGGGCCGTAGAGTCGTCGATGTGACCGGAATCCTCGAATTCGCGTCTGACTACTGGTGGTTGGTCTTCCCCGTCGGCGGCGTGGTCGGCGGCTGGGTGGGCTCGGTGGCGAAGTACAACGAGAAGCGCCGGAAGGACAAGATCGAGCTCGAGCGAATCCGGGCGTCGGCGAGGACCGAACAGCTGAGGCTGACCACGACGTCGCTGCGGCAACTGCGCAAGACCCTCGAGCAGCACGACGCCCTGAACGCACGCTGGTTCGCCTACGAACTCGATCTCGCCACCCTCATCGAGTACCCGCTCATGACCGACATGCGGGAACCGCTGACGCTGGCCTTCCACCGGGCGCGGGTCCGGGCCGACGACCTGCGGCCGGAGGAGCCCGCTCCCGACGCGACGGAGACGTCGTTGCCCCCGGACGAGTTCGACCGGTACCGCGAAGCGGTCGCGGAGTATGCCGCGGCCTTCGAGGCGGCCGAGCGGGAGGCGCGGCGCCGCAGGCAGGCGGCGTTCTCCCCGGTCGAGCGCGAGGCACTCGAGCGCGCCCGCAAACTCATCGGCGTGGCCTCCGACACCGGCGCCACCCCCGCCGAGCGACAGGCCGCGTACAAGAAGGCACGCGCCGAGCTCGACGGGCTCATCGACGTTCCCCCGGCCGCCGCCGAGCGGCTCGAGGGCCAGATCGCCGGTGCGCTGGAGCCCGGACGCGGGGACGACTGACGTGACCCGGGTGCGGCCGCCGGCTACAGGTCCGGGATCGGCAGATCGAGGTTGGGCGCGATGATCCCGCCGTCCACCTCGAGGATCTTGCCGGTGACGTATGCGCCGGCAGGCGAGGCCAGGTAGACCGCGGCCGCCGCGATGTCCTCGGGCTCGCCGAGGCGGTGGATCGGGGTGGCCTTCTCCACCGCGCTCCGCATCTCGTCGTTGTCGGCGACGATCTCCAGTGCCGACGTGTGGATGGCGCCCGGGGCGATCCCGTTCACGCGGATCTTGGGGTTGAGGTCCATCGCCGCGATCCGCGTGTAGTGCGCCAGAGCGGCTTTCGCGGTTCCGTAGGCGGCGTAGGCGCGACCCGGAAGCCGCCCGACCGCCGACGTCACGTTGATGACCGAGCCGCCGCCCGTGGTCGCCAGCATCTGCTTGGCACCGGCCACGGTGAGTGCGTGCGCGTTGGCGACGTTGAAGGCGAACGCGTCCACCAAGTGCTTGGGAGCGGTGTCGAACAGCGGCCGCGGCATGGCGCCGCCGACGTTGTTCACGACGACGTCGAGGCGGCCGAACTCGTCGACCGCGGTCTGCGCGAGGGCGGCCGCGGCGTCGGAGTTGCTGAGGTCCACGGGGACGATGTGGGCCCGGCGCCCGGCGTCGGCGATCTGCCCGGCCACCTGTTCGAGGTCGAATTCGCTGCGCGCGGCGATCACCACGTCGGCGCCGGCCTCGGCGAAGGCGACGGCGATCGCCGCACCCAGCCCTCGTCCGGCCCCGGTGACGACGGCGACGTGGTCGTCGAGGCGGAATCTGTCGAGAATCACTCCCCGACTCTGCCACGATCGCCGCCGAAACGAGAACGTGTTCTAGAAATTGACCCGGATCAGTAGTTGCGGTCCGGGGTGACCCGCGCCAGCAGGTCCTCGCCGGCGGCGAAGCGGCGGAGGTTCTCGGCGAGCCACGGCGCGAACTCCCGCGTCAGCCCCGACGCCGGGTTGGCGACATGGGGCGTGATGATCACGTTCGGCAGCGACCACAGCGGGTTGTCCTCGGCCGGCGGTTCGGGATCGGTGACGTCGAGCGCCGCACCGGCGATCACGCCGTCGGCCAGCGCCCGGTACAACGCCGCCTCGTCCACCAGCGGACCGCGCGCTACGTTCACGATCCACGCGTGATCCGGCAGCGCCGCAAGGGTTTCGGCGTTGATCAGGTGCCGCGTCTCGGCCGTGGCGGGTGCGGCCAGCACGACGTGGTCGGTGGCGCCCCAGAGCCCGTCGAGCTCACTCGCCCGGCGCACCTCGTCGGCGCCGGGCACGTCCCGTCCCGACCGGTTGACCGCGATCACCCGCGCGCCGCAGGCCTTCAACCGCGGCGCGAGCGACGCCCCGATCCCGCCGGCGCCCACGATGGCGACCGTCGAACCGTGCAGCGACCGCACCGAGGTGTCGATGCGCTCCTTGTCCCAGTGCCGCACGACCGCGGTGTTGATCTGCCGCAGCCCGGCGAGCAGCAGCGCCAGCGCGTGCTCGGCGACGTTCTCGGCGTAGAACCCGGAGGCATTGGTCCAGATGCGGCGGTCGTCCGGTAGGCCCGCGTCGAAGAAGTCCTCGATACCGGCGGACTTCAGCGCGACCCATTCGATGTGATCGCCGAGCTCGGGGAAGTCGTCGGGCGTGCCGATCCACACCAGCACCCGCGCCTCGTCGAGGCCGGCGATCTCGCCGCCGGTGCTCTCGATCGCGGCCACGAGGTGCTCGTCGCGGTATGGCTCGAGCGCGACCGGTATCGCGGTCACCTGGCCACCGACTTCGCGGCGGTGGTCGCCAGCTCGTCGGCGATCTCGTTGTAGTGGTCGCCCGCGTGCCCCTTGACCCACCGCCACTCCACCTGGTGCCGCTGTTCCTCCTCGATGAGGCGACGCCACAGGTCGGCGTTCTTCACGGGCTTCTTGTCCTTGGTCTTCCACCCGTTCGCCTGCCAGCCGGCCACCCACTTGGTGATGCCGTTGCGCACGTAGGTGGAGTCGGTGTAGATGATCACGCGCGACGGTCGGGTGAGCGCGGCGAGGCCCTCGATGGCGGCGGTCAGCTCCATCTTGTTGTTGGTGGTGTCCGGGTCGGAGCCGGAGATCCGCTTCTCCTTGTCCTTGTAGCGCAGCACCGCGCCCCACCCGCCCGGCCCCGGATTGCCCAGGCACGCCCCGTCGGTGGAGATCTCCACAACGGCGTCGGTGTTCGTGTTCGCAGCAGCGTCGACCGGTTGACTCACGCAGGGAAGCCTACGTCAGCGACGAGACAGCGCCCCAAGCCGACGACCCCCTCGGACGCACCGTGGGCCGAACCCCCACACGTCCCGGTCTGCTGGTGACACCGTCCACGCCGGCGCCCTAGTGTGGAGTGCATGGCTGTCTGGGATCCGGCACGCTACCTGCAATTCGCCGACGACCGCGCGAGACCCTTCCTCGACCTCATCGCGCAGATCCCCATCAACCCGGCGACCATCGTCGACCTGGGCTGCGGCCCGGGCCACCTCACCAAACACCTGCGTGCGCAGTGGCCCGACGCGGAGATCCTCGGCATCGACGAGTCGGCCGCGATGATCGGGCGCGCCATCGGCGACAACACCGATCCGCTCGCGAACTTCGACGTCGCCGACGTCACCGAGTGGACCCCGAACCGCACGTACGACCTGATGATCTCGAACGCCATGTTCCAGTGGGTTCCCGACCAGTTCGCGGTCATCGACCGGCTGCTCGGGCACCTCTCGGACGGCGGGGCCTTCGCGATCCAGGTGCCCAACGGGCACGATGCCCCGTTCCGCACCGCGCTGGCCGAGCTCGCGGCCGCCGAGCCGTACCGGGAGCACCTGGCCGACGTGCGGCCGCTGCCCCGACTCGACGCCGAGCTGTACCTGGAGTTCTTCTTCGACCGCGGTTTCCGGGTGAACGCCTGGGAGACGACCTATCTGCACGTACTCGACGGCGACGACCCCGTCTTCGACTGGATCTCCGGGACCGGGGCACGCCCCTACCTTCAAGCGCTGCCGGCCGAGCACCGCAAGCCGTTCGTCACCGAGCTCAAGAAGCGGCTCTCGGAGGCCTATCCGCGTCGCGAATGGGGAACGCTCTTGCCGTTCCGGCGCAGCTTCGCGGTGGCGACCCGACGCTGATGTCACCGCTTCCCGGACACGACGTGGCGACAAACGCAACCCGATCCGAGGCCGGTCGGCGCATCGTCCTCGTCCGCGCGGTCAACGTCGGCGGCGTGAAACTCCCGATGGCCGAATTGCGGGAGATGGCAACCGAACTCGGGGCGTCCGACGTGGCCACCTACATCGCGTCGGGCAATCTCGTCTGCTCACCGCCCGGCGACCCGGACCATTTCGACCGGGCCCTCGAGACCGCCATCACCGCACGCTACGGGTACTTCCGGGAGGTGATCAGCCGGTCGGCGGAGGAGGTCGCGGCCGCGCTCGACGCGCACCCGTTCGAGGTCGTCGACGACAGGTTCTCCTCCATCCACTTCCTGGTCGCCGAACCCGATCCCGCACTGGTGGCGGCCTTCGAGAGGCAGGACTTCGGCGACGACCTCTTCCAGGTCGTCGGCCGCGACCTGCACATCCGCTACGAGTCCGGCGCCGGCCGCTCGAAGCTGACCGCCGCTTCCATCGCGCGCGGGCTCGGCGTCCAGGGCACCGCCCGCAACCTCCGAACGGTGCGCGCACTGCTCGAACTCGCTCGGTCCTGACCGGCAACCGCACGGTGGCCGGCCGTCACGTCCGGGCGTAGCGTCGAGGACGCAAGGCGTCTGAGACCAAGACGAACGCGCACGTCGAGAGGACCGTCATGGACCGGACGACGATGGACCGGACGACGACCATGAACCAACCGGTGCCCCAACCGCCTCCGCCGCCCGAGCCGGTGCCGGCCCCCGAGCCCATCCCGGAACCGCCGCCGGAACCACCGATACCGGTGCCCACGCCCCCACCGGCTCCTGATCCGCAGCCCCGGCCGCCGGAGCCGGATCCGCCGCCGCGTCCGACCGTGATCTGAGGTCTACGCCGTGTTCACGCGTTGATGAGGACGCGAGCGACCCGGTCCATGTCCGCGAGCTGGGCGGCCTTCGGGGCCTCCCAGAGCTGCTTGGGGAGGTGCTCGAGGACCTTGATCGCCTCCTCGATGGAGTCGAGCGCCTCGGCGGCCTCGTCGCCGGTCAGCTCGGACGCCGCGATCAGCCGGTCGTCGATCTCGAACACGGCGTCGTCGAGACGGTCGCGGGCGGCGACGAGCTCGTCGTCGTGCGGGATCGCCGGATTGGCGTGCACATCGGCGACCGCGTAGCGAATCCGACGGTGCAGCAACGCCTCTCGGTGGTTGTCGGTGGCCCAGCTCTCCGGCGCCCGCCCGGGCTTGCCGGGGATGAGGTCGGTGGAGCGGGCGAAGGCGCGCACGCGTTTGTCGGAGTCGTAGGCGAACCAGGCCGCCCCGGCCAGGATGAACAGCGCGACCACCACGGTCACGACGATGACGACGACTGCGATCATGGCCGGATCACCTCATCCGACGCGACTCGCACACCTTCTCGCATGCCGCCAAGCCTACTCAGGACGGCCGCACACCCTTGGGCGCCTTGCCCGACATGAAACCGAACAGGTATCCGGCGACGCGGCGCATCTGGATCTCGTCGGCCCCCTCGGTGATGCGGTAGCGGCGGTGGTGACGGTAGATGTGCTCGAACGGCTCGTGCCGCGAGTAGCCGCGACCGCCGAAGACCTGCATCGCCTGGTCGGCGGCGTCACAGCACAGGCGATTGGCCTGGTAGTTGCACATCGACACCTCGGCCGACGCCGAGAACGGACCGTATGTGTCCATCTTCCAGGCGGTTTCCCGGATCAGCGCGCGGACCATCGCACACCGGGTGTGCAGGTCGACGAGCGGGAACTGGATGGCCTGGTTGGTCGAGAGCTTCTTGCCGAACGGCGCGCGCTCGTTGGCGTACTCGACCGCCCGGTTGACGCAGTACTGCGCCGCACCGAGACTCGACGCGGCCTGCCGGATGCGGTTCTCGTTGAAGAAGTGCTGCACCACCTGCAGGCCGGCGCCCTCGGCGCCGAACACCGCCGAGTTCGGCACGCGCACGTCGCGGAGGGTGATGTGCGCGTGATCGGTCGGCATGTTGAACGTCCACAGGTACTCCTCGACGGTGAACCCGGGTGCCTTCGGGTCGACGAGGAATGCGGTGATGCCCGTGGCGTCGCCGGGTTCGCCGCTGGTGCGGGCGAAGACGATGTCGCGATGGGCGGCGTGGATGCCGGTGTTCCAGGTCTTCTCGCCGTTGATGATCCAGTCGTCGCCGTCTCGGACGGCGGTCGTCTCCATGTAGGTGGCGTCCGAGCCGTGATCTGGCTCGGTGATCCCGAACGCGAAGAACTTGGTGCCCGCCGCGAGGCCCTCGACCCACTCCTCCTGCTGTTCGGGGGTCCCGTATTCGAGCATCAGCAGCAGGCCGATGTTGTTGCCCACGATCGCGTGCTCGTTCTGCAGGTCGCAGTGCAGGCCGAGGCCCTTGGACGCGAGGTGCTCGCGGATGACCGCCATCGCGAGATTCGACCCGTCGCGCCCGCCGTACTCCTTGGGGAACGGGTACCGGAAGTGGCCGGCGGCATCGGCGCGCCGGCGGGCCTCGGCCAGGAGCGCCTCCCACTCGGCATTCGGCAGGCCGCCCCGCTCCCAGTCGGTCCGGGAGTCCTCGCGGCGGTGGTCGAAGAACCGGATGTTGTCGTCGGCCTGCTCGAGCGGCTTGATCTCGGCCTCGATGAAGGCGTCGAGCTCGTCGAGGTAGTCCTTGAGCGAGTCGGGCAATGCGAAGTCCACGGTGAATCCTTCTCGTCGGGGTCGGGTCGCCGGTCGGCGCCGGTCACGGGTGCGGGACGGCGAAGTACCTCGGGTTGGCCACCAGCAGCCGGGCGCGCACGTCGGCGACGACGGCGTCACGCACCTTCTCGTCCGCGGCGTCGAGCTCGCCGGACCACAGCGCGTCGCAGAGGGCCCGCTGGTCGGCCACTCCGAGTGCGGCCAGACGTGCGGCGCTCTCCGCGGCCTGCCGGGGCCCCAGCAGGATCTGGCGGCGCACCACGTCGACGACGTTTCCGGCGACGCGGGTGTGGAACCGCACCTGCGGCGACATCTCGGCGGTGACCGAGTCCGAGCGCAGGAATCCGGCGACCGCCTCGAGCAGCTCGAGCGAGCTCGGCTCGCCGTGGGGCGCCTCGTCCGGGGCGGCCACACCGGCCGCCAGCGGGTCCTCGACCATCTCCGGGGACACCAGGCCGAGGTCGAGGAGTGCGTCGAATTCCTGTTCCGCGCTGCGTCTTCCGATGGCGGCGAGCTCCACCGACCGTTCGACGCCGTCGAGATGCCGGTTGGCCTGCACCGCGCAGATCAGACCCCACTTGACGGTGGCGTAGAGCTCCCACCAGCGCAGGGTCTCCTCGTCCGGACGCCAGCCGGCGATCTCGGCGTAGGCGTCGAGCAGCGCCGCCCGCTCGCCCATGCCGGCGACCGGCGCGGCACCGCCGAAGCGCCAGGCCTTGGCGCACAGCCAGCCGAGGTCCTCGATCGGGTCGCCGATGTGGACCAGTTCCCAGTCCAGCACGGCGGCAACGCCTTCGGCGTCGATCAGGAGGTTCCCCAGGCGGAAATCGCCGTGCACGACGCATGTCTTCGGCGACGGCGCCGGCGGGTTGTCGCGCAGCCACCGGACCGCGAGGACGAGGCCGGCGGGCATGGCGTCGAACTCCCTCGGGAAGAGCTGCCTCAGCCCTTCGACGGGATCGGTCAGTTCGGTGAGACCGGGGGCCTCGACCGCGTCGATCTGGTGCACCCGTGCCAGAATCCGTCCACACTGCTCGACGAAGCGCTCGCGCGCGGTCGCATGGGCGCCGTCACGGAGGATGCGCCGGGGTATCGACTCGCCGGCGATGAACTCCATTGCCAGGTACGGAAACCCGAGGGGATTGTCGGCCCCGCCGAATGCCGCGTCGAGGATCCGCGGGACCGGGACCCCGGCGTCGGCCGCGGCCCGCAGGACCTTCGCCTCGTCGGCGAGCCCGCCGTCGTCGGCGGCGGACGGGACGGCGCGCACGATGACCTGCTCGATCCGCCCATCGGCGTCGACGAGGTCGACCGCATACGTCGCGCGGCTCGCGCCGGCCGGCAGTTGTCGCGCCGAGACGACCGACACCGGGGTGCCGCGCTTCGACGCGAGCCGCCCGGCCACACGCGCGGCCACGTCCTGGGCTTCCGGCACTGACACGCAGATCCCGTCCTCTCGCTCCCTGTGGCACCGGCCCGCTCGCCACCTCCCGGCGGGTCGGGTCGGCCCGGTGACGCGGTTCCGGGGAGGTGCCGGTGTAATCCCCGCCACAGCGAAGCTAGCACGAGATCTGAATCCGGTGTCAGAAATGCCGGCCGGCCGGCGCTCACCGTGTGGGCGTGCAGAACTCGGGCTGGTCGATGACGCGTACCCAGGAACCGTCGGGGCGGCGCATCACCACCTGCGCCCGCGCACCGGCGCCGTCGCGGGGCGGCGTGGAGGTGAGGGCCAGGTCCTCTCCGAAGTAGAGCGTCGGCAACGGCGGCTCGGGAACGAAGGTCGGCCGCTGCTCGAGCACCGTCGCCCACAGGTCACGGATCGCCTGACGGCCCCGCGTCACCTGTCCCGGCGGGAAGGCCATCACGGCGTCCTCGTGATAGAGCGCCGCCACCGCGTCGGGGTCGCCGGCGTTCGAGTACTCGACGAACATCCTGGTCAGATCTTCGGGAGTGCGTGCGGTCTCGTGGTCGGACATCATCGAATCCTTTCGATCGGGACGTGTACCCCCACGGTCGATCAGATCCGGACATAAGTCCAGGTGATGTTTGTGATGCTCGCTATCATCAACAGTTATGGAGTTGCGGCAGCTCGAGTACTTCGCCGCGGTGGCGGCCGAGGGAAGCTTCACCGCGGCCGCACACCGCGTGCACACCACCCAGCCGAACATCAGCGCGCAGATCCGCAATCTCGAACACGAGCTGGGCGCGGCGCTCTTCGACCGATCGGGCCGCGCCGTCCGGCTCACCGACGCCGGCCGAGCAGCCCTCCCGGCGGCGACGGCGGCGCTGTCGGCCGCCGAGGACGTCGCCCGCGCCGTCGCCGAGGTCCGGGGCCTCCTCCGCGGGAACCTGGCCGTGGGAATGGTCGAGGGATGTACCGTCGCACCGCTGTTCGCTGCACTGGGCAGCTTCGGTGCGGCGCACCCGAAGGTCGGGTTGAGCCTTCGCGAGGCGCCCTCTGAGGAACTCGTCGCCTCGGTCGTCGACGGCGCGCTCGACATCGCACTCGCCGGCTACGGCGACACGCTACCGCGGTCGGTGGAGGCGCTGACGGTCGTCGACGAGCCGGTCGTCGCCGTCGTCCCGGCCGATGCCCCCGACCGCGGGCAGGCGATCGATCTCGACGAGCTCCGGCGGCACTCACTGATCTCCCTGCCGGAGGGCGCGGGAATCCGGGCCGTCTTCGACGCGGCGGCGTCCGCGCACGGCGCACCCGTCCGGCCCGCGATCGAGGCGTCCTCACCCGACGCGATCATCGAATTGGTGTGCAGCGGAATGGGAACCGGCATCCTCAGCGAGTCGATCGCGGCCGCCGACGAACGCGTCGTCGGGCGTGTGATCCGCGGCATCGACACCCGCGCGCGGCTGGGCCTGGTGTGGCGCGTCACGGCGTCGCCTGCGACGCGCCGGTTCGTCGAGATCGCGCGTGAGCACTTCGATCCCGCCGAACGGTGACGACACCGAATCCGACGGTTCAGCGCGGGAGCGCCTCCCCTGTCCCGTCGCGCTTCTCGGGCAGCGCGGGGTCGGCCGGGTCCTCGGTCGGCTTGCCGGCGATCCAGTCCCCGATGGTCAATCCCCGGCGTCCCCAACGCTTGTCGAAGCGGCGTGCGCGCGCCGTTGCCTTCTCGAGCTTCTCCGGCGAGTACCGGCGTCGAGCCCACGGGGACTTCGGCCGGGCGAGCCGGATGGCGCCCGTCCAGGCGAAGATCGGGATGAAGACGCCCACCACCGCCGTCGAGTACTTGCCCTTGATCACGCAGACGATCGCCGCGGCGATGTTGACCGGGGCGGTCACCGCGAACACGATCGGGCCGAACTCCACGTCGGTCTCGGCGTTGAACGGGTTGAATCCGAGGAGCACCATGCCCAGCGCGGCTACCGTGAGCGCCACCACCTGGACCGACAACTGCCCCTCGCGTGACCAGTACACGTCCTGCAGCCGCAGGATCAGTGCGAACTCGTCGAGCACGAGCGACGCGCCGATGCCGATCATCACCGCGCTGATCGCCGCCCCGGGCTCGACTCCGTTGACGCCCACCGAGATGAAGGCGCCCACGATGGTGAGGGCCAGGCCGGGCACCATGTGATGCACGTGGATGCCGCCGGACACGTTGTTGCGGAACGGCCCCTTGCCGGCCCGGATGAGCCGGGTGATCACGCGCGTCACGATGAACGTGACGACGAACGAGGCGAACAGCAGGAACAGCGGAAGTCGTTGATGGGTCAGATCATCGAGGAGTTCCACCGGTCACCCGCCTTCGTCACGCGGGCACGATGCCGGTGCGGCGCTGTTCGATGATCAGGCAGCGGTCCTCGACGTAGAGCAGACCGGCGTCCTCGGCGATCCGGCGGGCCTCGGGCGAGGTGATGCCGAGCTGCAGCCACAGTGCCGTGGCCCCGGCCGCGACGGCCGCCCGCGCGACCTCGGCGCACTCGGGTCCGGGGCGGAACACGTCGACGAGTCCGACCTGTTCGGGGATGTCGGCCAGCGACCGGTAGGCCTTCTCGCCCACGATCTCGTCCGCGGTCGGGTTGACGGGGATGATCCGCCAGCCGAGGTGCTTCATGTGCGCGGGCACCTCGTTGGCCGGTTTGGCGGGATTCGCACTGGCGCCGACGACCGTGATGGTGTCGTAGGTGGACAGGATCTTCTCGACGATCTCATCGGTGGTGCGGGGGTCTCGGGAGCTCATCCTGCGAGTCTATGTCCGCGCTGCGGCCGCCACGTGACGCCGGTCTCTCTCAGCGCATCACTCCGTGAAGCACCAGGGCCGCCAGCCGGTCTGCCCAGTTCTCGTCGAACATCGCGCCGTCGGCGTTCCCGCCGGGCCGCATCAGGACGTGGAGCATCGCCGATCCGCCGATGATCTCGATGAGGCGGTCCGGGTCGGCGTCGCCGCGTACCTCCCCGCGTTCGACGGCGACGACGAGACGCTCCCGCAGGGCGTCGAAGACCCCGGCGAATCCCGCGTGGACGCGGCGGGCGAGTTCGGGGTCGGCCGACATGTCGGCGATGAGGCCGGGCAGTGCCGCCCGGGTCACCGGGCTCGCGAAGAGCTCACACGCGGCGACGATCATCGTCCGCAGGTCCGACGCCGCCTCGCCGCTCGACGGCGGCAGACGGGTCATGTGGGCGAAGACGAGGTCGTGGACGAGTTCGGCCTTCCCCGACCATCGCCGGTAGAGGGCGGTCTTGGTGGTGCCCGCCCGCTCGGCGATCGCCGCCAGGCTCAGCTTCTGGTAACCCGCCTCGACGACGAGCTCCCCCGCGGCCGCGAGGACCGCGGAGTCGATCCGCGCATCCCGGGGTCGCCCGGCCGCGCCCTCGGGGCCGACGCCCCCATGGGTGTCGCGCGCCGGCGCCACGCCTCTCGAACCACTCATGAGCCCAGCCCTCTTCGGTCGTCGCGAATTTCCCGAAGACGCTGCGGGCCGTTCGCCGCTTCTGATGTCATTACGCTACTCACCGTAGCGAAACCATTGGGGGTTGTCGTGGCCACCGAACCCGTCGTCGAACACCTCGACCATCTGCAACGCTCCAGCCGGGACACGGCCTCGGTCCCGGCGACGCTCGCCGCCTGGCTCGCCGACCAGCCGGACACTCCCGACGCCGCGCCCGAGGTGACCGTCGAGGCCGGCGTCGACGCCAACGGCATGTCGTCGGAGACCATCCCGGTCACCGCCACCTGGCCGGGCTCGCCCGCCCGGGAGTGGGTCATGCGCATGGCGCCCGCGGCCGCCGACATCCCGGTCTTCCGCACCTACCGGATGGACCATCAGTTCGAGACGATGCGCCTGGTCGCCGAACTCACCGACGTCCCCGTGCCCCGCGTCCACCACCTCGAGCCGACCGGCTCACTGCTGGGCGCCCCGTTCTTCCTCATGGACCGGCTCGCCGGCGGCGTCCCGCCCGACGTGATGCCCTACACCTTCGGGGACAACTGGTTCGCCGATGCCTCCGCGGAGGACCGGCGGCGCATGCAGGATGCGCTGATCGAGGTGATCGCCGACCTCCACTCCATCCCCGAGCCCGCCCGCCGCTTCGGCTTCCTCCTCGAGGACCTGCCGCCCGGGGACACCGTCCTGGCACGGCTTCTCGCGTGGTTGCGCGACTGGTACGACCTCTCCGCCGAGGGCATCGGCCGCTCGCCCCTGGTCGAGCGCGCGCTGGATTGGCTCGCCGCGCATTTCCCCGACGACGCGGCCGCCGGCGAATCCGTCCTGTCCTGGGGCGACGCCCGGCTGGGCAACACGATGTTCGTCGACGCCGCGCCGACCGCCGTGCTCGACTGGGAGATGGCGCGACTCGGCCCGCGCGAGCTCGACGTCGCGTGGGCGATCTTCGCCCACCAGGTCTTCCAGGAGCTCGCGACCATGGCGGGGCTCCCCGGCCTCCCCGATCTCCTGCGCGAAGACGACGTCCGCGCAACATATCTCGACCGGACCGGCGTCGAGCTGGGCGACCTGCGCTGGTTCCACGTGTTCGCCGCGGTCCAGTGGTGCTGCGTGTTCATGCGCACCGGCGCACGGCGGGTCCACTTCGGGGAGATGGAGCGTCCCGACGACGTCGACGGCACCCTCTTCTACCACCGGCCACTTCTCGAACGTCTGCTGGAGGAATCCTGATGAGCCGCAGCGGCCTCGGCCCCCTCGACGAGTTCCCCATCCACCAACTGGCACAACCGATCGCGTGGCCGGGTGACTCCGACCGCAACTTCTACGATCGCGCCTATCTGAACGCGCACGACCGCAGCGGGAACCTCTTCCTGATCACCGGGATCGGTTACTACCCGAACCTCGGGGTGAAGGACGCCTTCGTGCTCATCCGGCGCCGGAACCCGGACGGTGACGACACGCAGACCGCCGTCCACCTCAGCGATGCCATCGACGACGACCGTCTCGACCAGCACGTGGGCGGCTACCGGCTCGCCGTCGACGAACCCTTGCGCACACTGCATCTCACGCTCGCCGAGACCGAGGGCATCTCGCTCGACCTGCACTGGGAGGGATTGTTCGACCCGTTGCTCGAACAGCCGCACCTCATGCGCCAGGGCACCAAGGTCACCCTCGACGCCCAGCGCTTCGCGCAGGTGGGCACGTGGCGCGGCCACATCACCGTCGACGGCGAGACCATCGACGTCGACCCGTCGACGTGGGTCGGCACCCGCGACCGCTCCTGGGGTATCCGCCCCGTCGGCGAGCCGGAACCCGCGGGGAGGCCTGCGGACCCGCCGTTCGAGGGGATGTGGTGGCTGTATGTCCCGATGGCCTTCGACGACTTCCAGCTCGTCCTCATCGTGCAGGAGGACCCCGACGGCCACCGCACCCTCAACGACTGTTCGCGCGTGTGGAAGGACGGACGCGTCGAACAACTGGGCTGGCCGCGGATCTCGGTCCACTACGCCTCGGGCACGCGAATCCCCACCGGCGCGACGATCTCCGCGACCGCGTCGGACGGCTCCCCCGTGACGCTGGAGGTCGAGTCCCTGCTGCCGGTGCCGATCCACGTCGGCGGCGGCTACGGCGGCGACCCCGACTGGCTTCACGGCATGTGGCGCGGCGAGGGCTTCACCGAACGCCTCACCTACGACATGACGAGTCCGGAGATCATCGGACGCATGCCGTTCGGGGTCATCGACCACGTCGGGCGGGCGGTGTGCCGGGAGGCCGACGGCACCTCCCGCACCGGCTGGGGCCTGTTCGAGCACGGCGCACTCGGCCGCCACGATCCCTCGGGGTTCGCCGACTGGCTCAGCGTCGCGCCCTGAGCGCGGTCCGCGGGCGCCGCCTGATCGTCGGCCCGCGCAATCGCTTGCCGCGACCCGCATTCGGTGGGTGAGCGGGCGGGACCGGCGCGGCGAGGGTCAGTCCAGTCCCGCCAGGAACTCGTCGATCCGCGGCCATGTCTGCTCGACTGCCGCCGTCCCCGCGATGAGCCCGAGGTGACTCGTCTCGACGGTGGTGAACTCCACCCGCGGCGATCCGGTGAACAGGTCGACGCCGTGGTGCGCGGCCTCCCAGCTGACGATCGCGTCGCGGTGGCTGCCGAACAGCTGCACGGGCACGCCGACCTTCGACAGGTCGATGGTGAGGTCGTCGAAGTGGACCACCCCGCTCGCCAGCTCGCCGCGCATGATGAAGTTCTCCCACATCTGCTCCGACGCCCGGCCCGGGTAGCCGGGCATCGTCTCCTGGAAGCGGTCGATCGCCTTCATCCGCGTGAGCGCCTCGGGGTCGTGGGCGTTGCGGATGATGTAGCCGGGCTTCTTGAGTTCGCGCTGCCAGGCGGTGCCCCGATAGGCGACCTGGACCAGCGGCGCCGGGATACCGCCGAGCGCCCGCAGCGCCAGCGAGACGGGTGCGGTGCCGATCGGCTTCATCAACGTCTTCACCAGCGGATACGGGGGCACCCGATCGTAGTCGAGGGGCGTGCCGACCGCGGTCATCGAGCGCACCGGCAGACCCGGGTCGGCCGCCAGCGTCAGGAATCCGATGGTCCCGCCCAGGCTCCACGCGATGAGGTCCACCTCGACGTTCGGGGCCTCGTCGCCGGACTCGTCGTCGGCGCGGTCGCCACCGAGGTCGGCGACCACCGCCGAGATCGCGCCGGGCACGATGTCGGTGACGAACTCCTCGAACCCGAGGTCGCGGTCCTCTCGGGTCATGTCGCCGAAGTCGACGACGTAGGGCACCCGCCCGGTCGCCAGGAGGTGCTCGACGAGGCTCAGTCCCGGGGTGAGGTCGTAGCAGTCCGTCGACACCGCCAGGGGCGGGATCAGCAGCACCGGCGGCCGCGATCCATCCCGCGCGGCTGCCCGGGCCGCGTCGTCTCCGTACCGAAGGACCCGCCGATGCGGCCCGTCGGCGATCACCGTGTGCGGCGTCTTCCTGGTCTCGGCGACCTCTCCGCCCCGCACCAGGTGGATCAGCGTCGCGACACCGTCGAGACCACCCATGTCTGACTCCTCCCCGTCGGCCCGATGCGCCCTCAGCGGCGCGTGGCGCAGCTGCACCCGCAGAGGGCGCGTGACGCAGCCATTCAACACGGCGCAGTCGGCCCGCCGATGGTTGGGGCCGGTGGCGCGTGGGTACCTCGGTGTTTCGGCGACCGAGACCAGGTCGAAGCAGATCAGACACTCGCACCGGCGTCCGAGGGACGGTCGGTGCCGGTGAGGAGGAAGTCATGGCCGAAGAACTCAACGACGTCACCGTCGCCTTCCTGGTGGCCAACGAAGGTGCCGAGCAGGTCGAACTCACCGAGCCGTGGAAGTCCATCGAGGCGTGCGGCGGCAAACCCGTCCTGGTCTCGATCGAGCCCGGCACCATCCAGGCGTTCGACCATCTCGACCGCGCCGACACCTTCCCCGTCGACGCGACCCTCGAAACCTCCCGGATCGCCGACTTCGACGCGCTCGTCCTCCCCGGCGGCGTCGCCAACCCCGATTTCCTCCGCGCGTCGGGACCGGCCGTGCGCTTCGTCCGGGGGTTCTTCGACGCCGGCAAACCGGTCGCGGCCATCTGCCACGCGCCGTGGACCCTCATCGAGGCCGACGTCGTACGGGGCCGCACCCTCACCTCGTTCCCGAGCCTGAAGACCGATGTCGTCAACGCCGGCGGCAATTGGGTCGACGAAGAGGTGGTCACCTGCCGTGGCGGCGACAGCGTCCTGATCACCAGCCGCAACCCCGACGACCTGCCCGCGTTCAACGCGGCGATCGTCGCGGAGTTCGCGCACAGTCGCGTGCCGAACTGACGCGGGCCGAACTGACGCGGGCCGGTCTCGGCGGTCACACCACCGAGATCGGACCGTTCTCCCGTCCCGTGAGCACGAGCAGGGCACGCTCCCCCTGCCCGGTGATGCGTGCCGCCTCGGCCGCGGTGGACAGCGCCGAGGCGAGCACCTCCGACGGCAGCGGCGTCGACGAACCGATCGCACGGGCGATGTCGAGTCCGTGCACCGCGAGTTCGAAGGTGCGCGTGGGCAGGTAGTGCGACAGCAGGATGCCGCCCCACGGGGTCGCGACCGGCCGGTCGGCGATGCCGTCGAGCGCCGCGGCGGCGCGGTCCCGACGTGCGGTGGCCTCGGCCGCCGGATCGTCGCCGAGTTCGACGCCGGCGGCGACGCCCCGGGCCGTGACCTCGGGTGCGGACGCCAGTCCCTGGATCCTCGCGTAGTAGTCGCCGACCGAGTCGATGTCGATCGCGGGTTCGGGTTGCGCGAGATAATCGGCGACGGTGGTCAGCGAGCGCGTCGTGTGCCCCACCAGCGAGCGCACCGTCCACTCGCCGAGACCCGGTGTCTCCCAACGATCGTCGGCGATCTCGCCGATGAGGCGCAGGAGATGGTCGGCTCCGGACAGATAGTCGTCGACCGCCTGTTGCAGATTCCGCTCACCCGACATGGAGTTCCCTTCTCGCTCGTGGAAAGACCCGCCTGCCGAGCCCACGATATGCCGTGCGCCGCTGTCCTCGATGCGCGAGGTGGGGATCGCACTCGTACCGTGGTCGCCATGACCACCGACACCACCGCCCTCGAACGGACCCCCACCGGCGTCGACACCCGCCACCTCGTCCGCTACGGCGGGCAGTTCTCGCCGGAGCTGATCGTGCGGGCCTCGGGCAGTTGGGTCGAGACCGCGAACGGCCGGCGCCTGCTCGATTTCACCTCCGGCCAGATGTCGGCGATCCTCGGCCACTCGCATCCCGACATCGTCTCGACCGTCACCCGGCAGATCGGCGAGCTCGACCACCTGTTCAGCGGGATGATCTCCCCGCCGGTGGCCGATCTCGCGGCGCGCCTCGCCGGCACCCTGCCCGACCCGCTGGAGAAGGTGCTGCTGCTGAGCACCGGTGCCGAGTCGAACGAGGCCGCGATCCGCATGGCCAAGCTGGTCACGGGAAAGCACGAGATCGTGTCGTTCGCACGGTCCTGGCACGGCATGACGCACGCCGCCGCGGCGTCGACGTACAGCGCCGGGCGCACCGGCTACGGTCCCGTGGCGCCCGGCAACTACGCACTCCCGACCCCCAATCCGTACCGGCCGGACTTCACCCGCCCGGACGGCACCCTGGACTGGCAGCGGCAGCTCGACTTCGGTTTCGAACTCATCGACGCCCAGTCGACCGGATCGCTCGCCGCCTGCATCGTCGAGCCGATCCTGTCCTCCGGCGGGGTGATCGTCCCGCCTCCGGGCTACTTCGCGGCCCTCAAGCGCAAGTGCGAGGAGCGCGGGATGCTGCTGATCGTCGACGAGGCGCAGACCGGCCTGTGCCGCACCGGTTCCTGGTATGCCTTCGAACGCGATGGCATCGTGCCTGACATCCTCACGCTGTCGAAGACCCTCGGTGCCGGCCTCCCGCTCGCCGCGGTCGTCACGTCTGCCGAGATCGAGCAGGCCGCACACGAGCGCGGCTACCTGTTCTTCACGACCCACGTCTCCGACCCGCTCGTCGCCGCGGTCGGGCTCACGGTGCTCGACGTGCTCCAGCGCGACGGCCTCGTCACCCGTGCGGCACAGGCCGGCTCGGTGCTCCGTGACGGGTTGCTGGAGATCCAGGCCCGGCACGAGTGCGTCGGCGACGTGCGCGGCAGTGGGCTGATGCAGGGCATCGAACTCGTGACCGACCGCGAGACCAAGCAGGGCGCCGACCGCCTGGGCGCGGCCATCACCGCGCGATGCTTCGAACTCGGACTGCACATGAACGTCGTGCAGCTGCCCGGCATGGGCGGCATCTTCCGGATCGCCCCGCCGCTGACGATCTCCGACGACGAACTCCGCACCGGTCTGGAGATCCTGGACACCGCGATCGGCGAATGCGTCTGCGCGGCTTCGTGATCGGGTGAGCGCCGGCCCGGCGGGCCCCGGTCAGGCCTGCGGGCCGCCGGCCTTTCCGCCGGTCTCCAGCGCCGGGTCCCCGCTCGCGGTCGCGACCTTCGTCGTGCGGTTGTAGAGGTAGGCGACGACGGCGGCGAACACGACGACGCCGAGGATCTGCGCCCAGGTGTCGAAGCCGTCACCGACGATCGCCAGCACCGAATCGTCGCCGGTGGCGGCGACGATCCCGGCGAAGACCACGCCGAACAGCGCCTCGCCGACGATGAGGCCGGTCGCCAGGAGGACGCCCATGCGCTTCTTGTGGTCGACCGCGCCGCCAGAGCGTTCGGCCCACCGGTTGTAGAAGTGACCGAGGAACGCGCCGACCGGGATGATGAGGGTCACCGACATCGGCAGGTACATGCCCATGCCGACGGCCAGCGGCGGGATGCGGAAACGGCCTGCGCGCCCGAGGAGTTCGTCGATGAGGATGACGACCGCGCCGATCAGCGCGCCCAGGCCGATCAGGCCCCAGTTGAGGTCGGCGCCCAAGACGCCCTTGGCGAGCGTGGACAGCAGGCCGGCCTGCGGCGCGGCGAGGGCATCGGGTCCGGCGCCGGGCGCGCCCACGAAGCCGAAGACGTCGTACATCAGGCCGAGGATCGGCGGGATGATGGCCGATCCGAACAGCACGCCGACCACCAGGGCGACCTGCTGCTTCCACGGCGTCGCGCCGACGAGCTGGCCGGTCTTGAGGTCCTGCAGGTTGTCGTTGGAGATCGTGGCGACGCCGAAGACGATCGCCGCGGTGAACAGCGTGTAGGCGATCAGCGCGTCGGTCTGCGAGTCGTCGGCGCTTCCGTACACGGCCTTGATGAGGATGGCCGCGATCAGCACGACGAGGATGCCCACGCCGGAGATCGGCGAGTTCGACGACCCGATGAGTCCCGCCATGTAGCCGCAGACCGCCGCGACGGCCAGGCCGATGACGAACACGAACACGACGCTGACCGCGATGATGCCGGCGGCGCTGCCCTCGAGAACGGTGCTGTGCACGAAGTCCCACAGCAACAGGCCGATCGGGATGAGCAACACCAGGATGCTGCCGCCGACGATGTTGAAGGGGATGTCGCGCTCGGTGATGTCGACCGTCTCGCCTTCCCGGCGCGACCGCGAGGACGCCAGCGACCCCTTGATCCCGCGGACGATCGGGCCCATCACCTTGATGAGGGTCCAGATGGCGGCGATGGCGATGGCGCCCGCACCGATGAGCCGGACGTCGTTGGCGAAGACACCGGACACCATGTCGCTCAGGGACTCACCGGGCTCTCCGGCGTTCTGGCTCTCGATCGGGAGCAGGACGCCGTAGGAGATGAGCAGGCCGATGAGCATCGCGATGCCGACGGTGACACCGACGAGGTGCCCGATGCCGATGAGGGACATGGACAATCCGGCGGTGAACAGCGTTCCGCCCGCACCGACCTTGATCGTGGCGGAGATGGTGTCGCTGAGCACCCGCAGCTTGGTGAGCAGCGCGAACCCGGCCGACGCGATGGACCCGATGATGATCGCGCGCAGGCCGGCCTTGTTCTCCTCGGCACCGCCGGCGGAGTCGCCGACCTTCAGAACTTCTGCTGCGGCAATGCCTTCCGGGTAGGGAAGGTCCGACCCGGTGACCAGCGCCCGCCGCAGCGGGATGGAATACATGACGCCGAGGATGCCGCCGATCGCACACACCGCGACCGTGATCCAGTACGGGAACCCCGTCCACCACCCGATCATGACCAGACCGGGGATCACGAAGATGATCGCCGAGAGCGTCCCTGCGGCCGATGCGATGGTCTGCACGATGTTGTTCTCCACGATCGTGTGATTCGCGAAGTTGCGCAGGATGCTCATCGAGATGACCGCGGCGGGGATGGCCGTGGCGAACGTCAGGCCCACCTTGAGCCCGAGGTAGACGTTCGCGGCAGTGAAGACGAGGGTGATGACGCCGCCGAGCAGGATTCCTCGGAGTGTCAGTTCCGGCAGGCTTTTCGCGGCCGTGGGCGTCGTCGCCATCAGGTCCCCTCAGACAGATCGTGACCGGTCGGCAGATTGTGTCCACACGCCGATTCACACGGTTGGATTCGATCCACCATAGGTCGGCGGGATCTGCCACGCACGCACCCCCGCCGGTTTCCCGACGGCGACCGCCGTCCGCGACGGCGGGCCGGACGGCCGCGGACACGGCTCGGGAGATCGGCGCCGGTAGGGCATCATCGATGCATGGCCGAGGGGAAGACGGGGCAGTCCGCGCGCACTCGCCATGCACTCATCACCGCGGCGGAGAAACTCATCGCCCTGCACGGCGTGGCCGCGGTGTCCAGCCGGCAGATCAGCAAGGCCGCAGGCCAGCGGAACAACTACGCGGTGGGGCACCACTTCGGCAGCAAGGACGACCTGATCCGGGCCGTGCTGACCGCCCACAACACGCCGATCGACCACCTCCGCCGGAAGGCCCTCGACTCGATCGGACCGGATCCCCGGGTGCGGGACTGGGTTCGGTGCCTGGTGGCCCCGGAGATCGAGTACCTCGCCGGTCTCGGCGCACCGACGTACTTCGCACGGTTCTTCGCCCAGGTCTCGGCCGATCCCGCGACGACGATGCTCCTCTACGAGCAGATGGGCGGTTCCGAACCGCTCGTCGCGATCCTCGAGGGCTTCTACGGGGCGTTGCCGTCCTTCCCGGACGACGCGCTGGAGATCCGCAACAACATGACCCGCCACATCATCGTGAACACGCTCGCCGACATCGAACGCGCCGCCGAGGAGCCCACGCACGTGCCGATCCCGTGGGAACGTCAGTGCGAGATCGTCGTCGACGCACTGACCGGCATGTGGCTCGCGCCGGTCTCCGCCGCTCCCTGAGGCGGAGCGGGCCAGGCCGGCGCGAGGTCAGATCGTCGTGCCGACATCCTCGGCGACGATGCGGTCGAGTGCGCGTTCGGCGACCGCGGCGATGGTCATCGACGGGTTGCAGGCCGCGGTGTTGCCGGGCATCAGCGCCCCGTCGATGACGTAGAGACCCCGCTGGCCCTTCACGCGCCCCTCGAGGTCGCAGACGACGCCCATGTTCGCGCCGCCCAGCGAGTGCCAGGTCGACGGGAAGACCGCGTTGGTGTCGGTGAGGATCGCATCGGCTCCGGCGATCTTGCGCACCGCACGGTCGATGTGCTTCGTCTGGATCTCGGAGTCGCCCTCGTGCGGCCACTTCAGGATCGCATCGCCGGCCGCCGAATCGTAGGTGATGACACCGCGCCCGGAGCTCACCCCGAACCCGACGAGCATCGTGGTCCCCGCATACACCGGGAGGGGCGGGAGCGATGCCTGGATGACGGTGAAGGCACTCTTCGGGTCGCTCCAATTGGGACTGCCGTACACGACCGGACCGCCCTGCACCGCGCCGAAGTCGATGCTCGGGCTGCTCCAGGTGTAGATGCGGTCGGCATTGGTTCCCCAACCGTGTCCGAGACCGTCGGGCAGATCGGTGATCGTCCCGGCCTCGCGCGCCCGGACGAGGAGCTTGGTGGTGTTCACGCTACCCGCCGACAAGATCAGCGCCTTGGTGATGATCTCTCTGTGCTCCAACACTTTTCCGGTCTCGTCGGTCCGCTCCACGTCGAGCGACCACCGGCCGTCGGGGCGCCGGGACACCTGCCGGACGGTGTGCAGCGTGCGCACCGTGACCAGGCCGGTGGCCTCGGCCTGACGGATGTAGGTGACGTCGACGCTGTGCTTGCCGCCGTTGTTGACGCCGATCGCGCCGTCGCCGTTGGTGTAGGCGGGCTTCATCTCGCCCCGGAGTTCGGCCTCGGCGTAGCTCCAGTCGATCGGCATAGGGATCTTCTGCAACGGGAGGCCAACGGACCGAACGCGTTTGGCGAACTGTCGGGGCGCGAGGTACTGCGGGGCGCGAACGAGCCGGTCCGGCGCGACGGCCACCTTGAGCATCTCGGCGACCCGCGGGTAATGCACCCGGTTCATCAACCGCCAGTCGAGCGCCTCGGGGAAGTGCTCGTTGAACACCGCCTCGCTGGGCTGGAGGGTCATCCCCTGATAGACGAGCGAACCGCCGCCGAGACCGGTGGGACACAGCGCCGTCATGTTCACCCCGGCGACCGATTCGAAAAGGCCCACATAGGGTTCGACGCTCAGCGGCCGACCGAACAGGTTGGGCGTGGACTCATGCCACAGCATCCGCTTGTCGGGCGCCGACGCCCTGGGGAAGGTTTCCGAGTTCGGGCCTGTGGGCCAGCGCTTTCCGCGTTCGAGCAACAGCACCGGAACCCCTGCCTGGGCCAGACGGAGAGCGGCGACGCCGCCGCCGAAACCGGAACCCACGACGACCACCCGGTGTTCGGAACGCGTGTGCCTCACCCGCCGGGAGGGCGCCGCCGACGCCCGTCCGGCGACCGGAGTCGCTGCCGCGGCCGTACCGGCGGCGGCGACGGCCGCGGCCTTGAGGAAGGTTCGTCTCGTCGGCAGAGGGCGGGACATGCGTCTCCTGTCGTCGATGCGGGACGCGCCGGTCCCGCACACACGTGCTGAGGGCCCGTGACCAGAACACGCCGCGGGCGGATACGAGCGGCCGGCGCGGATGCCGCGCCGCCGGGAGACAGTTTTTACATCGAGGCGCCCGTGTCAAGGGCAGCAAGGTTTTTCGGTCCCGATCCGGCACGAACGGACCACACCCTTGACAGACCATCAGTCATGTGACTGAATCGAGCGACGGGTCCGCGATCCAGCGCCTCCGGAGGTGGACGCCCGGGCAGATACGTCCTCTCGCGCGACCGCGACCCGGCCGCGCGGCCAGGGGCGTGGTGACCGGTCACGGTGTTCCGAGGGGTGCGCATCGTGACCTGGCCCGGCTCGGTCCGGGTCCGCCGAGGCGTTGCCGGGATGACGCGTTCTACGAGGGCCGGGGGCTGCATGTCAGATCACTTGCGGGACAAGACCATCATCGTGACGGGAGCCGGTGGTGGCTTCGGCCGCGTGATCGCCGAGAAGTGCGCCGCCCGAGGCGCCCACGTGGTCGGCGTCGACATCGACGCCGACGGGCTGCCCGGCGCCGTCGGCGCGATCGTCGCGAGCGGCGGGTCGGCCGTCGCGCACGTCGCCGACGTGACCGACATGCAGCAGATGAAGGAGGGCGCCCGCATCGCGGTCGAGCGTTTCGGGGCGATCGACGTGATCGTCAACAACGCGGGGGTGATGCCGCTGGCGTTCTTCGCCGATCACGAACACGCCTGGGAGAAGTGGCATCGTGCGATCGACATCAACATCAAGGGCGTCGTCAACGGGATCTCTGCCGTCTACGACCAGATGATCGCCCAGGGCCGCGGCCAGGTCGTGAACATCGCGTCGATCTACGGCAACGGCGGTTTCGAGGGATCGGGCGTCTACAGCGCGACGAAGGCCGCGGTCACCATGCTCTCGGACTCCTTGCGCATCGAGGCCAAGGGGAAGATCAAGGTCACCACGGTCAAGCCGACGGGGGTGGCCGGCACGGACCTCGCGAGCTGGATCGTCAACGACCGAGCGATCCGCGGCATCGTCGGTCAGCGTGCGGCGTCCTACAAGGAGCACGTCGGCGCGATGCTTCGGGGTGAGCTGCCCGAAGATCTGACCGACGTCGATTCGATCCGGTACTGGCTCATCACGCCAGAGGATCTCGCGGACGCCGTCGTGCACGTCATCGACCAGCCGTGGGGCATCAGCCTCTCGGATGTGACGGTACGTGCGAGCGGCGAGGACTACCTGTACTGAGGGTGCTGGCGATGAAGGACGTGCTCGCCATGAAGAGCGCGATCAGTACGGGGCGATCGGCACCGAGGGATCAGTACGGCCGACGGTGCTCGCCGCGGTACTTGCGGTGATACTCGTCGTAGAGGTCGGCGTTCTTCTCGCGCTCCAGCCGGTTGACCAGTTCCGGGTCGAGGCCGTGCTGGGCCAGGCGATGGCGCCGGTAGACGCGGTTGAGGGCGATCGAGAAGAAGAGGTACGCGAGGAGGATCGGCATCGTCATCGTGAACCGGACGCCGAAGTCAGCGGGGACCAGCCACATCGGCGCGAGGATGATGATGCAGGGGACCGCCCAGCGCACGACCATGCGCAGCGCGGCGCCCGGACCGGCGAGGTCGTTCTCGACCCAATCGAGCATCGACTTGGGCAGGGGCGCCCAGTAGGCGTACTTGATGCGCTGCCAGGCGCTCGGGGTCGCGCGTTCTGTCATTGATGTGCTCACCCTTCGATCGTGCACCATCATGGGCACAGGTCCCAAAAAGTTGCACTCCTCAACAGCTTGGAGAACGCCAGCTCACGGCGTTGCCGCGCGAGCCCAGCGTGGCCGAGAGCTCGGTGTTGCACGCGCTGTCGAGTGCGACGGGCCACACCGCCCCGGTACCCTGACCGCGACCTCTTCGCTCCACACCCGAAAGGACCCGCCCACATGACCTCGGATTCGACCGCCGCCGCACCGGGCGACCCGATCGACTCCGACGCCATCGGCGGCCTCGAGGCCGAGCTCACCGACTTCTGGCGGCGCGGGCGCATCCGCACGCGGCTGCGGGCGCGGGCGATCGATCCGCGTCTCGACCCGTCCTGCTACCCACTCATCACGGTCCTGGCCAGGCACAACTCGATGCCGATGTC
This sequence comes from Gordonia paraffinivorans NBRC 108238, assembly GCF_000344155.1. Taxonomy (GTDB): domain Bacteria; phylum Actinomycetota; class Actinomycetes; order Mycobacteriales; family Mycobacteriaceae; genus Gordonia; species Gordonia paraffinivorans. Next base: position 42,949 of record NZ_BAOQ01000030.1, on the reverse strand, counting down.
CGAGCTGGTCAGCGCCGTGGGCATGGAGAAGTCGACGGTCACGCGTCAGATCGACGCGGTGGAGCGGCTCGGTCTCGCCGAGCGGCACCCCGATCCCCGCGACGCCCGCGCACGAGTCGTCACACTGACCCCGCACGGCCGCGAACGCGTCGATGCCGTCCTCGCCTCCGCCGTCGCCGAGTGGCGCGCACGCCTCGCGAAGTGGGACCCGGAGGACATCCGAACCCTCACCCGCCTGCTGCATCGCCTCAGCGAGGCCGCCTCGGACGACCACGCCCCACACGCCGACGCCTGAGACAAACGCCACACCTGCGGGACGACCGGGAAACATCCGAGATAGTTGCGCGTTACACCTTTCACGCCCTATAGTTGCAGTATTCAACTACTTGGGCGACGCCCTGCCCGTTTTCACCGGCCTCCGGCGCGCGTGACCGCGATGTCGACGGCGCGCGTGACCGCGATGTCGACCGAGCCCACGTCGACGCGCCCTCCGCGCCCGCCTGATCCGCACCGTCGTCCACCGACGGCGCCCTATACGACCCGAGGAACCGCCTGCATGACAACGTCCCCGATCCGCGTCGAACCCGCGGACACCCCGATGACGCATCGCCAGCGCATCAACGCGCTCATCGGCCTGCTGCTGGGCATGTTCGTCGCCCTCATGTCGGCGACCATCGTGTCCAACGCACTGCCGACGATCATCACCCAGCTGCACGGAACCCAGGATCAGTACACCTGGGTGGTCACCGCGACCCTGCTCGCCTCGACCGCCGCCACCCCGATCTGGGGCAAGCTGTCCGACGTCTTCAGCAAGAAGCTGCTCGTCCAGCTGTCACTGGCCGTCTTCACCATCGGTTCGATGCTGGCGGGCCTGTCGACCACGGTCCCGATGCTGATCGGCTTCCGCGTCGTCCAGGGCCTCGGCCTCGGCGGCATGCAGTCGCTGGTGATGATCGTCATCGCGTCGATGTTCAGCCCGCGTGAGCGCGGCCGCTACCAGGGCGCGATCGCCGGCGTCATGTCGATCGCCACCGTCGCCGGCCCGCTGCTGGGCGGCGTCATCGTCGACACCAGCTGGCTCGGCTGGCGCTGGACCTTCTACGTGTGCGTCCCGCTCGCGGTCATCGCGATGATCGTCGTCCAGCGCACCCTGAACCTGCCGGTGATCCGTCGCGAGGTCCACATCGACTACGCGGGAGCACTGCTCATCTCGGCCGGCGTCAGCGTCCTGCTCATCTGGGTCACCTTGGCCGGCAAGAACTTCGACTGGGCCTCGGCGACCTCGTTCGGCCTCGTCGCGCTCGGTCTCGCACTGCTGGCGGTCTCCGTCTGGGTGGAGTCCCGGGCGAAGGACCCGATCATCCCGCTGTACCTGTTCAAGGACCGCACCACGACCCTCGCGACGATCGCGAGCATCGCGGTCGGCGTGGCCCTGTTCGGCGGCGCGGTGTTCCTGGGCCAGTACTTCCAGATCGCCCGCGGCTACTCCCCGACCGCGGCCGGCCTGCTGACGCTGCCCATGGTGATCGGTTCGCTGGTCTCGGCCACCGTGTCCGGACGCCTCATCACCAGGTTCGGGCGCTGGAAGGGCTACCTGGTCGCCGGCTCGGTCGTGATGGCCCTCGGGTTCGGCCTGCTGGCCACCATCGACTCCACCACCGACATGACCCTCGTCGGCTGCTACCTGTTCACCCTCGGCGTCGGCATGGGCATGACCATGCAGAACCTGGTGCTGGCCGTGCAGAACACCATCGCCCCGCGCAACCTCGGAGCGGCCACCTCGGTGGTCACCTTCTTCCGGTCCCTGGGCGGCGCCGCCGGCGTCTCGATCCTGGGCGCGGTGCTGTCCAACCACGTCGCCGACCTCATCGCGCAGGGCCTGCGCGCAGTGGGCATCACGCAGACCGGCTCCGGCGGTGCCGGCCTGTCGAACCTGAACGAGCTGCCCGCGCCGATCGAGGCGATCGTCCGCGGCGCCTACGGCGACGGCACCGCGCGCATCTTCCTCGTCTCGATGGGGATGGCGCTCGTCGGCACGCTGGCGGTCCTCTTCATCAAGGAGATCGCGCTGAACACCCTCAATGCCGAGGACCAGCGTCGTGCCGAGCTGATCGAGGAGGAGATCGTCCTCTCCGCCGCAGACGCAGACGCCGACCTCGCGCACGCGGTCACCGGCGACGCCATCGCCGACGACACGCGGCCGGGTACCTCCGCCACCGCCGAGGTCACCGGAAGCCCGGACGCCACGCGGAACTCATGACGACCGCCGGCGAGCGGCGTTGACGCCGAGCCGGATCGACTGCACGACGGCGATGTCGTCGATCACCGGGTCGAAGGCGAACCGATCAGGGGAGTGCAGGTACGTCGCCTCGAGACCGCCGGGGAGCGCGGGGGCGGCCGCCCTCGTGCGTGCCGCCTCGGCGCCCGGCACCAGCAGACGGTCGAGGCCACCCGCGCCGGGCACGTCGGAGGCCGGGATCACCGTCACGCCGTGCCGGGAGGTCACCGGTTTCCCGTCGTGGGACACCGCGGTGAGGGTCGCCAGCCACGACAACTCGGTGTAGGGCCGGAACGCCGAGGCGAGTTCGATCTCGCCGACCCCCGGCGTGAGGAGCACGCCGTTGTGCGGCCGGTCCCAGCGGAACGCCGCACCGAGCGCGAAGGGCAGGTCGGCGGGCCGCAGTCCCGGCGTCTCGGTCTCCACCCCGGCCCCGGAACCGTAGCCCCGCCAGTGGATCTCGTCGGCGATCCGGGGCAGCTCGGCAGACCCGCCGAGTCGTTCGACGACCCGCATCGCCGCGTCGATGCCCGACAACACACCCGCCGAGCTGATCGTGGGACCGTCCTCGACGAACCGGACAGAGTCGACCCACTCGGTGTCGCCGGGGTCGCGCCGCAGTCCGACGAGCTTGAGCCAGTGCGTCGTCGCCCGCCGCCCGTCGAGGATGCCGGCGTCGGCGACGTCCGCCGCGCCCACGCAGACACTCATCACGACGGTGCCCGGATCGTGGGTGAGAGAGTCCCTCACCCAACGCATCTCACCGGACCGGTCCCCATGCATCTGCGAGACGACGATGACGTCCGGACCTCCCCCGGTCATCTCGTCGATCTGGGCGAAGGTCCGCTGTGGCAACACCGTCAGTCCACCGCCGAGCATGACCGGCTCGGCACGCTCGGCGACGAGGAAGACGTTGACCACGCCGGACCGCGCGAACACCTCGTAGGGCGCCAGCGTGTCGGCGATGTTCGTCCCCTCCGCGGCCAGGAGGATCGCCACGGTTGGCCTGGCCGGATCGAAGTCCGGCGCACGCTGGGCCGCCACGGACCGCTCGGCCGGCTCCGCCCCGACCGGGTGCGGATAGACCTGTGCCGCAGCATTCTTCGCAGACGGGAGACCGACCACGACCAGGACACCCGCCGCGGCGAGGAGCGAGATGGCCGTCCACGCGGCGATGCTCAGCCCCTTCCGCAGACGCGGGCGCCCCGCGGAGCTCACGGCACCGATTCCGCGACCTGCCCGCCGACGACGGGCACTTCTCTGCCCGGCGGCGTGACGGCCCCGACCATCGTCGCCAGGATGAGTCTCGGGGCGTCCTCCGCGTCGATCCCACCCTCGTGGACGGCGGTCGACGCCCCGTGTGTGACGGAGTGCAACAACGTCACCAGCCAGCCGGTCGAGATGTCGTCGCGGAACGCCCCGGACCGCTGGCCGCGGGCGAACACCGCCTCGGCGGCGGCCATCGGCTCCGCGTGCGCGAAGGAGAGTTCGTCGACGGGGAGAATCCGTTCGGCTGCGACGAGGAGCGCACCGTGCTGGTGCGTCACCGACCAACTGGCGTCGACGAGTCGCGCCAGCGCCTCGAACGGGTCGCCCTCGTCGAGCCTCGCCGCGTCGATGGCCGCCGTGGTCTGGGCGAGCGCCCGGTCCACCGCGGCGGCGATGACCGCGGCGCGGTTGGGAAAGTGTCCGTAGAGGGTGACCCGACCGACCCCGGCCTCCTTGGCGATCACGGACACCGACGCCTTCGGGTCGCGGGCGAGCACCCGGATCGCGGCGGCGAGGATCGCCTCGACATTGCGTTGCGCGTCCGCGCGTTGCGCGCGTTCGGAAGACCCTGACACGAGAACCTCCTGCTGATCGTCCCGGTCGGATGTCCCCACGCTAACACAAGTCGAACACAGATGTTCGAGATATTTCCGGACGCGTTGACGGATCGGGTGGGGCAGGTGATCCTTGGCCGGTGGAATCGGACCGGTCGAACGCTCCCCTACCTCTCGAGGGCATCACCGTCATCGCGCTCGAGCAGGCCGTCGCGGCCCCGCTGGCCACCCGTCACCTCGCCGACCTCGGCGCCCGCGTCATCAAGATCGAGCGGGTCGGCGAGGGCGATTTTGCCCGTCGCTACGACTCGGCGGTCCGGGGCGGTGCGGGAACGCATTTCGTCTGGCTCAACCGCGGCAAGGAGTCGGTCGAACTCGACCTCAAGAGCGAATCCGGGATCGCCGCGCTCAGGAGACTCATCGCCGGGGCCGACGTGTTCCTGCAGAACCTGGCTCCCGGGGCGGCCGCCCGGCTCGGCCTGGGCGCCGACGAACTCCGCGCCGATCACCCCGGACTGATCGTCGTCGACATGTCCGGCTACGGGGATGCCGGCCCCTTCCGCGACCGCAAGGCCTACGACATGCTCGTGCAGGCCGAGACCGGGCTCATCTCCGTGACCGGCACACCGGACACCATGACCAAGACCGGCATCCCGTCCTCGGACATCGCCGCCGGCATGTACGCGCTGACCTCGGTGCTGTCGGCGCTGTTCCGCCGAGAGCGGACGGGAGCCGGTGCGCGGGTGGCGGTCTCGATGTTCGACGCGACCGTGGAGTGGATGGGCCACCCCATGTACATGCAGCTCTACGGCGGAAAGCAGATCGCCCGGGCCGGACTCGGGCACGCCGCGATCGTGCCCTACGACAGGTACCCCACCGCCGACGGCGACATCCTGATCGGCGTGCAGAACGACCGCGGCTGGGACGCCCTCACGCGCGTCGTGCTCGGCCGCCCCGACCTCGCCGACGATCCGCGGTATCGCACCAACATCGATCGGGTGTCGCGCCGGGCGGAGGTCGATGCGCTCATCGCCGCCGAGACGAAGCGCTTCCCCACCGCCGAGCTCGACCGCCGGCTGGCCGCCGCCGGCGTCCCGGCCGCCCAGATCCGGGACCTCGCAGGGGTCGTCGACCATCCGCAACTCGACGAACGGGACAGGTGGCGCGAGGTCGACACCGAGGTCGGGCCGATCAGGGCCGTGCTGCCCCCGATGACGTTCGACGACGTCGAGCTCGCGATGGGCCCGGTGCCTGCCCTCGGGGAACACACCGAGGCCGTGCTGCGTGAATTCGGCATCACCGACGACGACCGCGCGTAGCCGATCCAGCTCGGCACATGCCCTCCCGGCGTAGAATCGGCCGGGCAGACCTGTAGCCCTCGGGTCACGCATTCTCTCCTGCACGGATCTCTCGTGCGCCGGATACCTGACCTCGCGGAGGCGACATGTCCGACGATTCCCTGTACACGACCCGGGATTCCGGGGCCCCGGCCGGAAGTGACGAACACTCCCTGACCGTCGGGCCCGGTGGGCCGATCGTCCTGCACGATCACTACCTGCTCGAGCAGATGGCCCAGTTCAACCGCGAACGCATCCCCGAACGACAGCCGCATGCCAAGGGCAGTGGCGCCTTCGGCACCTTCGAGACCACCGCCGACATCTCGCAGTACACGTGTGCCGCCTTGTTCCAGCCCGGCGTCAAGACCGATATGGCGGTGCGGTTCTCGACGGTCGCCGGCGAGCGCGGGAGCCCCGACACGTGGCGCGATCCACGCGGGTTCGCGCTGAAGTTCTACACCACCGAGGGCATCTACGACATGGTCGGCAACAACACGCCGATCTTCTTCGTCAAGGACCCGATGAAGTTCCAGCACTTCATCCGATCCCAGAAACGACGCCAGGACAACAACCTCCGCGATCACGACATGCAGTGGGACTTCTGGACCCTCTCGCCGGAGTCGGCCCACCAGGTCACGTGGCTGATGGGCGACCGCGGCATCCCGAAGACGTGGCGTCACATGAACGGCTACAGCTCGCACACCTACCTGTGGGTGAACGCCGACGGCGTGAAGCACTGGGTCAAATACCATTTCAAGTCCGACCAGGGCGTCGAGCACCTGACCCAGCACGAGGCCGACCAGATGGCCTCGGCCGACACCGACTTCCACACGCGGGACCTCTTCGAGAACATCGCGGCGGGCAATCACCCCAGTTGGACTCTCAAGGTCCAGCTGATGCCGTTCGACGACGCGCCGAAGTACCGCTTCAACCCGTTCGACCTGACCAAGGTGTGGCCGCACGGCGACTACCCGCTGATCGAAGTCGGCCGGATGACGTTGCACACCAACCCCGTCGACCACCACACCCAGATCGAGCAACTCGCCTTCGAGCCGAACAACGTGGTCCCGGGCATCGGCTTCAGCCCCGACCGGATGCTGCTCGCCCGGGTGTTCTCCTACGCCGACGCCCACCGCGCCCGGCTCGGCGGGAACTACAAGCAGATCCCGGTGAACGCGCCCGTCAACGAGGTCCACTCGTACTCCAAGGACGGCGCGATGCGCATCCACAACGTGACCGACCCGGTCTACGCGCCCAATTCCAAGGGCGGGCCGGCCGCGCTCTATCCCGGCCAGGGCGAACCGCAGTGGGCCGCCGACGGCGAGATCCTGCGCAGCGCCTACGTCGACCACGCCGAGGACGACGACTGGGGTCAGGCCGGCACGCTCGTGCGTGAGGTCTTCGACGACGATGCGCGGGATCGGTTCGTGGACAACGTGGTCGGGCATCTCCTGAACGGCGTCTCCGATCCGGTTCTCGAGCGCGCCTTCGAGTACTGGCACAACGTCGACCCGGACATCGGCGCACGTATCAGGTCGGGTGTGGCCGAGAAGAAGAACGCGTCCGACCCGAAGAAGGACGACCAGGCCAACCCGGCGCGGTCGTCGATGCAGGAGAAGGCCGCCGAAGAGAAGGCGTGACGGTGTCGCTCGCGGCGTCGGGCCGACTAGGCTCGACGCCGTGAGTGTGCGCGCAGGAATCGTCGTGACCGGAACCGAGGTGCTCACCGGCAGGATCTCGGATCAGAACGGGCCGTGGTTGTCCGAGCAGCTCCTCGCGCTCGGCGTCGACGTCGCCCACATCACCATCTGCGGCGACCGTCCCGCCGACCTCGCCGCCCAACTCCGATTCCTCGCCGAACAGGGTGTGGATCTGATCGTGACGAGCGGCGGACTCGGCCCCACCGCCGACGATCTCACCGTCGCCACGGTCGCCGAGTTCTGCGGCCGTGAGCTGAGACTCGACCCCGAGCTCGAGGAGCACATCGCGGACATCATCCGCCGGTGGCGCCCCGACACCCCCGACATCGACGAGGGGCCGACCCGGGTCGGCATCCGCAAGCAGGCGATGGTCCCCGCCGGAGCGGCCTCCCTCCCGCCGACCGGCACGGCTCCCGGCGTGGTGATCCCCGCCGTCGGCGGCCCCACACCGATCCCGACCGTGGTCATCCTGCCGGGCCCGCCCGGCGAACTGCAGGCCATGTGGCCGTCGGCGATCGCCGCTCCCACGGTCGCCGAGGTGCTCGCCCGGGCCGACGACCTACAGCAGGCGACCCTACGTGCCTACGGCCTGCATGAGGCGCAGCTCGCCGAGACACTGCGTCTCGCCGAGACACGGGTTCCCGAGTTCGACCGTCTGGAGATCACCACCTGCCTCCGCCGCGGTGAACTGGACATGGTGACCCGCTTCGCCTCCGCCGACGCCGGCGTCTATCGGCAACTGCTCGACGTCCTCACCGAACACCATGGGCGGCAGATCTTCTCGACCGACGGCTCCACCATCGAGGACCAGCTCGTCGAGGCGCTCGGGGGCCGGCTGATCGCGACCGCGGAGTCGTGCACCGGCGGACTCGTCGCGGCACGCCTCACCGACCGCCCCGGCTCGTCGGAGTACGTGATGGGCGGTGTCGTCTCGTACTCCAACGCGGCGAAGGCCGATCTGATCGACGTGCCGGCGGAGATGATCGCCGAGCACGGCGCGGTCAGCGAGCAGGTCGCCGCGGCGATGGCCGAGGGCGCCCGACGCCGCCTGAAGACCGACGTCGCGGTCTCGACCACCGGCATCGCCGGCCCCGGCGGCGGCACCGAGGCCAAGCCGGTGGGGACGGTGTGTTTCGGCGTCGCGATCGCGGGCCGTCCGACCCACACCGTCACCCGCAGGTTCCCCGGTGACCGTGAACGCGTCCGCGCGCTCACCACCACCGCGGCACTGCACCTGGTGGTGCAGCAGCTCAGGCGAGCCGACTCCGAGAACTGACCGGCGCGCTCACAGCGGTCCGGCGGGCAGCAGCCTCCGCACCAGCTTGCCCGTGGGGTTGCGCGGCAACTCGTCGACGAACACCACGTCGCGGGGCACCTTGTAGCGCGCGAGATGCGCCTTCACGTGGGCCTTGATGTCGTCGGGGGTCGGATTCGCGCGAGGTGCCGCGACGATGAAGGCGCGCAACCGCTTTCCGAACTCGTCGTCGTCGACGCCGATCACCGCGACGTCGTCGATGTCGGGATGTTCGGCGAGCAGGTTCTCGACCTCGAGCGGGTAGACGTTCTCGCCGCCGGAGACGATCATGTCGTCGTCGCGGCCGTCGATGTGCAACAGGCCGTGCTCGTCGAAGCGCGCCATGTCGCCGGTCGACATGTAGCCGTCGATGATCTCCTTGTTCCGGCCGTCGGTATAGCCCTCGAACGGTGCGCCGTTACGGACGAAAAGCCTTCCGCGGACGTTTGTTCCGTGGATGCGGTTGCCCTCGTCGTCGAACAGCGCCAGCCGGCCGGTGACCGGGGGGCGGCCGACGGTGCCCGGGGCCAGGCGCAGTTCCGCGGTGGTCGCGACCGACGCGATCGCCACCTCGGTGGAGCCGTAGAGGTTGTAGAGCACGTCGCCGAAGGTGTCCTGCACCGCCTCCGAGAGTGTCGGGGAGAGCGCGGATCCCGCGATGACGATGACCCGCAGCGCGGAGGTGTCGTACTTCGCGATGGTCTCGGGGCCGAGGGCGAGGATGCGGTGCAGCATCGTGGGCACCGCCACCAGCATCTCCGCCCGGTGCTCGGCCAGCGCGGCCAGGGTCTTCTCCGGATCGAACCTCCGCAAGACGACGGCCTTGTTCCCGAGCGCGGCGGCCACGCCCCACAGCGCGAAGCCGGTCGAGTGGAAGATCGGCGAGACGATCACCGCCGTCCCGCGCCGGGGGACCGGGATGCGGTCGACGATCAGCGCACTGGAGAACGGGGACAGCTTGGTGCGCTGCGCCCCCTTGGGCAGGCCGGTGGTGCCGCTGGTGAGGATCACCAGGCCGGCCCATTCGTCGGGTTCGGCCGGCGTCGACGTGTCACCGGTCGCGGTGATGTCCTCGAGGGTGCGCACCCCGTCCGGGATCGGGCGCTTGCCGTCGACCCAGGTGACGATGCGCAGGATCTCCGGGGGCAGGGCGTCGGCGAGGTCGCCGAACTCCTCGTCGTAGAGCATCGCGGTGACCTTCTCGCGTTCGGCCACCTCGACGAACTGGGTCTTGCCGAAGCCCGTGTTCATCATCGCCAGCCGGAGCCCGGCCTTGCCCGCGGCGCTCATCGTGGTCAGGAGCCCCCGATGGTCCCGGGCGATCACGCCGATCACCGAGCCGCGCTCGATCCCGGAGGCCAGGAGGTGATTGGCGAGCGCGTTCGCGTGGGCGTCGAGCTCTCCGTAGGTGAGCTCGCCCTTCTCGTCCGCGATCGCACCGGCGTCGGGATACTCCTCCGCGCCGTGCGCGACGACCGATCCGCACGGCCCGATGGTCTTTGCGCGCTTGACCGTGGTGAGGGTCTCCTTGGGATTCGTCGGGTTGAGCAGGCCGGAGCGCACGAGCACCTTGAGTGCGCCGACCGCGTCCTGGACCGATTCGACCGCCGTTCCCACCGCCGAGGTCACCGAGACCATGTGAACCCACCTTCCGCGGCCGGAGCCGCACATCGCGCCACCCGGTACGGCACCCGGCGGTACCGGCCCGGAACGTGCCGGCCACGAGGTGCCGATGTAAACGCCAGACTAGGTCGCCGTCTGGGCGTTCTGTCCGGTTCTTCGGAAAGTCGCTGTGCGCCAGCCGAAGTCGTCACCCGATATCGTTTTCATCCGCTAACGACCAACTCTCTACCGCGCGGCGGTCACGAATTCGTTGCGAAACGAGGACAGGTCTGACAACATCCGTCATCAGATAGACGAGGCGGAGGATCATGTTCGGTTTTCGACGATTGACGACGATGGTGACCGCGGCGGCGGCATGCGCGGTGATGGCGGCGAGCGGATTGGTCGCCACCGGCACGGCAGCGGCAGCGCCTGCGAAGAAATACCCCGTGTCCTGGGATTTCCGATCCGCGATCCCGAGCGCGCTGCAGCAGACCGTGGACCCGAACTGGGCTCCGCCGGGCGCCAACGACCCATCGTGCCGGCTCACGAAGGAGCGTCCCAACCCGGTCGTCCTCCTCAACGCCACGGCCACCACCCAGTGGGCGTACAACGCAGGCGCCCCGTATCTCGCCAACAACGGCTACTGCGTATACACGTTCAACTACGGCAACATCACCCCGATCCCGACGTTCCCGATCCAGGGCCTCGCCGACATCGAGCGCTCGGGCCGGGAGATCTCGCGTCAGATCGACCGCATCCTGCGCCGGACCGGCGCGAAGAAGGTCGACCTGGTCGGCTGGTCGCAGGGCGGCGGCCTGTTGCCGCACTACTACATCGACTTCCTCGGCGGCGACAAGAAGGTCGACAAGCTCATCGGCATCGCCCCCGGAAACCACGGGTCGACAGGCGACATGCTCACCTATGTCCGGTATTTCATCCCCCCGTTCGGTCCCGTAGGCTACGAGATCTTCAAGGCGCTCTTCCCGGCGTTCGCCCAGCAGGCGCAGTACTCCGACCTGGTCCGCAAGGTGTATGGCAACGGCGACACCAAACCGGGCCCGCACTACACGACGATCGTGACGAAGTACGACGAGATCGCCACCCCGTTCACCAACGGCTTCCTCGAGGGGGACAACGTCACCAACATCCTCCTGCAGGAGGACTGCCCGGTCGACCTCTCCGAACACCTGTCGATCAACTTCAGCGAGCGCACCTGGCGGCACGTGAAGAACGCGTTGACACCTGCCGAGGCCACCCCCGTACCCTGTTTCCAGGTCGACCCCTTCTACCCGGGAATGAGCGAAGGCCGATGACAACGGACGCGATCGGCGCGCAGACGCCGGCAACCGACGACGCGGACATCACGCCGCTCGGTCCGGATTCGGTGGCGTGGAAGGTCTTCGGCGATCTCACCTTCGTCCTCGGCGCGCCCCGGCGCCTGCTCATCGACGTCGCGCACCCGGTCGTGGCGACCGGTGTCCGCGAGTTCTCGGTCTTCGAGTCCGACCCGTACGGCCGCGCCGAGCGGACGCTGAACATGATCATGGGTGTCGTCTACGGGCGTGACGACGCCCTCGACATGGCCCGGCGGCTCCGCGAACGGCATCGGGACATCAAGGGCCGCAACCCGGACGGCACGCGGTGGAGTTCGCTGAACCCCGAGGCGTTCCACTGGGTCCACGCGAGCCTCGTGCACGGTGTGTACACCCAGCAGAAGGAACTCGGGCGCGGCTGGAAGCCGGGCGAGGTCGAGCAGTTCTACCTCGAGATGCGACGCGTGGGCCGCATGTACGGCGTCCGCGAACAGGACATGCCGGCCGACTGGGCGTCGTTCTGCGACTGGTTCGACGAGATGACGCGGACCCGGCTGGAGCGGTCGGACATGACCGACCGGGTGTTCGCGCTGGCGACCTCGCCGAAGCCGCCGCCGCACATCCCGGTCCTGCGCATCCCGTTCCTCTGGAACTCCACGATCCGCCCCGTGGCCGGGCTCGTCGTCGGCACCGTGACCGCCGGTCTGCTGACCCCGGAACTGCGGGGCCTGCTGGGCATCGACTGGGGCCGGGGGCGCCGGTTCTTGTTCCGGCTCATCGCTGTCCAGTCGAGGCTGATCATCCCGCGGTTGCCCAAGCGGATCAGGATGGTGCCGCATGCGCGAGCGGCAGCACGGAAGAAGTAACCCCGGCAATACCCGTCTCCGCGAGGGCTCTGACCTCCAGGCCGCTGTGCCCCTGCACACCGTGGCGTGCAGGGGCACAGCGTCTCTCGTTCGGCGGCCCGGGGAGATCAGAAAGCGCGCAGGTTCTCCTTCAGGGTCGAGCCGGTGTACTCCTCGCGAATGAGGCCGCGACGACGCAACTCCGGGGCCAGGCCGTCGGAGATCATGGCCAGGTTCATGCGGGTGGTGGGCAGGTAGAACAGGAAGCCGTCGCCGCCGGCCTCCTCCATGATCTCGCCCATCTTGTCGGCGATGGTCGACGGCGAACCGATGAGGCCCATGTCCTTGACCTGGAAGCTCGAGGCGACGACCTCACGCAGGGTCTCGTCCTCGCGCCCCTCGAACAGGCCGGCGATCGAGGTGTACTCGCCGTTCTGCTTGCTGAGGTCGATGTCGCGGACCTTGGTGTCGGGATCGATCGCACCGAAGTCGATCCGGCCGCCCGAGGTGTAGGACATGTTCCACAGGTTGTACTCGATGGCCTTGTCCGTCTTGCGGAATGCCTGCGCGGCCTCGTAGGCGGCCTGGGCTTCGGCGTCGGTCGCCGCGATCGTGGGGGTCGCGATGAACAGCACCTTGATGTGATCGGGGTTGCGACCGGCGGCGGCCGCGCGGGCGCGGATGTCCTCGCGGTAGGCCTTGGCCGCCGCGGCGTCCTTGACGATCGCGATCTGGGTGTCGTCGTAGTTGGCGGCGAGCACGCGGCCCAGCTCCGAGCTGCCGGCCGAGCAGACCGGCACCTCGCGCTGCGGTCCCGGGATGGTGTTGAGCGGGCCGCGGCACTTGAAGAACTTGCCGACGAACTCGATCGGGTTGACCTTGGTGTGGTCGGCGTAGACGCCGGCGTAGGGATCGGCGATGACGGCGCCCTCCTCCCACGAGTTCTGCAGCGCCTTGACGACGTCGATCCACTCCATCGCCATCTCGTAGCGCTCGTCGTGCTCGAGGTGACGCTCGTAGCCGAAGTTCTGGGCGACGCGGTCGGTGACGCTGGTGACGACGTTCATGCCCACGCGTCCCTCGGTGAGATGGTCGAGGGTGGTGAAGGCACGGGCGGCGAGGAACGGCGGGTACTGGATGGTCGACACAGTCGGGATGATGCCGATGTGCTTGGTCTGCTGGGTCATCAGCGGGACCAGCGGCAGCGGATCGTTCTTGGGCGCCATGAAGCCGCGGCGCAGCGAGGTCTCGGCAGAGTTCTTGTAGGAGTCCTCGACCATCGAGGTGTCCTCGATGAGGATGTAGTCGAAGCCGGCTCGCTCGAGGCTCTTGGCCATGTCGACGTGGATGTCGGGCTTCATCCAGTCCAGGTGGTTGGTGCCGGTCCAGGGACCGTCACCGTTCGTCGGGCTCCAGGGGTGAATGCCGAAGCCGTCTCCGAGGAACCAACCCATATGGAACATGTGAATCTCCTGTCGTGAAATACCTGCGATGGGGTCCGCCCACCGCGAGAACTGTTGGTCGGCAGCGAGTGCCGCCGGTGATCCGAAGGGTCAGGCCACTGCTTCCATGGCCTGGTAGGCGCCGACGAGGGTCTGCGTGTAGTCGTTCGACGGCGCGTTGAGCAGCGACATGGTCTCGCCCGATTCGACGACCTTCCCGCGGTTCATCACCAGCAGGTCGTCGGTGATGAACGCGGTCGCGGGAAGACCGTGCGAGATGAACACCAGCCCGAGGGAATGCGTCGTGACGTAGTCCTTCAGGAGGTTGAGCACCACGGCCTGGGCCGAGACGTCGAGGGCGCTGACCGCCTCGTCGCAGACCAGGATGTCGGGGTGCACGACGAGTGCGCGTGCGATCGAGAGGCGTTGCCGCTGACCGCCGGAGAGCTGATGCGGATACCTCTCGACCAGCTCCGGGGCGATGCCGAGGTCCGCGACGATCGAGTCGACCGCATCGTCGGCCGCCTTCGAGTCCAGGCCGCCCAGGATCTGCGCGGGACGCCGGATCGCCTCGCGGACGATGCGGCGCGGGTCGAAGGTGGTCGTGGTGTCCTGGGCGACGAGCTGCACCTTGCGGCGGTACTCGAGGCGCCCGGGACGCCGCTCCAGCAACCGGCTCAGGTCTCGTCCGTCGACGAGGACCTGACCCGACGTCGGTGCGGTCAGTCCGACGATCATCTTGCCGAGAGTCGACTTGCCGGAGCCGGATTCGCCGACGATCCCGACCGACCGGCCGCTCTCGAGCTTGGTGGTGACGCCGCCCACAGCGGTCACCTTGCGGCCGTACTGCTTGTGGACGTCGACGACCTCGATGATGGTGCTCATGCCGCCGGCTCCTCGGTCATGACCGTGTCCAGCGTCGGGAGACGGTCGAGTTGGGCCGAACTCAGCGTCGGCATGCACTGCAACAGGCCACGGGTGTACGGGTGGCGGGCGTGGTCGAGGTCGCGCGCGGCCACCGTCTCGACGACCTCGCCCTTCTGCATCACGAGCACCTTGTCCGCGAACCGGCGGGCGAGCGCGATGTCGTGGGTGATGAACACCAGCGACGCGCCGTTCGCGACGGTCAGCCCCGTCATCAGCTCCATCACCGACACCGCTAGCGAGGCGTCGAGCGCGCTGGTCGGCTCGTCGGCGATGAGCAGCTCCGGCTCGGACGCCAGGGCGATGGCCATCATCACGCGCTGGCGCATGCCGCCGGAGAGCTGCCCGGGCACCGACGACATCACCCGTCGGGGATCGACGATCCCCACCTGCTCGAGGCGCTCCTCCGCGGCGGCGGCACGCTCCTTGCGGGACCCGTACCTGCCCTTCGGGAGGACCGCCATCAGCTGGCTGCCGACCGACCAGATCGGGTCGAGGGAGCTCATGGCGTCCTGGAAGATCATCGAGATGCCCTGGCGGCGATCGGGAATCCGCTTGGCCGGCAGATCGAGCAGCGAACGACCGGACAGCGACATCGTCGTCGCGGCCACCTCGCCCACACCCGGCGGGATGAACCCGCCGAGTGCGTTGGCGATGCTGGACTTGCCCGACCCCGACTCGCCGACGATGGCGACCCGCTCGCGCGTCCCGATGGTGAACGAGGTGGGGTGGATCTTCTCCACGCCGCCGTAGCGGATGGTCAGGTCCACCACCTCGAGAACCGGCGACGGCGCCTCGTGCGTGCTCTTCGTCTCGGGAGCAACCGAATCGGTGAGCGTGGTCACGGCTTGAGCACCGAGTAGTCGATGACGCTGTCGGTACGGAACACGTAGCCGCCGAGACCGTTGCGGAAGGCGTTGAGCGGCTGGACGTATCCGATGTACACGGTCGGCATCTGGTCCTGCAGGACCCGCTCGGCCTTGTTCCACTCCGCCCAGGCCGCCGGAGTGAGCGGCTCTCCGGCCTTGTTGCCGGCGGCGATCGCGTTGTTCAGCGGGGCGTAGTCGAAGTCAGGCCAGTTGATGGGCGAGCCGGGGGTGTAGAACAGCGACAACACGTACGGCGGGGACTGGACGACCGCGTAGTCGCGACCCATCGACGCCTGGAACGTCTTGGCGGCCAGGCCCTCCTGGAAGACCGCCGAGTTCACCTCGTTGAGGGTGATCTCGAAACCTGCTGCGCGGGCCGCGGTCTGGATCTGGACGGCGGTCTCCTTGAGATCCGGGACGGCGTTGTTGATGGTCAGCTCGAACTTGACCGGGGTGCTGACGCCGGCGTTCTTCAGGATCTCGAGCGACTTCTGCGGGTCGAAGGTGTTCGGGTTCAGGCCGCTGCCGTTGAAGTCGGGCAGGGTGTCGTTGAGGATCGACGAGATCGGCCCGAGGCGCCCCTTGTAGACGTCCTTCATGATCGCCTCGTAGGGCACCGCGTGGGCGAACGCGCGGCGGACGTCGACGTTGTCGAAGGGCGCCTTGGTGGTGGTCAGCGGCACGTAGACGTAGGCGTTGCTCGGGACGTCGAAGATCTGGGCCGCGCCGGCGTCGCTCAGGGCCACCTGGTCGGCCGGGCGCAGCTGGGTGGCGATGGCGGCGTCACCGCTCTTCACCAGGTTCGACCGCTGGCCGGCGTCGGCGACGACGCGCTGCACGATCTTCTTGACCTCGGGCTCGCCGAGCGCGTAACCCGGGTTCGCCTCGTAGACCATCTGCTGGCCGGGGGTGTAGCTGACCAGCTTGTATGCACCGAATCCGTAGTCGGCGTTGGTCTTCGAGTGCTCGACGCCGTACGGATCGTCGGGGGTCGCGTGTGCCTTGAGCACGTCGGAGTCGTAGATGGTGTAGGGCTGGTTCGACAGCAGCGACAGCAAGGTGAAACCGTGCGCCGGATCGTCGATGGTGATCGTGACGGTGTCGTCGTCGATCTTCTTGACCTGGTCGGGCGAGGTGATGACCGGGGCGCTGACGAACGCCACGATGCTGGTGTCGACCTCGAACTTGCGCTTGAAGGAGAAGACGACGTCGTCGGCGTCGAGCGAGTTGCCCGAGGCGCTCTTGGCGTCGGTGTTGAGCTCGAAGGTGATGACCTTGCCGTCCGGGCTCACGTCGTAGCTCTTGGCGAGGACCGGTTCGAACTTGAACAGCTCCTGGTGGGCCGCGAGTCCGTCGGTTCCCTCGACATAGGGGTTGCGGATCAGGGTGGCGCCGGTGTTGAGCCAGAACTCCGCGGCCTCGTAGCCGGTGGGGGTGCTCTCGTAGCTGAAGCTCGGCGGCTGGGCGGCGGTCACGATGACCACACCGCCCTCGGCCGAGTCCCCCGACGAGCCGCCGCAGGCACTGAGCGTCAGCGCGGCGGCGAGGGTGAGCGCGGTGCCGCTCACCAGAGCGGACAGTCTCTTCCTGGTGGACTTCATGGGTATCGAGGACTCCGTTCTACTTCGAGGTTGTCGAGACGAGATGTGCACGACGCGATGTGCACGAGGACCTGGCACGAGGGGTCGGGCGGGCCGGGATGATCAGGTCCGCCGGCGGCGGGAGATGAAGGTGGTGACCTTGGATGCGGCCCACACCGAGTAGGCGAGTGCGAGCACCGGGAAGAGCGCCGGCCACCACCGGCCGACCGCGGCGTCCGCGGCGCCGTCGGCGAGCATGTTGCCCCACTCCGCGGTCGGGAGCGGGATTCCGACTCCCAGGAACCCGAGGCCGGCGCAGAAGATGATGGCCATGCCGAAGATCGCCGACGCGTTCTCGAGAACCGGTGCGCACGAGTTCGGGATCACGTGGCGGAACAGGATCCGGATCTCGGACTCGCCGCTCATGCGGGCTGCGGTGACGTACCCGTCGTTGCGGGTTCGCAGGACCTCGGTGCGCATCAGACGTCCCTGGAAGGGCATCAGCACCAGGGCCAGCGCGATCGAGACCACGACCTCGTTGCGCCCGAAGAAGGACACGATCACCAGCCCGCCGATCATCACCGGCAGCGCCTGGACGAGATCGATGGTGCGGCCGAGCGTTCCGGCGATCACGCCGAGCAGACCTCCCCTGGAGCCGTACATGCCGGCGATCGCGCCGATGGCCATGCCCACGACGGTCGCCAGCAGGGTGACCGCGATCGCGATGAGGATGTCGAGGCGGAAGGCCGTGAGCGTCCGCGAGAAGACGTCGAACCCGTTGGAGTCGGTGCCGAACCAGTGGTCTCCCGACGGCGCGGTCGACGGTGTCCCGACCACCTC
Source organism: Gordonia paraffinivorans NBRC 108238 (assembly GCF_000344155.1). Classification (GTDB taxonomy): domain Bacteria; phylum Actinomycetota; class Actinomycetes; order Mycobacteriales; family Mycobacteriaceae; genus Gordonia; species Gordonia paraffinivorans. The sequence continues at coordinate 25,099 of NZ_BAOQ01000030.1, read as the reverse complement.
GGTCGCCGGCTGCGGGGCGACGATCGGCCCGATCACCGCGAACAGCAACAGGATTCCGAACGGGATGAGCGCGGCGTGGCGACGCAGGCCGGCGACGGCTCCGGCGGGCCTGCCCGCCGATCGGTCGACGTCGGTCTCAGAGGTGCTCTTCAGCGTTGGCATCACCATGTCAGACCTCCTGGTTTCGCGAGTCGCGGCGGCGGGAGTCGAGGAGACCGGTGGCCACCTCGGTGAGGAAGTAGACGATCAGGCAGAGACCGGCGATCACCACCAGGAACGAGCGGAGCGCGAAGACGTCCGAGGCGCGGACCGCGTCGACCGCGTACTGGCCGAGGCCGCCGAGGCCGAACAGCGATTCCAGGACCACGGCGCCGCCGAGGAGCAGACCGAAGATCATGCCCAGCATCGCCACCGCCGATGGCAGCGCCCGGCGGTACACGCTGGCGATCACGATGCGCCGCGGGGCACCCGAGGCGATCCGGAATCGCGTTGCCGGGTTGTCGATCTCGGTGTCGAGCGCGAGGATCAGCGACTTCACCAGGATAGCCGTGTGCGAGACCACCATCACCGCCACCGGGAGGATCAGGTGGGAGATGTAGGAGTTGGCGGCCTCGGCGTCGCCGGCGATGAACGCGTCGAGGATCGGGAACCCGGTGACCTCGGCCGGTGGCATGAGGGTGGGATCCAGACGCCCCGACGGTGCGGGCACCCAGGCCAGTGTCGCGAAGAAGACGAACAGGAACAGGATGCCGACCACGTACTCGGGGATCGCACCCGCTGAACTCGCGTAGGAGCGCAGGACTTTCGCGAAGCGGTTGGTCGGCTTGGTCACGACGAAGTACGACATCGGCAGGGCGACGAGGCAGGCGAAGAACAGGCCGGTCCCGATCAGCTCGAGCGTCGCGGGGATGCGCGTGGCCATGTCCTCGGCGACCGGGCGACCCGTCGCGATCGACTCCCCGAGGTCGAAGCTGAACAGCGAGGTCAGATACGACCAGAACTGTGAGGCCAGGGACCCGTTGAGTTCGTACACTTCTCGCGCCTTCTCCAACGCCTCGCCGGACAGGCGGCCGCCGGACGACGACACGAGCGGGTCGCCGGGGATCAGCTGGACGAGGAAGAAGGCCGCCACCACGAAGATGAGGAAGTTCACGATCGCGCGGCCGGCGGCGCGGCCCACCCAGGCCCACTCCGACAGTCGGGACAGCACCGACTGCGCACCGAATCCCTTTGTCCCGGTTCCGCCATCGGCGGTTCCGGTCACGAGCGTCGGATCTGCGATGCCCGTGTCGACTCGTATATCGACGGTCACTCGACTCCTCCCATCCACGGGTCGATCAATCTGTTGGGACCTGATCCTGTGGTCGATTTGTTTCGAAACCCGCGTCGCGGCGTGACTGATCAATTGCGCGGGTTCACAAACGGGAGATGGAACCGATCTGCGCAGGTCAAGAGGTCGGGGGTCTCCGATCGCATCGGTTTTGCGCCGAATGTGATGCGCGCTACTCGGCGCGACCTCGGCCGCAAGAGTCCTTAGACTCCCTTTGCATCGGCCGTTCAACCCCCACTCTTCACGATCGGAACCTGATCATGACGACGCCACCCAGCTTTCACCCCCGTTCGCGCGGAGGTTCGGCGCGTGGGCGCCAGGTGTCCTCTCGCCGCGTGCGCGACCTGATACTCGCCTCGATTCGCAACGGCACCATCGACATCGACGCGCAGCCGGTCGAAGAAGACCTCATGATCATGTTCAACTCCAGTCGGGGTTCGGTGCGCGCCGCGCTCAACGAGCTGAGCGAGACCGGCGTCGTGATCCGCCGGCCACGCGTGGGAACCCGGGTCAATCGCCGCGATCTCGGTGTGGCGCTTGACGACATCGCGGTGACCGGCGGCGAGCAGGTCCACATACAGGTGACCGATCAATGCATCGTCCCGACGTTTCCGCTGGTCCGTTCCCGGTTGAAGATCGACGACGACGTCGTCCGCCTCGTGGAGAACTCCTTCATCGCCCGCGGCGAGACCATCGGGATGCGCAGCGCCTACTTCTCACCGCGGTTCAACGCCGATCCGAACCTGTTGCGCGACAAGCCGATCTCGATGGCACGGACGCTCGCCGAGTTCTTCGGCGTGGCGCCCGGGGGCGCGGCGGTCTCCATCGGCGCCGAACGCGCCGACGATCGCACCGCCCGCCTCCTGGGTGTCGCCCCCGGAGAGACCCTGCTGTCCCGCGAGATCCTCTACACGGCCGCCGACGGCGCACCCCTGGAGATCGTCTTCGACCGTTTCCGCGCCGACCTGGTCCGCTTCGAATCGCAGGTCGACCACTCCGATCTGACGTGGTGCCCCGATCCGAATCCTGTTCCGCCCGGGCGGGAATCGGCGTTCACCGATTCGCGCGAGGCCCACACCGGCGCAGATCGGGTGGGCACTGTGGCGCAATCTGTGTGAAATGATCGCTTGACGCTTCGGCAATGTCGCGCGCGCACGCTGCTGGTGAGATCAACACCGCGACATTCGAAGGGGAAGCATCGTGATCGTTTCCGTTGTGGCAGGCAACCCGAAGCCTGCGTCGAGGACATTGACGGCGGCGAGCCTGCTGGCGTCGACCCTCACCGGCAAGGAGCCCGATCACGTGGTCGACGTCGTCGACCTCGGCGCCGGGCTCCTGGGGTGGGGCGATCCCGCGGTCGCTTCGGCGGTCGAGACCGTCGCCGGCAGCGACCTGGTCGTGTTCGCCTCCCCCACCTTCAAGGCGACCTACACCGGCCTGCTCAAATTGTTCCTCGATCAGTTCTCGACCAGCGACGGGCTGCAGGACGTCACCGCGATCCCGCTCATGCTCGGCGCGGGACCCGCCCACTACATGGCGCCCGATCTGCTGCTGAAGCCGGTGCTCGTGGAGCTCGGCGCCACGGTGCCGGCCGCCGGGCTCTACGTGGTGGACAAGCTCTACGACGATGCCGAGGCCTTCCAGCCCTGGATCGACCGTTGGGGTCAGGTGGTCCTGTCGTCCGCCTCTGCGACCGTGTCGGCGGGTGAGTGATGACCACGTTGATCCCCACCGCCGAGATCGACAGCACCGAACTCCGAAAGGCCTTCGGCGCCTTCCCCACCGGCGTCGTCGCCCTGGCCGGGATGGCGGGCGACGAGCCGACCGTCATCGTCGCCTCGTCGTTCGCGGTCGGTGTCTCGCAGGAGCCGCCGCTGGTGATGTTCGCGGTCCAGCAGAGCTCGACCACTTGGCCCGTCCTCCGAGGCCTGCCCACGCTGGGGATCTCCGTGCTCGGTGAGACCCACACCGAGGTCATCCGGCAGTTGTCGTCGAAGGACAAGACCCGGCGCTTCGCCGGCGTCGACACCACCGTCCTGCCGAGCGGCGCGCTTCTCCTCGACGAGGCGCCGGTCCATTTCGAGTGTTCCATCGAGAGTTCCCACGTCGCCGGCGACCACGAGATCGTGGTGTTGCGGGTGATCGGCCTGGCCAACGATCACTCCAAGAATCCGATCGTCTTCCATCGGTCGGCCTTCGCACGGCTGTCCGCCTGACCACCCGGCCCCCGGGGTGGTGCGCGACGATCCCCCGCCTGCCGCGCACCACCCCGTCCCGGCCCGCTCCGGGCCGCGATGATCCCGGTGTCCCCGTCGAAGCTGTGTAGCCTGTTGAGGGCTCCGGCCTCGACGAAAGACATCTCCATGAACGCATCGGTCACCCCCGAAGCCGAATCCGCCATCGCCGACATCTCCGCCCGCTACGGGATCTCCCGCGACGCGGTGCTGGCGATGCTGTTCGCCGTGAACTCCGGCGGCGGGACCATGGCGCAGTTCAACATCCCCGAACTCGGCGGCTCCGGCCAGTGGATGCGCGGAGGGATGACGATGGTCGGCGACATGTTCGACAACTCGCTCAAGGCCCGGGTCGATTCGCTGTGCAACGAGTTGTCGAACCTGCTGGCGACCATCCAGATCTTCCCGCCGGCCCCGGCCGGGAACGACGCGTTCGCCGGGTCGGGCGCTCAGACGTCGGGCAATTGGTGGCCGGCAGATCTCGGCATCCCTAGTTCGTCTGGAGCCCAGAACGACCTGCGCTACGCCGTCTTCCCGGGCACGCGCCGCCTCGCGATCCAGGTCGCGGGCACCACGCGCGTGTTCGACACCGGAGACCACCAGATCTCGGGCGTCCAGCAGCAGCAGGGCACCGGTTACGGCTCGCTGTCCTTCTCCAGCCAGTACGGCACGTTCGACGTGTCGAGTCTGGTGGAGCCCGGGGCCGACCAGGTCGCGGGGACGCCGGTCGCCGCACCCGCGCCGGACGCCCCGGCCCCGGCGGCGGAACCCGTCCAGGGCGCGGCGTCGGCACCGCAGGGGGCGTCGGACATCGTCGCCGCGATCGAGTCGCTCGCCGACCTGCATCGACGCGGAATCCTCACCGACGAGGAGTTCGCCGCGAAGAAGGCCGAGCTCCTCGGCCGTCTCTGACCCCGCGGTCGCCGGTCCCCGCGGCCGACCCGGCGCCCTGAGACGCGGGTCACCGGGTGCTCGGCGTGATGAGCTGTGCGACAACACTTGTCGTCACGGGCACGGGTTTGCTGTTACCGCCTTGTTTCGTCTTCCCGCGTCTCGCTAACCGCAGGTAAAAAGACCGTCCTTCGGACTGCTAAAGAGTGCCTCCGGCGCGACGATGTTCCGGTGTCCGGATTGCCTGCAGACCACCGCGCCTTCGCAGAGGCCGCTCTACCCCTCTACGGGCTCGCGCCGTCCGCGGCGCTGCGCCTGCTGAGCCTGTCGGAGAACGCCACCTACCTGGCCGATGACGGGAACTCGCAGATGGTCCTGCGGGTTCATCGTCCCGGCTACCACTCGCTCGACGCCGTGCGCTCGGAACTGCACTGGATGTCGGCCCTCGGCGCACAGTCCCCGGTGTCGACCCCGACGCCGATCTCCGCGGTCGACGGCTCCGACGTCGTCGAGGTGACCGTCGACGACAGATCCCTGCTGGTGGACGCGGTCACCGTGGTGCCCGGCCGCACCGCGGAGGAATCCCCGGACATGGTGGACTTCGCCACCATCGGGACGGTCACCGCACACCTCCACGACCACAGCATGTCGTGGTCTCCGCCGGCCGGATTCACCCGGTTCACCTGGGACGTGGAGTCGATACTCGGTCCGCGTGCGCGGTGGGGCCAGTGGCGCGAGGCACCCGGACTCAGCGAACGCGACCGCGCGGACATCGCCGCGGCCGCCGAGGTCATCGCCGAGCGCCTGCAACGTTTCGGCACCGGACCCGACCGGTTCGGGCTCGTCCACGCCGATCTGCGTCTGGCAAACCTCATGGTCGACCCTGGCTCCGATCTCCCGGTCGTCACCGTCATCGACTTCGACGACTGCGGCTGGTCCTGGCATCTCGCCGATCTCGGCTCCGCGCTGTCGTTCATCGAGGACTCCCCCGAGGCCGAAGAGCTGATCGCCGACTGGCTGCGGGGGTACACTGCGGTCCGCCCGCTCCCCGACGAGCATCGGGCGATGATCCCGACGTTCGTGTTGCTGCGGCGCATCCAGCTGACCGCGTGGGTGGCCTCGCACGCCGATTCCGACGCGGCCCGCGAGCTGGGCGAGGATTTCGCGTCCGGCACAGCCGCTCTCGCCCGCAACTACCTCGGCGATCCGCACTGGCTGCGAGGAGCCGTCGACCGATCGTCCGCCGCCTGAGTCCCGTCCACCCCCGTCACCGGCGCCCGCCGGTCTCACCGATCCCGAGGAGAACCATGTCCCTGTTCGATCTGTCCGGCCGATCCGTGATCGTCACCGGCGCCACCAAGGGCATCGGCCGCGGTATCGCCGGCGTGTTCGCCCGCGCCGGCTGCAATGTCGCGGTCGCCGCCCGGTCCGAAGCCGAGATCGAGGCGTGTGTCGCCGAGCTCGACGCCCTCGGCGCCGGGAAGATCATCGGGATACCGACCGACGTGAGCAGCCGCGAGTCGTGCGATGCCATGGCCGCGGCGGCGATGGACGCCTTCGGCGTCATCGACGTCGTCTGCGCCAACGCCGGCATCTTCCCCGAGGCCTCGCTGCCGACCATGACCGACGCCCAGCTCTCGGAAGTGCTCGACGTCAACGTGAAGGGCACCGTCTTCACCGTCCAGGCCTGTCTCGACGGCCTGACGGCCTCGGGCAGCGGCCGCGTGATCATCACCTCGTCGATCACCGGGCCGATCACCGGATTCCCCAACTGGTCGCACTACGGGGCGTCGAAGGCCGCCCAGCTCGGCTTCATGCGCACGGCCGCCATCGAGCTCGCGGCCAGTGGGATCACCGTGAACGCCATCATGCCGGGCAACATCCTGACCGAGGGCCTGGTGGAGATGGGCGAGGACTACATCGCCGGCATGACCCGCGCGATCCCGATGAAGGCGCTGGGCACCCCGGAGGACATCGGCACCCTCGCCGCCTTCCTCGCCACCAGGGAGGCCGGCTACATCACCGGTCAGGCGATCGCCGTCGACGGCGGCCAGGTGCTCCCCGAATCACCGGACGCGATCCCGGCCTGACGGGTCTCCACCCGAACCCCGATGCACGATCGCGGGGCGGGGCTTTGAATCGCACATCCTCACATGCGATTCCGGGTCCCGCCCCGCGATGTCCGTCTCGCCCGGGTCTCCGCGGAACCGGGAATCACACCGAGGCGACCGACGTCCCGTCGTCGACGACGTTGTCGAAGAAGTGCCCCAGTCGACGACGCTTGGTATCGAGGTAGCGCACGTTGGCGGGCTTGACCCCGACGATCAGCGGCACCCGCTGCGCGATCGCGATCCCCGAGTCGGTCAGCGCACGGACCTTGTCGGGGTTGTTCGTCAGCAGACGCGCGCGGTCGATACCGAGATCGGCGAGAATAGCAGCGGCAGCGCCGTATTCGCGGCCATCGACCGGCTCGTCGAGTTCGAGGTTCGCCTCCACCGTGTCGAGTCCCTGGTCCTGCAGGCGGTACGCGGCGAGCTTCTTGAGCAGGCCGATGCCCCGCCCCTCGTGCCCGCGGAGGTAGACGACGACCCCGCCCTCGTGGCTGATGCGTTCCAGCGCGGCCTCGAGCTGCGGACCGCATTCACAGCGCTGCGACGAGAAGGCTTCTCCCGTCAGGCATTCGGAGTGGATGCGGACGAGCGGGGCCGGGCGGCGCAGTCCGTCGCCGGCGACCCCGCCGCTGATCAGGGCGATGTGTTCGTCGCCGGTCTCGGTGTCCCGATAGCCGATCGCCCGGAGCTCGCCGGTCGGGGTCGGCAGGACCGTCTCGGCGCCCCGGCGGACACGCGGCCCCACCGTCCAGCGTCCGGCGTCGTGCATCCGGCGGTAGTTGACGAGTTCCTCGATGGTCAGGACGGGCAGGCCCATCCGCGACCCCAGCGCGGCGACCTGCGGATAGCGCATCATCGATCCGTCGTCGGCGACGAGTTCGGCGATCACCCCGACGGGGGCGATGTCGGCGATCGTGCACAGGTCGACGGCCGCCTCGGTGTGGCCGGGACGTTCCAGGACGCCACCCGGCCGGGCCCGCAGGGGCAGAACGTGCCCGGGACGGGTGAAGTCGCGCGGACCGGCGGCGGCCGCGGCAAGCATGCGCAGCGTGTGAGCCCGGTCGGCCGCGGAGATCCCGGTGGTGACGCCCTCGGCCGCATCGACCGTCACCGTGTATGCAGTCGCCTTGGGGTCCTCGTTGTTCGCCACCATCGACGGCAGTTCGAGCATGTCCGCCCGCTCGCCCGTCATCGGCGCGCACAGCAGACCCGAGGTGTTGCGGACCGTCCAGGCGGTCCACTCGGTGCTCACGCGGTCGGCGGCCAGGATGACGTCGCCCTCGTTCTCACGATCGGCGGCGTCGGTGACCAGGACCGGCCGGCCCGCACGAAGGGCATCGATGGCGTTCTCGATGGCGTTCATCAGTTCTCCTCGTCGTCGACGACCATGCGCGTCGTGGCTCCCACGTGTCAGTCATTCGACACCGCGACCATGACGGCACGGAAACCCGCGCGTGGCAGATTGATTTCGCCGATCACGAGATGCGAATGCGCAGGCCACACGCATGTCGGCGGCGAATCCCGCCGGTTCGGCGTTCCCCCCGGCGCGATTGCGCCGGACGGCGAGGGCATCCCCGGCCGCCACCGGGTCTTCGGCATACTGTTCTTCTGACACGGCCCGCACCGATGGGCCCGGCCGAACTGGAGGTGCCCGTGGCCACTGGCCTCGTCGCCCTGCTCGACGACATCGCGACACTCACCCGTGCCGCCGCCGCGTCCCTCGACGACATCGGGGCCGCGGCCGGCAAGGCCAGCGTGAAAGCCGCGGGCGTCGTCGTCGACGACACCGCTGTCACGCCGCGCTACGTCGACGGGTTCACGCCCGACCGGGAGCTGCCGATCGTCCGGAAGATCGCGATCGGGTCGATCCGCAACAAGCTGCTGATCATCTTGCCGGTGGCGATGCTCCTCAGTCAGTTCCTCCCCGGCGCGCTGCCGTACCTGCTGATCGCCGGTGGCCTGTTCCTCTCCTACGAGGGGGCGGAGAAGGTCTGGGAGGCCATCGGCGGCGGCCACCACGAGGACGCGGGCCCGAAGCAGGGCGGACCCGAGTTCGAGAAGACCATGGTCCGCGGCGCGATCCGCACCGACCTGATCCTGTCGGCCGAGATCATGGTCATCTCGCTGTCGTCGGTCGAGGACGAGCCGTTCTGGACCAGGCTCATCGTCCTGATCGTCGTCGCGTTCCTCATCACCGCACTGGTCTACGGCGTGGTCGCGCTCATCGTGAAGATGGACGACGTCGGCCTGGCGCTGGCCCGGCGCGAATCGCGGATCAGCCAATCGGTCGGCCGCGGTCTGGTGAACGCGATGCCGAAGATCATGGCGACACTCACGGTGGTCGGCATCGCCGCGATGCTGTGGGTCGGCGGCCACATCCTGATCGTCAACGTCGGCGAGGCCGGATTCCACTGGCCCGCAGACCAACTGCACCACCTTGAGCACTGGTTCGGCGAGCTCGTCCACGGCGGATTCGGGAGCGTCCTGTCCTGGACCGCCGGGACCGTCGTCTCGGCGCTGGTCGGCCTCGCGGTCGGCGCGATCCTCGTCACGCTGATGCACCTGATCCCGAAGCGCACGAAGGACGCCGGCGCCCACTAACCCAGCAGGCGCCAGAGTCCGATCAACCCGACCACCACGATCACGGCGCGCAACGCCGCCGGTGACAGGCGACGTCCGTACCGGGCGCCGATCACACCGCCGACGAGCGAACCGAGGGCGATGACGCCGGCCGCCGCCCAGTCGATCCGGTCGAAGGCGACGAGGGTGTAGGTCACCGCGGCGACCACGTTGACCACCAGCGACAGCAGGTTCTTGGCGGCGTTCATGCGCTGGATGTGGTCGGGGACCACGATGCCCAGGACGGCCATGAGCATGATGCCCTGGGCGGCGGTGAAGTAGCCGCCGTAGATCCCGACCGCGAACGTCCCGGCGATCATCGCGGTGATCCGCAGCGGCGTCAGGCGAGGCCGCTGCGGATGCGTCGGGGCCGTCGTCCGCCCCGTCACCCACTTCTGGATCCGGGGCTGCGCCACGACGAGGACCAGCGCGGCGACGAGGAGCGCCGGCACGACCGACTCGAACACTGTCTCCGGCAGGTTCAGCAGGAGCCAGCATCCGACGATCGCGCCGACGAACGAGGCCGGGATCTGCCACCGCAGCTGCGGCCACTGCCCCGCGAGTTCCCTCCGGTAGCCCCAGGTCCCCGAGACCCCGCCGGCGACGAGGCCGATGGCGTTGGAGATGGTCGCGGTCACCGGAGGGACCCCGAACGCCACCAGCGTCGGGAAGGTGATCAGCGTGCCGCTGCCGACGACGGCGTTGATCGCGCCCGCGCCGACTCCGGCCAGCAGGACGGCCAGCAGTTCCCATGTCGTCACAAGCTCCGAGAGTGCCCGGTGCGTCGCCGGAGGTGATCACCGGGGTCTGCATCGACCACGGTCCGCTCCGGCGACGAGGGCGGGCCGCCTCTGCAGGTGGCCCGCCCTCATGCGCCGTCAGATCAGGGAATCCAGTTGAACGTGTCCGGATCGGGTCCGATGCGCTCGTCCCGGTTCACCGCGTCGATCGCGGCGATCTCGTCGTCGGACAACTCGAAGTCGAACACGTGGAAGTTCTCCTCGACACGCGATCGCGTTACCGACTTCGGGAAGACGATGTCGCCGCGCTGCAGGTGCCAGCGCAGGGTCATCTGCGCCGGCGTGCGGCCCTTCGCCTCGGCGATCTTCGTGATCGCCGGGTCGTCGACGATCTTGCCCTGCGCCAGCGGCGACCACGCCTCGGTCACGATTCCGTGCTCGGAGTTGAAGGCACGCAACGCATTCTGCGAGAAGTAGGGGTGCACCTCGATCTGGTTGACCGCCGGCACGATCTCGGTCTCGTCCAGCAGTCGCTGCAGGTGGGCCTGCTGGAAATTCGACACGCCGATGGCGCGCGCCTTGCCGTCGGCATAGGCCTTCTCCAGCGCCTTCCAGGTCTCGACGAAGTCGCCCACGCCCGGCAGCGGCCAGTGGATCAGGAACAGGTCGACCTGCTCGACCCCCAGGTCCTCGTTGGTCTTGTCGAGCGCCTTCAGCGCGTCGTCGTAGGCGTGGAACCCGTTGTTGAGCTTGCTGGTGATGAACACCTCGTCCCGGCTCAGCCCCGACTCGCGGATGGCTTCCCCGACGCCCTTCTCGTTGCCGTACATCTCGGCGGTGTCGATGTGCCGATAGCCGACCTCGAGGGCCGTCGCGACCGCGGCGCGGGTGTCCTCCGGCGGGACCTGCCACACACCGAAACCCAACTGCGGGATGGATACTCCGTTGTTCAGCGTGATGTTCGGGACTGTCATACGCGATCTGTCCTTTCGTCGGGATGTACGAGGGGTCACCTCGAGACCGGGCCGCCGCGAGGGGAATGCCACCGCCTGGCGGCATCCGCGCCGCGACGGGCCATGATCATGTTCAAGTCCTCGCGGGGGTCGACATATTCCACGGCGACTCGCGCAGCCCCGTGACCTGCACTTCCCGCGGATCACCGGCCCACCGGCCGTGGACTCAGCGCTCGTCCCGGGCATGGGCCAGCAGGCCGTCGACGAAGGCCTCGAGCGCCCACGGGTACGTGTCGCGGGCCGAGATCACCGGCCAGTCCTGACCGATCTCGGCGAGACGAGGGAACCGCTCCGGGTTCGCCGTACTCAGGAACCCTTGGAGGAGTTCGGGTTCGGCGGGACGCCGGGGGTCCGAGTGTGCACGCACGAGGATCTCGCCGACGGTGAAGTACCAGATGCTGCGGAACACGACCACCGCCTGCTCGGTCGTGCATCCGTGATCGACGGCGGCGCCGACGATGGCCTCGACCATCTCCAGGGACGACTCGCCCAGGCGTCCGAGGAAGCCGTCGGTGGTGAGGATCTCGGCCGCCCACGGCCAGGAGCTCAGCGAGTCGTGGATCACCAACGCGGCCTGGACGATCCGATCACGCGGCGCTTCCGGGAGCGGCGTGCGCACCGTGGCGTCGGCGTGGTCGTTGAGCAGCTGGATCAGCAGGTCGTCCTTGTCGCGGACGTGGTGATAGAGCGTGGTCGGTCCGACACCGAGCTCCGACGCCAGGCGACGGATCGTCAGCTTCTCCCATCCGTGCTCGTCGATGATCGCCCGGGCGGCCGCCAGGATCTGCGCACGCGAGGTCACCGGCGGCCGCCCGGTGCGGCCGCCGGAGGAGCTGCCGGGCGCGGCGCCGGAGGCGCGGTCGGGCGTCGAACTCGATCGGGTCACGCCCTCCATTCTGCGTTGTGGGGGAAAACCCCGAGGCGATGGTCCGCGAAATCGAGGGTTGACACCCGACCTGCGCGTTCTTACTTTCGGAACATGTTCGAAAAGTATCCGGAAACACTCGCCCGCTCCCAGTTGGTCCTCGCCGCGGTGGCCGTGACGCAGTTCCTGGTCTCGCTCGATCTCTCGGTCGTCAACGTCGGATTGCCCCGGATCGCAGACGGCCTCGGATTCGATGCGGTCGGCTCCACCTGGGTCATCCACGCCTACGCGCTGACCTTCGGCGGACTGCTGCTCCTCGGCGGCAAACTCGCCGACCGGTACGGCCGTCGACGGCTACTCCTCACCGGACTCATCGTCTTCGGGATAGCCTCGGTGGCAGGCGGTTTCGCGATGAACCCGATGCAGCTCGTGGTGGCACGGGCGATCCAGGGCGTCGGCGCCGCCGCCATGGCGCCGGCCGCGTTGGCCCTGCTGTCCACGACGTTCCCGGCGGGACGCGAACGCGTGAAGGCGTTCGGCATCTGGAGCGCGATGAACGCCGCGGGCGGCGCCTTCGGCGTGGTGATCGGCGGCGTGCTCACCGAGTACGCCGGATGGCGGTGGGTCATGTTCGTCAACGCCCCGATCGCCGCGATCGCCCTGGCGGTCGCGACCGGCATCCCCGCCGATCGCCTGACCGGCGGCCGCCGGAGCCCCGACGTGCTGGGGGCCGTCCTGGCGACCGCGGGCATGATGACGCTGGTCTACGGCATCGTCCGGACCGACGCCGTCGGCTGGGCGTCGACGAGCACCGTCACCACCCTGGCCGCGGCGGCCGTGCTGCTCAGCGCATTCGTCCTGGTCGAGAAGACGACACGCAACGAACCGCTCGTCCGGCTGGGGATCTTCGGCCACCGATCGGTCACCGGCGCGAACATCTTCAACCTGTTGCTGGGCGGGGCGATGGCGTCGGCCTTCTACTTCGCCTCCCTGTACGCCCAACGCGTGCTGGGCGAAGGGCCGGCCGTCACCGGCCTCGAGTTCCTGCCCCTGGCCCTCGGGGTCATCGTCGGGTCCGTGCTCGCCGTGCGGCTCGGCTACCGGTATGCCCCGCGCACCCTGATGGTGATCGGCGGCGGACTCACCGCACTCGGGTTGGCCTGGTTCGGCCGGATCTCCGTCGACGGCTCGTTCCTCGCCGACATCCTCGGGCCGGCGATCGTGACCGGCGTCGGCTTCGGGCTGGCGCTGGCACCGGTCGTCTCCGTCGCCACCGCCGGCGTCGCGGCGGACGAGAGCGGAACAGCGTCCGCGCTGCTCAACAGCTCCCGGCAGATCGGCGCCGCGCTCGGCCTGGCCGCACTGGGCACGCTCGCCGCGAGCCGAACCGGGGGCGACCCCTCCGTCGACGCGGCGAACGCCGGATACGGACTCGGCCTCACCGCGGCCGCAGCACTGCTCGTCGTCGCGGTTCTCGTCGCACTGACCGTCATCCCCCGCGGGGCTCAGGCGACGCACCGGGACGTCGACGAGTCCCCCACCGTCCAACGAAAGGAGTGAGAACGATGAGCAGTACAGCGAACACGAGGGTGGTCACCGGACTGACGGCGCTGGGCGCGGTCCTCACCGCACTGGTCGCGATCATCCCGTTCGGGATGCGCGACGTGCTGACCGATCACATCCGGCACGGGTATCCGGATTTCACGCCGGACGAGATCGACACCGCCGCCACGGCGTACCTGGGCATCCTCGGGATCATGGGCGCCGTCGGCGTCGTCGCCTGGCTGACGAGCGCCTGGCTGATCCGGCGCGGCACCCGCCATGCGCGGACGATCGTCTCGACGATCTTCGCCGCCGCCGTCGCCGTCACGGCCACCCTGGTCTTCATCGAGGACACCTCGGGGGAGGTCGGACTGGCCCCGGCCGTCGGCTGGATGCAACTCGTGCCGTGCGTCGTCGGTGTGATCGTCGTGGCATTGCTGTGGCGCGGCGGGTCCCGATCCGGCACCGACCGCCGCATCGGCGCACCGAGATCGGACACCGTGCACATCTGATCCCCGGCCACGCTCACGAAGACCCGCCCGACGGGAACGGCACCGGACGCGCACCGACCTCCCAGATCGTGCCACGTCAGAGCCCTTTTCGGACTCACCGTTTCCCAGGGCGGGTTTTCTGTGACAGACTGGCCGAGCAGCCATCGGTTTGGGTGGCTGTTCACTGAAGAAAGAAGTACAGCAGTATGGCACAGGGAACCGTCAAGTGGTTCAACGGCGAAAAGGGCTTCGGCTTCATCGCACCCGACGACCAGGGCGCCGATGTTTTCGTCCACTACTCCTCGATCAACGGTAGCGGTTTCCGCAACCTCGAGGAGAACCAGCGCGTCGAGTTCGACGTGGAGCAGGGCCAGAAGGGCCCTCAGGCAACCAACGTCAGCGCGCTCTAAGCACACCTGACTTCACGAAGCGTCGCGTCCGGCATGTCCGGCGCGGCGCTTCGTCGTTTCACGGCTTCGTCGTTTCACGGCTTCGTCGTTTCACGGCTTCGTCGTCCACCCGCCGTTCCCGCCCCGCTCGCACCCGACCCGGATGGTGTCCGAAAGGTACAGCGCCGCAACCGATCCGGGTCTAGCGGAGAGCTTTCGGCAGCTTCGACAGCGGGACGACCCGCGTACCGTCGGCCGTACCCGACGACAGGATGCCGACGACCCGCCCGCGCGCATTGCGCACACCTGCACCGCTGTCACCCATCTCGGAGCGAAGCGTCGTGGAAATCGTGTAGGACTCATGGACGTCGACGAACGGCGGTGCGAGCGAGAAGCCGGCCGACGTCCGCACCGCCGGGACCGGGTCGGTCACCTTTCCCCTGCCGGAGCCGGTGGCGATTCCGTTCTTGGTGACGACCTGGCCGCGGACGAACCCCGGCTGCCAGTCGATCTCGTCGACCCGGATCTCGGCCCGCGGCGCCAGGGAGATCACCGCGACGTCGAGCTTGCGGCCGACATGGTTCGCGGCCACGGTCCCGATCCGGTTCCCGTTCCGGTCTCGGACGGCGCGCCCGAGAGCGCCGCAATGTCCTGCGGTCAGGGCCTTCCCCCGGGAGATCACCGCTCCGAGCGTGCAGTTGTTGACCGTCAGGATCGTCTCGTCGATGCTGATCTGCATGCCGGACCGCACCGTGGGCGGTGCGGCATCCGCGATCGCAGCCGGGCCGCCGACGACCGCAAGCGCCGCCCCGACGGACGTCAGCGCACGTAACCGAATCCCCATGAATCCCCTCCCCGGACCCCGCCAGCCTATCCGTGACGGTCGGTGCACGAGAGGTCATCGCACCGACCCGAGCCGCATCGTCGAAAAGGCACCGCGTCCGATGTAAGCCACGTCACAATGGGCAGTGGGATCCGAGCGGCGAATCGTCGGAGCCGCCGGGACCCCGGGGGCGCAGTCCCCGTCGAGGCGACGTGAAGGGTGATGTAGGTGACCGACCCGGTTCTGGTTCTGACCAAGGCCCGTACCTCCTGCGAGATGCAGGCCGTCTCCGAGTGGGCCGCCGACGCCTATCCGGATGCCGAGATCCGCCCCGGCTCGGAGGTGGACTTCGAGGAACTGCCGCCGGAGACGCTCCTGGTTCCGGTACGACCGGTCTGGCTTCCCGCGGCCCGCCAGGGGGAACGCCGCGTCACCCTCGGCGACGTCCTCGTCCTGTCGAATCCGCGCCGGCCACTCGGACCCATGCAACCGATCATCCGCAAGCGCCGCCCGGACGCCCTGCGCGTGGCCGCCGGCGAGCCGGCCACCATCGCCCAACTGCGGGATCGCCACGATCGCGAGCAGGTGGCGTCGTCCTTCGACGAGTTCGTGCGGCTGCAGGCATCCATCTCGGCCGAACGCGCCGAACGACAGATCGTCGGCGACCGCTACAAGGTGCCGAGGCTGGTCGCCGAGCAGATCAGCAGCTCGGCCCGTTTCCGGGCCGGGGCCGCCGAGCTCGCCGCCGAGCTCGGGCGTCCGACGGACGCGGTGGTCGCCGAGGCCATCGATAAACTGTCGGGCTTCGTCGCAACCCAGAGCCGATTGATGAGAGACATCTTCTCCGCCACCTTCGACCGTCTCCACGAACGCGCATGGAATGTGAGCGTCGACGTCGACACCCTCAACTCGCTGCGCAAGCTGAACAAGAAGACGGGCCTGATCTTCCTGCCGTCGCATCGCTCGTACGTCGACCCGCTGGTCCTGGCAAAGGTCCTGCGCAGCAACGACTTCCCGCCGAACCTCGTCCTCGGTGGGAACAACCTGTCGTTCTGGCCGGTGGGGCCGATCGCCCGCCGCTCCGGGATGATCTTCATCCGGCGCAAGTTCGGGGCCGACCCGGTCTACAAGTTCGCGATGCGCTCCTACCTCGCCTACATCATCGAGAAGCGCTTCAATCTCGAGTGGTACATCGAGGGGGGACGCAGCCGGACCGGCAAGCTGCGCCGGCCGATGCTGGGGTTGCTGCGCTATGTCGTCGACGCGCTCGACCAACTCGAGGACGTGGATGTGACCATCGTGCCGACCTCCATCGTCTACGACCAGCTGCATGAGGTCGGGGCGATCGCCGCCGAGGACGCCGGCGGGGTCAAGAAGCCCGAGAGCGTCGGATGGCTGCTGCGATACGCCAAGGCGCAACGCGACTACCTCGGCGAGGCGAGGGTCCGTTTCGGCAGGCCGCTGTCGTTGCGGGAAACGCTCGCCGAGGCCGGCGAAGGGAGCGCACAGCTCGAGAAGGTCGCCTTCCGCGTCATGGACGAGATCAACTCGGCCACCCCGATCACCGCGACGTCCCTGGTCGGCTTCGCCGGACTCGGCGCCCGGGACCGCGCCTACACGCTCTCCGAGATCGAGGCCGTGCTCGCCCCGCTGCTGGACTACATCGACCAACGCGGGCTCCCCGGACCCGACCCGTCGCTCTGCCGCGGGGTCGGGCTGATCCAGACGCTGCGGGTCCTCGCCGGCAACGGCGTCGTCGCCACCTATGAGGGCGGGTCGGAGCAGGTGTGGTGGATCGTGCCGGAGAACCGTGCAGTGGCCGCGTACTACCGCAACGGCGCCATCCACCACTTCGTCGACCGCGCCATCGTCGAGATGGGGCTGCTGGCCCTGGCCGAGGGCGAGGTGCAGGCCGGCAGCACGCCGATACGCAGCGACCACGTCGGCAGTACGCCACCCAGCCCCGACGAGGGGCTGCTCGCCGCGGCCCAACGCGAGGCGCTACGCATCCGGGACCTGCTCAAGTTCGAGTTCTTCTTCCCGCCGAAACAGGAGTTCCTCCACCGCCTCGGCGTCGAACTCGATCTGCTGGCACCCGGCTGGCGCGAGGTCACCCCGTCGCAGGAGTGGACCTACGAGATGCTGCACCGCCACACCGGCGCCCTGTTCGCGCGCCGGACCCTGCAACCCTTCTTCGACGCCCAGCTGGTCGTCGCGACCAAGCTCGTCGAACTCGGCAACACCGCCCGCGAGAAGGACACCTTCATCAAGGACTGCCTCGGCCTCGGCCGGCAGCTCGACCTGCAAGGTGTTCTGCGGAGCAAGGATTCGGTGTCGAAGGATCTCTACGACGGCGGCTATCGCCTCGCCGACAACCGCGGGCTCATCCACGGCGAGGGCGTCGTCGACCTGCGTGTCGCCCGCCAGAACTGGCTCGACGAGGTCGAACTGATGCGGGACCGGCTCGCGCGCATCGCCGCGATCGAGGATCTCCAGCCCGTCGGCCGGACCGACGAGGAGGTCGCACGGTGAGCGCGTTCACCGATCGCATGCGGGCGATCCGCTCGGCGCCGCGGGGCAAGCAGGTCGCGGCGCTGTTCGACTACGACGGCACCCTGATCGAGGGATTCTCCGCGGCGGCGATCATGCGGGCCCGGTTGCGCAGCATGGAGTTCGGGCTCGGCGAGCTCGCCGAGTTCCTGCTCATCGGCCTGCGCGGCGTCGTGTCCGAGCAGGACTACGCCGAAGTGCTCGCAGCGACGCGGCCGACCTTCGCGGGCAAGACCTATGCCGAGCTGATCGCCTTCGGCGAGTACCTGTTCAAGCACGAGACCGCCGCCAAACTCCGACCGCAGATGTGGCAGATCCTGCGCGCGCACCGCGAGATGGGGCACACGATCGTGATCGCCTCGTCGGCGACGCGATTCCAGATCGAGCCGATCGCCAAGGAGATCGGCGCCGACTATGCGCTGGCCACCGACGTCGAGGTGGTGGACGGCGTGGTGACCGGCAACATCAAGGGCCGCCCGCTGTGGGGCCCCGGCAAGGCCGCCGCCGTCCGGCAACTCGCACGCGAACACGACATCGACCTCAACGCGTCGTTCGCCTACAGCGACGGCAACGAGGACATCCCCTATCTCGAGGCCGTCGGCAATCCTGCGGCCGTGTCCCCGCGCCGGATCCTCCGCGCCGAGGCCGAGGCGCGCGGGTGGCCGATCATCGACCTGAAGAACCCCACCTACAACAAGTTCGGCATGCTGGCCCGGACCGGCGCGTTCTACGGGTCGTTCCTGGCGTCGGCGGCGGTCGGCGTCGCCGCCGGCATCGTCCGGCGCGATCCGCAGGCCCTGGTCGAGGCGCTGCCCACGGGCAACGACGTCGGGCTGTCGCTGGCCGGCGTGCACGTCCAGGTGCTCGAGGGCGGGGAATACCTCTTCTCGGACCGGCCGTGCGTGTTCCTGTTCAACCACCAGTCCAAGCTGGACCTGCCGGTGATGATCCACCTCATCCGCGGCGAGGCCACCGGCGTCGCCAAGAAGGAGGTGGCCCGGGTCCCGGTTCTCGGGGAGATCCTCAAACAGGCGGGCCTGGTCTTCATCGACCGCGCCGACCGGAGCAAGGCGATCGAGCAGCTCGCGCCCGCCGTCGACGCACTGCGCGACGGGATGTCGCTGGTCATCGCCCCCGAGGGCACCCGCTCCCCGACGCCGCGGGTGGGTGAGTTCAAGAAGGGGCCGTTTCACATCGCGATGCAGGCCGGCGTGCCGATCGTCCCGGTGGTGCTGCGCAACACCGGCGAATTGATGTGGCGCGGTGCGCAACTCATCAGACCCGGGACCGTCGAGGTGATGGTCCTCCCGCCGATCGACACGAGCACCTGGACCGTCGAGGAGATCGGCAAACGCGCCGAGGAGGTCCGACAGATGTACGTCAGCACGCTCGCGGACTGGCCGCTGGAGTCGTTCGTCGACGACTCGGTGAAGTCGCTGCGTCGTTCACCCGAGGAGACCGCACGATGAGCAACGACGCCGACCTCACCCACGGCGTGGACGAGCCGCTCGACTGGGCCCGAGACCCGCACATGTCGCCCGTCGACACCATCATGTGGCGCGGCGACACCGACCGTCGCATGCGGGGCACCATCTGCATGCTCGAGATCTACGACTGCGACCCGGACTGGGACCGCCTGGTCGCGGCCCATGAGTGGGCCAGCCGGATGGCGCCGCGGTTCCGCCAGCGCGTCGTCGACTCCCCTTTCGGCACCGGAACACCCAGTTGGGCAGTCGATCCCGACTTCGACCTGCATTACCACCTGCGGCGTGTCCGGCTGGGCGGCGACGGATCCATGCGGGAGTTGCTGACGACCTGCGAGCAACTCGCCATGACCGCCCTCGACGCCGCGCGCCCGCCGTGGGAGGGCTACCTGTTCGAGGGCCTGCCCGACGGCAAGGCTGCCTATTTCCTCAAGGCCCATCACGCGCTCACCGACGGCCTGGGTGCGATCATCGGTCTGGCGCAACTGCATTCGCCGACGCGCGAGCACAACCCGAAGAAACCGCAGCCGCCGAGCCCGGACCCGGTGAACATCACGACGCTGGACATCCTGGAGCGTCAGGTCGCCGAGGAGATCCGCCGTGTTCCCCATCGCATCGACCTGACCCTGAAGGGCATTCGCGCACTCGCGCATCCGCGGGAGGCGCTGAGCACGGCGCTCCGCTACGGCAGGTCGGTGCCGCGAGTCGCCGGTCTCGTCAGTCCGCCCGGCTCCCCACTGCTCGCCAACCGGAGCGTGTCGTGGCGGTTCGGCGCCTTCGAGGTCCCGTTCGCCGATCTCAAGGCGGCCGCGACGGCGGCACGCTCGTCGGTCAACGACGTCTACCTCGCCGGCCTGATCGGCGGCTTCCGGTACTACCACGAGAAGATGAACTGCCCGGTCGAGGCGATCCCGGTCGCCATCCCGATCTCGGTGCGGCGCCCGGAGGACCCGGCCGGCGGCAATCGGATCGCGGTCGGGCGGCTCGCCGGCCCCGTCGGCATCGCCGACCCCTTCGAACGGGTGCTCACCATTCGCGAGCAGGTCCGGCAGGCCCGGCACGAGCCCGCGGTCGACATCTTCAACACCCTCGGCTCGGTGATGGCCTGGTTGCCGGGTTCGGTGTTGATGCGCTTCAGCGGGGCGACGAGCCAGAACGACCTGCAGGCGTCGAACGTGCCCGGAATCCCGTGGGACACCTACGTCGCCGGCGCCAAGGTCGAGCGGATGTTCCCGTTCGGCCCGCTCCCGGGCTGCGCCATGATGGCCACGATGATCACCCACAACGGGGTCGCCTGTCTCGGCATCAATTCCGACGGCGCCGCGGTGACCGACCAGGAGCTGTGGGCCGAGTGCCTCGTCGCCGGGTTCAACGAGGTCCTCGCGCTCGCGGCCGACGACAACCGTCCGCCCGGGCAGCTGAAGCGGGTAGTGTGACATCCTGAGCACGCACTGGCAGACGTCGTTTCGGCGACGCGACGTCGACCGAGGTCGCGTCGCCGAGACGAGGTCTGACCGGGCACGTCGGGGAGACGGCCCACCGGCATGGTGAACGGCCTGATGCTGACCCTGGTGCTCGGCTGCGGGATCATCGCGTCGCTCTGTGCGATCACCGCGGCCTGGTCGTACCTGCGTCGCGGACGCGAGCCCGAGACCGCCGACCGGCTCGCTCGGCGCTGGCTCGTCGCGACGGCCGTGTTCGGAATCAGCGCGCTCGTCTTGCGGTTCGTGTGGCTCCTGCTGCTCTGACGCGGACCTCCGAACTCGACCGAAACAGCGTCTGTCGGTCATCGACTGGCACTCTGTAGAAGTCCGATGCGACCGACCGACGAGAGAAGCCTTGCACGTGAAGACCTTCGTTTCCGGCGATCTACGACTGCAGTTCATCGACCTCGGTCCCACCGACGGACAGACAGTGATCCTCCTGCACGGGTTCCCGCAGGATTCGTCGTCGTGGTCGGAGGTGGGCGGTCTGCTCGCCGACGCGGGGTTCCGAGTGCTCATCCCCGACCTGCGCGGGTACTCACCCGAGGCGCAACCCCGTGAACTCGCGGAGTACACGGTCGACGCGCTCGTCGGCGACGTCGTCGCGCTGCTCGATTCCCACGGACTCGCTTCCGCGCACATCGTCGGTCACGACTGGGGAGGCTCGCTGGTCTGGACCATGAGGAAGACACATCCATCGCGGATGGCGACTGCGACGGTGGTCTCGACACCTCATCCGGCGGCTCTGTCGTGGGCTTGGACGCACACCGGACAACTCCTCCGCAGCTGGTACATGGGAGCGATTGCCCTCCCGCTGGTTCCGGAACTGGTCGTCCGGCGTCGACTCGCCTGGCTGCTCGAGCGGTCAGGGCTACCGGCCGAGCGGGCGACCCACTATCAGGAACTCATGAACCGGCCCGGAGTCGCCACGGGAGCTCTCAACTGGTACCGGCAGATGCTCCGCGACACCGTGCTCCCCAAGCGCAGGACCGGTTCGGCGAGAGATTCCGCACCCCGCCGCGCACTCTCTACATCTGGGGCACCGAGGACGCCTACTTCAACCGAGCCGTCGCCGAGAAGACCGTCGAGACCGTCAGTGACCTGACCTTCGTGCCGATCGAATCCGGCAGCCACTGGCTCCCCGAGACCGAACCGGAGGTGCTCGCCATGCGCATCACCGGGCACATCGACTCGGCCGTGTGATCGCTCCTCTCCTACCGACCGCACACCGCGGTGCCCGGACCGCCCGGGCATGACCACGCTCGTCGGACGTTCTGGGAGTCACGCCTCTACTTCGGCGCCGACGGCCTACCGGAAATACGGCTCCTCCTGGATCCAGTGAAACCCTCTGCTGCGCAGGGTCATCGAGTCGTGATCGAGACGGTGTGCGGTCATCGCGGTCGGCGTGCCGTCGACGACCCCGGTGAGTACCAGGGTGTCGGCGTCGGTCCGCCTCACGTGGAGGTCTGCGTCGGGACGGACAATGGTCATCCTGTCGTCGTCCACCCGTGCCTGCACGGGTACCAGCTCACCGTCCATCATCTGGAGGGTGACGGCCCCGTTGGTGTCGAACACCACGCGCTGCCAACGCTGTTCGTCGGTGGTCAGCGGCGGGAGCGACCGCCCGTCCACACGATGGTCCCCGACCGACCAGATCCCGTACAGCGCCGGCTTCGGCGCACCGCCACCGTACTCGTTGTACTCGTACCAGCTCTCGTATGCGGCACCGAATGCGACCCAGAGTCCCAGGGTCACCAGTACCCACCCCGCGCGACGGTTCAGATCGGCGCGAGCGAACAGCGGCGGCATGCGAGGCGGACGGGACGTGCGCCCGAAGACGAACAGGTCCGCGAGCCCTCTTGCGTACGGCGCGAGGAGGATCGCAGCGAAGACCACCAGATGCAGCGACAGGATCTTCACCGGAACGTCGAAGGTCAGGTTGAGGATCAGCACCTGGGTCATCGCCGCGAAGCTGACGAGCGCGCCGAGAACCGCTGTGCGCGAGCAGAACAGCAAGATCCCGCCGAGCACCTCGACGCTGCCCAGGATCATCTCGTAGACCGGGGAGGACCCCACCTGCATCCAGAGCACCGATGCCGGGGTTGAACTCACCGTACGGCTCGAGGAGGGTGGCCAGAGGAGGCTGTGCCATCTGCACCGGGATGAGCTTGGCGAATCCGTAGGCCAGCATCTGTCCGCCCAGCGCGAGTCGCAGTCCCAGCACGGTCCAGGCCCACAGTCGTCGGTGGTCGCGACGACGCCGGTCCACCGCCGACCAGACGACCGCCGCTGTCACCGCCACCGCTGCGATCAGGAACCAGAGGACCCAGAACGCGGTCTGGTCTCCACTACCGGTATTGCGCAGAACGGCATCGACGCCGAAGAAGGTGCGCCCGGCCCACTCGATGACCGGAGAAAGCAACCCCAGCTGCCACAAGGCCATCCGCACCGGCAGCACGCTCGCCACCACGCCGGCGTAGACGATGGTGATCTGCGACAGTGCCAGGCAGAACAGGATCGAGTAGACGAAGAGAAGGCGAAAGGCGATCGTGCGGGCCGGTGTCGATCGCAGTCATACCTCGACGCTAGGGAGCGTGTGCGCGTCGTCACATCGGGGAAGAAACCGAGATCGACCCCCTTCCGGGAGTCCTTCCCTCAGGGGTCGACTCGGGGTTACCCCGGGCGGCACCCGGATCTACTCCTCCACCAGCACCTCGGTCGCGCGCAGCCGGTGCCGGCACTCGCTGCAGACGAGCAACGGATCGAAACGCTTCCCGCACCGATGAGTGAACTCGATGGCAGGCCCCTCCGGCGCGCGGAACCAGCGCTGCCCCCAGGCGATCATCAGCACGACGACCGGGAAGAACGCCTCACCCTTCTCGGTGAGGTGATAGGTGACCCAGTCGGGACGGTTGGGGGCCAACTCCGTGGAGATCACACCGAGCTCGGTGAATCGGCGGAGGCGGTCGGCGACCATCGCCGGCGGCGCACCCGTCCGATCGCTCAGCTCACCGAATCGTCTGGCACCCAGCATGAAGGCGCCGAGCATCGCCGCCGACCACCGGTTGCCGAGAAGCTCCATGGTGTGGGGCAACAGTTGCGAGGGCTTCAGTGCGTTGGCCGATCGGCGTCGGCCGATGGAGGCCGGCACGCTGCGGGACCAATCGCCGCTCGGTCCGAGCCGGGCCGCGACGTCGTGACGAACCGTCTCCTCGCCGCACGCCGCGCAGACGAGGACGGGGACGAAACGACTGCCGCATTCGCGGTGCCGCATCGCCGGCAGCGGGGCGTCGGACATCGGCGCCCATCGCGCCTCCCACGCCCACATGCTCAGCAGGATCGGCCAGACCGAGACACCGCGCCCGGTCAGCTGATACTCGTAGCGGGCCGGACGGTCGGAGTAGCGAACCTTGTCGAAGAGCCCCAGCTCGGTGAGGCGGGCGAGTCTGGCCGAGAGCACCGAGTTGGAGATCGACCCGTGCTCCATCCAGTCGCCGTAGCGTCGGCAACCGGCGATCGCGTACCGCAGAATCCACAGGTTCCACTCGTCGCCGAGCGCGCCGAGGGTGACCGCGATGGCGTTGTCACCACCCGGTTCCAGCTCCGTGTACGCCGCTCGTCGTGCCACGTCGCAGAACTCTATCGGGGCGGGTCGAGCGTCACCCGTCACGCACTCCCGACGACGAAGCCGACGGTGGTGGTCGTGCTGCCGCCGATGTTGAGCGTCGCGGCGCGGCGGGCGCCCTCGACCTGGTATCCGCCCGCGGTCCCGGTGACCTGTTTGTGGCAGTCGAGCAGCATGCGGATTCCGGTGGCCCCGACCGGATGCCCGCCCCCGAGGAGGCCGCCGCTGGGATTGACCGGGATTCGTCCGCCGATCTCCAGCTCACCGGACTCGATCGCGCGCCAGCTCTCCCCGGGCGGGGTGATCCCGAAGTGGTCGATCGCCATGTATTCGCTCGCGGTGAAGCAGTCGTGCGTCTCGATCAGGTCCAGGTCGTCGACGGTGCCGACCCCCGCCCGCGTGAACGTGTCCTGAATGGCCTCGGTGACGTGGGGGAACATCAGGGGCTCGTCCGAGCTGCGCTTCAGCTTCTCCTCGAGTAGCAGGCCTGCCGTTCGGTGCCCCCAGCCGTCGATGCGCGAGATCGGCCGCTGTCGGAGCTCCGGGCGCGCAGCGAGGAACCGGTCCGACACGAGGACCACGCCGGCACCCCCGTCGGTGAGGAGTCCGCAGTCGGCCTTGTGCAGCCGCCCCTCGACGATCGGGTTCGCCACCGGGTCGTCGGAGAACGCCTCCGGACCGAAGTCCCACACGCGCGTCTGGGCGTTGGGATTGTTGCGCGCGTTCCGGATGTTCAGCTCGGCGATGCTCCAGAGATGGCGCGGATCGCCCCCGTAGCGCTTGTCGTACTCCTCCGCGATCCGGCTGAACATGTAGGGCCAGATGTACTTCGCGTCCTGCCCTTCGCGGCCGATCCAGGCCGCGCCCAACATGTTCTGGGTGCCGACGTCGCCCGGGACGTTCTTGGC
>NZ_BAOQ01000031.1 GCF_000344155.1 Gordonia paraffinivorans NBRC 108238 | reverse complement strand
TCGCCGACAGCGCCGACCTGCCCTACCTTGCTGCTGCCCTCATCGACGCCTGGTACCGCCGCGGCTACACCGCACTCCTGGCCCGCATGCAACAAGTCACCCAGGAACGCCCCACCGCCGAACTCGCCGGCCACTGGACCGCCCTCACCACCCACCAACAAGCCGCCGAAACCCGCTGGCTCGCCATCCGCGACGCCTTTGCCCGCACCTGAACCGAAAGGGACACACTGCGATGACCGACGACGACCCCGACGCCCAGGACCGCGAGATCCAGGACCTCGCCGCTGACATGCGCGAGCGCGGCCGCAGCTGGGCCGACATCGCCCACGACCTTGCGCTGCCCGAGGCAACCGTCAAACGCGCTGTCGGCCACGCCTACCAGCGTGCCGCTGAACTCGCCGCTCGCGACCAGATCGCGCTGTTCTGACCGGTAGAATCGACACAACTGAGGAGGTAGGCATGGCAGCACCACGCACCACCGACACCCGCACCGAAGACGAGATCCTGGCCGCCGCAACCGCCGGCCACGTCATGGCTGGTATGCCGCCCACCGACGCGGACGTCGCCGCAGCGCGGCGAGTGCTGCGCGGAGAAACCACCGCCGAACAGGAGGCAGCCCAGTTGCTGGCCGAGTTTCGCCGCCGCCGGAGCTGACGCCCTTCACATGACACCACAAGACCCCGAGGCCGGGCAGGTACCTGAGAACCTGCCCGGCCTTACGGATCCGCAAGAGTTGCGAGAATTCGAACGCCGCATGGCGTTCGTGCGAGTCAACGAACTCGACCGAAACCCCGACCTGGTCACCGGCGACTTCGACTTCCCACATTTGCAGCGGATCCACGCCTACATCCTTCAAGACGTCTATCCGTGGGCTGGGGAACCTCGTCGGTACGGCCAAGAGACGATGGCGATGGGAATGCCGCATTGCCGCGCGGAGTTTCTCGACGCCGAAATACGCCGCGTGTTCACCGCGATTGACCGTCATCGTCCCTCTCCCGATGATCGCGACGCTGCGATCGTCACCGTCGCAGATCACTGGGGCGAACTCACCGGCGTACATCCATTCCGCGACGGGAACTCCCGAAGCCAACGCCTCTTCTTCGACCGCTATCTTCGCCAGTCAGGCTGGGCACTGGACTGGACACAGATCGACGCCTCCGCCGTGCACGCAGCACGCCACGTCGCGATGGCCACCGTCGACTCCAGCTATCTCGCCGCCACACTCCGTCCCGGAATTCACCGCCTGGGCGAGGTCCCGACCGGAACACTCATAGCAACCCAGGACACTCGCGATGCCAGCCGCTCGGTCGAGATATTCCGAGCGATGATCGACCACAAACGTGCAGGTCGAACCGCTGACACCTTCACCCTCTTCCCGAGAGAGACGTCAGCAGAGACACCCGCATAACGCGCCGCCCGCATCGCCAGCCGCGGAGTCTCACGAGGATCACCCGCCGCCGGTTCATCGGCTACGGCGAGCAGCCAGCGACCCCGCACGGCACCGCAGAGCCGATCACCTTCCCAGGACCGCGGCCGATAACTGCTTCGTCACTGGTCAAGCAACTGATGAATGCGTTGGCGACTCACACCCAAAATCGCAGCAACGTCCCCGAAACTCTCGGCCAGACGGCTGTCGAGGAGTCCTCGCGCGACCTCGCGCCGCACTGTTTGCGCATGGTCCTGAGCCCGTGCGGCCAGTTGATCTGCGTTGTCTACTCGCTCGAGGAGCTGTTGGATGCCTTGCGGCCACTGGATTGTCGGCGGCTTGTCGAAGGTCGCGGCTAGGAAAGTCGGAATCGAGCGCAACCGCAGTAGTGGTGATTCGTCTTGTCCGTCATTCCAGGTCAGCACCCATCGGTCGAGCTCGCTGATGTGCACCGCGCGCACAGTCGTTGCCGCGTTATTCATGTCTCCCACGATAAGCAGAGTGTCAATAGCCTATTGACAGCTGTCCTGTGGTGTTCTTACACTGCCCTCACGGGCAGCCATGTAATGCTGAGCACAGCCGAGTTGAAGGCAACCCAACTGGAGGGGTGACAGCATAGATATGGCTGCCGATAAGGAAGGCCCGGCCATCACGGGGGGCTTGTTCGATCTTGATCTGTTCGATGATGAGGGAGGGTCTGATGGGCGCGGTGGACGTGCTGAGAGCCCAGCTGCGGGAGCAAAGTCCGGCGTTGTCGGACAACGAGATTCAGGAACGACTGGACCGATTTCGGGTGCAGTTGGCGGACCTGATCGAAACGCAGGCCCAGCTACTGATCGAGCAGTGGCGGGACGAGAATCCGGGTCAGGAGCCGGAGTTCGAGGATCTGCGCAGGTTGCAGACGCGGGCCAGGATGATCGCGAACGAGGTGCTCAGCGACCAACTCCAGGAGTCGGCGAGGGAGCTGGAGGAGGAGCCAGAGGAAGAAGTGCTGGCGTATCCGCAGATTCAGCCGGGCAACGCCGTTTATCAGTGGATTCACGAGAATCTGTGGGTGAAGGCGAGCTGGGACTCGGATTGGTTGGCCGAGCAGCTGTGGCCGGACAAGTCGCCGGCGTGGGTGGTCCGCGCGGCCGGTCTGATCGAGGCGAGGACAATCGACGGGCTGCCGCTGCCTCAGCATCGGGACGATCCGGTGGCCCGCGAGGTCGCGGCCGCCGTCGACGCCGCCCTGGCGAAGAGGATCAGCTAAGTCTTTTCGACTCCGCCGAGGATTTCCGACTACCGACCGATCCGGCGGTCATCGACCCTGGTGGCTCTCCCCTTCCGCCCGCCGATCCCACCACGCTGCCCAGGGTTGACCAGGCCGAGCGTGGTGTGCCGCTGTCGCAGTGGTCGAGTACCCGAGTGGAGCTCGCGCAGCGCCCTGACGGCAGCATGGTCGCCGTTCCGGCGCACACCAACGAACTCACGCCGGCACCCGAGGGTGAGGGGATCGCGGATCGGCCCGCAGGGGTGGAACCGGATTCGGCTGGCACTATCACTTCAACGCCTGAGACGAGTGGTGTCTCAGGCGAGGTGTCTTCTGTCCCCGCTGTGCGGTTCGATCATCCCGGCACGATCCTTGTTCCGTCGGGTGCGAAGGCGCGGGCGAGGGCGAACATCGCGGCGGCTCGGATCGCGGTGCGATGCCGTGACGAGAATCGCTACGCGACCCCGGCTGAGCAGCAGGTGCTGGCGCAGTGGTCGGGTTGGGGTGCGGTGCCCGACATCTTCGATCCGAACAAGTCGAACTGGACAGATGAACGTGCCGAGCTGCGCGAGCTGCCGAGCTGCGCGAGCTTCTGAGCGCCACCGACTATGACTCGGCTCGCCGCTCGACGCTGAACGCCCACTACACCGATCCTCGTCTGGTGGCGGCGATGTGGGATGCCTTGGGCGAGGCCGGTTTCGCCGGTGGTCGAGTGTTGGAACCCGGCTGTGGGTCGGGCACGTTCATGGCGATGGCGCCCGACACCGCAGTCATGGTGGGCGTCGAGAAAGACCCGATGACTGCGCAGATTGCTCATCTGCTCAACCCCCAAGCCCAGGTTCGCCTCGAGGGATTCGAGACGACGACTGTCCCCCAGGGTTCGTTCGCTGCGACGATCGGTAACGTGCCGTTCGCCAAGACGGCGGTGCACGATCCGGTCTACAACCCCGACTACCGCTACAACCTGCACAACCACTTCCTGATCAAGTCGTTGCACCTGACCGCCCCCGGCGGGTGGGTCATGGGCATCACCACGCACTCCACGATGGATGCCGTGGGGGCTGCCGGTGTTAAAGCGCGGCGTGAGATGGCCGAACTCGCCGACCTGGTCGGCGCGGTGCGGCTACCCAGTAGCACCTTCCGCGAGGTCGCCGGTACTGATGTCACCACCGACCTGCTGATCTTCCGTCGCCGAGAGGAGCCGTTGGCTTCCAACGCCGAACCCGATTGGGTGCAGACCCGGATGGTCGATCTGATCGACCGCGACGGGCAGTCCAAGGCGATCGCGGTCAACGCCTACTTCGCCGATCACCCCGACCGGGTTGCCGGCCAGATGCAGATCTCGCACGGTCTCTACCGAGATGGCTCCCTCACTGTGGCCGCCGACGAAGCGCAGCCGAGCATCCCTGAGCATGTGCGGGCAATCCTCGACGACATCGTCGCCGAGGCCCGCCGTGACGGATTGACCCACGCACCGATCGTGACCGCCAGCGCAGAACAGGACACCGAGGCATTCCGCGAGGGTCTCGCCGATGCCGCAGAACTGTATGCCGGTGTCCCGATCGCGGGCACGGTGCGATGGAACACCGAACGCAACCAGTTCGAGAGCTACGTCGCTGCCGAGGGCGCGCAACCTAGCTGGGAACCGCTGGCAGTGCCGAAGTCTCGCGTGGCCGAAACCAGACATCTGTTGGAGTTGCGTGATCTGACCGTGGCAGTGATCGGCAGCCAGACCAGCGGCGCGGAGCTGTCGGTGCGCAACGATCTGCGGGCCGCACTCAACCGCTCCTACGACGCCTACGTCTCCACCTACGGTCCAATCAACCGGTTCGTCGAGCAGGGCGGCCGTGAGCGCACCGACGCCGAAGTGCGCGAACGCATGGTCACGCTGGAACAGCGGTGGCGGATCAAGAACGGCACCCGCCGCCTCGACGCCGACGGCGAGCCGATCCTCGACACCAAGGGCAAGCCGATCATTGACCCGTACCCGGGAATGCTGCCGCCGGAGGAAGCCGAACGTATCGCAGAGGAAGCTGCGCAGCCCACCGCAGTGCAGTTCCGCCGCAACCACATGCAGAAGCTACGTGACGATCCGATGATGGCCACACTCATGGCGATCGAGATCTTCAACGAAGACACCCAGACCGCCCGCAAGGCAGCACTGTTCCACCGCGACGTGTACTCCCCGCCGGCACGAGTCGAACGTGCCGACACCCCGCAGGACGCCGTCGCGATCTGCCTGGGCGAGAGCGGTCGCGTCGACCTCGGGCGGGTGGCGCAACTGCTGTCCACCGACCGTGACGATGCCCGCGAACAGCTGCGCGGGCTGGTCTATGCCGCCGTCGACGGCTCCGACGATCTGCTCCCGGCCGCCGAGTTCCTGTCGGGCAACGTGCGCGAGAAGTACGCCGCCGCCAAGACTCTGCTTGAGGAGGCGAGCGATGACCGGCTCCGCCGCGACCTGCGCGAGTCGATGGAAGCACTGGCCGAGGTCATCCCGCGCGACCTGCAACCGAACGAGATCGGTGTGGTCAAGCCCGGTGTCAACTGGGTCGAGGCATCTGACTACGCACAGTTCGCCTCCGAGGTCCTCGGGGCAGGTCGGGCGAAGGTGGAGCGCGGTGCCGGGCACTGGACGGTCAACGTCTCCCAGTACAGCGTCGACGTCGACAAGTTCTACACCGACTTCGGTGCCCCCAACGAGGAACCACGCAAGGCTCGCACCGCCGGCCAATTGTTCGAGTCGCTGCTCAACCAGGAGCCGGTGGTCATCAACAACTCCACCGCAGATGTCGAGCAGGGTGCGCCGGTCATTGACCAGCAGGCCACGCTCATGGCGCAGGTGCAGATGGCCAAGATCGCCGACGAGTTCGCGCAGTGGGTGTGGTCGGATCAGGACCGCACCGAACGTCTGGTGCGCGTGTTCAACGACCGCTTCAACTCGTTCGTCCCCGGCAAGTACGACGGCACTCACCTGTCGCTGCCTGGAGTGTCGGCGGAGTTCGAACCGCACCCCTACCAGCGCAACGCAGTCGCCCGCGCGCTCTCGGAACCGACGGTGCTGCTCGATCACGTTGTCGGTGCCGGCAAGACCGGCACCATGTTCATGACCGCGATGGAGCTCAAACGCCGCGGGCTGGTCAAGCAGCCGTGGATTGTGGTGCCCACGCACTTGATCGAGCAGGTCGCCCGTGAAGCCAAGCAGTGGTATCCGGCGGCCAATGTGTTGGCCGGCCGCAAGAGCATGGACGCCGAGGCCCGACGACTACTGGTGTCGCAGAGCGCCACTGCCGACTGGGACATGGTGATCGTCCCGGCGTCGGTGTTCGAGCTGATCCCCACCCATCCGGACCGGCAAACCAACTACATGCGTGCCCAGCTCGCCGAGTTGGAACACCAACTGCACTCCGGTGGCGCACAGGAGCCCTCGACCGTCAAGCGCATCGAGCAGGCCAAGGAGCGACTGGAGCAGCGGATCAAGTCGCTCACAACAGGCAAACGCAGCAAGGACACCGGCCTGTATTTCGAGCAGACCGGCTGTGACTACCTGATCGTTGACGAGGCCCACGGCTACAAGAACAAGGCGCGTGAGTGCGCGATCGACTCGCTGTCGCATCCCGGCTCGCAGAAGGCGGAAGACCTGTCGCTGAAGCTCAGCCATCTGCGTGAGCTGGCCCAGGGGCGCGCCACGTCGGAGGGACGGTCGGTGCCCAGCGGCGCGGAGAAGGTGGCGATGTTCGCCACCGGAACCCCGATCGCGAACTCGTTGGCCGAGGCGTGGGTGATGCAGCAGTATCTGCGGCCCGATGTACTGGAAGCCGCCGGGGTAAGCAGCGTGACCGACTGGGCGGCCACGTTCACCAAGACGCGGCAGGAAACGATCACCAATTCCACCGGCACCCGGTTGCAGGTGGTGTCGACGGTCAGCAGCTACAACAACCCCAAAGCGATGTACGCGCTGTCGCAACAGTTCACCGATGTCGTCACCCGCGCCCAGGTGCCCGCGAAGCTGCCGCGCTTCGACGGCCGGCGGATGATCACCACCGAACCGGGACAGGCTGTGCGTGACTTCATCGCTGACCTGGAGTACCGCGGTGACCATCCCGAACCGGATGCGCGAATCGACAACCCGCTGAAAATCCTCAACGACGGCCGCAACGTGGCCCTCGACCCGAGGCTGGTCGGACTCACCCCCGAGAAGGGAACCACTCGCGCCGAGACTGTTGCCGACGAGATCGCTCGCATCTATCACCGCGACAGCGACCGCACCTATCTCACCGAGGACCGCAGCACCGTCGCGGAGTTGCCGGGCAGCTTCCAGATCGCATTCTGTGACCGGGGCACGCCCAAGCCCGACGGATCGTGGACGGTGTACTCGGCGATCAAGGATGAGCTGATCGAGCGCGGTGTGTCGGCCGAACACATTCGATTCATTCACGACGCGAAGACACCCGCGCAGCGGTTGAAACTCTTCGATGACTGCAAGACCGGCAAGGTCCGGGTGCTCATCGGCTCCACCGAACGCATGGGCACTGGAGTCAACGTGCAATCGCGACTGGTGGCACTGCACCACATCGACGTGCCGTGGCGACCGGCCGACCTCGAGCAGCGCGAGGGCCGCATCCTGCGCCAAGGCAATCAGAACGAGGACGTCGAAATCTTCCAGTACGTCACCGCCGGCACCACTGACACAGTGATGTGGGGCAAGGTCGAGATGAAGTCGAGGTTCATCGACGAGTACAAGATGGGCCAGCTGTCGAACACCGACGAGCTCGGCGAGATCGACAGCGAATCGTTGACTGAGGCTGCTGCTGCGACCAAGGCCGCCGCGACCGGCGACATGCGGTTCATCAAGATGGTCGAGCTCGAAGACGAAGTCAGCAAGCTGACCGCGATGGAGGCTGCGCACCGCGACACCCAGGCACATGCCCGCCGACGCGTAGGCGTGCTCGATCGCGACATCCCTGCGAAGCAGGCGCAGATCGAGGCCCTGGCCGAGATCACCGCCGCGATCACAGCGTGGGAAGACAACGGCCGCCAGTTTGCTGTGCTCGACGGGCACGGCAACAGCACAACGTTCGATGAACGTCCCGAGCGCAGCGCCGCACTCATGGAACGTGCACGCGAAACCTACTTCGGACTGAAAGGTCGGGGCGCTGCGGGCTACCGTCCGATCGCCACCTTCGGTGACACGGGGATACGGCTGGACATGTCACGCTCGATCGAGGGCGACATGACCTACTTCCGATTCAGTGGCCCAGCACTGAAGACGCCACAGTATCTGCCAAGCATGGACAGTGAGGTGTTCACCAAGCCCGCCGGCCCGGCGACCGCATCAGGGTTCACCACGCGCGTGGAGAACAACTTCGCCAAACTGGCAACGCTGCCCGACCAACTCGCGGTCGATGTCGATGACATGATTCGGGAACGAGACATGCTCATCCCCCGCATCGACACACGGTTCGAGCACTCCGATGCACTACGCGACAAGCGAGTCGAGCTCGAACAGATCAAGTCGGCTATCGCCGCCGAAGCGAGCACACCCGAAGCGCAGGCTGCACGTGCAGCCGCAGCCGAACGACTCAAAGTCGCCGGCCGCAAGCCCGGCTGGTCGCTGCAGTGGAACCCGACCAACCACATGGTCGAAGAAGCCGGGCTCAACTCCCGCGAGGAGTACCGCGTCGCGGCGCAACGCATCGAGGAAAGTCGCGCCGCCGCGTATGCCGCAGAAAAGGAAGCAGCTGCATCCCCGACTCCGAATGGTGACGGAGGCCGCGCCGACACACCGCCACCGATGACCCCGGCACAACGCGCAGCGGCCATCGCCTCCCGGGGAGTCGCGCGTACCTCGCCGGTGACCGGAGCACGACGCACTCCGGAATCACCCGGCGCAGCCGCGGGGCGCCGCGACGCCCAGCGTCCTCGAGATCACGGCGGACCCTCACGGTAGTACCTCGCGGTAGTACTGCGGTTTGCTCTTCTGGCCCCGTCGAGACAACGGTCTCGGCGGGGCCAGATGCATTCACGGCCACAGGCCGGCATGGCGCGCCCGCACCGGGCCCTTACCGCCATCTGCGGTGAGCCGAGAGCATCACCCGAACACCTCCCCGCCGCTGTCCCCAGCCGACGTTTCGCCACCAGCTTGCGGACGGCGGGTCGCTGTTCCAGCGGCGGAAAACGACCACGCTGCGCGTGGACTCGGTAACCCCGCGCGCACGCGCGCTCACCCTGAAAAGCACCCGCCTCGCGGGAGCAAGCTATGGTTTAGGTGCCCTAAACCCTTGCTCACCGTCCCTGTCGTCGGTACGGTGAGGATCGAATAGTCCCCACGGTGGTGGGGTCGCTGCGCTGGGCGGACGGCTCGTGAGGCCGGGAAGAGACGCAGAGAGGAGGCACCGATGAGTCGGAGTGAAGACTCGGCAGGTGCGTTCCTGCGGCGTCGGCGGCGCAACCATCCAGGTGGTCGAGATGACCGCATCATCATCAAGGTGACGGCTGCCGAGAAGCAGGACTTGCTCAATCGGGCCGAGGATGCGGGATTCGGTTCGGTGCAAGAGTTTCTGATGGCTCGCGCGGTCAATGCAGAGGCCGGCGGTGGCATCAGTTACGCCGAGAAGTTGGCGGCGTGGAAAGAAGCGACCGGGATTCGCAACCTGCTGTCGGGTATCGCGGTCAACATGAACCAGATCGCGCGGCACGCCAACACCGACAAGGACATCCCGCCCGACTTCGAGCCTGCGGTGAGCGCGGTGCTGCGTACGGCGGATCGGGTCCGCGACGCATTCGGTGAAGTGTTCGCGGTGTCGTTTCCTGCGAGTCAGCACCACTCCCCGACCCATAACGGGGAGCGACCGAGCGGGCCGATCACTTTCGCCGAGGGCGAAGGCTGGACTGTCTGATGCCGATCATGCCGGCGATCTCATCGGGTGCGCGGATGCAGGGTTTGGTCATGTACTTGGCAGGTCCGGGCAAGGCCAACGAGCACTCCAACCCGCATGTGGTGGCAGCATCGTCGCGCAGCGTGTTCGCCGCTGGTGGTGCGGGCGCGGGGATGAACCGCGAACACGCCTACGAACTCGGTCATGCCCTCGATGAGGCGCGGGTGGTGTTCGGTACCGAGGTCACTCGCCGCGACACGGCCGCGCTGAAAGCCGCCCAGGAGCGTGGCGTCAAAGGCAGTGCCGCGATCGCCGAGGCGACCCGCGATGAGAACGTCTGGCACTGCTCGCTGTCGTTGCCTCCCGACGCCGAAGCTTTGGATGATGCGACGTGGTCGGCGATCGTTCATGACTTCATGGAGGGCATGGGGTTTGACGATCCGAAGGCCGCTGACTCTCGCTGGGTGGCCATTCGTCATGGACTGACGAAGAACGGCGGCGACCACATTCACATCGCCGCGTCCCGAGTTCGTGATGACGGCAGTGTGGTCGCCAAGTGGCGTCCACACCCGACCCGCGGTGGCAACGAAGGTGACTTCGCCCGCGCGCAGCGAGTCGCCCGCGAACTCGAAGTGAAGTACGGCCTCGAAGTGCTGTCTAGCTACAACAAGGACATGGCCAGCCGGGGTCGTGCACACGCCCAGGACGGTGCCACCAAACCGGTGCTCGACGCCGAGGGCAACGTCGTGCGCGAACCGCGGATCGCTGAGTCACCGTCGGTCACCCTGGCGCGGCGGGTGCGTGCTGCGGCGGCCGCCGCTGAGAGTGAAGCCGAGTTTGTGCGCCTGGTGCGCGCCGACGGACTGGTCATTCGAGCTGCGCGCTACGACAAGACCGATCCCCGCGCCGTCACCGGATTCAGCGTCGGGTTGCCGGCCACCGAGTACGCCAACAAGCACGGCCAGCCGGTCATGCACGGCGGCAAGAAACTCGCCGAAGACCTCTCACTTCCCCGCCTCCGCGAAGGATGGATCGACGACGCCAACTCTCGGGCCGATGCGCTCTCGGCCTGGGACCACGCAGACGAACGCGCCACGACACCACGCGAGCAGACGGCACCGCATCAGCGTGCCGCCGACGACACCCAACGCGCTACCTCCGACGCGGAGGTGGCGGCGCGGCTACGCGCGATCCTTACCCCGCTGGCCCAGTCTGCGGCCACCGAAGCGGATTACGCCAAGGCGTTGCGTAACCATCCCGACGTGGTCGCCCGACCTCGTTACGCCAAGGGCTCCACAACCGAGGTCACCGGATATGCAGTCGCGTTGCACACCCGGCTTGCGCGCGGCGCTGACGGCAAAGAGATCTGGCGCAACGCCAGCTACCTCGGTGGCGGCCTGGCCCTCAAAGACCTCCGGCAGCGGTGGCCCGACAGCGACAACCACCGTGCCCTCGCGGCCTCTGCATGGTCGCGCTCCAACCGTGCATCGGCGGCACGCGCCGATGACAACCCGCTCGCGCACAGGCTTCACGACGATGCCCGCCGTTGGCAGCGCACCGTGACGTCGATCAACGACCCGCACTCGCGCGCATGGCACGCGGTGGCCGCCGATACTGCCGGCGCCGTTGGTGCAGCTGCGCGAGGTCTCTCAGGTGAGCAGGCGCAGAGTCTGAACCAGCTTGCCGACGCGCTTGGTGCTGTGTCCGGTCACCGCCGCCCGACTCAACCGCAAGCGGTCCGGTCGTACACGTCGGCCCGTCGCGTTGCCGCGACCATGCTGGCCGCCGGCCGCGACGACACCTCACTGCTGTGGCTCGCCGCGATGAAGCAGGTGCTGGCCGCCAGTAAGGCGATCAGTGAAGCGATGGCTGCGCAAGGACATCACCGCCACGCTCGCCATATCAACGAGGCAATCGGAGTGACCCAACGGCGTTTTGAAGGGCAGGACTACGCGCCTGCACGAGTGTCCGCTCCCGCTGCACTGCAGACCGTTCCGCGGACCGCCACTAACCGCGCAGATCCTGGGCGGAATCGCGGACCTGGGCGGTAGCTTGCGCGAAGATGCGTCAGTGGCCGTCGGTGGCCCGGAGAGTCCGGAGAGCGACGTCGGTCCCTGAGCTTAGAATCCCACAGGTGGGATTTTCAGACGCTGAGGCGCAGATTCTTGCTGAGGCGTACCGCGGAACGAAGAACCCTGTGGCATACCTCGATGAGTCGTACCAGGCTCCCGATCCGATAACGGCCCATCGCTCCACGTTCTATCTCTTCACCGCAGTGATCGTCGCGCACGAGAGCATGGACGAACTGCGGGATGGACTCCGGCAAATCGCGGATTCGAATTGGTGGCACACTACTGACGCGTTGCAGGAGCCTCGGGGGTTGGCCGCTACGAAGGACATGCTGGACTTCCTCGCAGAAGGCGGTGAGACATGTGTGGTTGCCCACCAAGTACCTGTCGATAGTTCCGATCACGACGCCGAAGAAGCGAGGCGCGCCTGCTATCGCGCGCTAGGAACTGAGCTCGCCGCGGGGAAGCCTGGCGGATGGGACCCGGTGGAGTTGTTCGTGCTTGAAAAGCGGAACCAGAGCAACTTCCGCAACAAGGACGCGAAGAACCATAAGGAGCTGGTGCGGGAGCAGGCCATCCCCCGACATACGCGCCTACTTCAAACATCCCCGTCGATCGAGCGTCTTCTGTGGCTACCCGACCTCGTGTCCGCTGCATACCGTCGGACAATCACGCACAGCGATGCTAGTAGCGAGCTGTTCGAAATCGTGAAACAGAGAGTTCACTTCATTAACGTGACGCCTTGAGGGGAGCAGGTCCGTCCAGAAGACCCCTCAAAAAAGGAGCAGCCCCTGGCTGCCGTAGCTACACCGAGGGGCCTGATCGACTGTCCGGAAAATCCAGAGGGCCGATTCATTGCTCGCAGTCATAGTAACAACACCACCGTGTGAAGTCATCCCGCAACTCCACGACGCGCGATGTACGCAGGCGAGGACTCGGTGTCACCTTCAAGGTGGCACCGAGTCCAGAGTCGTCTGCGGCTTGGTTCAGCCGGCCATTCGGACGTCGGTTGGATCGTCGCTTTCAGCGGTCGGCTCGGTGTACTGCGCGGAGGTGGCGGTGGTGGGGGTCGAGCTGCGACGCGGTCGGCGTGGACTGCTCGTGCGGCCTCGCCGGGTCCCGGACTGGGTGGTCAGCGGTGCGACGCTGAGTAGGTCGAGCTTGGCGGCGGGAGCGCCGTTCTTCTTTGCCTCCTTGACGAGCTGGGCCAGTTCGGCCAGGCGCCGGCGGTCGGCCTCGAGGAACTCGGTGCGGGTGGCCTCGATCTCGGCGGCGAGCCGGGCAGCCGGTTCGAGGGCTTCGCGGCGGCGACGCTGCCGGTCGGCGAGGGCTTGTGCTTCGGCGGCGTCCTCGGCTTCGAGTTCGGCGAGCAGATTGGTGGGGTCGAATGTGGTCATCGGTGTCTCCTTATGTGGTTGTAGGTGGTCACATTCCGCGGTCGCGTTGACGATCGGCGCTCTTGCCGCCGCCGGTCTTCGCACGTGCCTGGCTGCGCGGCGGTGAAGCCACTGCGGCACGTGGGTTCGTCGGATGGTCGCGGGCGGCCGTCGCTGCTGCGCGGCCCGGTGCTGTTGAACTTGCCGTACCGACGCGTTCTGCTCTGCTCATCGACTCAGGTCGAAGGCCCCACAGGGGCGGAGGGATGTCGAGCGGGTCCCCTCGATCCGGCGCCGACTCCGACTGGGCTGGTGTCTCGGCCCGCTCGGTGGCGATCTCGGCGTTGTGGGTTGCTTCGGCGGCCCGCTGATCGGCGGCCTGCGCCTGTGAGAGCAGCGCTGCAACCTGGGCTCCGTCGCGATCGACGCTGTCGCTGCCATCGAGCGTCATCGTCGGAGCGGCAGTGGAGTTGGGGCCAAGACTGAATGGAGTGTCCGGAATCTGCAAGGATGTCCCCAGCGATTCTTCGTAGCGGCGGCCCGCTTCTGCTGGGTCCATGCGCATCAGTTCGTCCGGATCGAGTCCGAGATTGCGGATCTGTTCGCGGAGGTTATCGCGCACGTTGGCAGCCACGGCGGCCTCGTCGGCGTATCGGTGTGCGAGGTCGAGCACACCCACGACTGCGATGCCCTTCGTGCTTTGTGCCCACTGTCGGTCATAGGTGCGATCGCCGAGACGACGAGGGTCGAGCCGGGCGTCGGATCTTGCGTCACGGAGCGGGTCCTTTTCTGCGGCTTCCGCTTGGAATCTGGTGACCAACTCATCGGGGCTGGCGGTGCGCCAGAACTCCGCGTCTGCCCGGCCTTTCGCAAGGTCATGGCGGGCACGTTGTTGCACTTTGCTCGCGGTTCGGCTCAAGTCTTCACTGGCCTTGCCAGAGGCGGCCAGTTCGTCAGTATCGGCACCTCGGGCTGTCCGGTCACGCTGTTTGGCGGCGAGTTTCGCCCATGACTCGACTATGGAGGAGCCGTGCGCAATGGCGACCGCCAGTGCGCGCTCCATTGTCTGTTCGAGCTCGCGGGTTTCGTTGTCGTGCTCTTCCATCGGGACTCCTTAACTGACGGTTTCGGGGGCGAGGGTGCTCATGGCCATGCGGAGGTTCAGATCATCCATCTCCTCGGTGGGCAGGGATTCGGCCGTGAGGTCGGGGCTGTGACCGCGGTCAACCGAGCACCCCTCGAAAGGTCCGTCGGTGGCGAACAGTGCCGACATGTGGTGGTCGGCGTGATCGCGCCACCACACGCTCATCCCGGTGCCGGGGTCTAACCGCAGCGATTCGTATGCACGCCATAACGCCTCGAGGCGCGACACCGCTTCTGGATGCTCAAACCAGCGAGGACACCAGCGGCGATCCTGCTTGTGGGCGACTTTGCGGGCGTACAGGTACACCAGGTGGGTCTCCACGAACTCATAGACCGAGGTGAACTCCGGCTCCGGTGCAGCAGCCTCGTCGGCGGCTTCCCCGTCACAGTCGGCATCGACGTCATCGAACTCTTCATCCAGGAACAGGTCATCGGTCATCGGAGCGCTCCTTCGGAGTGAACAGGCGAGGCGGTCACCGCGCCCGCCGGCGCAGACGTATCGGGGCTGTACTCGGCGAGCGATTGCTTGATCAGGTCGGCGTATGGCTTCTCCCACCACGGGACCGTTTTCAGGATCGTGGGCGGGTTACCAGCGGAGAACAGCAGCAGCCGACCGCGCGGCCAGGCCGCGAGGTCACTGGGGTTGAAGATGTTCTCGCGGGTGACATGCCGCGACACCGACCGGTTTCCGCCGCCCTTGCCACCTCCGCTGGAGTCAGAGACGTTGCGAGCCAGCCGTTCGTACTGTCCGGTCAGCTTGGTGAGGTTGTCCAGGTATGCAGCCTCGCGGACGTTGCCGCCGTAGATGTAGATGTTCGATGACGATTCGAGCAGCTTCATCGGTCTCTCACCGAATACGCCGATCCCCTGTGACCAGGATTGAAGGATCGTCATGATGATGATTCCTCGTGAACCGAAGTGCGAGTACAGCTTCGGCAGATCGGGCCAGCGCACGACGTTCGCCGCTTCATCGAGCGCACACAGCATGGGAACCGGCAGCCGGCCACCTGGTGAGGCGGTGGCTATGGCCTCGGCGGTTTTGGTAGCGGCCATCGTCAGCGCAGCCACCAAGGGGCCTACCGAGCCGACACCCTCACGCGAGAGGCAGTACAGGGTCTCGCCGTTGCGGATGTAGGAGTCCAGGTCCAGCTCGGGTCGCTGATCCTCATCGTCAACGGGGGCAACCCACTGCCGGACGTTCCGGCCGCGCAGGCACTTGGCCATCTTGATCGCAGTACCCCAGATACCGTCGGCCTGCTTTGACGCATAGTTGAGTCGAGCATTGAGGGCTTGGGCAATCATCGGGTACCCGTGCTCATCGAGAATTGAGACGGCTTCGTGCCCGCGATCTCGCACTACCAGCCGCTCGTAGACCACGGTGATCGACTCGCCAGCAAGTGCGGATGCCAGGATCAGGTTGGCGAGCAGGTCCTCGCCCTCGGGGTCGAAGTAGGGATCCTTTTTCGCGTCGAGGCCGTCGTCTCCGGCGGCGAACAACTGCGCCAGCTCCTCAGCACGGGTCTCGTCGGTGACGTAGCTCAGCGGGTTCCAGTACCACCATGGTTCTTCGTTGGCGACCGACTGTGGGTCGAAGACCCACACCTGCCGGGTGGGAAGGCCGTCGGCGTCCCGGAACTCGCGCACCAACCGGGTGTGGTCGAGGTTTCCGCGCTTGTTCTCCGTGGCCAGCACAGGTCCTGGAGCTTCACAGATTGCCGGGATGATCCGCGAGGTCGATTTGCCCTGGCGGGGACCCCAGATGTCGAGGTGCATGTCCTCCCAGGACCCATAGACCGGAGTCCCGTTCAATGTGTTGCCCAGCGGAACGCCGACGGCGCTGGAGAACTCCGCAGGCATGGCAGCTTCGGTCACGCCGAGGGACTTCGCCTTGGACCCCACGGCCTTCGCGGTCACCGATTCGATGTCCTTGCCGTTGCCCAGGTGCTGCTGTGCGCTGTCGACGCGGGTGCGGTTGGTCCGGCGTTGCTGCCACCACCACGCTCCCCCGCCGACGAGGCCGATGATGACTGCAAGCAGCAACACCGTCCATACGGTCGCTGCCAGAGGCCACTGAAGGTCGCCGGTAGCGAGTTTGATGGGTACCGCGAACGGATTGCCGGGGACCGTCTGCCCTCCGGCGAGTTGCACCGCCGCCCATGTCAGGATCGCGATACCTGTCACCACGCCGGCAACGCTGAACAGCATCAGGTCGGCGCCACGATGCCCAGAGGGCTCCCTGGTCTTACCCGGTGCGCTGGCCATTATCGTGCCCCGCTGTTGGCGGCCAGAAGGTCGGTCAAAGAAACCTCACGCCAGCTACGGAATCCAGGCAGCCGGCACACCTCCAACGCTGGGTTGTCTTCGCCGTTGTCCACCACCTCGATCGAGACGAACACCTTGTGACGCAGGCTGTCTCGCTGTACGGAATCGGCTGTGACATGGTGGTTGGACACCACCAGCCGCAGCCCGATCAGCTCGAGGCTCTCCTGTTCTCGGGCCTGCCCGGCGAGATAGATCGCCTTCCGGGCCGCCGAGATGTCGGCGCTGTCCTGATCGGTGACTCGGTCATTCTCATGGAACTCTCCGTACCAAGGATCTTCACCGTCTTCGGAGCAGACCGCGAACGAGTCCACCTCGCTGTCTCCGGCGGCATAGAGCGTCACCTGTGGCGCGTCGGCGGCCTGCTGTGCCATCTCTTCGGTGCGGGCGTCAAACGCTTTCTGGCGCAGCTCGTTGTAGTCGACGTGCAGTTGTTTGCGCAGCTCGGCCTTGAACTTGGTGAACAGCGAGGGGGTATTGAGGCCGTTACCCTCGGCCCAGGCGAACAGCTCGCTGTGGCTGCTCATGGCCTTTAGTGCCTGGCTGTTTGCTCGTACGGCGTCACGTGCGGCGTCCCAGTCGGCGGCGTCGTTGGTGCTCTTCTTGCGAGTCATTACGGGTCCTTTCGGTCGGTGGTGGTGGCGGTGCGGATTCGGGGTTGGACGG
This sequence comes from Gordonia paraffinivorans NBRC 108238, assembly GCF_000344155.1. Lineage (GTDB taxonomy): Bacteria > Actinomycetota > Actinomycetes > Mycobacteriales > Mycobacteriaceae > Gordonia > Gordonia paraffinivorans. Next base: position 25,556 of record NZ_BAOQ01000031.1, on the reverse strand, counting down.
CTGGGACGAGCTGGCTGATCGCTACGCCGCCGGCGGCGACGAGAAGGATGGAAGCGATCCAGGTGGGTGCGGTGTGGCTGGTTCCCATCGCGATCACCAGGCAGGCCCCGATCAGGAACACAAGAAGCCGGAACAAGGTGGTTCCGCCGGGTGTGAAGACCGTCATGACGACGGAGGCTGCGATGGCGAGCACTGCGAGCCCGGCGGCGCAAAGGGCGGCGGTGCCGGTACCGGGCAGTATCGGTGGGCCGCTGTCGAACTGGTCCCACACCTGTGCCGGTACGTGCGACGAGAAGTAGCGCAGCAGCCACACCACGAGTGCGGTGACGATGCTGGTGGCTGTGACCACCACGATCGTTCCGCCGGTGAGTCCGATTACTCCGTCGCGTGCGGTGGGTTCGATCGGGCGGGCCGGTGCTCGTTGGCCGGTGCGGTCGAAGCCGTAGCGGTTGAAACCGGCCCGGTCGTACCCGTCGCGGTCGTAGCCAGCGTCGTTGTATCCGTCGCGGTAGAAGCCCTCGCGGTCCCGGCCGTCGCGATCCCACCCGTAGCGGTCGAATCCCCACTGGTCGTAGCCCTGGGTGTCGTATCCGTCGCGGTCGTAGCCGTTCGCGTCGAGGCCGTAGGCGTTGTATCCGTCGCGGCCGAAGTGGTTCGACTTGTCGAAGGGAGTGGTCATGGTGATCCTTTCAGTCGAGTCCTGGCCTGCGTGGTGATTGGGTGTCGCTGTCATCCGAAGACCCACATGTTCTTCAAGCCTGGGATCGGGGTGGAGAACGCCGAGTTGTCCGGTGTTCCGTTCGGTCCCTTCAGGTTCGGGGCGGGGTTGGCGACGACGATCTTTCCGTCGTCGGTGACGCCTCTGGCGGTCACGATGTGTCCGCCGGGGCACGGGCAGAACGGTGGCGGGAATCCTCCGTCACCTGAGAGCACGAGCTTCTTGCCGTTCTTGAGTGCGGCCACGGCGGCGGCGTAGTCGGTGCCGATGGACCGGACCGGGACCTTCCACTTCGGTTCGATCTGGTCGAAGAACGACCACGACAGTCCCTCGGCACCCCAGGCACCCTTCTCCACCGCGTACTTCGCCACGACCGGCGGAGTGATCGAGCTGTCGGTTGTCGATGCGAGAATCATCGCGATGGAGGTGGGGCCGCAGCCTGCTTCAGCGATCGGGAGTCCGTCGACTTGCCAGCGTGGATCGTTCTGTGAGTAGTACACCCATGATCCGTTCGGCGCGGCTGCCCCGGACCCTTCGCTACTGTTCTCCCCGCATTGGTTGCCGGTGGACGATCCTGAAGATGGGAGTCGGGTGCCTAGCGATTTCTTCGTCTTGGCATCGACGATCTGGTTCGACTCAGGTAGCCAACCCCGCTCGAAGTTGGTCGCCATCAGCCAGTAGCCCATTCGCACGTAGTCGCCGTTCTGACCGCGCGCGAAGTTGGGGAGAACTGCGCCCTCGACGGCGGTGCCGTCGTTGCCGTTGTAGTTGGCCATGTAGGTCAGCAGGCTCTTCTTGGCCGGGTTGTGTCGGTAGAACGGTTTGGTCGGATAGTCGACGGCCGGGTTCCCGGTCTCTCCGTGGATCACCGGCAGGCCTGCGGATCCGGGCGAATGGTTGAACGCGGCGTGCACCGCGTCCTCAGGATTACCGGGGTCCTTCACGCCGTCACCGTCGCCGTCATAGCCCATCGACGCCCAGGACGACGGAATGAACTGCCACGGCCCCTTTGCCGCCGACGACGACGTCGCCCACCCGTTCTTGCGGTACTCGGGCCATCCGCGATTCTCTGCCCACAGGGTTGCGGCAACAATGCGCCGGTCAGAGTCGGGATGCTTGGCTGCGGCTTCGTTGATCAGTGAGCGCCACGGTTCGGGGACCGCTTCGGGCAGTGGTTCACCGGCTGCCGGCCGGGCCGCTGGGGCTTCGGTCTCCGGTGCCTCGCTCGACGGTTCTTCGGTGTGCGGCACCACTGCGGCCATGTTGCGTACCCCGCCCGAGCTGCGTGCCTGTCCGGGCTCGGAGGCACCGTTGAGCCACGGTTGTGGGTCGATGGCTGTACCGCCGAACCGGCCTCCCTGCCACACCTCGAAGTGCAGGTGCGCACCCCCAGGGCCGGGAGGGCTGACTGAGCCGTTGTAGCCGACCCGCGCGATTTGCTGGCCGGCTACGACCTTCGCGTTTGCTTTGACCAGGAGGTCTTGGGGGAACATGTGCCCGTAGACGGTGTCGACTCGTTTGCCGTCGATGGTGTGTCGCAGGACGATCCATTCACCGAACCCTGACGCGGGGCCTGCTTGTTCGACGACCCCGTCGTAGGCGGCGTAGATCGGTACTCCGGGCTGTGAGCCCAGGTCGATGCCCTGATGAGGTGATCCCCACCGCATACCGAAACCGGAACTGAGGTTGTAGGTGCCCTTCTTCATCGGCCAGGTGCGCTGACCGGGATTGCCGCCAGATGGGGTTTCGCTGACGCCATTGGAAGGCGTGCAGTCGATCACAGTGCCGCCGAGCATGGCGACGATGGCAACTGGTATCGCCACCATCAGTGCCACGGCCAGTGCCACTGCGCCTTTCGCGACCTCGTTCATGGAGGAGTACCTCGGTCTTTGAGGGCTTCGACGAGGTTGGCGTTGAGTCGCTGCAAGGCCCGCATTTGTTCGCGGGCTGCGGTCAGTTCAAGGTTTGTGCCGGGCTGTTGGGTGTCCTGTTCATCGACGGCCCCCCGGTACCAATTCCTGACGGTGTTGGGATGCACAGATAGTTGCTTGGACACCTCGCAGCACGCAGCCCACACTGACACCGTGTGCGGCAATAGCTCACGGACTGCGGACACGGCCAGTTCCCGGATCTCGGCGTCGATCCAGCCGTAGCGGCGGGTGGAATCGGGCGCGCTCATGCTGCACCTGCTCGGCTGGTGACTCCCTTGAAGCGGGAGTTCGTGTCGTGCACCGCTCCGCTGGCTTCCAGCGGGGTGAAGTTGAGGCGGAAAGCTATGCCGGGTCGGTTGTCCTCGCCGAACTTGAGTAGGAACACCCCCTGCCCGTGGGGCCGGGGACGTTCGGCAGCACGGTCGCCGACCCGCATGCTGTTGCGCAGCTTCTGCAGCACCGACTCCGATGGTGGTGGTGTCGAAGCCGCCGACGTGACCAGGGCGCGCTCTGCGGCATTGAACTGTGTCACCGCTGAGAGCCGGTCGAGTTCCTCCGGACCGACCGGACCAATGAACTTCAGCCGTGCCTTCTCCAAGAAACCGATCGCCTTGTTGGCGTCGGCCTGCGACTCGAACGCTGACAGATCGGCCACCGAGTGGGTGATCATGACCAGCGACACCGCATCCGAGCGGTTCAGGCGGACCAGAGCATCGACGCGATCGACGATGCCAGCACCGGAACCGATCACCTGCCACAACTCGTCGATGATGACCTGGAAGGTGCGGCGCGGCCCCATGCCGGCATCGGCAAGGACGTGGGCTGCCTCGACTGCGCCGAACCCGTCGGACCAACACACCAGCAGCAGTGCGGCTTTGAGCTTCTTGTCGCCCTGGGGAACACGGGACACATCGACACAGACCGCCGGGGCGTTCACGTCGAGTGGCTGGGTGGTTTGACCGTTGAGAACTTCGCCCAGTCGACCGCACACCAGGGCTCGTAGCGAGCGTCGCAGCGGGGCGGTGACCTCGACGTAGGCCTCTTTCCATTCCACTGCGGCGTCTTCGTAGAGGGCGGCGTTGCCTTCCTTGATGACTTCGTAGAGGTCCTCGAGGATCGGCGGGTGAGCGCCGGTGAATCCGCGGCCGCCGTCGGACTCTGGCCGGTAGAGAATGTCCAGCGCTGAGGACAGCAGGGTTTCTTCGAAGTCCTCCACTGCTCGTCCGCGGTTGATCTCGACCAGGCCGGCGAGGGTCGCGACCTGGCGTGCACGCAGATCCGCCGCCACCTGCACGCGCAGATCGGACAGAGTGGTCAGCCGTTTACGCTGCTCGTCGCTCGGATCGGTGAGGGCCTGGAGTGCTACGACTTCCTCACTCAGCCGGTCCAGGACGGTGCCAAGCGCTCCGGCGGCCAACGGGTTGATCTTCTGATGTCCGTAGCCGCCGGTCACGACCTGTCCGCCGTTGGCTCGGGTCAGCTCGGCGTAGTCGGGCTTGATGTCGCCAAGGAACAAGGAGGTGTGGCCTTGGGCCATGTTGCCCAGTGCCAACCGGCGAACCAGCGAGCTCTTGCCGAAACCATTGAGGGCCAGCACGAACGCGACCGGTGCCGTGATCAGTCCGGCCAGAAACCACGAGAGTGGGTCGCACCCGAAATCCTGCCCGGTTCGCAGGTGAGAGCCAAGCGGGGTGCCGAGTAGCGGCGACGATGCTCCGATGGAAAACGGCCAGAACCCGCCCGCCACCTGGGCGGTGGTGGCGCGCCATTCGTGCATTTTCAGCACGATGTTGGTGCGGCCTCCCCCTGCTCCAGCCGCGCCGCGATGGCCAGGGTCCCGGCCTTCGACGTCGAATCCGCCCTGCTCGACTACGCGGGAAACTGCGCGTACCCGCCGCCGATCCTCGGTGGCCAAACGTCGACGTGCCGTGCGCCCGGCCAGGCCCGTCTTGGTGGCAGCAGCGAGTTTCAGTTCCGCGTACCGCTGGGCGGTCAGCACCAGCACACCACCGACACGCACTGTGTCGGGCACTGTGGCCTTCTCGACGGAGATGGCTGCGGAGTCGGCGCGGTGGCGCGGGGGCACTCCCAATGTCGTCATTGCTCGCTAGGTCCTCTCAGTTTCAGGTGGTGAGGCGCTTGTTGACCGTCGCGTACTCGGGCAGCAAGATCCCCAGCCCGAGCGACCCGGCGAAGGCCGAGTCCTGTCCGCCGTACACGCGTTGCACCCCGATACGGGCGGCTGCGGACATGCCCTCGATTTCTGCGGTCATCTGGGGCAGATCGGCATCGTGTGGTGCGGTCAGAGTGACCAGGACACCGAAGCGGGTCAGACCTGCACCACGGGCTTGCTCCTCGCGGGCGGCACGGGTGTTGTCCACACGGATCGAGGCCGCCGCCGAGCCGATACCGGTCTTCGCCTGCTCAGCCGACAACGCATCCTTGAAGTCGCCGTCGACGAGCTTGACCGCCTCGGCGATGTTGTGGATTCGGTAGATGATCGCTACCCGTTTGCGTGGCAGATCGAAGCGGGGAACCAGCAGTGGGCGAAGTGCATCGTGGGTGACGGTGCCTGCCGGGGCGGCGGCCATTTCCCAGGTGATCGAGCGGAATCCATTGTGCACGTAGTAGTCCCACTGGGCCTTGGCGCCCGCGCAGCCGGTCTGGTCCCACCGCAGTTCGTTCTGCTCGCCCCGGCTCAGCAGCACTTCGAGTTCGCGATCGAGCTCGGGACGGTACGCGCGGGTCGCCACTGCGCACAGCTCCCCCGCCGTCATCGGTGCAGCATCCAAGCCTGCCGCAGCAGCGTTGGAGATGATCGTCGACAGTAGGCGACCAATCGCGGCACCCTGGTCGGCCACCTCACGGCTGGCTGCCTCGCGCTGGCGACGGAAGGTGATCGAGATGCGCAACTCGCTGCGTACGGTCGCTGATGCCCGATGCAGAGCGGTCTGTGCCATCACCTCGCGGGCGTAGGCGGGAGCGGCTGGAGAGGTGATCGCCCGGACCTCTGATGCGATACGGGTGCCGTTGTCAGGCACGGTTTCGACGACCACCGTCGCGCCGGCCACGTTGTGGGTAGTGCCTAGGCTTGCGAGGAAGTCATCCCAGCCCTGCACCCACTCGTTGATCTGCCACTGTTCGACGAGTTCCTGACCTTGGGGCTGGCTGGACAGGACCACGGTGTAGTGGTCCTTGGCCCTGGCGTGGATCAGTCCGAACCGCTTTCCCGAGCTCAACTCGTACTCGTAGAGTCGGGTATCGCCCTGGATGCCAGGCATCTGAGAACGGCCCGGCACCACCCCGAACACGCCGCCCCGGAATGTGTTCTCTCCCTTACTTTGTGCCCGCCAAAACGCTAGACGCACAATCATCAGCTCCCATCCAGTACGGCCTCGGCGCTGCATCAGCATCGGCACCAGCAGTGCTATGCCGAGGCCGAGGATTGCGCCGGTTGACAACAACGAGCGGAAAATCATGAACTGGAGCACGCCTACGATGAGGACAGCGCCAGCAAAAATGGTTGCGCCCCAGGTCATGCCGAAGAGGCCGGTAGAGCGGGGCTTTTCCCAGCGGCCGTACAAGAGGACGGCGTTGCTGCGCGGAGTGCTCACCTGTAGCTGCCCTCCTGTGCCGATGACGAGGACTCGTAGCCGTCGTCGAACAACATCTCCGAGGCCGACATGACGGCATTGCTTGCCATCGCGGCATCTCCCATTGAGGGGCCTCCGGTGCCGGAGCTGCCGTTGCCGCTTCCGGCGCTGTTCCCACCGAGTTGGTCTGTGGAGTTACCACCACCGGGCGGCGGCGGTGCCGGCGAACCGCCGCCGGTGCCACCACCAGTGCCACCGCGCCCAGGAGGCATGCCTCCCCCGCCGGTGCCACCGCTGAGCCCGCCGCCGCCACCACCACCAGGAGGTGGTGCGCCGCCGGTGCCACCGCTGAGCCCGCCGCCGGCGCTCGGTCCCGCGGCAGCCCCGCTTGTCGCGCCCGCAGATGCCGCGGTCGATGCCCCGCCGGCGGCGGCCGAGGCTCCGCCGGTCGCGACCATCGTTCCGGCGGCGGCAACGACGCCCGCGGTCATCATTCCGGCCTGCAAACCCGACCCGCCCGACATTGCTGCGCCACCGGAGACAAGTCGCATGAGGATCGGCAGAACCAAAGCACTCAGGGCGAGCAAGATCAGGCCCATCAATGCCATCTGTGCGTCTTTGAGAGATTTCACGTCGTGCCCGGCCATTCGGAAGGCCACCCAGTACACGATCGCGGCCACCGGCTTCCAGAGCAGAAGCGCAACAGTCCATTTGATCAACTTGGTGAAGGCATCTTTGCCTACTGCCGTGCCTCCGAATGATCCCACCAGCGGGATCACGGCGACTATGACAGCCAGCATTGCCTGGCGGCCGATCAGGAGGACGGCCTGCAGCAGGCCGCCGAGGATTCCGCAGATCGCGACGACAAACACCAGACCTGACCCGAGTCCGAGCAGGTTGGCCGTGGCCAGGTTGGCGATGAGCTGTTCGCTGTTCTCTGTCCCCTGGTTGAGCATCCAGTCGGACAGAGAGTCGCTGGCTGCGGTGCAGACGGTGAGCACGCCGCCAAACATCCAGGCCCCGAACACGGTCTTGGCCAAGCTTGTGAATGATTCTTCCGCTTCGTTCATCACTGCCTGGCGGCGCGCACGGATCAGCTTGTAGGAGCCGATCAGGATCGACAGCGCTAGTCCGTAGACCTGCAACTTGACGGTTGCTTGCTGAACGTCGGTGATCACCGAGTCGTTGGCGTAGTCGGGGGTAGGGATTTTGACGAACCACGCCAAGGCCAGTTGGATCATCCTCACCCAGCCTTGTGCCATCGACTTAGCGATCGCCTTGAAGCCGTCACCGGCGGCATCCTTGAGAGCTCCAGATGCCCCCTTCGCGAGGGTGCAACCCAGAATGCTGGTCACCAGCGCTATGGGGTTTTTCGCGCACTCTTTGGCGTTGTCGACAACGCTCGGTGCCGCTGCCGCCGCCGGAATCGTCTGCGGGACAGAGCTGGCGTCGTGGAACCCGATGGGTACCCGCAGGAGGAGGACCGCGGCCAGCACGAACGCGATGAGAAGACGCCGCGGCCACGCAGTGCCAGAACTCAGAACCATGTCGTCGCCCACCGAGGGTCGTCGAGGTATTCCTCGAAGTCGCGGAGTTCAGAGGACACGACCGCCTCGGTCAGCTTCACTTTCCAGCGCCCGTTCTCCCAGATCGCCGGAATCGCCCCACCGTGGTACACAGTGCCGTTGGTGGTTGGGAACTCTTCCGGGGCGGGGAACGGGCCGAACATCCAGCGCACGGACGCAGAGTCCTCGGTGTAGCGATCCTCAAGGATTTGCACCGCCGCCGGAACCGTCTGGTACTGAGCTTCACTCGGTGCGTTGAGGACGATGTTCTTCAACTCGGCAGAACCGATGACCGAGCTATCGAGCACCGCTTGACGCACCTCGCGCGGGCCGTAGGTGATGCGCATGAGGATCTGCAAGGTGGCCAGAGCTGCACCCTGAGGCGTGCGGCTGAACCCTGACGGCACACCCTCGGCACTGATTGTGGTGGGACCATCGCTGGTGCTGAACGGCATCGGCACCCCGTAGACTTTCTGCCATTCCAGTCCCTGAGGCGCGGAGATCGGCTGTGTCAGCCGAGGCGATGATGTCCTGACGGTCTGCTCCAGGACGTGACCGTTGGGGTCGGCCGGCACCCGCATACCGCGACCGATGACGTCGACGTCGCTGCCCGTGTACGGCCCACCGTCGGGCAGTGGTTCTGACGGTTCCTGTGAAACCGGCGGCGGTACAGCCACCCTCGGTTGGCTGTTGTCCTCGTCGTCGCTGAGTAGAGCCACTCCGGCGATGCTGGTGACCACAACGATAACGACGACGGATGTCGCCCACACGCGAGGACGCTTCCACCAGGCGCGTCTGGTGGGGGTCTCGGATTCGGTCAAGCCTGGTAGCGCCATTGCACAGTTCTCCCTGCTAGTTGGATTCGGGAAGGTGAATCATGCTGGCCGGCGGAGCATCGAGCGCCTGGACACGGTTGGTGGTGTTGTCCACTGGGGGAAGCTCCAGCAACCAGTCACCGCTGACCACCCACTTCACCGTCGTGGTGGTCTTGGTCAGTGAGTCGTCGGACTGGCGATCGACGATCCCGATGGTCGCCTTATCTGGGGTGAAGGACTCAACGGTGTACCCGATGACTCTGGGTGCCTTGTCTTTCGGTACCGGCTGAGTGATGGAGATTTGAACACGGTTGACAGACCACTGATCTCGTGCTTCCGACGGAGCGACCAGAGTGCCGACCACCCTCGGCCACGTGTTGTCGTCGGCCACCGACATGCGGATGGTCGCCGAGATCGCGGCCAGCGCCGCACCGGCACCCGTGCGGGCGTATCCGGTGGGGACTGACTGGTAGCGGTTGTTGCGCGGACCTTCATCGGCGGCGGGGACTTTCACCCCCGCGAATGAGGTCCACACGACATTGGTCGGTGGAGCTGTCGGTGCCGCTGTCGTCGACGATGCCGACGGAGAGGATTCCCCGCCACACCCGCTAAGGACGATCAGGCCGATCAGCGTAGCGATCGTGGTCAGAATGTAAGTAGTGCTCCGGCGATGCCTGACGCCGAGCTGGCCACGATCAGTCCGATGACCACTCCCAGAGGAGTGTCGGGTGGGTCGGAGGCGGGGTGATCCTGCACGTGCCCCATCTGGCCGGCGATCCAGAGCAGTCGCGCCACGGCGGCCAGACAGATCAGCCACATAATCCAGCCCAGAAGAAGATTGAGTGGCTCGGTGACTTCTTTGGGGAGGTCGCTGCCCGCTGCCAGCGAGTGCAGCACGTGCATGTGTGGTTCCTTTCATTAGCCGGTCAGGCCTCCGACGAGACCGCCGGCGACGGCGATGATGACGCAGCCGATGCAGGTCTTGGCGACCTTGGTGGCCGCCTCGCTGTCGGCGGTGCCCTGGTGCTTGTCGAAGCCGAACTTGCCGCCCGCGATCAGCAAGGCGGCCACCGCCGCCAGGCACGCACCCCAGCCCACCCACGACACGAGAGTCATGAACTTCTCCGAGCCGGGAGGTGCAGTGGGGTTGACCTGGAAATCGACAGCCAACAGCTGTGCTTCGGTGATGAGAGAACGGGTTGTCATGATGTTTCCCCTCGGTGTTTAGGCGACCGTCACAGACGGGTCGCTGCGTTCGACAGCACGGTCGGCTGCCAAGTCCTCACAGATTTGATGTCCCACTGCCGCAATGGGACTCGGCACCGTCGCGATCACGCCGTCTGCGGTGCGTTGCGTGGTCTTGACTCCATCGGCAGGCCGCCACGTCGGCAGTTGTCGATGCAGCAGCGGGATCAACGATTTGACCCACGGGATTCGGTAGGAATGCGGCGCGAGCTCCGACACCGTCCCCGCGTAGCGCACCACGTCCTTGCTCGGGCGTCCTGGATGGGCGGCAACGGTGATCAATCCGCACACGGTGACACCCGTCGGTGCGGACTCGTCCAGCGCCGCACGCAGAACGTCGGCGGCCGCGGAGATCCCGCTCATGTGTTCGCGGGCCACGATGAGCACGCGCCGGGTGGTCAACGGCGAGGTGGGCCACCGTCGCCCGGCATCGGCCGCTGGCGCCCACATCCGGGCGAGGGTGGTGGTACCGGCTCCGCCGTGTGCACCCATGAGTGCGAACAACGGCGGAAATTCCCCAGTGATCGGCAACGGCTCGGTACGGACCTCAATCACTGCGACACCACCGAACGCCGGCCATCGGTCGTCCGGGAACTGGTGTGCGCGGCCAGCTCCGAAACGGCGTCCCAGGTGCGTTGTGCCAACGCCTCCTGCCGATCCAGATCGAGGTGCGTGCCTTCGCCCAGCACCGGGTCGTAATCCAGCGCCACCACGCCGGCGACCTGACCTGCAACCGCGTTCTGCAGGAGTTCGGTCAGGGCGAGGTAATTCAAAGTGGGCACCTGGCACGCTATGACCAGCACCGTGTCGGCTAGCAGCCCCATCGAGTCCCAACAGTCGAACACTTCCCTGGACCGGTTGAGCAGGTCCGGTCGGGGACTGACCACGAGAACCGGTGTCACAGCCTCTGGCAGCGGTTCATGGTGCAGGGCTTGGGCCATGCTGAAGGCGCGCGCCCCGGCATCGACCACCGGGACCCCGTACCCGGTGGTCGACACATTCTCGAGCACCGTGCCAAGGGCGGTGCCCTCGTCAGGTGCCCACAGCGTGCCTCCCCGAGGGGACTGCCACTGGCGGCGTTCGGGAACAGCATCCACGCCGAAACGGCGCGGTATGTCGGTGTCGTTGCCCGACAGGTCGACCCACCACGACCGGTCTCCCAGATCCGCGGCCCGGTAGTCGGCGAGGAGCGCCGAGAGCACCGAGGTGCCCACTCCCCCGCTGGTACCGCACACCAGCACCGGGCGCTCACGCACCGGGATCTGCTGGTCCGCGCTGGGGTGGTTGGGGACCTCGATCAAGGACCGAGACCCGGTTTCGGTCAACCATGACGATGCCGATTCGTTCATCTGCGTGTGCTCCTGTTCGGTCGATGCCGCGCGGGCGCCTTATCGGCGTGGGGCGGGCTTCTTCTGCTGCGGCCACTCCACGTGCAAACCGGGGATGGCCTTGTTCAGATCGCTGACCGCCTGCTTGGTCGCCTCGTGCACCTGCTTTTCCACCTGCGGTGCAAGCGCACCCAGTGCGGCGTACGGTGCGCGCGCCTGTTCCCCCGACCAACCCGCGCGCAGCGTCTGGCCGCCGACCGTGGCCGAAGCGTTGACGTCCCCGCCAGCGGTGACCGTGTAGTCCACGGCGGGCAAGCCGACCTTGGCGGCCTCGTCGGCAGAGAGGTTCAACTCGAACTGGTTGGCACCGGGATTGGCTGGTGCCTCGGGCGTGCGGGGAGCTTGCGGGCGGTCGGGCTGCCCCGGAAGGTGCGGATTTGCGCCGGGATCGCCCGCGCCGAGGGTGTGGGCGATGATTCCGCCAGCCAGACCCCCTGCTGCGCCGCCCGCGAGTGCGGCCGGGATGCCGAGGACCGCAGCACCGGCAGCTGCCCCGATCGCTGCGCCTCCGGCAACGTTAACGGGGTTGCCTGCCGAGATCGCGCCGCCGATAACGCCGCCGATCACCGCGCCTCCGAGGCCGCCGACGACGGCGGCGGGGATGCCAGCTGCGGCTGCGCCTGTCACTCCGCCTGCCGCGACACCGATCACGGTGGCAGCTGCCTGCCGTGATGCTTCGTCCTCAGGGACCCCCACCGAGATCAGGCCCTGAGCGATCTTCGCTTCGGTGTAGGCCGCCCACTCGTTGATCGACGTGACATCGCGGCGCGACATGCCCTTCGGAATGTCGGTGATGTAGTTGCCGATTCGGATCTTCTCCGGCGGCGGTGCGATGGGCCGGACCGGAGCCGTCGGCCGGGGCGGTCCGATCGGTGCCGTGGGAACCGGGCTGTAGTTGTCGTCGTACTGCGGGGTTACCAGCGGCTGATATGGGGCTTCCTGCGGTGGCGCAGGCAGCGTGCGCGCTCCCGGAGAGTAGTCGACCGGCGGTGGCGTGGGTGCGGGCGTTGGGGTGGTTCCGCCCTGCTCAGGGACGGCGGGGGCGGTCGTTCCGCCCTGCTCAGGTGCCTCGGGAGCGCTCGGCGAAGTGCCGCCCTGCTCGGGGACGGCCAACGCCGGTCCAGCGCCGAGTCCGGAGGCCAGAGCGCCGGCGACGACCGCAGCGGCCAGCATCCGGTGGTGAGGCATCATCTGGTGCCGTTGGTGGTGGCGGTGTTTCGCGGTCATGTTCATACCGGGTCCTTTCGGGTTGATCCCTCAGCAGCTCAGCGTGTTTCGCTGAGCGCTTCAGGGGGTGTCCTTCTTGATGGAGGCAATCCAGGTCTTGCCGTCGGCCTGGACCGTCTGAATCAGCTGCGGGTAGACGATCGGCTGTTCACCCGGCCGGGTCTCGGTCAGCTGCACCGCGTAGAGGCCATTGCCACGGTCGGTGATGCGCAGGCAGTGACTGGTATCGGCGGGCAACGCGTCGATGCTGGCTTGCAGATCCTTGGCGCTCCCGACGCCGCTCGGGGTGGCAACGGTGCGTGCCCGCTCTCCCGACCGATCGACGTAATAGGCGTAATCGAAGGCCTTGATCACCCCCGGTCCCGACTCCTGATCGCCTGAGTCGTTTCCGGTGGTCACCGGGCCGTCAACGCTTTCGGGGCAGTCGTCTGCGACTGCGGTCGCCCCAGGGGTGTTGGCGAGGACTTCTACCGGGTCCTGCGGGGCAGAATCCTCACTCGCCCCGCCGAACAGCATCCCCGCTGCTAGCGTCGCCGCGACGATCACAACAGCCGCTGCCGCCAATCCGGCCACCAGCATGCGACCAGTGGGACGCTTTCCCTGCTGATCAGGTTGCCGGCCAGCGTGATCCGAACCCCGGCTCGCTTTCCTTCGGGGGGGTGCGGCTGCGACAACAGGGTCCTCATCGACGTCCAGGAGCTGCTCTGCCCCAGCGGACACAGCAAGTTCTTCTTCCTCTAGATGCGCCGGTGGCTCGAGGTCGGGTGCGTCCTCAGCGAGTGCAAGCCAGCCCCACTCGTCTCCAAGAACGGGGTCATCTTGCTGGTCATTGCCAGGGGCAGCGACTTTTCCCGCTGTCCGTAGGTCATCGGCCAGGTGCTGTGCGGGAGTGCCGCCGGCATAGGCCCACGCCGCGACTGTGTCGAACCATTTCGACTCAGAATTGTTGGTTGTCAACAAAATTCTCCTCTCCCCCTTTCGGGAAGAAGCCGGTTCATTGGTCACTCGGCGGCGGGAACGGGTTCAGAGGATGCGGCAGGATCATCGGTCGACTCGGGAGTCGAGGACGGATCGTTGGCCGGGGCGTCTGCACCGGGCTCGGGTGCGGTCTCCGACGACTCGGTGGAGGCTGCACTTTCGGCAGGCGCCGTGGTCGAGGTGCCGGGAAGTGTCGGCACGACGGCCGGGGACGGGGCACTCTGTGTATCCGGGGAGAACAGGGTGTCGCCGGTAGAACCGGGCGACAGCGTCTTTCCTGAGATGTCGGCGGCGAGTGCCGCGAACCAGGCGGCGGTGTAGGCAGCTGCCGACATTCCCGCCGACGTCGAGGCTCGCGACCCGTAGCTGGTGTGCTGTTGGGCTGTCTGCCAGTAGCGGACCAGATTCGATACATCGAGTAGCTCGGAGTTATCGGCGACGTTCTCCTTGACGGCTTGGAACGCTTCGCCTGCCCAGCGGTTTACCGTCGCCGGTGGAACCAGCTTGATCGTGGCGTCGATGGCTTTTGCTCCGAGCATCGCCAGTGCGGCTGGCGGATTTGCAAGGCCTGTCGTTGCCAACGCGGTGATGGTGGCCGGGTCCAGCACGTCCTTGGCCACGGTGATCGCCGCGTTGAGTCCGATCGTGCCGACCTTCACTAGTGCGCTCAGAGCGTCGTTGATCGAGGGCATCGGGGTCCTCGGATCAGAAGCGACCGCCAAACGCTGGGAGATCGACTGTCCGGGCTGGTAGGACAGCTCTTCCAAGCTCTCGCCCTGGACGTCTTCATTGATGACCGGTACTACAGTCTTGACTGTGGTCAGTGCCAGAGCTTCGGCCAATGACGTGAGAGTCTGAACCGGATCGTCCTGGTCGAGCTTGCTCTGTCCCGCGATGTTGGTCACCAGATGAACGACCGGGGCGTCTGCCGGGGCGTCACACGCCAAATCGCCGGTTTGGCAATGAGATGCGACCCGTCCGGTCAACGCTCCGTAGTCGCTGATCGTGTCTGCGGTTGGGCCGATGCCACCGCCGGCTGGCATCTGCTGGTCCAGCGGGGGTACCGACATCAGCGACTCACCCGATGTACCTGGAGCCGGATCAGGGCGGGTTGCGCCGTCGCGGCCAGGAAACAACGGAGACCCAGCAGGTCGGGTGGGATCGCCGAACAGCGACACCCCTGCAACCCGGTCCGCAGGGACAGGGCCGCGCCCCTGGCCGATGTCGCGGGCGACGCGGCCCGCAGCGAATGCGCCCTGCGAGTAGCCGGTCAACGCGAACTGTGTGTCTTCGCAGCGATCCGCGATCTGCTTGATCATCGACGTAGTGCGAGTGACTGCGTGCGAGACGGACTTGTCGAAGGTCATCGACGAATTGCCGACCGCGCCACCAAACCCGGCCGGGTAGGGAACGTATGCGCGCTGCACCAGGGAGCCGGCCATCGTCATCAGCGGTTTCATCACTGACGACAGGAACCCGGAATCGGTGGTCGGATTGGCGTCGGCCGTTGACTGGCCCGTGCCCTGAACTCCCAGGACGTACAGACTCGGGCAGGTCCCCGCCGCTTCGGCAGGGGCTTGCGCGGTAATCAATCCTCCGACCGTCAGCGACACCGCCAGGCCCACGGCGGAACCGCGCCGCACCCACGCCCGACTCACTGGGCCAGACTTTCTGCGACCTTGCGGGGAACGAGCGGATGTCCCAGGTTGCAATGGGGTATTCCAAGCGCCGTCACCATCGGTAGGCCAGTCACACACAAGTAGCCTGATGGACGGCATGGGCACTGATAAGTTGCTGTGCCGCTAACAATTTCGTTGACGGAGATAGCACCCCCATACGGTGGGAGCGCAGTCTGTCGCTGCGGAGAAGTGAAGCCGTACACGAGTCCTCGCTCTTGGGTAGAGAGACTCGATCCGGTTACGGCACACGAACGATCCAGGCAGCGGATAGCCGCTACCCATACACCTCGCGTAGCATGCGAAATGTCGGACTCGTGGTCGTACCGCATCGAGTCGGGCAATGAACTAGGAGTCCTCGTGGGCGGGATGAGGCGAGACGGCCAAATCTAGGCCTCACCTCGCTCACGGGGCTCCTACAGACGTTGTGCTGGTGCTACTCCTCCCCTGCTCTGACGACACCACGACGGCAAACCTTCGAGGCTGCCGGCCATCTGGTGCGGAGCTGCCACAGACCGCCCAGATGAACGCTTGGAATGGTGTGAACGGCAGGAGCGAGTGCCAAAAACTGCGCCCCCAGGAAAAACAACGCCTCGTACCCTTTCTCGTCGCGGACCAATGCGGGAGCAGGGCTACCGACGTCGAAGCGTCGCGTGCCCCCGCTTGTGTCGCGACCGGACTCGGGTTTCCAGAGTCCGGGAACATCCACCCCGGTGCCGAGGTGCGCGTTGTGGAGCTGATGGTAGCACCGGCCCCCACATTCGCAATCCTGTGTTTCCACACGCTGCGATCGTAGGTCAGCGACCCGCGTTGTGCAATTATTGGGCGCATGTTTTGGGTTCGAAACGCTTGGGCGCGCCGTGTGTAGGCAGGAAGATTGCGGTGCTGCTCCGCAATCTCGGGGCAACGATCCGACTGAGAGAGGTGCCCACATGCCCCGCGCCGGTGTGCACGGCTTCTCGGCGGCAGCTCTTCGCCGGACCATGTCTCGCGCCGGCATCTCGACCGATGAGCTGGCAGAACTGATTGGTGTTGCCCGGCAGACGGTCTCCGCCTGGCTCAACAACGTCACCGTCCCGAGTCCTGGATCACTGGCGAAGGTTGCTGACGTACTTGAGGTCGAAGTCGCGGAGTTCACGCCGTCTGCTGCGAAAGACCCATCGCTAGTGGACCTTCGCGTCCGAGCTGGACTGTCGCAGACGGCTGCCGCGGAGGCGATGGGGGTGTCGCGCACAGTCTTAGGGGTCGTCGAGCGTGGCCAGCGTAAAGAACTGCCGGCCACGCTCGCTGACGCGATGGCCTCGACGTATGGGGTCAAGCCGGGGGAGGTGGATGCGGCGTGGGAAGTCACTCTCGAGGCACGTAGACAGCTCCTGGAGGCCCGAGCGGCGGCACGCCGTAGGCGCAACTGACCGGCGCAATTTTTCGTCTACATTGGCAAGTATGATCAGAAACAGATCCACGCTCCTCGGCGTGTCTGCACGCCTAGCGGTTTCTGGTACGGATAATCGGCAGCATGAGTGAATCCTCAGCATCTCCGCGGCGCCGCCCCGGTCGTCCGTCGAAGGGTCCGCGGGAGGTCGTGAAAGCGCTGGTGCCCGCGCCGTTGAAGGCGGCCGCTGCCGAACGCGCGGGTGCACAAGGGCTCAACCTCAATGACTACATCCAGCAGCTCATCGCTCGCGACGTCGCAGCGGGAGCAGGAGAACAACTAGCGATCTCGGAGGTCCAACTCAAGCAAGCAGGCTGAGAAGAGCTACTCAGACAACTTCAAACGAGGAGAACTTTCCCTAGATAGACGAAAACTCCCTAGCTGCCACACCAGGGAGTTCGTCCTAGAGGCCAAGCGCCAACTTGGCTGAGGGTCAACCCGGGAGGAAATTCTCCACCCAAATTGAAAGGGTCAGTCTTTTGCGGGACTGCACTCAGGATAGCGCGTACCCACGGTACGCGGCTAGCTCTGACATAAGCGTGTCGGCCGATGCGTCCTCTGATGAGACGCGCTGGGCCGAGTTATTCAGGATCTTGCTTGATCCAGGGACGACCGCGTACGCGCTCGCCCCCACTGATCGCGCAAACGCGCCGGTCAAGGTCAATTCAGGCGATGCTGTAGGCCTCATGACAGAGGCCGAACGAGCAGGTGCCGGCCAAGCTGTCTGGGCTGTCGTCGCGCCGCTGAGGGCTGACCTCTTGGTCCTCGACATCGACGAATGCGCCGACGAGGTCTGGCCGACGATCCGTGATGCCGCGGCCGACGTCGGAGCTGGCATTGTTCATTGCGCGACGTCAGGCCGCCCGAACTGCCTGCATGCGGCGCTCACCGTTCCAACTCCCCACGCCTATGCCCGGCTGGAGGAGGTCTTCGCCGACCTCCGAGAGCGCCACGCCCCCTACTTACCTGCTGGCGCAGCAATCGACGTCCGTGGACGTAAACCGATACGCCTGCCAGGCAGTGCTTCACTCAAAGGACACGGCCACTGCACCGTCGTTGACGAGTACACCCTCGCCCCCATCACGGCTATTGAAGCGGTCAAGCGAGCGGTAGATGCCGCCGCCGACGACATCCCCCAGCCCGCAACGCCTGGTGGTACTGCCGAGGCGACGTCAGTGCTCCTCCCCTCCGATGACCACTCGGAGAGCCACGGCCTGCAATGGGAATCACCTCGAGCATGGCGGGCTAGGCAACGAATGTCGCCCGACGAATGGCGGAAGCTCAACTCGACCAATCCCGCAGATCGCTCGATGGCCGCCACTGAAGCAGCGTGGCTCCTCTGGCGACACGGTGTGCGCTCCTTTGCAGCGGCCCGCTGGTGGTACGAACGCCTACCCGCATTTGCCAAGTTCCGGGACAGGGACGTCGATGCCCACCGCAAAGCGGGCCGACGCGGCCCTATCAGGTGGGAGGCTTGTCAGCAGCACTGGCAATCAATTGTGCGGCGCGCCCGCGCACATCGGCCGGCGATCCCTGCGCCGGACCAGGCCGTTATCGACGCGGCCCTAGAAGAGATCAGCTGGTGGCCAGAAGCTGACCTCGCGGCCGCCGCTGCGGTTATCGTCCACCAGCGTTACCGAGACGGGCACGGCATCACCGCTCGCCCAGTTGCACGGCGCGACTTGTCGACCTGGCTGCATCTATCGGATGGGACAGCGGCGAGGACCCTCCAGGAGCTTGTTCGCCGCGGCCTGCTCGTCCTCGTTGAGCGGTGGCCAGGGGGCAACCCCCGGCATGCGAACCTCTACGACCTCTCAGTGCCAAGTCGTATTTACCGGGGGAAGGTGGCCCATGACGTCACAAGCCCCCGGGTCCGGCCCACCCTCACCCACCCCCTATGGGCACAGCTGGGCCACACCTGTCGGCGTGTGTGGGCAGCCCTGCACACCCTCCCCTCCCCCACGACCTCCCGCATTGCGACGCTGCTCGGGCTACCCACCGGGGATCAGACCTACGGCGTGCTCCGATCCCTTCATCACCTGGGTGAGCTCGGCCTCGTCCAGCGCACAGGTCGCGGAAGAGGGACGCGGTGGGTACTAGGCGCTACGACCCCCGATGACGCCGCCGCCACTTGCGGCGCTCTCGACCGCGCACGGCAGATCAGCGCGCGAGTCGTAGCGGAGCGCCGCTGCTGGCACGCTGAGTCTCGCTCGGAACAAGACCGGAGCAGACGAGGACTGGAAGTGCTGCGGAGGCGCCTCACGCACGCTGACGCGCTCCCTGGCATGGTGCACGCATTCCCAGCGCGTACAGAGTCGTCATCACAGCGACGATCGGGTAGCCGGTACCGGCGAACAGTGCGTGACGGCCCTGGTTAGTCTTCCAGCGGAACGAAGCGGCCGATGTGGAGAAGGCTGCCGACCGCGCCTGGATAGCGGCGGATGTGGAAGCGGACGCGAACCCAGTTGCCATCAGGTCCGAGCAACTCGACGACCATGGGGATCTCGAGGTCGTCTTGACCTGCTTCGAGGATCTTCTTGGCACGGGCGAACTCATCGAAGGACTCCGGGTTGATGAGGTTGCCGGGAAGCGGTGTGTCGGGATGCTGCGTCAGGTAGTGCTCAGTGGCGGATTCCGCGATGTAGTTCGGTCGGGGCGAGACCCAGTAGATCAGAGCTGGGATTTCAGGTTCGCCAGGCACACGGCGGTACGCCACCAACACTGTTCCTGGGGCACTGCCAGTTTCGCCACGCTGCTCATCGCCGCTAGGGAGCTTCAGCGCAGTTAGAGGCGCAATTTGTGGTGGTTCGGTATCTGTCACGTCATGGAACAACCCACGCACCTCGGAGCCATCCGAGCCGGCGTTGCTCCGGGCCAGGCCGCGCCACGCCATCAAGTGGGTGTCGTCGTGCAGCACAGTGAGCCGGCCGGAAAAATGTGTACGAGTTCCGTCGTTGAGGCACAGTTCAGCCAGCTCATTGAGAGCGTCGAACTGAGCGACTTTACGGAGGAACTGTCCCGGATCGCGATCCTGCCCGAACCCCTCTGGGCTGATAGACGACATCATGTAGGACTCAAGGGTGTGCCGGGCCACTAGGGACTGCACATCCCAGTTCACTGACGCAATGGCACGTTCGGGAGTCAGTGCCGCATCAGGCTTGCCTACCCAGGTTTTGATCCCATAGACCTCGCCCTCGTATCCGAGCACCGGCCGCATCACGACCCGCCGAGGACCAAGCCGTCCGTGCTCGACTCGGTCTAACCCCTCACGCGAGGTACGGACCTCAGCGATGAGGTCTTCGATCATGTCCAGACCGTCGCTGCGCGTCAGCGTGCGGACCGAGGTCCAGTCTCGGGGCTCCCCCTCCTTGAAGACGATGGATGCGCTCGGCGCAGGCGCCAACGTCTCGATGAGATACCAGGTCATTACGCCCTCCCCCGCGGAGTTGCCACGATCCTGAACGGTTCGGGCCGTAACGTTGCCCGCTCGCGCAGGCGTAGCTCGAAGGGCTTATTGACAGTCAGTCTGAACTGTGAGAGTACTGATCCGATCAGCAGGGTTGTCTCATGGATCGCGAACTGGCGGCCAATACACGATCTCGGGCCGGTTCCCCACGGCGCGAAGAACTCTGGTGAACTGGCAGTCAACCTCGTGTTTAAGAACCGATCAGCGCGAAACTCTCCGGCGTCCGATCCCCACGCTGCTGGGTCGCGCTGTGCGGCGAGGCTGAGGACGAACACCGCTCTGCCGGCCGGCACCAGGTAGCCGCCGAGCTCTTGGTCAGAGCGAGCGATACGGAAGAACCCCGGTGCAGGAGGGTACAGCCTCAGACACTCGTTTATCAGAGCCCGGATTCGGCGCAGTCGTACAACTTCGTCGTAGTCCAGCACCCTGTTCCCGCTCAGTTCCTCGGCGACGATCAGATCGCCGATACGCGGATCGGTGGCCAGGTGGTACAGGGCAACCTCGAGGAGGGCAGCCGTTGTTTCATGGCCGGCGGCGAGGAAGGTCAGCACCTGGTCTCGCACATTGTCGACGGGCAGCAACTGCCCTGTCTCCGGGTCCCGCGTGGTCAGCATGAGCCCGAGGAGGTCATTGTTCTGAGCAGAACCGTCCTTCTGTCGACGCTCGATGATGCTGTCTACGAACCCGCGCACGTAGTTGACGTCGCGGCGAATGCCCGGCGCTGCGAACGCGGCGCGGAGCGGACCGACAATCGGCAGATCGTTGGTCGACTCGCTTGCCCACGCCAGGACTCGGCTCAACGCTGCAACGAACTCGTCGGTCCCTTCTGGCGCGGCCTCATGGTCACCGAGCAAACCCATCGGGGTCGAGAAGCCTGCCCGCCCTATGATTTCCAGCGTTGCGGCAGTCATATCGCCATGTACGTCGACGTCCGGGTTCTTTTCCCATTTGATCGCCAGATCATCCGCCACGGTCTGCATGGCGCGGTGGTACGAGCGCATAGAGGCCTGGGAGAAACCGGGAGTCAGAATCCGTCGAGCTTGCCCCCATAGAGGATCGCTGGTTCGTGCAGTGAAGAGCCCAGAGGTGACGATCTCGCGGAGCTTCGCTAGAGGACCGACCAGCACCCGGCCCCATGCCTGCTCGTTCAGGGTCTCCTTGGCAAGCTCTGCTCCCCCCACAACGACTAGCCGATCTCTGAGTAGCAACCGCTGGAAGATAGGCCCCAGCTCTCGCGCAAGTTGAGCCTCATGCTGTGTCGGCCTGCGCCGATCGACAGACCTCACGTCCCCCAAGAGCGGCACCCGTCCCGAGGGATGAGGCAGCTCACTCAGTGTCTTCGCGTGCATTGGGCCGAGTCTTCCATGCGACGCGGAGGTGATCGAGATCAAGATCAAGATCTTCTGCGCCCGGCAGTTGCAACTGGGACTGCGCAACCAGCATGCCGTCAGTACAGCATGCCAGCCAGCTGTCAATGCAGCCTGACGGCACGACGCGTAGCTGTAAAGGCGGCACAGCTCAACACGGCACTATGGCAACGCGGCACTACAGCAGTACAGCAACGCGGCACTACAGCAGTACAGCAACGCGGCACTACAGCAGTACAGCAACGCGGCAGTACAGCAGTACAGCAACGCGGCAGTACAGCAGTACAGCAGTACAGCGACATGGCAGTACAGCAATACGGCGCGTCGTCTTGAAACGGGGCGGTAGCGAGGCATAACCTCAGTTCAGCTAGGTGATTTCCGGGGAGTGCGGTAGTACAGCCGCCCAGTTAAGCCAGCTAGCCAGCTAGCCAGCTAGCTGGCAATACGGCAATTCGGCGGGTTGATTCGGCTAGACCGTCTCGGAGCAAGAGGTTCTGTATGCGTGACGCAGCCCACAGGGCTGGCTGTCACTACAGCAATACAGCAATACAGCAATACAGCAGCGAGAAAGGGAGATGTCACATGATCGTGTCGGTGGTGAACACGAAGGGGGGAGTGTCGAAGACGACGACGAGTGTCTTCCTGGCGTCCGAACTCGCGCGGCGGGAACCCGACCGCCAGATTGTGCTCGCTGACTTGGACAAGCAGGGATCGGCGACGGAGTGGGCGGACCGCGCCCACGACAACGGAGACCCCTTTCCGTTCAAGGTCATCGTCAGCAATGTGAAGCGTCTACCGCGCATTGCTCAGGAGATGGGTCCGGAGGCGGCCCTGTTTATCGACACGCCGCCTGGAGACAGTGCCGTGATCCAGGCCGCGATTGAGATGTCGGATTTTGTCATCGTCCCGACTCAGGCAGCCGGGCTCGACCTCAGCCGTGTGTGGGAAACGCTGCCGGTGATCACCACGCAGATGTACGCAGTTCTCATCACATCCGCGCGCCTGGGTACCAAATTGTTGACAGACACGATCGCGACCTTGGAAGAGCAGGGAATCTCTCGGTTCGACACGATCGTGCCCCTTCGGGAGCACATTCGCACTGCATACGGCCTCCGTCCGCCGCACGACGTGGCTTATAGCGACGTTCTGACCGAAATGCTTGAGGCACTGAAAGAGGAAGTGGAATGAGCATCAAGAAGCCCAACCCCAAGGCCAACCTGGTGCCACGTCAGCCAGCGGCCTCCGAATCGGCATCGTCGATGTCGCCCCGGAAGATTCCCGTTTCAGCCACTTTTCAGAGTCCGACCTCAGCTCGAACGAAGCTCACGCATCGGCTTGACCCGGATCTACATCTCAGGTTCAAGCTCGCGACCACGGCGGCCGGCACCACGATGGACGCCGTCCTCGAGGAGCTCATCGCGGACTGGGTTCGCCAGAACGAGCACTGACATTCCGTACAAGGAAGCGGCCCTGGTGGTGATTGCAGCACCACCAGGGCCTCGTAGCGAGTCCGACGTTCCTGATGTGCCCAGTGAAGGCCATCCCGATCTCGTTGATGTGCGCTGAGCCGTTCCCCCTAGGTGCGTGCACGCATCACATATGCAGGTGAGATGCACGGCACGAAAGCTGTATTGCTGTATTGCTGTATTGCCGCTAATGGGTGAGTCTCCGCTGCGCTGCGCTGCCGCCCTCCCGTCCTGGTCGGTTGTCACGTCGGCGATTCGGCGGGGGAGGGGGCTCCTGGAGGCGCCTGCTGAATTTGATCCAGAACCACAAACCCATGTTCGCACATTAGTTCGATCGTGCGTTATGCTGAGCGGTGGATGGGGTGTGTGGACGAACGGGAAGCGTTCCGCGCATCCCATCCATATTTCGTAGAGCGAACCGCCGGCGGATCGGCGTGAGGCATCGAGGTCGAGCATGTGGGAGTCGTGGCCCGATCAACGGACCCTACGGCTGTTCACCCCGCCACGGCCTGTCGTCGTGGACATGGTGCGGCTCGACCCCAACTGCGGACGCCCGTACTCGGCAGCGCCTGAAGGGGTCTCCTTGCGGGTGAGAGCATCCGGTGCCCGTATCGAGCCAACCATGCCGGCGCGACAGCTCGCCTGGCTCCAACTGTCCAATGGGCTGTGGCGCGCAATCTGCGAACTCACGGTCAGTAGCGCCAACCGGGTCTCCTCGATGACGCTGACTCTGTGGGTGCCGCCGGAAGCCATTCGCGTCCAGGAGAAGGAGGACAACACGTGAGTGACACCGACACCGGGGGGAGTGGTCAGCCGTGTCTCTCCATCACGTGCCCGCACCCGACTCGCTGATCTGACCCTGATCGTGCGACCTCCAGGCAACCCCGCCGCGACACGAGCATTCACTGCTGCCGAACTCGCCGAGGCCGAGTCCTATGCCAAGGAATCCGGCGGGGAGGTCGAGCACCTGTCCTGAGCGGTATCCAGGTCAGGGGATAGGGGACAAGGTGCCAGCATCCGTTCCTTTGCCAGGGCCGGCGGCTTGACGGCGGTTGAGTGAAATCTCCCTCTGGCCGACCGAGCATCGCACAATTTCCCCGCGATCGCGGATTGAGATCTGACAAGTCCAGCCGTCACCGACCTCGAGAGGGTTGCTAGACATGAACCCGTCAACGTCGGACATGTAGGTGTCGGCGGCCCGCTTAGCGGCCCCACAATCAACGCCGGGAGTCAACGCCACAATGTCCAGGATGCCGTCCGGTCCCCAGGCCACCCCGCAGCTACGATCGCCGATCCATGCCGGCGGCGGGGGAGTGACGATAGTGGTGGGAGCCGGGGCCGGCGACGAACTGGAGGCACTCGATGCAGTGTCCTCACTGTCGCTACAGCCAACTGTGATTAGCGCGATGGCGACCAGGCCGCCACCGAGCTGGGCTCGCCAGCGCAAGGAGCCTATTGCGGGCACTGTCATCTTTGATTGGCCTTCCTTCTCGTCGCCCCCGACGTCTCCGTCGATCCGGAAGCTACTCAATTAATGGTCGGCAGAGGTGGTCCACGGACCGTCGAGGTATCCGGCGTCACGCAGTGCCGCCTCCAGGACCGACTGATAGGTACATCCGATTACCGTCGCGATGCCTTCCAACGTCGCACGGGCCGGCAGCCCGCGCACCCCGTGCGTGCGCCACAGGTTCAGGTTCTGCCGAGAAATCCCGATGCGTCGCGCCAACTCGGCATCGCTGACGGTCAAGTCCCAGGTAGTGGTGTAACTCGTTTCTGATCCTTCGTCGGGCTTTCAGGCAGGCAGTTCGATCAGCGGGTCGGTAGTGGCCTCCGGTGTTGTGGTGGTGTCGGTGGTCGGGGTCAGTCGACATCGGTTGAGGACCTCGAGGCCGAGGTATCGGCGGCCTTCGGCCCACTCGTCGGTCTGCTCGGCCAGGACCGCGCCGATGAGTCGGATGATGGCGTCACGGTTGGGGAAGATACCCACAACGTCAGTGCGGCGGCGGATCTCGCGGTTGAGTCGTTCGGTGGGGTTGTTGGACCAGATCTGTCGCCACACGTCATCGGGGAAGCCTGTGAAGGCCAACAGGTCCTCTCGAGCGTCACCGAGATGGTCAGCAACCTTGGGGAGTCTGCCTTCGGTGTATTCCAGGAGTCGGTCGAACTGCTCGTGCACGGCGGTGGCGGTGGGCTGGTCATAAACGCTGTGCAGCATCGCTTTGACCGCCGGCCACATGGATGAATCGCCCCGGGTTTGCTGGAGGCTCGGTTAGTTGGTTCCAGCGTTTGCGGGGACCGGGTTCTCACGGTAGCTGGTGACGGTGTGGGTCGACCAGTAGGCGCTCTCGTACTCGACGGGTGGGACGTGTCCGATCTCGCCGTGCAGGCGGCGGTGGTTGAACCATTCGACGTACTCAGCGACGGCGATCTCGACCTCGCCCACACCTGCCCAGCCGCCTCGCGGGCGCATCACGGGGTTACGGATGCATTCGGCTTTGAACAGCGAGTTGAACGCCTCAGCCATCGCGTTGTCGTATGAATCCCCTTTGGAGCCAACAGATGTCACCGCTTCGGCTTCGGCCAGTCGTTCGGTGTAGCGGATGGCTCGGTATTGACCGGGCTCAACCAGTCGATGCAACACCGGCTATTGTTGGAGCAACAATAGCTGCTCGTTGAAGGCCTCAGCGGG
>NZ_BAOQ01000032.1 GCF_000344155.1 Gordonia paraffinivorans NBRC 108238 | reverse complement strand
CTTAGTCGCGGCGCGCGGGATCTCATCATGGTCATGGATGGGCCTGACTCACCTCGACATTCTCGCTGGCCGCCATCCTGATCTAGTCGACTACTACCTCAACGGTGGCAAAGACAGGCTTGTCGAACAACTAGCTGACCTCACCGCCATCATTCGCGGTGACACGACTGCAGCGCAGGGACAGAGGTTGCAGCCCAGTGATATTGGCGAACGAATCATGGCACTCGCACGCGCGGCCAACAACGATCCGCACTACCGCTACCACTTCGAAACCTCCGACGGGCCGCCCGTTGCAAGAGACGAACCCTGGTTAGTTGCCGTCGCGTCCGAGCAACATGGGCCCCTGTGGCTTCACGTCAAGGTCTACGCCAAGTTTTACGCTGCGCTCGAGGAACGACCTATCACTACGAAGGTGCGGGTCAACACCGCGGGCAATCCCGAACTCGCCGAGAGCTTCGAACAGTTTCTCAACTTCGGAACTGATGTGTACGTTCCAGCTGACGCCGCGTCGGCCGAGCTTGACTTGCCTGGAAATTTGGGCGGAGTCTTGGGCAATGCCGAGATCCGAATAATCGCAGGATCTTCCGAAGACGGCGAGCAGGATCCTCCGCCCACCCTCATGGTGGGTGCCCGTAACCCGGCCGGCGCAATCGTCGCGGAGCTGGAACTGCACCGAACCGAGTTGACCAGGGGAGTACGCGGAGGAGTCCGCGTCGTGTGGACTGATGCCGCCGAGTTGTTCAAGCTCGAAATCAAGAGCATGCCAGACAGCGCCGAGCTCGACGTCACGATCACCATAGGCTGGGAGATCAGGGGGCGACTTCCCGCCGACCTCGTCGATACATTCGCGTTCATGGATGAACTAGAGCGTGGGGTGTGTCTGGGTATCAGCCCGAGCTACGGTCCGCGGCGATACGACTTTGGGACGCCCCTACAGCAAGACCGAGAGAACGATCTCCACCTAACTGCCCGAGTGGTTAGCGCCCTGCACATCATCCAACAGCATTGCAACGAGCTGCTACGCATGCCCTCCGAGATCTCCTCGCTGGAACTCAAGAGGATCTTCGAAGCCGCGACGCTGCTTCAAGGAGACCCCGCCACGGCAACCTGGGCGCCGTTCACACTCACAGTCGATAGCGATGATGGACCCACACTCGTTCCCGGCGCACGAATCAACGTTGCTGTCACTACACCGCTCACCATCACCCTCGACGAGACAGATCACCGCCTCGGTCTGGTCGCATCTTTCCTCGACGCGACAGTTGCGAGCGTCGATGGCTCTCAAGTCACACTCAATCCTCACGACCCCTCTAGCAAGGCCACCCGAGTCCTCGCGGTCGGCGAGGAGTATCGGGTCTGGGTAGATTCCTCCAGCCTCAGCCCTCCTGACGACGAGGGTGTCGAGTAACAAGTTGCGATCATCGGGAGCGGTGGGCGTTCAGTCAGGCCGCTGCCCTGAGCTGAGGAAATGTCATAATATCCATTATCGGCGGTGTGATGTACCCTGTGATTTCACCCGCGATTCGCTATTGGATTGCGGTGCTCCGGGTGGCACACTGCAGGTATGAGCACCCAGTCGACCATCGCCCGCGGCGACCTGCGCGCCTACGAGGAGTCGGTGCGGCTGCCCACGCCGGAGCTCGTCGAGCGACTGCGCGACCTGCTCGGCGCCAAGCTCGTGGCCTACTTGGGCTCGGTCCAGGAGACCCGCGCGGTGCGGCAGTGGGCCGACTCGGCCGACGCACGCACCCCGTCCACCGAGGTCGTCAACCGGCTGCGGATGGCGTACCGGATCGCAGCCCTGCTCCGCGAGAAGGATTCGGCCGCCGTCGTCCAGGCGTGGTTCCAGGGCATGAACCCTCGCCTCGACGACGTCGCGCCGGCCCGGCTGCTGCGTGAGGGCGACCTGGAGCAGGTCGGCCCCGAGGTCCTGGCGGCCGCGCGCGCGTTCGCTGCGGCCGGGTGACTCCACTGGTGACCGAGGCACCTCAGCTGGTCGTCGTCGACGCCGCCGAGACGGTCTGGCGCGTCGGCTTCAAGCCGGAGCCCTGGGCCTGGTCCGGCTGGGAGTGGGCCGGCGCCGACGGCCGGTTCCACGGTCGCTGGGACGACCGGCAGGGCAACTTCCGCACCATCTACGCCGGCTCCACGCTCCTGGCCTGCCTTCTCGAGGTCCTCGCTGGGTTCCGGCCTGACCCGACCCTCGCGCTCGAGCTCGACGACATCGAGGAGGACGACGAGGACGCCGCGATGCACCCGACCGGGCGCGCCGGCGAGATCTCCTACTCCTGGCTCGAGCCGCGCTCGGCGGCCAGCGCGACACTGACCGGTCGCTTCTGCGCAGTGACGGCCGCGGAGTCGATCGCGGCCCTGCGCCCGCAGTTCGTCGCCCTGGCGCACCTGCTGAACCTGCACGACTTCGACGCGGCCGCGCTCAAGGACGGGCGCCCACGAGCGCTCACACAGTCGGTGGCGACCTACCTTCACGCGACCACGGAGCTCGACGGCGTCACGTTCGCCTCCCGCCACGGCGACGACCTCCCGCTCTGGGCGGTGTTCGAGCGCGCCGAGGATCCCGCAATCAGCCGGACCCTCGACGCCATCGAGCACCACGCCCTGTCCCCCGAGCACCCCGACGTCCAGGAGGCCTTCCGGATCCTCGGCCTCAGCTGGGCGGAAGTCTGATGGAGCCACGGGTCGTCGCCGTCGACGTGGGCTCGGTACGGAGCAACTTCGCCTGGGCTGCCCTCGACCTTCCCGGCCGGCGACCGGTCGGCGAGGGAGGCAGTCACCCCGAGGGGGCGGCGCTCGCCGTCCTCGAGGCGCTCCGCGCCGGTGTCCCGGTGGCACTCGGGTTCGAGGCTCCGCTCATGGTTCCGGTCAGCCAGGTGGGACCGGCCGACAGCTGGAAGACGCTCGGACAGGCGCGGCAGGGCGAGACCGTCGACGGACGTTCCAGGCCCTGGTCGGCCGGCGCCGGCAGCGGATCCCTGGCCACGGGGCTAGTCCAGCTCGCGTGGCTGCTCGAGCGCGTTGGCTCCGGAATGCCCGGGCTGAGGTGCACCACCAAGCCAGAGCCATGGCTGGCCGGTGAGGCCGAGCTGTTCGTCTGGGAGGCCTTCGTCTCCGGTACAGGCAAGCCCGTTCCCGCAGGGATCACCCAGCACGCGGCGGATGCGGCCGCGGCCGCGGACACCTTCGCGGATCGACTCGAGGACGGCTCGTTGAGCGTCTCCGACGTCGTCTGCACGCCGGCGTCGTCGTTCAACCTGGCGGCGGCCGCCGCGGCGTACGCCGGCCTGGCGATCGCCAGCAACGAGCTGCGCGATCAGGTGCAGGTCTATCGCACCCGCCCCGCCCTCGAGCCGTCATGACGCATTGGGAAGTCCTGGCCTCCTTCACCCGGATCCGCGAGACCGCCGAGGCATACATGGACGAACTCGACGAGCTCGGACACGGATGGGTCGAGGAGTCGGTGACCGACGTCGCGGTCCATCGCGGGTATCCGCACGTGAAGGTCATCAAGTTCAACCGACGCCAGGAGGCTGTCGTCGGCGGCGACTACCTGTGGTGGTGGCTGGACAGTTCGAGCAGCCTGTGCTTCGGCATGCTGGTGCAGGCCAAGCGGCTCAGCCGCGAAGGCTCACGATGGCATATCGACATCAGCCACAACGACGGCCAGCAGCTGCGCGACTTGCTGAGGGCAGCGGAGCAGCTTCAGGTGCCGGCGCTGTACGGGGTTTACACCGGCGGGCGGGTATTTCGCGCCGACCTGCCGTGCTTCCACTCCCAAGAGGCGGACTGCCTGGGGTGCCGTCGGATGGCCATCTCGATGATCACCGCCTATCAGTTGAGCGGCGGCTGGTCGTGGCCCTCTCCAGTTGACACAGCGAACCTGGTGCTCGACGAGGGTCTCCCCCTGGAGGACCTCGTCGACCCAGAACGACAGAGCGGCCCAGTCCGGGACATCAACCTCCCAGAGATCCCTGAGGGCCAACTACGCGCCTTCCTACTGGACGATCAGGCCGGGCCGCGAGAGGTCGCCAAGCGCATCTTCCGGGCGGTCAGCGACCACCGTCGTGGAGCTTTCCGGGCGGCGAGCGCCGCGCCCACCGGTCTCCCCGGCGCGCCCCTCTTCCCGGAGGTGCCGGAGGACCCGGGACACTTTCCCGGCTCCTACTACCGGCACGTGCTCCAAGGGCTGAGGACGCGGCCGCCGCGGTATGTCGAAGTTCTTCGGCGCCGCACAGACATCGATGACGGCTCGATGAGCTACGTCGTCGCTGTGGGGCCGCCCGGTCCGCGGCGACCCCTGGAGCTCGCTGGCCTCAACATCGCGGGCGTCGTCCTGGTCACGATCTAAGCCCGGATCCACCGATGAACTTGGTCTGGTGAGCGCGCCGTAAACGAGAATGCCCTTGTGTAGCGGGAGAATCGGAGTTCTTGAGGCAACGATTCGACCGAACACAAGGGACATCTCTGAGGTGAAACTCTCTCACACGTCGCGGGCGACGTCGGCGGTCTTCGATGATCCGAATCTCGTGTCGGCCGGTGGTCTGGTTCCGGTGCTCGCGTTGGCCGAGTCCGCTGGGCTGCGTGATCTGGCGGATCAGCACTTGACGGTGCCGGGCGACAAGGGCGCGAACGCCGGGTTGAAGGTCGCCTCGCTGGTCGGTGGGATGGTCGCTGGTGCCGATTCGATCGATGACATGGCGCTGTTGCGTCACGGCGGCATGGGGAGGGTATTCGCCCGCGCCTACGCGCCTTCGACGTTGGGTTCCTTCCTGCGGGCGTTCACCTTCGGGCACGTGCGTCAGCTCGACGCGATCGCGTCGAGGTTCCTCATCGCGCTGGCAGGACTCACCGAGCTGTTGCGTCCGTCAGCCGAGGTGAGCCCGGATGCAGACGCGAGTGCTGACTACGCGTTGCTCGATGTCGACGACACGATCATCGAGGTCCATGGCCACGCCAAGCAGGGCGCCGGGTTCGGCTACTCAGGTGTCCGTGGCCTCAACGCCCTGCTCGCCACCCTCACCATCGCCGGCGCCGTCCCGGTGATCGTGGCCCAACGGCTCCGCAAGGGCTCGACTGGGTCACCACGCGGTGCGAAGCGACTGGTCGGCGATGCGGTGCGGACCGCCCGACGACTGCTCGACAAGTCCCACCCGGTCCTAGTGCGGATGGATTCGGCGTTCTACGGCCGCGGACCAGTTCACGCCGCCCTCAAGGGTGGGGCCGCGGTGTCGGTGACCGTGCGGATGGACAAGCGGGTCAAGGCCGCCATCGCCACCATCGACGACGATGCGTGGACCACCATCGAGTACACCCATGCCGTCTTCGACGAAGCCAGTGGCCGGTGGGTCTCACGGGCCGAGGTCGCCGAGATCGGTTTCACCGCGTTTGCCGCCCAGAAGAAGACCGACCACGTGCCGGGCCGGCTGGTGGTCCGGCGGATCCCGGACTTCAACGCCGAGAAGAACAAGGCAGCCGGCCAAGACACCCTGTTTGACACCTGGCGGTTCCATGCGTTCTTCACCACCACCGACGCCGACGTGCTCGACACCGTCGCCGCCGATGCGATCCACCGCCATCACGCGGTCATCGAGCAGGTCCACGCTGACCTCAAACACGCAGCGTTGGCGCACCTGCCGTCCGGGGTGTTCACTGCCAACGCGGCCTGGTTGGTGCTCGCCGTGATGGCGTTCAACCTCACCCGAGCCGCCGCCAGCCTCACCGACCCGCAGATCGCGAAGGCCACCACCGCCACGATCCGTCGCAAGCTGATCACCGTGCCAGCACGGGTCGCGACCTCAGCACGACGGGTCACTCTGCATCTGCCACAAGCCTGGCCCTGGGAGACCGCCTGGACTGCCTTGTTTGACCGAGTCAGCGACCCGCCACCCGCCCTCGCGGCCTGACCAACCAGCAGCCACAGCTGCGCGACGAGGAACAACGTGGAACACCCCGGACAGTGAGGTCCGGCAGATCATCGCGCCCCGGCGCCCTCACCCGGAACCGACCACCATCACCTCATCCCGGCCATGCCGATCGGTGGATCCGGGCTTAAGGCTCGAAGGGCGACGCCGGCGGGTCTTGATGGAGGCCGACCACCGTGCCCTCGGAGCGATACCGCTCAATATGTTGAACGACTTGCCAGTATGTTGAATAGGCCCTAAGGTGATTCACCTCAGCTCACTAACTTTCAGGTAAGGGGTACGTCGTGTCGCTACTGGAATCGGACGAGCAGAACTCGATCCGTGAGTCAGTCAGGGCCATTGCCGGGCCCTACGATCACGCGTGGTACGTCGATCGCGCCCGCAACGGGCGGAAGGTTGACGAGTTGTGGAAGGCGATCGGCGAAGCCGGCTTTATCGGTGTCAACCTGCCCGAGGAGTACGGCGGCGGCGGGATGGGCATCGAGGAGCTCGCGATCGTGGCCGAGGAGCTGGCGGCCCTGGGGTCGCCGCTGTTGATGATGATCGTGTCGCCGGCTATCTGCGGATCGGTGATCGCTCGATTCGGTTCGGCCGACCAGAAGGAGCGCTGGCTGCCGGGCTTGGCCACCGGCGACATCAAAATGGCCTTTGCGATCACCGAGCCCGACGCCGGGTCGAACAGCCATCTGATCTCCACCGCCGCCCGGCGCGACGGGGACGAGTGGGTGCTGAACGGGAAGAAGTACTACTGCTCGGGGGTCGACGAGGCTGATGCGGTGCTCGTGGTGGTGAGGACCTCGATGGACGACTCCAGCGGCCGCGCGAGGCTCTCGCTGTTCATCGTCCCCACGGACAGCCCGGGGCTGAGCATGACGGTCATCCCTGTCGAGGTGGTGGCCCCCGAGAAGCAGTTCACCTTGTACTTCGACGACCTCCGCCTCGGCGAGGACGCCCTGCTGGGCGAGGTGGACAACGGCCTGCGCCAGATCTTCTTCGGTCTCAACCCCGAACGGATCATGAGCGCCGCCACATCCAACGGTATCGGGCGGTTCGCTCTTGAGCGGGGCGCGCGCTACGCCCGCGAGCGTTCGGTCTGGGGTGGCACCCCGATTGGCGCCCACCAGGGCATCAGCCACCCGCTGGCTGAGGCTCACATGCACGTTGAGCTGGCCCGACTGATGACCCGCCAGGCGGCCTGGCTCTACGACCACCAGCACCCCGCCGGTGAGGCGTCGAACATTGCCAAGTTCGCGGCCGCCGACGCTGCGATCGAGGCACTGGATCGGGCCATCCAGACCCACGGCGGCAACGGCATGGCGACCGAGTACGGGCTTGCTGATGCATGGGGCTTCGCTCGTGTTCTCAAGATCGCGCCCGTCTCTCGCGAGATGGTGCTCAACTTCATCGCCCAGCATTCGCTTGGGCTGCCACGCAGCTACTGAGACAGTCCGAAAGGGGAGCCCAGATGAGGCCGTACGCGGATGCGCTGACCGCGCGGTACCACGAGGCAGGGGTGTGGCAGGACCGCACCTGGAGTTCCTACGTCGCGGAGCACGCCGCGAACCGTGGCGACCGGGAAGCGATCGTCGACCAACCGGACAAGCAGCAACTCATGGGCCGTGCGCCGATGCGACTGTCGTGGGCTGAGGTCAAGCGCCACGTAGACGCGCTCGCGCTGGGCCTTCTCGACGCGGGCGTGGAGCAGGGTGACGTGGTCTTCGTCCAACTGCCCAACAGCGTGGAGTTCGTGCTCGCCCACCTCGCCCTGGACCGAATCGGCGCCGTGGGCACCTTTGCGCCGATGCGGCAGCGTTCCTCGGAGATCACCTATGCCATCACCAAGACGAAGGCCACTGCGGCCATCTGCATGGGTGAGTTCAGGGGCGAGGACTTCCTCGCCATGGTCCACGGCGCCAAAGACGCCGAGGGCTCGTTGCTGAAAACCGTCGTCGCCCTCGGCGCCGAGGATCGGGCCGAGGCCGACTTCGCGCTCGAGCCCATGCTCCACGGGAACCCGAGCGACACAGCGGTGCTGGACGCGCTTGAGGTGTCGGCCGATGAGGCGCTCACACTTTGTCTGACGACCGGGACGGAGAGCAAGCCGAAGGTCGTGCCCCGTACGCCCAACTCCTGGATGGTCACGGTTCGTGCGATTCTGCGTGCCTCGGGACACGGGGCCGACTCGGTCTTCTCCGGTCCCTTCCCCTACGCCAACATGGGCGGTCTGGGTGTCGAGATGTACCCGTGGATCATGGCGGGCGGCAAGTTCGTCACCCACGAGCCTTTCGACGTTGACGTCTTCCTGCAGCAGATCACGGCCGAGCGAGTCAATTACATAATCGCCGTCCCCGCGATCTACTTCGCGATGCTGAGTCACCCCGAGCTCGACGAGAAGTACGACATCTCTTCCCTCAACGTGGTCGGCTGTGGCGGTGAGGCCCCCCCGCACACGATCATCGAGATGCTGGACGAACGCGGCATCACGGTTATCAACGAGTTCGGAGCCACCGAGGGATGGTTCTTCTTCACCCTGCCCGGTCAGCCCCTGGAGGAGCGCAAGGACCTGTTCAGGGTCGACCAGCTCGAGGAGTTCCTACCGATGACCCAGTTCCGGGCGCTCGACCCAGAGACCGGTAAGGACGCGGCCCCGGGTCAGCCGGGCGAGTTGGCGGTCCGCGGACCGTCAGTGTTCGCCGGTTACTTGGACGCCGACGTGATCAACGAACGGTCCTTCACCACCGACGGGCTCTTTTGCACCGGCGACCTCGTGACCATCGGCGCCGACCGGAGCCTGCGGTACGTCGGACGGCTCAAGGACATGATCATCCGCGGCGGGCAGAACATTAGCCCGGCAGAGGTGGAGCTGATCATCCAGCGGCACCCCAGCGTCTACGAGGTCTCGGTCATCGGGCTCTCCCACCCGGAGCGCGGTCAAGAGGTGTGCGCGGTGGCCTCGCTGAAGACCGGCGCCACGCTGTCCTTGGAGGAACTCCAGCAGTTCATGCGTGACCAGGGAGTCGCCCGGTACAAGATCCCCGAGGCGCTGGAGATCGTCGAGGAGCTTCCCAAGGGTCCGAGCGGAAAGATCCTCAAGCGGTCGTTGCGCGACCGCTACGACACCCGAAAGTTGGGATAGCTGATGCCAGTGCTTACCCCTCAGGTGGACAAGAGTTCCGAGGCGTTCGCGCGGAACAGGTCCAGCCTGCTGCAACGGATCGCACTGCTGGATGAGCAATTGGCCGCAGCGCGTGCCGGCGGTGGCGACAAGTATGTCGAACGACACCGTTCCCGCGACAAGATGCCGGTGCGGGAGCGAATCGATCTCCTTCTGGACCGTGGCTCGCCGTTCCTCGAGCTCTCCGCACTGGCGGGCTGGGGGAGCGAGTTCACCGTCGGCGCCAGCGTCGTCACCGGGATTGGGGTCGTCTCGGGCGTTGAGTGCGTGATCGTCGGGAACGACCCGACCGTGCGTGGCGGGGCATCGAACCCGTTCACGTGGAAGAAGATCATCCGTGCCCTCGAGATCGCCCGGCACAACCGGCTGCCGGTGATCAATCTGGTGGAGTCCGGCGGCGCCGACCTGCCCACCCAGGTCGAGGCCTTCGTGCCGGGTGGAGCACTCTTCCGCGACCTGACGCGCCTGTCGGCTGCCGGTGTCCCGACCGTAGCCATCGTCTTCGGCAACTCCACCGCCGGTGGCGCGTATGTCCCGGGCATGTGCGACTACTCGATCATGGTCAAGGAGCGGGCCAAGGTGTTCCTGGGCGGCCCGCCGCTGGTGCGGATGGCGACCGGTGAGGTGTCGACGGACGAGGAGTTGGGCGGCGCGGAGATGCACTCCCGGACCTCGGGCCTCTCGGACTATCTCGCCGTCGACGAACGCGACGCGATCCGTCTGGGGCGGCAGGTGATGGCCGACATCAACTGGCGCAAGTTAGGTCCGGGCCCCACGCAGCCGGCACGTC
This sequence comes from Gordonia paraffinivorans NBRC 108238, assembly GCF_000344155.1. Lineage (GTDB taxonomy): Bacteria > Actinomycetota > Actinomycetes > Mycobacteriales > Mycobacteriaceae > Gordonia > Gordonia paraffinivorans. The sequence goes on along the minus strand of NZ_BAOQ01000032.1, from coordinate 27,247 downwards.
CGCCTCGGTGCGACCCGGAGGATATTCTGGGTGTCGTCTCGAGCGACCTCCGGGTCCCGTTCCGACCCCACGACGTGCTCGCCCACGTCCTCGACGACTCCCGCTTCGACGAGTACAAGCCGACCTACGGCACTAGCCTCGTCACGGGCTGGGGGCACCTGCACGGCTACCCCGTGGGTATCTTGGCCAACGCCAACGGCGTCATCTTCCCGGAGGAGGCCGAGAAGGCTGCGGAATTCATCCTCCTCGCCAACCAGGTCGACGTGCCGCTGCTGTTCTTGCAGAACACGACCGGCTTCATCGTCGGTAAGGTCTATGAACAGGCTGGGATGATCAAAGACGGCGCCAAGATGATCAACGCTGTAGCGAACAGCAGCGTCCCGCACATCACGCTACTGATGGGCGCTTCCTACGGGGCCGGCAACTACGCCATGTCCGGACGGGCCTACGAGCCCCGCTTCGTGTTCTCCTGGCCGAACTCCAAGACCGCGGTGATGGGACCTCAACAGCTTGCCGGCGTCCTGTCCATCGTCGCCCAGCAAGCCGCGGCCGCATCCGGTCGGGAGTTCGACGAGTCGGCGGATGCGGAGCGGCGGGCCTCGGTGGAGCAGCAGATCGAGCGCGAATCCGACAGCTTCTTCATGAGCGGGCGTGTCTACGACGACGGCGTGATCGACCCACGGGACACCCGGACGGTGCTGGGGATCGCGCTCTCCGCCGCCCATTCCAACCAGATCAAGGGCACCCGCGGCTTCGGTGTCTTCAGGATGTAAGGCAGATGATGACGCAAAAGTTCAGGTCCGTACTCGTCGCCAACCGGGGCGAGATCGCCCGACGGGTGATGCGCTCCTGCCGCGAGGCAGGCCTGCGCACGGTGGCGGTCTTCTCCGATGCCGACGAGGATGAACCTTTCGTCACCGAAGCCGACCTAGCGGTGCGGCTGCCGGGTGTCACGGCCACCGACACCTACCTGCGCGCCGACCTGATCATCGAGGCGGCTCGGCGCACGGGGGCAGAGGCGATCCACCCGGGATACGGCTTCCTCTCCGAGAACGCCGACTTCGCGCGGGCCACGCTCGACGCGGGCCTGGTGTTCATCGGTCCCCCGCCCGAGGCGATGGAGCTGATGGGTGACAAGCTCAGGAGCAAGACCCGGATGCAGGAGTTGGGCGTACCCGTCCTGCCCGCGATTGAGGTCACCCACCTCGCCGCGGGGGAGCTTCGCAAGGCTGCCACAGACATTGGCTTCCCGCTCTTGGTCAAGGCCTCCGCTGGCGGTGGTGGTCGAGGCATGCGCATCGTGCGCGACCTCGAGCAGACCTCGGATGCGGTCGCGGCGGCCCGCCGCGAGGCTCAGTCCGCCTTCGGTGACGAGACGGTTTTCCTAGAGCGCTACCTGGAAGCGCCGCGGCATATCGAGATCCAGGTCTTCGCCGACGACCACGACCAGGTGGTGGCGCTGTTTGAGCGGGAGTGCTCGATCCAGCGTCGACACCAGAAAATTGTCGAGGAGTGTCCCTCTCCAGCTGTGAACGACACCTTGCGCAAGCAACTGAGCGAGGCCGCCGTCACCACGGCCCGGGCCGCGGACTACCGGGGCGCCGGCACCGTGGAGTTCGTGCTGGCCGAGGACGGGTCCTTCTACTTCTTGGAGATGAACACCAGGCTGCAGGTCGAGCACCCGGTGACCGAGGCCGTCACCGGTCTCGATCTCGTGCGCCTTCAACTGGAGGTGGCTCAGGGCCTCCCTCTGCCGGAGGAGGCGCTGTCCCCGACGATGAGCGGGCACGCCATCGAAGTCCGCCTGTACGCCGAGGACCCCGCCAACGGTTTCCTGCCGACGGCAGGCCGGATCCACGACTTCTCCTTCGAGTCGACGCCGGGCCTCCGCGTCGATGCTGGCGTCCGAGCCGGGTCCGTGGTCAGCACGTACTACGACTCGATGTTGGCGAAGGTCATCGCGCACGCGGTTGACCGCACGACGGCAGCCGGCGTGCTGGCCAAGTCCCTACGGCTGATGCACGTCGACGGCGTGGTGACCAACCGGCAGCTGCTGGTCGACGTGCTGGAGCACCCCCGGTTCCTGGCTGGCACGACGCCGACCTCCTTCCTCGACGACCACCCCGATCTGCTGGCCGCTCGAGCGGTGGACGAGCGGCTGCGGCTGCACGCCCTCGTGGCGGCCCTCAGCGGTTACGCGTGCGCCCCCGAGGAGCACTCGGTGCTGCCTGCGGTGCCGGCGGGATGGCGCAACAACCCCCCTATGCGCTCCCATGACCGCGCTCTCGAGCGCGTGCAGTACGCCGTGCAGGACACCACCGTGAACATCGGGTTCTCCGTCGCCGGTCGCGAGGTGACGGCCGAGGTTGACGGTGAACGGGTCGACGCGGTCGCCCTCCACCTGTCAGCTGACGTCGTCGACCTGGAGGTCGCGGGGATCCGGCGGACCTACACGGTGCTTGCGGTGGACGACGTGGTCCACGTCCACGACGCGGACGGCATGACCACGCTCGGCGAGCTCTCGCGCTTCCCGGCACCCGATGCTGGGGGGCATGCCGGGTCCGCGACGGCACCGATGCCCGGCGTGGTCCTCGACGTGCTGGTCAGCCAGGGCTGCGTCGTCTCGACCGGAGACCGTCTGGTCGTGCTCGAGGCCATGAAGATGGAGCACACCGTGACCAGCCCCACTGACGGGACCGTCGCCGAGGTGCTGGTCGTCAGCGGCGACCAGGTGGAGGCGGGCGCGGTCTTGGTCGTGCTCGCCGACGACGCCGACGACGACGCCGACGCGACACCAGCATGACCACCCGCACTCGCGGTATCAAGACTGATGAGAACTCCCAGGAGGAAGACATGCCCCAACCAGACGTGACCGGCCAGGACGGTCGAAAGGTCGCTCTGATTACCGGCTCATCGAGAGGACTGGGCCGAGCGATCGCCGAGCACCTCGCGCGGTCGGGTCACGACATCGTGGTGAACTACCGGCGCAACGCCGACTTGGCCCAGGAATCCGTGCACAGCCTGGAGCAGCTGGGCGCTCGCGCCATCGCGATCCAGGCCGACCTTGAGAGCACCGATGAGATCGACGCGATGTTCGCGGGCGTGCAGGCCCAGTTCGGCCGGCTCGACGTCCTGGTCAACAACGCGGCGGCAACGGCGTTCAAGCCCCTGCTGGAGCTCAACGACACCAACGTGCAACGAACTCTCCGGCTGAGCGTCAACGGCTTCGTCCGCTGCGTCCAGCAGGCAGTGCCGCTCATGGAGGGACGACCAGGACGGGTGGTCGCCATCAGCGGTGTCGACAGCAGCCACTACATGCCCGGCCACGGTCTGCTGGGTGCTGCCAAGGCTGCCGTGGAGAGCCTGGTGCGCGCCTTCGCGCTCGAGCTCGGTCCCCGAGGCATCACGGTCAACGGCGTGCGTCCGGGTGGTTTCGAGACCGACTCCTCCCGCATCTACGGCGGCTCGCAGTACGAGTTCCTCCGCGAACGTTTCATCGCCCAGTCCGGGATCAAGGACTTCGGCACCGTGGACGACATGGCAGGGGCCGTTGACTACCTGGTCTCGCCTGCGGCGCGGTACGTCACCGGGCACGTGATCGTCGTCGACGGCGGCCTCACAGCGAACCTTGGCGAGCTCGACGCCATCAACGACGCCACCCGCAACCACCACATGGGAAGGGTCAACTCATGAAGACCGTGCGCATGGGAGCAGGATCCGGCTACTGGGGAGATCTGCTCGAGCCCGCCATCGACCTCGCCAAGCGCGGGGAGCTGGACTACCTCGGCTTCGACTTCCTCGCCGAGCTGACCATGTCGTTGCTGCAGCGGGCGAAGCGCAGGAACCCCGACACGGGCTACATCCCCGACGTGGTGCCGTGGATGCGTGCGCTGTTGCCCATCACCCACGGCAACGGCACCAGGATGGTCCTCAACGGCGGCGGCACGAACTGTGAGGCCGCAGCCGAGGCAGTCCTGCGCGTGGCGAGGGACGCAGATCTCACCCAGCTAAGGGTCGCCGCGATCAGCGGTGACGACCTGACGTCCCGGATCGGGGAGTTCCGCCAGGCTGGGGTGACCTTGGCCAACATGGAGACCGGGGAACGGTCCATCGACGAGATCGCGGACCGGATCGTGTCTGCGCACGCCTACATCGGGTCCGAGGGGATTGTCGAGGCTCTGGGCGGTGGTGCTGAGGTCGTCATCGGCGGCCGCCTCGCGGACAGCTCGGTCTACGTCGGCCCGCTGATGCACGAGTTCGGCTGGTCGTTCGAGGATGCGGACTGGAACCTGCTCGGGGCGGCGATCACCGTGGCGCACGTGATCGAGTGCGCCGGGATCTGCTGCGGTGGCATGAGCTCGCAGTGGAAGAACGTTCCCGAGCCGTGGAACATGGGCTTCCCGATCGCGGACTTCCGACAGGACGGCACCGCCGAGATCTCCAAGCTGCCGGACACCGGTGGCCTGATCAACCAGTGGACGATCAAGGAGCACCTGCTCTACGAGACGCACAACCCCGCCGACTACCGGATGCCCGACGGCATCGCGGATCTGACCACGACCCGGCTGGAGGAGACGGGGCCGGATCGGGTGCGCCTGTGGGACATGAGCGGCCGGGAGCGACCGGACATGCTCAAAGTCCAGATCGGGTACACCGACGGCTGGATCGCCGAGGCGCGGGTCCTCCTGCCCTGGCCGGACACCATGGCCAAGGCCGACCGCTGCGAAGAGATCATCCGCAAGCGCCTGGACATTGTCGGCGTAACGCCTCGCGAGCTGCGCTTCGACCGGGTCGGCATCGACGCCTTGGCCGGCCCGCTGGCGCGGCGCCCGCGGCGCGACCCCGAGGAGATCGAGTTGCGGGTGACCGCCCGCGTGGACAGCCGGGAGGAAGCCGCCATGGTGAACCGCGAGGTCACCCACGTCAGCACAATTGGACCGGTCGGTACGGCCTTCGGTCCACCTGTGAAGCCGCGCGAGGTCATCGCCCTGTGGCCCACGCTCGTGCCACGCGACATGGTGCCCGTCAGCGTGACGTTCGAGGAGATCTGAGTCCATGATGACCACACTCAACGAGCTCGCCTACACCCGATCCGGCGACAAGGGCGACATCTCCAACATCGGGATCATGGCCTTCGGAGCGGCCGAGTACGAGGCACTGCGGACCTGGGTCACTCCCGAACGCCTGCGCTCGTTCTTCGCCGGTGTCGTGCTCGGCCCCATCCAGGTCTACGAGCTGCCCCGAATCCAGTCCCTACAGGTCGTCCTGCACGACGCCCTCGGCGGAGGAGCCACGCAGACCCTGAGGTTCGACGAGACCGGCAAGTCGATGGCCGCCCTGATGAGCCGGATGCAGATCCCCACCGCTCTGCTCACGAAGGGAGAAGCCGGATGACAGTGGACGCGCCCCCCGAGCCGAACATCCTCGCCGAAGAGATCGCGGCGGGCATCACCGTGGTGTGGCTGAACCGGCCGGCACAGCTGAACGCACTGTCCTCGACGCTCATGGCCGAGCTCACCGACGCCCTGCGCGCCGTAGGACGGGGCTCCCGGGCGGTCGTCCTGAGCGGTCGGGGCCGGGCGTTCTGCGCTGGTGGTGATCTCAAGGAGCTGTACCCCCTGCTCTCTGAGGCCGACGTCGATGTCCGGCGCGTGCAGATGCGCGCCTTCCAGGAGGTCGTGACGGCCATCCGATCCATCCCGTGCCCGGTGGTCGCCGCCGTCAACGGGGTGTGTGCCGGTGCCGGGATCAGCCTGGCCCTCGCCAGTGACGTAGTTGTGGCCGGTGCGGACGTCCAGTTCCACCCGACCTTCACCAGGGCGGGCCTGCTGCCGGACCTCGGGTCGCTCCACCTGTGGACCCAGGCCGTGGGACCTCGGCGAGCCAAGGAGATGGCCTTCCTACCCGAACCGATCGGCGCGGAGGACGCCCGCGCTGCCGGGATGGTCAACCGCGTCGTCGCTCCCGGACAGGCCGTCGAGGCCGCAGTCGAGTTGGCCCGCCGGCTGGCCGCCGGGCCCCGAGCAGCGCTGCAGATGATCAAGGACATCATCAACCGCGAGGACCAGGCCGAGCTCGACGCCTCGATGGTGCTGGAGTCCTACGCGCAGGCGGCGGCCTTCTCCACCGGCGAGGTGGACGAAGGCGTCGCGGCCTTCCTCGACGGTCGTACGCCCCGCTTCGGTACCACCGAGACCGAAGGCACATCGTGAGCCGCGGAGAGGCCGCCCAGACCGCGAAGGCCTACCAGGTTCCCGCGATCGAGCGCAGCATGCTGATCTTGGAGGCGCTGCAGCAGCACGGGCCCCTCGGGCTGGCCGATCTGGTGAGTGCGACCGGCCTGTCACGCACCACGTGCTACTACCTGGTGCGAACCATGGCCAAGGCACGGCTGGTCGAGTCCGACGGCGAGACGCGGAAGATCCACCTGGGGATCAGGCTCGTCGAGCTGGGGTCGGCGGCAACCGAGCAGATCGGTTACCTGGGCGTGATCAAGCGCTACATCCTGGACCTCCTCGACGAGATGGACGCCACGTTCGTTATCTACCGGCGCATGGACCACGAACGGGTCACCATCGTGGACAAGGTCGAGCCGCGGCACCGGCTGCGAGTCACGGTGCCCCTGGGCAGTACCCTGGCCATCCAGGGCGGCTCCTTCGGGAGATGCTTCCTGGCCTATGACGACCCGGCCCTGGTGCGGGAGATCCTCAGCGCAGGCCTCCAGCGGTACACCGAGCACAGCATCACCGACGTCGAGCGGTTCCTCGGCGAGATCGAGGACGTCCGCGACCGAGGCTGGGCCATGGACCGCGAAGGCTTCGCCCTCGGGGTCAGCACGGTGGCGGCGCCAGTCCTCCATCAAGGCCGACCACTGCTGGTCGTCGCAGCGCTGACCATGGCGGGGACCCTGGCCGACGACTCCACGGCCGAGCGTTGGGGGCGCCGACTCCGCGAGATCTGCGACATCGCATCGGCCACCTTGCAGCAGCACCATCGCGCGCCCGTCGCAGTGCACCTGGCCGAGGACGAGCGATGACGACGATCGACGGTGCGCAACCCTTGGACGGCGTTCGCGTCGTCGACCTGTCGCTGCTCATCCCCGGTCCGTGGGCGACCTCCATGCTCGCGGATCTCGGCGCGGATGTCGTGCACGTGCAGCCTCCCGGCGGTGACCCGCTGCAGGAGATGATGCCGGGCGCCTATCGAATCGTGGGGCGGGGGAAGAAGGTCGTGCGACTGGACCTGAAGTCGGACGGGGGTCGTCGGCGCCTCCTTGACCTGCTCGAGGAGAGTGACGTGCTCGTCGAGGGGTTCCGCCCCGGAACGCTGCAACGACTGGGCTTCGGCCTCGACCAGATGATGGCGAGCTTTCCCCGGCTGATCGTGTGCTCCCTCAACGGCTATGGCAGCCAAGGCCCCTACCGCGACCGCCCCGGGCACGACCTGAACTACCTGGCAGCCAGTGGTCTGCTGTCGATGAGCGGCGAGCCGAGCGGGAGACCGTATCCGGGTGGAGGTGTACCCGTCGCGGACCTCGCGGGCAGCCTCTTCGCGACGCAGGGCATTCTGGCGGCGCTGCTGCTCCGCCAGCAGACAGGCGTCGGCTCCATGTTCGACGTGCCGCTGGCAGCCGCGGCGCTGAAGTTGTCCGAGCCGAGGATGGCCGAGTACGACGAGCGGGGCGGACCGTCCAAGGCTGAGCTGATGTCCCGGGGTGCCTATGACGTCTTCCGATGCCGAGATGGGTCCTGGCTGGCCGTGGCCTGCATGGAAGACCGCTTCTGGCGAGGCCTCTGCCGGGTGCTGGGTCGCGAGGACTGGCTGGAGCGCGAGGAGTACTCCAGTTACGGCGGCCGCTGCCGGCACGCCGAGCGACTCAACGGGGATCTGGCCGATGAGTTCGCCCGGGCGGACCGCGACGAGTGGGTGGACCGTTGCGTGGCCGCGGACCTGCCCGTTAACGCCGTTCTCGACTTCACTGAGATCAGCGACGACGTGCACATGCGGCGATGGCTTGACCGGGTGCCGAACGGGAGCGGGCGGTCGGTCCGGCTTCCTTATGCCGGCCTCGTAGCCCGGCCCACAACGACGACTCAAGATGCAGGGAGAACAAGATGACGAACTCGCGTGTGGCACTGGTGACCGGTGGTGCGGGTGGTCTCGGCCGCGAGATCGGCCGGCGGCTGGCGGCCAGCGGCCACCGGGTGGTGCTGGTCGACATCGACGAGGAGGCTGTCACCACGGCGGCCCATGAGCTGGCCGCTGACGGCCTCCTAGTGGAGCCAGCCGTCGCTGACGTCACCGACCGTCGTCAGGTGGACGGACTCGTGGCCGAGATCGGTGCGAGCGGCGGAGCCGTCGACGTGCTGGTGAACAATGCAGGCTTTCCCATCGACGCGCCGTTGGTGAAGATGACCGACGAGGACTTCCGTCGAGTCGTCGACGTCTGTCTGTTCGGGACCTTCGTGTGCTCGCGAGCCGTCGTTCCGGGCATGATCGAACGCTCTCAGGGGCGCATCGTCAACGTGGCGTCTCGGGCCTACCTGGGCAATCCCGGACAGGCGAACTACGCGGCGGCCAAGGCTGGCGTCGTCGGTCTGACCCGGGCCTTGGCCAAGGAGCTGGGCAAGCGCGGGATCACCGTGAACGCCGTTGCTCCGGGTTTGATCGACACTCCTGCGGTGCAGCGCCACCCGAAGCACGACCTGCTCGTGGAGCTGGCCGGGAAGCACAACTCGGTGCCCCGGCTCGGGGTCCCCCAAGACGTGGCGTCTGCCATCGCTTTCCTTGCTTCCGACGAGGCCTCGTTCATCACCGGCGACGTGATTCACGTGTCGGGCGGGCGGTACACATGATGGAACAGGCTGGTGGCCGGTTGACCGACCTGGCTGTGGGAACCACCACGACCTCCCCGCGCCGTACGGTGACCGAGGCCGACGTCGTCGGCTTCGCCGGTCTGTCCGGCGACTTCAACGCCTTGCACACCGACGAGGTGGCAGCCTCTGCGACGCCGTTCGGCACCCGGATCGCGCACGGGCTGCTCGGTGCCGCGATCGCCTCGGGCCTGTTCACCCGAACTGCCCTGTCGACATCCCTGCAGGAGTCGCTCGTTGCCCTGCTCGGCGTCGACTGCCGTTTCGTCAACCCCCTGCGGATCGGCGACACCGTGCACGTCGAGGCCGAGATCATCGAGCTGCGCCCGACCAGCGACCCTTGCCGAGGAGTCGTGATCGTGGAGCGTCGGCTCGTCAACCACGAGGGTGCCGTGGTCCAGGTGATCACCACCCCCATGCTCATCGACACCACCCATCCCGATCAAGGAGACACCCCCACATGACCATGCTGACTGAAGAAGAGCTGGATCTGCAGCGTTCCGTCCGTTCCTTCCTCGACGCCAAGGTCGCTCCGCTCGTCGCCGAGCACGAGCAGGCCCGGACGTTCCCTTGGGAGATCCTGCCCTCGCTGCATGAGTTCGGCTACGTCGGTGGCTTGGTGAGTCCCGACGACGGGGGCGACGACCTCAGCTACTCGATGCTCGCCATCTTGATGGAGGAGGCCGGCCGGTGCTGGGGGTCGCTGCGCACTACGCTGAACATCCTCACCATCGTTCCGTACCTGATCTCCGTGGTGGGCACCGAGGAGCAGAAGAGCCGCTTCCTGCCCGACCTCCTCTCCGGACGGCGCCGTGCGTGGTTCGCGATGACCGAGCCGGACGCAGGATCCGACGCCGGGTCGCTGCGGACCCGTGCGAGCAAGGAGGGCGACTCCTGGGTGCTGCAGGGCCGCAAAATCTACATCACGAACGCGCTTCACGCCGATGTCGGCATCGTCCTGGCCACGGTCGACCCGGAGGCCGGACCCAAGGGGATCACTGCCTTCCTCGTCGACGGCACGGAGTCTGACTACGCCGTCCACGACATTCCGCACATGCCGGTCAGGGGCACGAGCAGCTGTGAGCTCGTGTTTGACGGCACGCGCATCCCCGAGCACAACGTCCTGGGCGAGGTGGGCCGGGGACTGTCGACGGCCATGAAGGCGATCAACGTCGGCAGGCTGAACATGGCCATGGGAGCGGTCGGCCTGAGCCAGGCGGCCCTCGAGGAGTCGATCAAGTTCGCCACCACCCGTCAGCAGTTCGGTCGACCCCTGGGTGGGTTCCAGCTGGTGCAGGAGATGGTCGTGGAGATTGCCACGCTGACGCAGACCAGCCGACTCCTCGGCATGCACGCCGCCCGCGCCCTGGACGCGGGCGACTCCGGGAGGCAGGAGTGCTCGATGGCGAAGTACTACTGCGGCGAGTCCGCGAACAAGGCTGCCTCGCTGGCACTGCAGGTGCACGGTGGAGCCGGCCTGATGGAGGAGTCACCCGTGGAGCGGATCTTCCGCGACGCTCGCGAAGCGACGATCCCCGAGGGCACCTCGCAGATCCAAATCCTCCAGATGGGCCGTGCCCTGCTGGGCCAGTCGGCCCTGCGATGAACGATCACCAGGAGACAGCTCATGACTGACGCCTACATCCTCGGCACGGTGCGCAGCCCCCTGGGCAGACGTGACGGCGCGCTGGCCGAGACCCGTCCCGACGAACTGCTGGCACTGGCCCTTCGCGAGCTGGTCGACCGGCACGCGGTCGATCCTCGTGAGATAGAGGACGTCCTGGTGGGTTGCGTCAACGCTGTCGGCGAGCAAGGACGCAACGTCGGAAGGTTGGCGGTCCTCGCGGCCGGCTTCCCCGAGGAGGTCCCCGCGGTAACCATGAACCGCATGTGCGGTTCGAGTCAGCAAGCACTCAACTTCGCCGCCCAGGCCGTGATGTCTGGCCAGCAGTCGCTCGTGCTGGCAGCCGGCGTGGAATCCATGAGCCGCGTCCCGCTGGGATCGGACGCCGCCGGAGTCGACCCCTCCCCGGCCGTCACCGAGCGCTACGAGCTCGTGAACCAGGGCCTTGCGGCAGAGATGATCGCCCGCCGCTGGTCGCTCACCCGCGAGGAACTCGACGAGTTCAGCGTCGAGAGTCATCGTCGAGCCGCTCGCGCATGGGACAGTGGCGTCTTAGCGGAGGAGGTTTTCGGCGTCATGAGTCAGCCGGCCGAGCACCTGCTGGGCCGCGACGGCGGTCCGGTCGTCCTCGACCGGGACGAGGGCATCCGGCCTGACACGAGCGTCGAGGCACTCGCCCGACTCCGGCCGGCGTACACCGCGGACGGCCTCATCCACGCCGGGAACTCCAGCCAGATCACCGACGGGGCGTCGGCGGTCCTCATCGGGGACCTCGACGTCGCCCGACGGCTGGGTCTGGAACCTCGGGCGCGGATTCTGGCCACCCAGGTGGTCGGGGTGGACCCGGTGATGATGCTGCACGGCGTCATCGAGGCGACCACGCGGGTTCTCGATCGCGCGGGACTGGAGGCCTCCGAGATCGACCTCTACGAAGTCAATGAGGCGTTCGCCAGCGTCGTATTGGCCTGGCAGCGAGAGCTGCGGGTGCCGCTGGAGCGGGTCAACGTCAACGGCGGGGCGATTGCGCTGGGTCATCCGACCGGCTGCTCCGGAACCCGCCTGATGACCACTCTGGTGCACGAGATGCAGCGGCGAGGCGTTCGCTACGGCCTTCAGACCATGTGCATCGGTTATGGGATGGCGACGGCAACGGTCGTCGAGGCCATTTGACGAGTACGCGCGAGGCCTTCGTGGCATCGCGTCCCCTGGCAACAATCCAAGGAGAAGCAGTGACAGACCCTGGCATCGGTACCCAGATCGCCACCTCAACGGTCGATCAGATCTACATCCGCGGGCGCAGCCTGGTCGACGACCTGATGGGGTCGACCGACTTCACCAGCATGGTGTTTTTCCACCTGAGGGGCCGGCTCCCCACCGAGGGCGAGAAGGCGGTGGTGGACGCATGTCTGGTTGGGGTGATGGAGCACGGGCTGACTCCCAGCTCGATCGCGGCCCGACTGATCTACTCCAGCTCCCCCGAAGCGATGCAGGCGGCCGTCGCCGGTGGACTGCTCGGGGCCGGCAGCGCCTTCCTTGGGGTGATGGAGGAGTCGGCCCAGATGCTGCAGGAGGGCGCGGACCTGGTGCGGCGGGGCGAGACCACGGCCGAGGAGTTCGCCCGCGACCGGCTCTCCGAGCTGCTCGCGGCGGGCCGTCCGATCCCGGGCTTCGGCCACCACATCCATCGTCCGGACGACCCCCGCACCCCGAAGCTCCTCGAGATCGCCGAAGAGCATGGTGTGAGCGGCGAGCACGCGGAGCTCTTGAAGGCACTCAGCCGCGTCATGGACGAGCTCAAAGGCCGGCACGTCACGGTGAACGCCACGGGTGCCGTGGCAGCGGTCCTGTCCGACATCGGTTTCTCCTACCGGATCGTGCGCGGCTTTGCCCTCATCGGTCGCTGCGCCGGCCTGGTCGGCCACATCGCCGAGGAGCAGGAAACACCTCTCGGGCGGGTGCTGTGGGATATGGCTGACGAGCACGTCCCCTACCTGGGCGAGGGGGTGTGAGAATGGCCGAGGCGCTGCGCTACGAGCGTGACGAGCACGGGATCGGCTGGATCACTATCGATCGCCCGGACGCCGCCAATGCGTTGGACAGCACCGCGCGAGCCTCGCTGTGGACGTGCTTTCGCCAGTTCCGGGACGATGGTGCTGCCGGGGTGGCCGTGATCACAGGAACCGGGGACAAGGCCTTCTGCGCCGGGGGCGACCTCAAGGAGATGTCGTCCTCTCAACTAGGTGTTCCCCCAGTGGACTTCCTTCCGCAGCTCAACCGCAACTTCCAGCTGGACAAGCCGGTTATCGCCGCAGTCAACGGCGTCGCCCTCGGTGGCGGCTTCCTCCTTGCCCAGATGGCTGACCTGTGTGTCGCGGCTGACCATGCGAAGTTCGCCATCAGCGAGGCGAAGTGGGGCCGCGGAGCACCCTGGGCTGCTCCGTTGCCATGGCTCATCCCGCCCCGTGTGGCCTTGGAGATGCTGATGACCGGAGACAGCATCTCCGCGGCGCGGGCCTACGAGTTGGGGCTGGTCAACAAGGTGGTGCCGTCCGTCGAGCTCCGAGCCACCGCGGTCGAGCTGGCCCGGTCAATCCTCGCCAACGCACCACTCACCGTGCGGGCCAGCAGACAGATGGTGTACGCGGCGGCCGAGCCCTCCCTCGCCTACGGCTTTGCGCGAGCCGAGCAGCTGTTCGAGGGCGTCTATCTCAGCGCGGACGCCCAGGAGGGTCCGCGCGCGTTCCTGGAGCGACGTCCCCCGCAGTGGTCGGGCAAGTAACAATCCCAGTTAGGAGAAACCCATGTATCAAGAAGCACTCGGTCAGACCGTCAACCGGACCTTCGACTACACATGCGACGAGGGGGGAGACCGGGAGGCTCTCGTCTACCATGGCCCCGACGTTGAGGAGCGCCTGAGCTACTTCCAACTCCGGCGTAGGGTGGCCGCCCTTACCGACGGCTTGCAGCAAGCAGGGGTCCGTAAGGGCGACCGAGTGGCCTTCCTCCTGGGTGTCACCACCGAGTGGGTGACAGTCTTCTACGCAGCGATGCGCCTGGGGGCCATCGCGGTTCCGCTCAACCTCGTCTGGACCGCCCGCGAGATCGAGGAAGGACTGTCTCTCACCGAGGCGAACGTACTGATCGCCACCGACTCCTTCCGCGGTCGCAACTACCTGCACGAACTCCAGGAGCATCTGCCGGGTCTCAACGCCTCCAAGCCCGGTGAGCTGTCGATCGAGACCCTTCCGCACCTGCGCAGCGTCATCGCCGAGAGTCGCAGCGGGCAACGCTATGCATTCGCCGGCGACCTCGGCGATATCGCCCGTAGCGGTGAGAACTACTCTGCCGAGGGCTTCGCCGCCCTGAGCGCGGAAGTCCGGCCGGACGACTTCTCGATCATGCTACTGACCTCCGGCACGACCAGTTTCCCCAAACCGGTCCTGCACACCCATCAGAGCCTGATGGTGGGGGTGGCCGGGTACGCCGACGGCATCGAGGCTGAGTCCGCGGACAAGATGCTGATCGTCGCGCCGAACTACCACGTCGCGGGCTATCTCACGCTGCTCATGCCGCACCTGCGGGGTGCCGCCGTGCACCTCATGGAGTTCTACGACGTCGGCCTGGCACTCAAGGTAATCGAACGTGAGCGCATCTCGATGATGTTCGGATTCGATGTCCATTACCTGATGATGAACCGGCATCCCCACTTCGCTATGCACGACATCTCCAGTCTCACCAAGACCATGATCGGGTCCTCGCCGGGGTCCTACGACGAGATCAAGAGTATGGGGATCACCCACCACGGGAACATCTACGGCTCCAGCGAGTACGTCGCCTCGCAAGCATACCTGCCCTACCGGGACCGCCACGACGAGTCAGTCATGCGACTCTCCCACGGCCGGCCGATGCTGGGCACAGACCTGGTGATCAAGGACCCGGCCACCAACCGCGTTCTCGGGCCCGACCAGCCGGGCGAGATTTGCTTCAAGGGTCCGGCGCTGTTCAGCGGTTACTACAACATGCCCGAGGAGACAGCAAAGTCGTTCGACACCGACGGCTACTTCCACAGCGGCGATTACGGTTGGGTCGACCAGCGCGGGTACGTGTACTACCGCGGTCGCTTCAAGGAAACGATCAAGAGTGGCGGGGAGAACGTCAGCGCCCAGGAGGTCGAGCTCTTCTTGCAGATGGAGCTTCCGTGGATCCTCAAGGCGATGGTGGTCGCCGTGCCCGATCCCAAGTGGGGGGAGGCAGTCACGGCCGTTGTCCAACTCAAGCCGGAAGTCGACGTTGACGAGGAGGGAATTCGCGAGGCCTGCCGAGGCAAGCTGGCCGGCTACAAGATCCCGAAGCACGTCATCTTCGTCTCCGACGAGGACTGGGTGGCGACGCCGACCGGCAAGTTCGATCGCGATGCCATGACCAGCCTGGCGCTTCGCAGAATGGAAATCCAGGAGCCGTCACAATGATCGGAGGCACCGTGTCCCCTGCGGGCACAACTAAACCGTGCGTTAGGCGCCCGCCGCGGTCATCCGGTTCGGCCCGGTCTGATCGTTCCGTTCCGGTTGACGCTCTGCTGGGCATTTTGAGGCGTCGATGACGCCGACAGCGGGGTCGTGTCTGGAGCCGACCTACTTCCTCGATCACGACCACCCGACAGTCCGCGACTTCACGCACGACGTAATCGCGTCCGCGGCGAACCCACGAGAGCGTGCCACCATGCTCTTCGCCGCGGTGCGGGACCGCATCTGGTACGACCCATACTCGGTGTCCCGAGTCCCCGAACACTACCGCGCCAGCGAAGTCCTCAAGGTTGAACGCGCCTACTGCATTCCCAAGGCAGTGCTCCTGACCGCAGTACTGCGCGCTGCTGGCCTCCCTGCCCGAGTCGGCTTCGCCGACGTGCGCAACCACCTGCAGACCGACACATTGCGCGCGTTAATGGGAGGGACCGACCTGTTCGTCTACCACGGCTACTCCAGCGTCTACCTCGACGGACGATGGTGGAAGGCGACGCCCGCCTTCAACGTCGAGCTTTGTGCGCGCTTCGACGTACCCCCAATCGACTTCGACGGACGGAGCGACGCGCTCATGCACGCCTTCACCGCGGACGGCACTCGGCACATGGAGTACGTACGGGACCACGGCACCTTCGACGACCTGCCCCTGGACCGCATCCTGGCGGCGCTCGACCAGGCTTACGGACCTATCGTCACCGCCGCCGCGGGGGTTGACGACGCCTTCTCCCGCCGCCAACCCGGAACCACCCGTCCACCCAAGACGGGACGCGCATGATGGTCGGGGCCGGGGGTGTTGCGGTAGCGAGCTCCGAGAACGCGCGAACCCGGCTCGAGGCGGCTGTGCTGGCGCACCTGGGCGTGATGATCGAGCACCCGTCCTTGTGTCGGGCACTGGTCGGCGACCTCGGACGCGCGACCCGGCTGCCCGAGTTGGCGGCGGCACTGCGGACTGCCTTCTACGAACCGATCGAGCAAGTATTGGCTGAGGGTGTCTCCGACGGGTCGCTGCGCCAGGTCGCCGATCCGGGCGCCGTGGCCTTGAGCGTCTTCGGTGCCATCACCGTCGCTGGCCTCAGGGCGGCCGTGGAGGGGCCGTCCGCCGACCGATCCGCCGACGCAACGCGTTTCTCTGCCGCGGTCAGCGAGCTGGTCCTCGACGGTCTCGCGACACCTGGCAGTCGTGTTCAGCGGCGGGGTGACCCGCTGTGAGCAGCATGGAGGAGCTCCTCGCTAGCTGGAAGGAGAAGTTCCGGCCGCACGCTGATGGTGCTCAGCTTCCGCCGCACCACACCCACTGCCTCGCCTGTGGACCCGACAACCCGCACGGCCACCACCTCGCCGTCCGTCGTCGAGGCGAGGAGGTGCACGCGACCCACGTCTTCGATGAACGTCACGTGGGCGCACCCGGGATCGCCCACGGCGGTGCCGTAGCAACCGTTTTCGACGACCTCTTCGGGTTCCTGCTCTACCTCACGGGCGGTCCTGCGGTGACCCGGAAACTCGAGGTGCTCTACGACTCACCGGTCATCCTCGGCAGCACCTACGATCTCGCGGCCAGGATCACCCGGACAGAAGGGCGCAAGTTCTTCATGGAAGCCGACATGAAGCAGCTCGGTGGGTCACGTGTCGCCTCCGCCTCGGCCCTGTTCCTTTCGGTGGAGGTGACCCACTTCAACCAGGGCATGCCGCGATGACGAGGACAGCGTCGGGCGCTGTGTGCTTCCGACGCCCGTGTTCGGAAGTCCGCGGTCCCGTGTGTGCCGATCCCGGCGGCGGGTTTCCGGGAGTCTGAGCAGCGGCTGGTGCACCTGAGCGGCACGGCAGTCCGACAACGCGCCTAGCGCGGGCACGAGGGCCTGCCCCGCCTCGGTCGGGGCATACTCGACCAGAGATACTCATCCACGACGACGAACCGGGCGGCGTCGGCGCCGGCCAGCACCCACGCCTCGTCTTGCTCCACGAGCCGAAGATCAAGGGAGTGTCCGAGAAACGGTGTAAACGCTCCCCGAATGTTGGGCCGGTTCTGCTCTTTGAAAGTTAGGCCACTTCGGTGTTGGTCATTGTGCCGTGTTCTCGGCTCGTGCTGAGGGAAGTGTCGCGATGCCGGTGTCTTTGAGCCGGTAGGAGCTGCCTTTCAGGGTGAGGACGTCGGCGTGGTGGACGATGCGGACGATCATGGCTGCGGCGACGACCTGGTCGCCGAACACGTCGCCCCATCGGGCGAAGGGCAGGTTGCTGGTCAGGATCAGTGAGGCGTGTTCGTAGCGTGAGGAGACGAGCTGGAAGAAGAGGTTCGCGGCGTCTTGCTCGAAGGGGATGTAGCCGACCTCGTCGACGATGATCAGGCCGTAGCGGCGTAGCCGAGCGAGTTCGTTGCTGAGTCGTCCGGCGGCGTGTGCTTCTTGGAGTCGGGTGACCCGGTCGGTGGCTGTCGCGAACAGCACTCGGTGTCCGGCGTGGGCGGCCTTGATCCCCAGTCCGATGGCCAGGTGGGTCTTCCCGGTGCCGGGCGCGCCGAGGAGCACCAGGTTCTGGGTGAGTATGACAACCCCATTTGGCCCACTGTGCTGTTTTGATTTGGCCCCACCCTCCGGGTTGATGGTCGGTGCCCGGGTTGGCCACCGGGTCAGGTGGAGGCGGGCTCCTTTCTGGCTCGGGTGGTGGCGTTGAGGGCTCTTCACAATCCAGGGTGTAGTTGGGGTCTGAAGCCTCCGGACTCGAGCAGGCAGCGGGCGATGTAGTTGGTGAGGTTGCGGAACCCGAGGGCTGAGCCGCGGAGGTGCTCGAGTCGTCCGTTGAATCTCCTATGTTTGTCAAGCGGCTGTCGGTAGGGCTGTCGCGGCGTTGAGTTGGCGGTAGATCTGGCGGGAGAGGTAGCGCTTGAGCGAGCGTCGAATCTCGCGCAGGGTGCGTCCTTCCGCGATGCGCTTCTCGACGTAGACGCGGGTGTCGGGGTCCATGCGCATGCGGGTGATCACGGCCATGTGTAGGGCACGGTTGAGACGCCGGTCTCCTCCGCGGTTGATGCGGTGGCGAACGGTGTTGCCGGACGAGGCGGGAATCGGGTTGACACCGGCGAGGCTTGCGAACGCGGCTTCGGAGCGGACGCGTCCGGGGTGTGACCATGCGGCGAACGCGATAGCTGCTGTGACTGGCCCGATGCCGGGCTTGTCGAGCAGCCCTGCTGCGGGGCTCGTCTTGAGTAGGGCGGTCATCTGGCGAGTGACGGCGGACAGTTCCTCGTCCGCTGCGCGTACCCGCTTGGCCAGTCTGACGGCTTCGGCGCGAGCGATGCCGGTGGCAAGTTCTTCGGTACGGCTCCGCCATGCCGCGATGGCAGTGATCTGGCTGGCGTTGATGGTGCCGCGGGCGTCTACGCCAAGATCGACCACGCGGAGGAGCGCGAGAAGGGCGTTGATCGCCGCCGTGCGTTCGTTGTTGATGTGGTCGCGGGAGGCGATGAGGACACGGAGCGCAGCGCGCACGCCGTCGTCGCTACGGGGCCGACGCAGCTGAGCATCCTCGAGTGGCAAGACCGCTTGCGCGATGCGGCGCGCGTCAAGGAGGTCGGACTTGCCGATGCCGCGGTTGGCACGCGCATTCATCCTGGCGGCCTCGACCACGAAGTATCCGGCGTCGGCCGCGGCACGGGCGAGTCGGGCGCCGTAGGTGCCGACGCCTTCGATGGCCCACAGGGTGGCAAGGTCGGCTCCCGTGCGGCGGGCGACCCAGGCGATGGCACGCTGAAGCCAGCGGCCGTTGCTGGGAACTGGCCCTCGTCGAGGACCTCGCCGGTCGGGCAGGCAAGGATCGCAAGGGCATGGGTTCGGGCATGGGCATCCTTTACGTTGGAGTACGTCCGGGGCGGTCGCCTCGGACGTTCGTCCGCGGTTCGGGGCGTGGCTCGACAATCACCTGTTGTCGCTGGTGGCTTGGCGTGGAAGGTCACCCCGGACCGTGACGGGTCGTTTCGGCCGCTGATTGAGATGTGTTCGCGAACTTGTCGCTGTGTAAAGGTGTGCCGGCGAAACCACCCTGACGAGCCAACCGCACACGGAAGGACAGTATGGACGAAAAGATCTGGGTAGGAATTGATGTCGGTCGGCATGCGCATCACGCCGCCGCGGTCGATGAGGCGGGAACGGTGCTGTGGTCTCGGCGGCTTCCCAACGATCAACCGGCGATCGAAGCGCTCATGGACCGGGTCGCCGACATGAAATTCGTGGTGTGGGCGATCGACATGACCGCACCGGAATCGGCGCTGCTGAGGGGTGTGCTGGCTGCGCGGCGCCAGCAGATCCGCTACGTGCCCGGCCGGGTCGTGCACAGCATGACCGGTGCGTTCGCGGGTGAGGGCAAGACCGATGCCCGCGATGCGGTCGTGATCGCCCAGACAGCCCGCCTACGTGGCGATCTCGCCACCGTCTCGGCGCCCGACGACGTCGCGATCGAACTCGACCTGCTGACCGGACATCGCAACGACCTCGTCGCTGAACGTACGCGAGGCATCAACCGCCTGCGCGGCCTGCTGACCCGCATCTTCCCTGCACTAGAACGGTGTTTCGACTACTCGACACTGACCGGTCTAACGTTCCTCACCCGCTTCGCCACGCCATCTGCGATCGCTGCGGTCTCTGACGACGAGATCTACGACCACCTGCGCAGTCACGGCGTCCGCCGACCCACGATCCCGAAGATGATCGACAAAGCCCGTGCCGCGGCGGCCGCGCAGACCGTCACCCTGCCTGGCGAGGCGACCACAGCCCTACTGGTGCAACACGCGGCTACCTCGTTGGTCATGCTGACCCGTCAGATCGCCGACCTGGATAAGCAGATCACCGAGGTGTTCCGCCGCCACCGTCACGCACGGATTCTCGAATCCGTGCCAGGCATCGGCACCCGAAGCGGCGCTGAGCTCGTCGCGATCACCGGCGGCGACCTCACTTCGTTCGGCTCGCCCGCCAGACTCGCCGCCTACGCCGGTCTTGCTCCGGTACCGCACGACTCCGGTAACCGCCGGGGAGCCTTGCGTAGACCCCAGCGTTACCACAGAGGACTTCGCAAGGTGTTCTACATGGCCGCACTCAACAGCTCGCAACGCGACGGCCCGTCCCGCGAGTTCTACCAGCGCAAACGACGCGAGAAGCGTTCCCACGTCCACGCTCTCATCGCTCTCGCTAGACGTCTGGTTGACGTGGTCTGGGCACTGATCCGCGACGGTAGGGTGTGGTTGCCGCGGCCGACCGTCGAGCGGGTGTCAGTCGATGAGGTGGGCGCGATGGCTGGATGACTGGCGGGGCCGGTCAGATCTCGGCACGTGCGTGCGTACTAGCGGGACACTGGATGCGTGTCGGTTCGGGTACTCGGCCACCAGCTTGCTCTGCCGACAAGTGTGGCGATGGTCGGCACAACGATGGTGCGGACGATGAAGGTGTCGAGCAGCAGGCCGATGCCGATGATGAGTCCGACCTGGGTCATGATCGAGATGGATCCGGCCATGAGTCCGAACATGCTGGCAGCGAAGATGAGGCCGGCCGAGGTGATGACTGATCCGGTGTTGGTGACGGTTCTCAGGACGCCGATGCGGATGTTGTTTTGGGATTCTTCGCGTAGGCGAGAGATAAGAAGCATGTTGTAGTCGGCGCCGACCGCGACGAGGACTATGAAGGCCAGTAGTGGTACGGGCCAGGCGATATCGGTTTTGAGGATGTGTTGAAAGATCAGGACACCGATACCCAGTGCCGCGGTGTAGTTGAGTATGACGGTGCCCAGAAGGTATAGCGGCGCGATGAGTGCTCGGAGTAGGAGTATCAGGATCAGGCCGACGATGGTGAGGGTGGCCAACGCTAGGAGTCGGAAGTCTTCGGTGAGTAGACGTTGCAGATCGGCGTTGATGGCGGGGAACCCGGCTATCGCGATGTTGGAGTCCTGCAGGGTTGTGTTCGGTCTGGCGGCGAGTGCGACATCGGTGATTGTGTCGGCCAGTTGCATGGCCTCGGTGCTGTAGGGGTCGAAGCTGGTTTGTATTGCGTAGCGCACGGTATGGCCGTCGGGCGAGACGAACTGGCGAGCGACGTCGACGAAACGGCGGTCTGCGTTGGCCTGAGGTGGGAGGTAGAAGCCGGTTGCTGAGTTTGTTCCGGCGGTCTCGCGGGCGGAGGTTTGTAGTTGTGTGGCTAGCGCGGCCATCCCGGCGAGTTGTTGAAGGTTGCTGTCGATCAGCGCGGATACACCGGCGGCGAGTTGGCGTGATCCCGCCGCGAGTTGACTGATACCTGTTTGCAGTTGGGTGAGCTTGCCGGGAAGGTCTTGGCTGCTGATGCTTCCCAGCGTGGAGCCCAGTGAGTTGACGGTGGAAGTGAGTTGGTCGGTGACTGTTGAGATCGGTGTATCCAGCTGCGCGAGTTGTGTTGACAGCGTGGCGATCTGGTCGAGGGTCCCGTTGCTCAGTAGGGCGTCGAGATTGCGGGTCTGCGCGCGCAGAGCTGCGCACTGCGGGACTTGGGTGCACCAGGGCGCATTATCGAGGATGGGCAGGATCGAGGTCACTGTTGCCAGGGCTGCAGATGTTTGGCGGGTGAGCGCGGCCAGCTGTGGGGCATTCTGAGAAGCGCGATCGAGCGCTGGTGCAGATGCGGCGAGTTGGCGGAGTATCGGCTGGTACTGCTGAATTTGCTGCCCTGCTGTGCTTGCCTGATCGAGGATGCCGGCCAGGGGGGCCAAGTTGGTGCGTACCTGGGTGTCGAGCTGAGTAAGCCCGTCGGCGAGTTGGAATGCGCCGGTACGGAGCTGTTCGAGGTCACCTCGGCGGTTCTGGCCATCGTCGACCGCACCCGCCAGCCGGTCCCCGATCTGACCGTTCTGCCAGGACAGCTCGGCTTGCTCGAGCTTGTCCCCGGTGGGACGGGTAACACCGATGACTCGAGTCACTCCGGGGATCTGGGATACACGTGAGGCCATTTGCTCAAGATCGGCCAGCCCGCTGGCAGTACGGAGATCGATCGGTGCATCTACAACGAGGAACTCAGTGGTAGTGACGTCTTGAGGGAAATGACGGTCGAGCAACGCGTAGCCTTCGTTGCTGTCGGTTGTCGCGGGCTGCCCCTCACGATCGTCGAAGGTGATCTGGATGCCCATCGCGAAGACGCTAAGCACGATTAGCCCGACCAGGGTTAGTGCCAGCAGAGGCACAGGACGCCGCACGACGAGCACGGCGACGCGATTCCAGTACTTTCGGGTCAGATCTCGTCTGGGTGCGCCCCAGCCGAATCGCGCCGCCCACAGCAACACCGGTGGTAGCAGGGTGACCGTGGCGAGGAATCCGATGAGGATGGCGATCGCGCATGCCGGACCCAAGGTGGAGAACACGCTCAGCTGACCAAACACCATCGCCAAAAAGGCCAGCGCCACCGTGGCAGCTGAAGCCAGGATGACCCGTCCGATAGTTGCTGTCGCGTCCACGAGCGCAACCTCAGTGGTAGCGTCCTGGCGTAGCCGTTCGTGATAGCGACTGATGAAAAAGACTGAGTAGTCGACCCCGGCTCCGAGCAGGATGACGGTCATGAACGCGACGGTGAACTGCGATACCGGCATACCGAGTTCGCCGAGTGCGGACAAGACCCCGCGGCCCACGCCGAGGCTGACACCGATCACCAACAACGGCACCAGCGCGGTGAACAGCGATCGGTAAACGATCAACAGAATGATCGCGATAAGCGCCACCGTCGCCACAGTGATCACGACTAAATCGCTTTCAGCTCTGACGATCTGGTCACTGAAAGTGGCCGTCGGCCCGGTGACATGGACAGTGGTGTCCGTACCGTCAAACACGCGCTGCGCGGTTTGGCGCACGGTCTCCACAGCATGCGTGGCCGTTGGCCCTCCCAAAGTTCCGGTGACCCCGACAGGCAAGTACCAGGCTTGCCCGTCCTCACTCAAGGCCTGGCCGGCCGTCGTCGGATCGGAGAGCAAATCCCGCACTGACTGCACATCGTCGAAATTTTCGCGCAACTGCAGAACGAGCATGTCGTAGCGTTCCCGCGCCACGTCGGTGAACCCGTTCGGGTTCTCCATGGTCACGAAAACAGTGGTCTTGGCGCCCTTCTCACCGAACGCACCACCCATCTGATCGAGTGCTTGAAACGATGGAACCCCAGCAGGGATCGGATCAACAGACTGCTGCCGCACCACCGTCTCCAGCTGGGGAAACAGTATCGCCAAGACGATACCCACAGCCACCCACGCCCCGATGACGAGGAATCTGTGCGCCAAGGTGAACCGTGCCAACCGCCCCAATGTCGTGCTGTACTCGCTGCGTTCCGCCAACCGGCGCGCCGCCAAGCGCCCACCACTTGGACGTTGGACCACCATACGCAGCACCTCACCCTCGACCCAGCCCGTCTACGAAACCGACGGTATCGTTACGGTACTAGCAGTACCGTAGATGGGGAAGGAGGTCAGGAGGTTTGGTGTCGCCGGTGGGCCATGAGGAAATCGTCGACAAGCTGTTCGAGATCGCCAACGGTCATCGACCGAATGCCCGTGAGCTTGGCAAAGACAAGGGGGCCCGCCAGTTGAGTGACTGCCATGGTCAAATCGAGGTCGCCGAGCTCCGCCGTGGCCACGTCACTCGTCAAAACTCGATCGAATGGTTCTCGATACTGCTCGACGACTCGACGACGCAGTGGCGCGAGCGCGTTCTGATCCCCGTCGGATTGCCCGGATTGCCGGGGCTGCTCGGGAAGCATTGCCAACCATGCCAGCGTCGTCAACTGCAGCGGTGCCTGCTCAATAAGCTCAGCCTGCCGCTGCATCAGCTTCAGCAGGTCATCACGGATCGACGTCGTCGTCTCGGGGGTCTCGGCCTGAGGCAACAATCGCTCGAAGGCAGCCGCCACCAGATCTGTGGAGCTCTCGAAGTGACGATACAAGGTGGTGCGAGCAACACGAGACAGTCGAGTGACCGCCTCCACGGTAACGGCTTCGACCCCGCCACTGTTCAGCAAGGTCACCGCAGCATCCAACAAACGCTGACGCGACCGAACCCGCCTCGGGTCAACATCGTCGGAATCGATGGTTTCCACCTGGCCACTCCCTATATAGCCAAAATCACGAACCCCTGACTGCACAACAATACCGTCGGTAACAGAGCGAAACTGCCAGTGGCGGTACCGATTGAAGGCTCAGAAAGGTCACTTATGAGGGGCGACAAACCACTACCAGCACACGCACCATGGTGCATGGGATGCGGCGAAGACAACCCCAATGGCCTGCACCTCGAGGTACACCTGCACGGCGACCACGTCTACGCCGACCTGCAATTCGACGAGCGCCACTCAGGAGCCCCGGGACTCGCCCACGGCGGAGCCATCTCAGCGGCATGCGATGACATCATGGGTTTCACCCTGTGGATCGCCGAGACACCCGCAGTCACCCGAACCCTCACCGTGGAGTATCGACGCCCGGTCCCACTGCACACCCCCGTGCACATCACCGCCTCCCTCGTCGACGAAACCGACCGCGCGCTCTTCATCGAAGCCAACGGTACTGTCGGCGACACAACCTATTTCGCCGCAGAAGCGGTCTTCGTAAAGGTCGACTTGAGTCATTTTCTTCGTCACGGAGACTGGGGCGCCACAGCAGACCTCATCACCAGATTCTTTCAGGCCGACTAGCGACCGCCAGGCACGCCACCAAGCAGAAGAGTCGCCCCGCATCCACCAGCTGGCCCATCCTTGCGCACCCGCATTGAGATCCCCACCTGCTGGGTTGCGTCCGGTGTGGCCGGGTCACGCTGAACAGTGACAGTTGATCCGGTGTGAGGTGCCGGCAGCCGCCGGCATCGACTGCCAGCTGGCGCTGTCATTCTCGGAGCGGGCTACGCCCGCGCTGCATTCAAGGGCCTGCTTTGCTGACCCCTTCCATTCTCTTACCTCTGGTCGGCACGCCGCAAGGGCCGCGAAAAACTAATCCGCCCTACGGGTTTCAGGCCTACGGCCCGGATGACTTTTTCGCTGTAAACACCCTTGCACCGACCTCCCGCCGGCAAAGAGATGGCAGGTGTCAAGCAAAGCACCGGCCCGCCAGGGCCGACCACCTAGGAAGGCACCCGCCATGCAGCGCATCCTCACCACCGCAGATGTCATCGCCGCGATCCCCGGCCTGATCGGCTTCGTGCCCGCCGAGTCGATTGTCGTCGTCGGTATCACCGAGCATGAGCGCGGTCTCCAGATCGGCATGACCGCCCGCCACGACATTGCCGGCGCCGACCAGGGATTCGCCGACTACCTCGCCGAGATCATGCACACCCACGGCCTGCCCCGCGCGGCAGTCATCGCAATCACCGCAGACGACACCGCCGGAGACACCGCCGTCCGCATCATGAGCGACGCCCTCATGGGCTATGGCATCGAGACCGACCACCGCGCCGTGGTCGCCCGCTGCGACCAGCCCGCCCCCTACCGGGACCTCATCACCGGAGACACCGGAATCAGCGGCGACTACCGCGACAGCTTCGTCTCGGCCCGCCGCGTCATGAGCGGACAGAGCATCGAGGCCACCCGCGACGAGCTGCGGACCAGCATCGCCACCCTCACCGACCCCATCGACACCGAAGGCGTCGAGATTCAGCCCGCACTCGCCGCCAAGGCCGTTGTCGAGGCCGTGGTCAATTGGCCCACCGAGGTCACCCCCGAGCTGTCGGCCCAGGTCGCCGCGATGATCGACCGGCACCCGGTCTACCGTGATGCTTTCCTGCGCACCGGCGCCTACGACGCCGCCGCGGCCGCCGCCGTTTTCGTCGAACTCGCCCGCCCGCTGCGCGGACGCGACCGCGCGAACATGCTCACCATCGCCGCCGCCTGCTACTACTTCGCCGGTAACGGCGCGTCGGTCAACGTGGTCCTCGACCACATCGCCGAGGACAGCGAACTGCCCCGCCTCGCCCAGCTGCTCGACCACTCCATGCGAGCAGGAGTCAATCCCGAGGTGATCCGCGAGATCATCCCCGCCGCGGAAGCGGCCGACGAGCTGTTCGGAGGCCACTTCCCCACCCCGGAGGACTTCGCCTAGACCGGCCCCAGGGGGGGAGGCTCAGAAGATATGAGCCTCCACCCCCGGGGGCATCGCCTCGCGCCACAACAGATCCACCCGTGCAGCCTCAGCGCGAGAATGGCCCTCAGCCACAGCCCGCACCTCAGACAGCGACGGCACCCACAGACCAGACAACTCACGCTCAACAGCAGACATACCACTCACGGTAACCGCCGGCGCAGCGGATCGGCTACGCCGAACAGCCCTGTTGGCCGAGCTGGCGCCCGGCGAACCCACAAGGACCGGCCCTGCCGGGCCGGACTCGAATCATCGTGCGGCATCCGCCGCACATAGCGGGGGTTTGTTGCCCCCTTCCATTCTCTTACCTCTGGTCGGCACGGCGACAAGGGCCGCGAAAAACTAATCCGCCCTACGGGTTTCAGGCCTACGGCCCGGATGACTTTTTCGACTGTGAACACCCTTGCACCGGCCTCCCGCCGGCAAAGAGATGGCAGGTGTCAAACAAACCAGCCGACCGCAGGAGGAACCCCGATGGCACGCCAGTCCCGCAACGGCACCCAGCGCGACGCGTCCATCCGCGCCGCCAAGCGCCAGGCCAACCGCCAGGACCGCGTTGAGTCCGATCACCACCACCAGACACGCCCGAAAGAAGACGCCTGAACAGCGAAAAGAGTTGCGCGACAACGCATTACAGCCTATACTGAGGGTTAAGAGTAAACGCTCGCGACACAGGGAAACGAGGTCACGACATGAGCGAGAACACCACGATCACCGTCTACAGCAAGCCCGCCTGCGTGCAGTGCCACGCCACCTACAAGGCCCTGGACAAGGCCGGTCTCTCCTACGAGATCATCGACCTCAGCGCCGACAGCGAGGCCCGCGACCACGTGATGGCCCTGGGTTATCTGCAGGCTCCCGTCGTGGTGGCCGGCGACGACCACTGGTCCGGCTTCCGCCCCGACCGCATAAAGAAGCTCGCCACGAACGCAGCCTGAAACCGACAGCACAGCACAGAAGAGGAGCAGGAAGGTGACCGTCATGATGGACACCCCCGACGTCGAGCGCCAGGCCGACTCCCAGACCCGGGCGGTCGAGCCCCTCCCCGAGCTCGAAACCGTCGCCGACGGCCAGGACCTGACTCTCGCCGGTGCGATCGCCGATCCTGAAGCTCTCGAAGA
>NZ_BAOQ01000033.1 GCF_000344155.1 Gordonia paraffinivorans NBRC 108238 | reverse complement strand
TCCACAGCCGTCGTCTGATCGCCGTTGCGCGTCTCTGGGCGGGCGAGGATCGCCGTCATGTACGACGACCAGCCGATGTGTGATCTCCTCGTCCTCGTCGGCCCGGACCTGCATGACGACGTCGCGCGATGCGCGGCGGCGGCCGGGTACCGGGTCCTCTCCGTGCCGGCCGGCGACTGCCGTCGGGAATGGCTGACGGCTCGGGCGGTCGTCGCCGACCCGGCGGCGGTCGCCGAACTCGGCCGCATCCGCCCGCCACGGCGGGATGCCTTCGTCCTGGTCGCCACCGGCGATCCGGGCGGCGACATCTGGCGTTCGGCGATCGACCTCGGCGCGACCGACGCCGTCACCCTGCCCGCCGACGAGAACGACCTGGTCAGGGCCCTGACCGGATTCCGCGTGCCGCGCCGGCACCCGGCCGGCGTCGTCGCCGTGATCGGGGCGCACGGAGGTGCCGGGGCATCGACCCTCGCCGCGGCGGTCGCCCTGACCGGGGTGGGACTGGGTTCACCGACACTCCTGCTCGACCTCGACGACGTGGCGCCGGGTGCGGATCTCCTGCTCGGCATCGAACAGCGCCCGGGACTCCGCTGGCAGGGCCTGTCCCTCGACGGCGGCGCCGTCAGCGGCGCAGCTCTCCACCGGGCGTTGCCCCGTGCCGAGAACGACCTCGTCGTGCTGACCTCGGAACGGATGCCGGCTGCCGGCATCTCGCCGGAAGCGGTCACCGCGGTCATCGACGCCGGCCGGACGAACGGGGACCTCGTCGTCCTCGACGTGCCCCGGTCCGACTCGGCGGTGGTGCGGGCGGCGATGTCGTCGGCCGATCTCGTGGTGCTGGTCTCGACGCCGACGGTGGGTGGCTGCGCGGCCGCGCGCCGGGTGCACGCCCGGCTGATCGGGAACACCGTGGCGGTGGAGCTCGTCGTGCGGGGGCCATCGCCGGGCGGGCTCCGTCCGGCCCGGGTCGCCGCGGCGATCGGCGTTCCCCTCCTGGCCGCCTACCGCCCAGATCCGAGGCTTCCGATGCGTCTCGAGAGCGGCCCCCTCCGGGTGAGGCCCCGGAGTCCGTTGGGTCGGGCAGCGTGGGCGGTCCATTCGCGCGTCACCGGTGGGAGGGCCGCATGAGACGCATGCAGGCCGACGACGCTCTTCTCGACCGGGTTCGCGCGCGACTGGCGGCCGAGTCGGCCGACCCGGACCCGGCGGTGATCGCCGAGGCGATCCGCGCCGAGGCCGGGGGAGTCCTCGGCGACACCGACCTGCTCTCCGCGCTGCGCTTCCTCCAGACCGAGCTGACCGGGGCGGGCAAACTCGAGCCGCTGCTCGCCGAGCCCGACATCGCCGACATCCTGGTCAGCGGTCCCGACGAGGTGTGGGTCGACCGGGGACAAGGGTTGCAGCCGACGGACATCCGGTTCCCCGACGAGGCGTCGGTCCGTCGTCTCGCGGCGCGACTGGCGCTCGGCGCCGGCCGACGGCTCGACGACGCCCAACCCTGGGTCGACGGGCAGCTCTCCGGTGTCGGGCGGCGCGGCTACACGGTGCGCCTGCACGCGATCATCCCGCCGCTCGCCGCCGACGGGAGCTGCATCTCGTTGCGCGTCCTGCGGTCGGCGACAAAGGATCTCGACGGTCTCATCGAGTCCGGTGCGATCCCCGGTGAAGTGGTCGGGACCATCGACGAGATCCTGCGATGCCGGTTGGCCTTCCTGGTCGTCGGCGGCACGGGCTCGGGCAAGACGACGCTCCTGAATGCGCTCATCGGTGCGATGGACCCGCGCGAGCGGGTGCTGTGCGTGGAGGACGCACTCGAACTCGCGCCCCGGCATCCGCAGGTCGTCCGTCTCGTGGCGCGTGCGGCCAACGTCGAGGGAGCCGGCGAGGTCGGCGTGCGCGTGCTGGTCAGGCAGGCCCTGCGGATGCGTCCCGACCGGATCATCGTCGGCGAGGTGCGCGGCGGCGAGGTGATCGACCTGCTCACCGCGCTCAACACCGGGCACGACGGGAGCGCCGGCACGGTCCACGCGAACTCGACCGCCGAGGTCCCGGCACGGATGGAAGCCCTTGCCGCGCTGGGCGGTATGGGCCGTGATGCGCTCCACAGCCAGCTCGGCGCGGCACTCCAGGTGGTCCTCGGCGTGGCGCGTCGCGGCGACGGAACGCGCGGACTGGTCGAGATCGGCGTGGTGCGCCGAAACGCCGACGGGAGGGTCGAGATCGTGCCGATCTGGCAGCGCGACAACGGGTTCACAGCCCACCGCCGAATCTTCGACGCCATGATCGGCGCTCGTGACCCGGACACGCGTGGGCGGACGACGTGAGCGTCGCCGTGCCGCCGGTCGCTCCGGTCCTGGCGGCGCTGGGTGCGGCGGTGCTCCTGTGGGCGCCCGCTCGGGCCGAGCTGCGCGTCGGTGGCCTGTTCGGGCCGGACGCCGCACGGCGAAGAGCGGATCTCACGAGCGTCCTCGCGGTGGGGGTGCCGGTGTCGGCGCTGGTCTTCGTCGGAGTCGGGCTCGCGCTGGCGACGGCGATCCTGGTGGCGGTCGTGGGGTGGATTCGCCGGCGCCGACGCTCGGAGCGCGACCATCAGCGCAGGCTCGACGACCTGCTGATGGCGTTGTCGCTGATGATCGCGGAACTCTCGGTCGGCGCGCCGCAGGTCCACGCGTGCGAGGTCGCGGCCGCCGAACTCCGCCGCCGCGCATCGGACGATGCGAACAGGTCCGAGATCGCCGACGGGCTCGAGGCGATGGCGTGCCGGGCCTCGCTGGGCGGTGCGACGGTCGAGGCGGTCGAATCGGGAGACGAGGCGCTCGAGTCGGACGCCGCTTCCTGGCGGCGCATCGGAATCGCTTGGCAGACAGCAGAACGGCATGGATTGCCGATGATCGACATGCTGACCGCGTTGCGGTCGGATCTGTCGGCCCGCCGCGGCTTCGTCGACCGCACGCGTGCAGGTCTCGCCGGACCGCGGGCGACGGCGATGGTGCTGGCCGGGCTGCCGTTGCTCGGAATCGCACTGGGGCAGGCGACCGGGGCGGATCCGCTCCGGGTGCTCATGGGCGAAGGCCTGGGCGGAATCCTGCTGGTGGTCGGGTGCGGGTTGGCTGCCGCGGGCGTGGTGTGGGCGGAACGGATCACGGGAAAGGTCCTGGCGCGATGATCGCGATCGCCGTCGCTGCGGTGCTCGTGGCCGTCGGGTTGTGGCTCTGGCCGGAACCCCGGTGGAACCTGTATCGGGTGATCGACCCACCGCCGGTGCCGGACCGGTCCCCGAGGTGGCTCGGGGCGGGACCGCCCGCGAGCGATCCGTTTGCGGTCGCTGCGGCCCTCGACCTGTTCGCGGTGTGCCTGCGGGCCGGGTTGCCGGTGGGCACCGCGGCGACGGCGGTCGCGGATCGGGCGCCGGGGGCTGTCTCCGGCCCGCTGCGCAGGGTTGCCGAACTCCTGCAACTCGGTGCCGACCCCGACACCGCGTGGTCGGCGCTGCTCGATGCCCCCGCTGCCGGCGACATCTCGGGCGACGAGCACCTCGAGGCCCTGGC
Source organism: Gordonia paraffinivorans NBRC 108238 (assembly GCF_000344155.1). Taxonomy (GTDB): domain Bacteria; phylum Actinomycetota; class Actinomycetes; order Mycobacteriales; family Mycobacteriaceae; genus Gordonia; species Gordonia paraffinivorans. The sequence continues at coordinate 75,380 of NZ_BAOQ01000033.1, read as the reverse complement.
CGCGCTGGCGAGACGGTCGGCGCGCGCCGGCTCGTCGTTGGCGGGTGGCCTGTCCGAGCTGGCCGACGACGTGCGACGCCGGGCGCACGACGACGCACTGGCCGCCGCCGAACGCGCCGGGGTGGCGATCAGCGGTCCGCTGGGCCTGTGCTTTCTCCCGGCATTCATCTGCCTCGGGATCGTGCCGGTGGTCGTGGGTCTGGCCTCTACCGTTCTCGGTTCGTTCTGAGGTGGCGGTTGCCGGACCGCAGCGGTGGCGGCGGTCCGAGCTCGTCAGACAAATCGCTGGATCCGATCGGCGCTTGGATGCGTCCAAGTATGTGCACCGATTCGGTGTCCCCATCCGGACAACCCACTCGACTCACAGGAGATCTCGTGACACATTATGCTTCTCGCATCCTTGACCAGGTCGGCGCGCACGTCACCCGACTCGTGACCGACGAGGACGGCATGTCGACTGCCGAATATGCAATCGGGACCGTCGCTGCCGCGGCGTTCGGGGCCATCCTCTACACAGTGATCACCGGTGAGAACATCGTGAGCGCGTTGACCGGGATCATCGGGAAGGCTCTCAGTACCTCGGTGGGCTGATGTGCTTGCATGGCTTGCGAATTCGCTTCGCCCGTCTGCGCCGTGACGAGTCGGGGATGGTGACTGTCGAGGCTGCGTATGCCATCGCGGCGATCGTGGTGACGATCCTGCTCGCGGTCGGAGCCATCGCTGGTGTGACGGCACAGATCCGGTGCACCGACGCCGCGCGTGAGGCCGCACGGCTGACTGCGGCCGGTGACGGTTCGGCGCGTGAGATCGCGGAACGTCTCGCTGGTGGTGGGGCAACGGTCGTCATCTCGGAGGATGGTGAGCGGGTGATGGTTCACGTTCGGACATCGGTGGTGCTCATGCCGGGGCTGACCGTTTCGGCACGGGCTGTGGCGGTGCGAGAACCGCGCGGTGAGGATCAGGTCGTGTTCGCGCCGGGTGCCGAACCGTGAGGACCATCCGTGGTCTGACCGCCGACGAGGACGGACATGCGACGGTGTTGGGCGCGTTCGTGATCGCGGCGGTCACCGCGGTTCTCGTCCTGGTGATCTACGTCGGTGCAGCCGTTCTCGCCCGCCATCGCGCGCAGTCGGCAGCCGATCTGGCGGCACTGGCGGCTGCCGTGGACCACGCCGGAGGAGGAACCGATCCCTGCGGTGAGGCGCGTGCGCTGGCGGGGGCCCAACGTCCGCAGGTAGAGGTCGTTTCGTGCCGCATCGACGGGGCGGACGTCGTGGTTTCGGTGCGGTTGTCAGTCGAACTCGGTGGTTTCGGGACCGGTGAAGCCGTCGCAGGCGCACGAGCGGGTCCGGTCGAGTGAGACGGAGCCGGGGGCAGTCGTAGGTCGGGGACCTTCGGGTTCCAGCAGGGTTTGCAATCCCGCCCCCTGTGCCGCATCATGAACGCGACATTCAGTATCGAGAATATTGTGCTGACTGCTACTGCCGGGGGACATGTGCGGCGGCGCTGGCTGTCGCGAACCTCCGAGCGCGATCGCTGCTGAAGATGGGCGGCTCGACGCGGGCGACGGTCGGCTCGTCCCGCATGGTGCTGATCCACGACGAGACCAGTCCGACCACCTATCGGTTCGCGATGCACGTCCCGGAGGGTGGTTACACCAAGGTCGGTCCGGATGGCTCGGCCACGGTCTACGACCGCAGCGGCAATGCGGTTCAGCATGTCGCGCATCCGTGGGCCTTTGATTCGGCTGGCAGGCCTCAGAAGACGTGGTATGTCGTCGACGCCAACTGCGACCTGATCCAGCACGTCGAACCCGCGGACGACGCGATGTACCCGATTCTCGCCGATCCGACGAGCGTGGGCATCGTCGACACGGATGGCCGATCAGACGGCGACACCTGGACCGAGGACCTCGGGAACGGGGAGACAGCGACGCACCACATCGCCGAGGGCACTGGCGGACAGTCCGTGGACACCCGGGTCGTCTTGATTCCGCCGTGCACACCGCTCGAATGGTGTGGCCCAGAACACGGTGAGGGCCGTTTGCGAGCAATGATCAGAACCTGTGGATGAGCCTCGGGGTGGGGGCGTGAAAGTGGGCGCACCTTCCCGAGGATGATCTGAATGTCAGTAGGTCCGATCATGAGCCGGCGTTGGCGCGCTGGTTCGGGAAGGTACGCCCATGCTCACCGTAGTTCACGACGCCGAGGACGCCAACGACAGCGACACTGCCGGTCGCTCGTTGTTGGATGAGATCGTCCGCGACGGGGCGCGACAGATGCTGGCCGCCGCGTTGCAGGCCGAGGTCGCCGCCTACGTGGCCCAGTACGCCGACCAGCTCGATGAGAACGGCCACCGCCTGGTGGTGCGCAACGGCTACCACCAGCCCCGCGAGGTGCTGACCGCAGCCGGTGCGGTGCAGGTCAAAGCGCCGCGAGTCAACGACAAGCGTGTCGACCCCGACACCGGCGAACGCAAACGGTTTTCCTCGGCGATCCTGCCGGCCTGGGCGCGCAAGTCTCCGCAGATGAGCGAAGTGCTGCCGCTGCTGTACCTGCACGGGCTGTCCACCAGCGACTTCACCCCGGCATTGGAGCAGTTCCTGGGTTCGGGTGCGGGGTTGTCGGCCACCACGATCACCCGGCTCACGGCGCAGTGGCAGGACGAGGCCCGCGCGTTTGCGGCCCGGGACCTGTCCGGCACCGATTACGTCTACCTGTGGGTCGACGGTATCCACCTCAAGGTCCGCCTGGACCAGGAAAAACTCTGTTTGCTGGTGATGCTGGGCGTGCGCGCTGACGGCCGCAAAGAGCTGGTGGCGATCACCGACGGCTACCGGGAATCGACCGAGTCGTGGGCTGATCTGCTGCGCGAGGGTAAACGACGCGGCATGACCGCCCCAGTGCTCGCGGTCGGCGATGGCGCCTTGGGGTTGTGGAACGCGGTGCGCGAAGTGTTCCCGGCCACCCGTGAGCAGCGGTGCTGGTTTCACAAGCAAGCCAATGTCCTTGCCGCGCTGCCGAAATCAGCACACCCGTCGGCGTTGGCAGCGCTCAAAGAGATCTACAACGCCGAGGATATCGACAAAGCCCAGGTCGCGGTCAAAGCCTTCGAGGTCGACTTCGGCGCCAAATATCCCAAGGCGGTCGCCAAGATCACCGACGATCTGGACACCCTGCTGGAATTCTACCGCTATCCCGCCGAGCACTGGATCCACCTACGCACCACGAATCCGATCGAAAGCACCTTCGCCACAGTGCGTTTGCGCACCAAAGTCACCAAAGGTCCGGGGTCACGAGCAGCTGGTCTGGCCATGGCCTACAAGCTCATCGACGCCGCCGCGGCCCGCTGGCGCGCCGTCAACGCACCACACCTGGTCGCCCTGGTGCGCGCCGGCGCGGTCTTCCACAAGGGCAAACTGCTCGAACGCCCCACCGAGATCACCCCACCAACCCCGCCCTCAGACGGCGATCAGCAAGCCGGAACGGAGGTCGCCTGAAACACCCCGATCCACAGGTCTTGACAATTCCTCCGATGAAATGTGAGATCATCGAGAGATGTCAAGTAAGGCGGGTCGCCCCGTCCCGTTGGGGTGTTTGCGGGAACCGTACCAGACGTGGCTCGAATACTCCGAAGCCACCGAAGCGCTCGTTCACCTGACACACGAAGGCTACTGGCACATCTCGCGGTATCCAGATACGTTGCGCGCCTTGGGACATTCGGAGGAAGAAGCGGCGGGACACCGATGGAAGGCTGATTCCGCAGCCGTAGAAGCGAATGCAGGCTTTCCTACCCTTCACGCCCACGCCTTGCTGGGGCTGTGGGGCGCGTTCGAGCGACTGGTGGAAGACACGTTCGTGGCGCTGATAGTTGACCGGCCCGAACTACTCGAAAGCGAACAGTTCGCGAAAGTGAAACTGCCCATGAAGGCCGCGCTGTCATCCGGTGAGGAGCGCGCCCACGCTGTGCTGTATGAGGTCACACGGAATGCTGGGTCCGACAAGAAGCTGGGGGTCAGCCAGTTCGAGAACGTCTTGAAGGGTGTCGCCCTCGACGGGGTCGTGCCTGAAAACGTGAAAGAGTCGGTCTTCGCCGCCCAGCAGGTTCGCCACGTGTGGGCGCACCGTGGGGGAACAGCGGACGCTTCGTTCGTTGAGCGGTGTCCCCAACGGGCGGATGTGGGAGAAAAGCTGATGATCGAGTTCGAAGAGTTCGCCTACTACATGCACGGACTGCATATGTACGGGTGGGTCATTATGAACCGGCACATGAAGAAGATCGGCGAACCCCTAGTCCTGAAGGAGTGTCACGGATACAAGGGTACGTGGGCAAGGATCGGTCTATCAGGCAAGTAGAAGCGTCACCACGGTCAGCGGTCTACTGTTCGAGGAATGATTGAACGTGACGGCGATGATGTGACGATTCACTTGGGCTCCCCGGCGTCATCAGTGATTTCGATGGTTGGCACCGCGAGCGTGGGTGTGCGCGGCTACCGTTCGACTCAGCACCTTTGGTCGGCTAAGCGAGCCGCACGTGAATGTTCGGAAATTGAGGACCGCATTGCGGGTACGAATGCCGCAGACATAGCTCTCGAATCGTGCGCGACCAACGCGGTTATGTTGTCCGTCGCATTTATGGAAGCTGCGGTCAACGAGGTGTTGCAGGACTTAGCTGAAGCCGAACCGGGAAGGGTTAGTCATCGATGTAAGGGGATCGAACCGGAAGCTGCTCCACTGATTCGTGCACTTTGGGTAACGCCCGCAAGGTTGGAGCGCGCCGGAATTCTTGAAAAATACCAGGTAGCCCTGACTGCGACACGGAAACCAGAGTTCGACACCAGCACGAACCCGTACCAGTCCGCGGTGAAGCTAATTGCCTTGCGTAATGCGCTCGTTCACTTCAAGCCCGAATGGCAGATGGACGACGACGAGCACAAGATGTTCAAAATGCTGAAGGGTCTCTTTCCTGAGTCGCGGGTGTTTCCGAACCCGGTCAGTCCGTGGTATCCACACGTTTGCCTGGCTAGCGGCTGCGCGGAGTGGGCGCACAAGACAGCGACGGCATTTGTTGATGAGTGGTGGGTCCGCATGGGGATTGAACGCGACTACCGCGTGGACCTTGGAGGGTTCCCGCCCCCGTAGCGAACGAGTCGACCACCCAGTTTGAGATAGACGAGGGTCTCGGTGCCGACGACCTCCGGGTGCACGCGCACCTTCTTGTTCAGGATCTCCAGGAGATGGTCGTCGTCGTTCTCGCAGACGACCTCGATCAGGATGTCGAACGATCCCGCGGTCAGCGTTCGACGTTGGTCGGGTGTAATCTTGAACTACCGAGTACGCAATCGGCACGATTGCGGCTGCGGCATTCGGGGCCATCCTCTATACGGTGATCACCGGGGACAACATTGTGAGTGCGTTGACCGGGATCATCGGGAAGGCGCTCAGTACCTCGGTCGGATGATGCTGTTGCGTGGCTGTCGATCTCGACTCTCGCATCTGGCCCGCGACGAGTCCGGGATGGTGTCCGTCGAGGCGGCGTATGCGATCGCTGCGATCGTCGTCGCGGCGTTGCTGGCGATCGGCGCGATCTCCGGTGTGACGGCGCAGGTCCGGTGTACCGACGCCGCGCGCGAGGCCGCACGGTTGACTGCGGCCGGTGACGACTCGGCACGTGAGATCGCGAAGGGTCTGGCTGGTGACGAGGCGGTGGTCGACATCTCGGAAGAGGGTGAGCGGGTGATCGTTCACGTTCGGACGTCGGTGGCGCTCATGCCGGGGCTGACCCTGTCGGCACGAGCCGTGGCAGTGAGGGAACCGCGCGGTGAGGATCAGGTCGTGTTCGCGCCGGGGGTCGAACCGTGAGGTCCATTCGCGGTCCGGCCGCCGACGAGGACGGAAATGCGACGGTGCTGGGCGCGTTCGTGATTGCGGCGATCGCGGCGGTTCTCGTCCTGGTGATCTACGTCGGTGCAGCCGTTCTCGCTCGCCATCGAGCGCAGTCGGCAGCCGATCTGGCTGCACTGGCGGCTGCCGTGGACCACGCCGGAGGAGGTGCCGATCCCTGCGGCCAGGCGCGTTCGCTGGCACGGGTACAACGTCCGCGGGTCGAGGTCGTTTCGTGCCGCATCGACGGGGCCGACGCCGTGGTGTCGGTGCGGTTGTCAGTCGAACTCGGTGGTTTCGGGACCGGTGAAGCGATCGCAGTCGCACGAGCGGGGCCGGTCGAGTGACGCGGCCAAAGGACCCGGCGTAGGTCGGGGACCGTTGGCGCATCAGAGTTGCTGAACCCAGTTCAGTGCTGGGACCTTCCGCCGGGTTGGCCTCCGGTGCAGAGTCCGGCCCTGCGGCATGCGATCACGGTCGCCTCACCCGGCGACACCGTGAGGGGATTCGCGCCGAATGCGACATGTCTGGCCTGGGATCTCGAGGGTATCGCGAACCCGTCTGACATGCTCCACAGGACAGGCGATCACGTCGATTACCCGGGGCGCGCTTGGTCAAGACGACCGGGTTCACCATCCCCGGACCGGCCGGGATCACCGTCCGTCAGTTCGCGACACTGCTGAACTCAGAGGAACACGGCCAGGTCGAGATCTTCACTCGCATCGAGATCGGAGCCGCATCGGGCAGGCGCGGTGTGCGCAGGATGTTTCAGCGGACGAGTTCTTGTCCGATCATCCCCGACGTCGAGCACCCCGGGCTGCCGGACCTGCCCGACTCGGCCTTCGTCGGTGACTGACCGGCACCACGAACACCGCAGACGAGAAGGAGTTTCACCGTGACCCACGCTGTCGAACACCGCGGCGCGCATCGCGCTGCCGAACCCGCGCAACCGAAACCGCCGAAGCACACCGAAACCCGCACCTGGGTTCTGTTCGCGCTCGGATGCGTCCTGCTGGTGCTGATCGCCGCGAACCTCACGCACTTGTCGGAGTGGGCGGTTCGGTGGGGGCAGATCCCGGTATTCCTCGCCTTCTTCCTGCTCATGTCGCTGGCGGGCCGGTGGTTCTGGGCCGGGTGCGACGCCATCATCGGCCGTCTCCGACGCGGTGACGGAGAGGGCTAACCCCTGTTGTCGTCGTCGACGACGATCTTCTTCGGGTACACCCGCACCGATCGCACGGGGGCGAACCACAATTGGTGGAAGTGCACGTTCACATCGCCGCGGTAGGCGAGCTCGAACGAGTCGGTCCCGATGTGCAGCGGGATCAGCGAACGTGCCGCCCGCACGAACGACGACCAGTGGATCAGCTCGCCCTCGGTGAGGAATCCGCCTGCGGCAGCCCATGTCTGGCCGGTCTGCGCGTCCGATGTGGCCAGGTAGACCTCCCCGAGTGCGGGCGTGATCCGCGGACCGATCATCGCGGTTTGCAGGTACCACTGCGCGGTCGTCACGACGGAGGTGAACCCGCCCGACCGGGCGGCGCACCAGCCGTAGTGGAGGTCGAGCGCGTCGAGCGCTTCCTCCTCGGAGAAGAAGACGTCGCGTTCGCCGATGGAGGAGGGGAGTGTGTCGGTGTTCTGGGTCGGGCGCGCGAGCAGGAAGAAGGCGCGTGACGGCCGGGTCACCAGCCGCTTGGTGCCGACCCCATGATCGGGTGCCTCGTCATGCATGAGCCAAGTATTGCCGAGATACGAGCTCGAGGACGGTCACTGCGCCATCTTTGTCGAGCGGGTCATTCCCGTTGCCACACTTCGGACTCTGCACGCACGACGGGCAGCCGCTCTCGCAGCCGCAGCTCGCCACGGCGTCGCGGGTGGCATCGATCCAGGTGAGGAACGCGGCGTGCCCCCGTTCGGCGAATCCGGCACCGCCCATGTAGCCGTCGTAGACGAACACGGTGGGCAGCCCGGTGTCGGGATGCAGGTCGGTCGACACGCCGCCGATGTCCCAGCGGTCGCAGGTCGCGACGAGCGGCAGCAGGCCGATGGCGGCGTGCTCGGCGGCGTGGAGCGACCCGGGCAACCTCGGCTCGTCGATCCCCGCGTCGGCGAGGGCCTCCAGGGTGAGGGTGTACATGACGGCCCGCGTGTGCAGCGTCTGCGCGGGCATGTCGAGCTCCACCGCGTCGAGCACCTCGCCGCTCCTCAGGGTGCGCAGGTAGCCCACCACCTGGTGGGTGACGTCGACATCCACGAAGGCGACGGTGAGCGCCCCGAACGTCCGGCTGTCGATGACCGACGTGATCGAGATGTCGGTGGTCTCGCGGGCCGAGGTCGTCCAGTCCGGGTCCTCGGGGTGGGCCAGGGCCAGGCCGTCGTCGAGGTCGAGTTCGTCGACCAGATAGGTCTCGCCCTGGTGGATGTGCACGGCACCCGGGTGCACGGTCGACATCGCCCGCCCGGTGTCGACGGTGCCGAGCACCTGCGAGGTCGTCGTGTCGACGATGAGGACCTGCCCGCCGATGCCGCCGCGGATGTCGACCTCGGCGTGGGGTTCGACGCCGGCGGCGACGTACCAACCGGCCTTCCTCTTGCGCAGCAGCCCTTCCGCGGCGAGGTCTTCGGCGACGTCGCGAGCGTCCCAGGAGTCGATCTCGGCGTCCGACAGCGGCTTCTCCGCGGCCGCGCACAGCAGGTGGGGTCCGAGGATATAGGGGTTCGACGGGTCGGTCACGGTGGCCTCCACCGGCTTGTCGAGCAACGCCGACGGGTGGTGCACGAGGTAGGTGTCGAGCGGGTCGTCGCGCGCGACGAGCACCACCAGGGAGTCGCCCGACTCGCGCTGTCGGCCGGCGCGGCCGGCCTGCTGCCAGAACGACGCGACGGTACCCGGATAGCCGCTGACGATGACCGCGTCCAGTCCGCTGATGTCCACGCCCAGCTCGAGCGCATTGGTGGTCGCCACGCCGATCAACTCGCCGTCGTTGATGGCCTGCTCGAGTTTCCGCCGGTCGTCGGCGAGGTAGCCGGCCCGATACGCCGCGACCCTCGACACCAGCTCCGGGGCGCTGTCCGCCAACAGGTTTCGCGCCGTGAGGGCGGTCAGCTCGACGCCGCGCCGGCTCCGTGCGAAGCACAGGGTCCGGGCGCCCTCGACGACGAAGTCCGCGAGCAGTCGTGCGGCCTCGGCGCCGGCCGAACGCCGGACCGGGGCGCCGTTCTCCCCGGTCACCGCAGGCAGGAAATCGGGTTCCCACAGTGCGACGGTTCGCTCCCCGCGCGGCGAGGCGTCCTCGGTGACCGCGACCGCGGGCTCGCCGATCAGACGGCTCAACGCCTCCGCGGGCGCGGCGACGGTGGCGCTGGCCCCGATCACCGTCGGGTTGCCGCCGGCGGCGCGCGCGATCCGCAGCAGCCGGCGCATCACCAGTGCGGTGTGCGAGCCGAAGACCCCGCGGTAGTGATGGCACTCGTCGACCACGATGTAGCGGAGGTTGCGGAAGAACTGCCGCCACTTGGCGTGGTGCGACAGGATCCCGATGTGCAGCATGTCGGGGTTGGTGAAGATCCATCGCGAGTGCACCCGCGCCCACTGCCGGATCTCCGGATCGGTGTCGCCGTCGTAGGCGCACGGCTGCAGGTGCCCGAACTCGGGTCGCCCGGAGATCACCGCGGTGACCGACCGGATCTGGTCGGCGCCCAGGGCTTTGGTCGGCGCAAGGTACAACGCGGTGGCGTTCTTCTCCGTCAACAGGGTTGACAGGATTGGCATTTGGTAGGCCAGCGACTTGCCGGATGCGGTCCCGGTGCAGATCGCGACATGGCGACCGGTGAAGGCCGCGTCGGCCGCCTGCGCCTGGTGCGTCCAGACCCGCTCGATCCCGTTGTCCGCGTAGGCCTCGCGAAGCGGCTCCGGCACCCATTCCGGCCAGTCTGCGAAAGCCTCACGGCGCGACGGGATTACCGAGAGGTGGGTGAGTGGGGAGCTCTCGGGATCGGTGCCCGCGAGCGACCGTGCGAGGAGATCTGTCCCGAATGTGGAGTACTGCATTTTATTGACGGATGTTCTTCAAAGTGGTGCCGACGCCTAGGGTCTGGGCCGGTCGGATGTTACCGGCGGGTGTCATGGATCTGATGTTTGGCGAGGTTTTTGTTCAACTTGGTTGGTGCGACTATCGCAACCGGGCGGAACGTGATTGACTGGGCTCGGCCGCAGCTTTCGCAACCCACCGGCGGTGGGCGAACAGCGTGTTGCAGCCGTGGTACTGAGGCTAGTTTGGCGGATCGACGCAGATCATCGCGGGGCTCTTTGAGGTATGGCGGTCAACCGGCCACGACGGGGTGACCCATCTCGTCGCGACAGTTGATATGTAAAGGATTGCAAGACATGGCACAGGGAACTGTGAAGTGGTTCAACGCGGAAAAGGGCTTCGGCTTCATCGCTCCGGATGAGGGTTCCGACGACGTGTTCGTCCACTATTCCGAGATCCAGGGATCCGGTTTCCGCACCCTCGAGGAGAACCAGCGGGTGGAGTTCGAGGTCGGCCAGGGCACCAAGGGCCCGCAGGCGACCGGCGTGCGCGCCGTCTAGAGACTCCTGGGCAGCTGCGGAGCCGCAGCCTGCCGACAACCACTCCCGTCCCGATCCGTCGAGACGGGAGTGGTTCGTTTTTCCGGCGTCGCCTCTCGGGGATGCCGGGCGGAGGGATCGAGCACGAACCGCCGGGGCCAAAGAGCGGTTCGGGCGCCTGTGAGGCCCTAACCTCGAACCGTGGGCCAGTTGTCGTTCTTCTCCGCAGAGACCGAGGAGCCCGCGTACTCCGATCTCGAGGGGTTGCTCGCCGCCCACGGCCAGACGGTTCGCTCGGAATCCGGTACGCGGGTCTCGATCGTGGTCGCCGACCGCTGGCGCGCGGAGCAGATCGTCGAGCAGATGCGGGCCGCCGGTCTCGAGGCCGAGGTGACGACCTCCGACGAGGGCACCCCGCTCGCGCGCGCCGCCCCGTCCCACGACCTCGACGCCCTGCATGCCGCGTGGTCGACCGGTGCGGTGAAGTCGATGCCGGCCGGTTGGGTTCCGACCTTCCGCGCGCTGCGCCTGTGGGTGATCGCCGCCGGCCACTCCGACGAGGGGCGCTATGAACTGGGACTCGACCCGCATGCGCCCGAGACGCACGCCGACCTGGCGACCGCGCTCATGAGGGCGGGCATCGCGCCCACGCTGGTGGGCACCCGGGGCAATTCCCCCGCGCTCCGGATCACCGGTCATCGGCGTCTCGCGCGACTCCACGAATACGTCGGCCCTCCGCCGTGCCCGGCGGCCGTCGCGGACTGGCCTGCCGCCGAATTGCATTGACGGCCGCGTCGGCGGCGCCCTGACCTGGGTGAACGTCGTAGATCGAGGTGTGGATCGGGATATTCTGCGACCCGCCGCGGAATTCGGATGTGCAAACAGCGCTATACATAAGGTACAAACCCATCCAACACACCTGAACTCCAGCGCAGGACGTTTTACCCAGTCAAACGAAGGACGCCCCGGTGGCCGAGACCAGCACCGCATCCCGCTCAAGTGGGGGAATCCGACGACTCGTGATCGTCGAGTCCCCGACCAAGGCGCGCAAGATCGCCGGTTACCTGGGGCCCAATTACGTGGTGGAGTCCTCGCGCGGCCACATTCGCGACCTCCCGCGCGGAGCCGCCGACGTGCCCGCCAAGTACAAGGGTCAGCCGTGGGCGCGACTCGGCGTGAACGTCGACGAGAACTTCGAGCCGCTGTACGTGGTGTCCCCGGACAAGAAGTCCACCGTCAGCGAGTTGAAGTCCTTGCTCAAGGACGTCGACGAGCTCTACCTCGCCACCGACGGTGACCGCGAGGGGGAGGCCATCGCGTGGCACCTCCTCGAGACGCTCAAGCCCAAGATCCCGGTCAAGCGGATGGTCTTCCACGAGATCACCGAGCCGGCCATCCGGGCGGCGGCCGAGAACCCCCGCGACCTCGACACCGACCTCGTCGACGCCCAGGAGACCCGCCGCATCCTCGACCGCCTCTACGGCTACGAGGTGTCGCCGGTCCTGTGGAAGAAGGTCATGCCGAAGCTGTCGGCGGGCCGTGTGCAGTCGGTCGCCACGCGCATCATCGTCGAGCGGGAACGCGAGCGCATGGCGTTCGTCTCCGCCGACTACTGGGACATCGCCGCGACCATGGACGCCGGCGCCGACGCCAGCCCCCAGACGTTCAAGGCGCGCCTGGTCAACGTCGACGACAATCGGGTCGCCACCGGTCGCGACTTCGAGTCCACCGGGCGGCTGAAGAAGTCCGACGGGGTCATCGTCCTCGACGCCGACCGCGCCGAGAGCCTGGCCGCGGGCCTGCGCGGGGTCACCATGACCGTCACCTCGGTCGAGGAGAAGCCCTACACCCGTCGCCCGTATGCGCCGTTCATGACCTCGACGCTGCAGCAGGAGGCCGGCCGCAAGCTGCGGTTCACCTCCGACCGCACGATGCGCATCGCGCAGCGGCTGTACGAGAACGGCTTCATCACCTACATGCGTACCGACTCGACGAGCCTCAGCGAGTCGGCGATCAACGCCGCCCGCGCACAGGCCCGCGAGCTGTACGGCCCGGACTTCGTCCACCCGACGCCGCGCCAGTACACCCGCAAGGTGAAGAACGCGCAGGAGGCGCACGAGGCGATCCGTCCGGCCGGCGAGACCTTCCGCACCCCGGGCCAGGTCGCGGGCCAGCTCGACACCGACGAGTTCCGGCTCTACGAACTCATCTGGCAGCGCACGGTCGCCTCGCAGATGGCCGACGCCAAGGGCACCACCATGAGCCTGCGGATCGCCGGCACCGCGTCGACCGGTGAGCGCGCCACGTTCGCCGCGTCCGGCCGCACGATCACCTTCCCGGGTTTCCTGTCGGCGTACGTCGAGACCGTCGACGAGCAGACCGGCGGTCAGGCCGACGACGCCGAGAACCGCCTGCCGCAGCTCACCGAGGGCCAGACGCTCACCGCGACCGAGCTCACCGCCGACGGCCACTCGACCAATCCGCCGGCCCGCTTCACCGAGGCCTCGCTGGTCAAGGTCCTCGAAGAGCTCGGCATCGGCCGCCCGTCGACCTACGCGTCGATCATCGGCACCATCCAGGATCGCGGCTACGTGGTGAAGAAGGGCAACGCCCTCGTCCCGTCGTGGATCGCGTTCGCCGTGGTCGGGCTGATGGAGGCGTACTTCGAGAGCCTCGTCGACTACGACTTCACCGCGACCCTCGAGGACGACCTCGACCGCATCGCGACCGGCAACGAGGACCGGACCCGCTGGTTGTCGGAGTTCTACTTCGGCGAGGAACGCCCCGGCACCAACGACGACGGCAAGTCCGCGCACTCCGAGATCGCCAAGTACGGCGGACTCAAGAAGCTCGTCGGCGTGAACCTCGAGGAGATCGACGCCCGTCAGGTCAACTCGATCAAGCTCTTCGACGACTCCGAGGGGCGTCCGGTCTATGTTCGTGTCGGCCGGTTCGGGCCCTACCTCGAGCGCGACCTGAACGCGACCAAGTCGGGCGAGGACGTCGAGCCCGATCTCCAGCGCGCCAACCTGCCCGCCGACATGACCCCCGACGAGCTGACGCTCGAGGTCGCCGAGAAGCTGTTCGCGACGCCGCAGGAGGGTCGCTCGCTCGGTGTCGACCCGGCGACCGGCCACGAGATCGTGGTCAAGGAGGGTCGTTTCGGCCCGTACGTCACCGAGATCCTCCCGTCCGACGACGATGACGACGAGGGCGACGACGCGCCGCTGACCATCCCGGCCGGCCCGACGCCGCGTGACGGCGGCGGTACGTCTGCAGAGCCGGGCGATGCCGACGTCGTCCCGCTCGATGCGCCCGGCGGCGGCACCGCGACCAAGACCAAGCCCGCGGCCAAGAAGGCCGCGAAGAAGGCCACCAAGAAGGCTGCCGGTCCCAAGCCGCGCACCAGCTCGCTGTTCAAGTCGATGGACATCGCCACGGTGACCCTCGACGACGCGCTGAAGCTGCTGTCGCTGCCGCGGGTCGTCGGTGTCGACCCCGAGTCCGGCGAAGAGATCACCGCCCAGAACGGCCGCTACGGCCCGTACCTGAAGAAGGGGACGGACTCGCGGTCGCTGACCAGCGAGGAGCAGCTCTTCACCATCACGCTCGACGAGGCGCTGAAGATCTACTCCGAGCCCAAGCGCCGGGGTCGTCAGGCCGCCGCGCCGCCGCTGCGTGACCTGGGCGCCAACGACGAGGTCAGCGGCAAGCCGATGGTCATCAAGGACGGCCGCTTCGGGCCGTATGTGACCGACGGCGAGACCAACGCCAGCCTGCGCAAGGGCGACGAGGTCGACTCGATCACACCGGAACGGGCGATGGAGCTGCTCGCGGATCGTCGTGCGCGGGGCCCGGCCAAGAAGGCGGCGAAGAAGGCCGCCAAGAAGGCGCCGGCGAAGAAGGCCGCGAAGAAGACGGCTGCCAAGAAGGCCACCGCCAAGAAGACGACCGCGAAGAAGACCACCGCGAAGAAATCTGCGGCCAAGAAGACCGCCGCGAAGAAGAGCGCGGCCGACGCTGCCGCGGAGCCAACCGAGTCGTCGGAGAACTGAGCCGCCGAAGCCCGGTGACCCGACGCGCAGGAGCCCGCGGGCCGACGTCAGTCCCGCTGGTAGGGCTCCATGTGCGGGCGGGCCAGCAGTGTCTCGATGCCGCGGCCGCGGAGTTCGACGCCCTCGCCGATCTCCCAGTGTTCGGCCTCCTGATGCGAGGCGAGGAACACCGCGCGCGCCGAACCGAGGACGCGGGTGGGTTCGTCCTTGGCCAGCTCGGTGAGTCGGGCCGCCTCGTTCACCGGATCGCCGATGACGGTGTACTCGAGGCGCTGCTCGGCGCCGATGTGACCGGCGATCGCCTTGCCGGCGGAGACGCCGATGCCGATGTCGGTGTCGCCGAGGGCCTCCAGCTCGGTGCGCAGTTCGCGGGCGGCGGCCAGGGCGCGTCCGGCGAAGTCGTCGAGGTCGAGCGGTGCGCCGAAGATCGCCAGCGCGGCGTCACCCTGGAACTTGTTGACGAAGCCGCCGTGGCGTCCCACCACCGCGACGACGACCCGGAAGAACTGGTTGAGCAACTCCACGACCTCGCGCGGGGGACGGTTCACCGCCAGCCGCGTCGACCCGACGATGTCGACGAACAGCACGCCGACATAGCGTTCCTCCCCGCCGAGTTCGGTGCCCTGCTCGATGGCGCGTCGGGCGACGTCCTCACCGACGTAGCGACCGAACAGGTTGCGCAGCTGCTGGCGTTCGCGCAGGTCGGCGACCATGTCGTTGAAGCCGGCCTGCAGCAGACCGAGGTCGCTGCCGTCGTAGATCTTCACCGCGACGTTCAGATCGCCCTCGGAGACCTTCGCCTGGGCCTGACGCAGCTGCTTGATCGGGTCGTTGATCGCGGCGACGACGCGGGCGATGGCGATCACGCTGAACGCCAGCGCGGAGATCGCCATCCACAGGATCGGCCGTTCGAGTCCGGTCGAATCGCCTTCGAAGATGCCCAGCCGGTGCAGCACGATCAGGCCGATGATCACCGCCATCGGCGCCACCACGCTGATCACCCAGAACACGGTGATGCGGGTGGTGACGCTCGGCGCGATCGCGTCCTCGGGGTTGTTGGCCATCGCGGCGACGGTGATCGGACGCAGCACCTTCTCGGCCTGCATGTAACTCAGCGCGCAGGTCACCATGGCGCCGATTGCGGAGGCGATCGCGACGATGAACGCGTTCTTCGACGACACCGTCATGTTGACCAGCGTGAACAGCGTTCCGCCCACGACCCACAACGCCGCGTTCACCACGGTCAGCAGGGAGGGCAGGGCGAGGGCGCGTCGTCGGGCCGCCTCGTTGTCGAGTCTGGTGCGGCGCCGGTGCCACAGGAGCACGGGCAACGACAACTGGATGGAGGCGTAACCGCCGATGACCATCGCGATGAGCAGGTAGCCCGCGAAGATGACCTGGTTGAGCGCGGTGATCTCGTCGAGGCTGATCGAGTCCTGCAGCGGCATGCCGAAGCGCAGGAACGCGAAGGTGAAGAGGGCGCCGACGAGATTCGCCCGGAGCATGTCCAGTGCGAGGATCGGCCACGGGGTGTGGATCAGCCACCGGCCCAGGTGCAGGACCTTCGACCACCGTGACCTCTGTTCCACCACGGTGACTACGGTAGCTGGCTGCTTGCAATTGTTAAACGGCGTTCCTGCGCGAGGCCTGTCCGAACTGCGGTTTAGGGTGTCGTTGTGACCAATGTCTTTGATCGGCTGACCGGGCAGGATGCGATCGCAGACGAGCTCCGCGCCGCCGCGCGGGCCGCTCGGATGCTCGCGCAGCGCCTCGACGCGGGTCAGTCCGACGGGCTCTTCGTTCCGGATGACGAGATCCCCGGTGTCGACGCGGGGTGGTCACGCGCGTCGATGACCCACTCGTGGCTCTTCACCGGGCCGCCCGGCAGCGGCCGGTCGGTGGCCGCGACGTGCTTCGCCGCCGCCCTGCAGTGCCAGGCGCCCGATCCGGCGGACATCGGCTGCGGCGAGTGCCGGGCCTGTGTGACCGTCATGGCCAAGACCCACGCCGACGTCCGGCACGTCGTCCCGGAGGGGCTGAGCCTCGCGGTGAGCGCCATGCGCGACATCGTCCAGGCGGCCTCCCGGCGCCCCGGCACCGGCCGCTGGCAGGTGGTGATCGTCGAAGATGCCGACCGGCTCACCGAGCAGGCCGCGAACGCCCTGCTGAAGGTCGTCGAGGAGCCGCCGCCGCGGACCGTGTTCCTGCTGTGCGCGCCCTCGGTCGACCCGGAGGACATCTCGGTGACGCTGCGCTCGCGGTGCCGGCACATCGCGCTGGTCACCCCGACCACCGCGGACATCGAGCGAGTCCTGGTCGAACGGGACGGACTCGATCCCGAGCAGGCCCACTGGGCGGCGTCGGTCTGCGGTGGCCACATCGGTCGCGCGCGCCGTCTCGCGACCGATCCCGACGCGCGGGAGCAGCGGGAGAAGGCCCTGTCCCTGGCCCGGGCCGCCACCCGCGACTCCACCGCCTACGCCGCCGCGGAGGAGCTGGTGAAGTCCGCGGATGCCGCGGCCAAGGCGATCGCCGCCGAACTCGACGAGGCCGAGACCGAGGAGATGCGGACTGCGCTCGGTGCCGGCGGCACGGGTAAGGGCACCTCGCGGATGCCGCGCGGCACCGCAGGCGCGCTCAAGGAGCTCGAGAAGCGGCAGAAGTCCCGCGCGACGCGGGTCGGGCGTGACGTGCTCGACCGCGCCCTCGTCGACCTCGCGGCGCTGTTCCGTGACGCCCTGGTGGTGAGCGTCGGGGCGCAGGTCACCCCGATGCATCCGGACAAGTCCGATTCCATCTCCGTTCCCATGGGCGAGTACGCGCGACCGGAGCAGCTGCTCGCCTGTGTGGAGGCGGTGCTCGACTGCCGCGAGGCGCTCGACAAGAACGTGAAACCGAAGTTCGCGGTGGACGACATGGTCGCCCGGATCGGGTTGGCGCTGAAGCGCAAGGTCGACGCCTGAGCAACTCACCTCCGGTGATTTCGTGAATCCACTCGAGCTCGAGGTCCGGCGCGCCGTGCTAGAGGGTCGCGACCTCGCCGAAGATCCCGATCACCAGAAGGAGACCGGATGAGTACCGAAGTGACGCCGACCGGTCGTCGGGAGACGCGCGGCGGACAGGCGTTCCTGGTTCTCGAGCGCACGTTCCCGGCGCCCGCCGATGCGGTGTGGGCGGCCATCACCGAACCCGAGCGGCTCCGACGATGGATCGGAACCTGGGCCGGCGACCCGACGGCAGGGTTCGTCGACTTCCGCATGACCGCCGAGGGCGAGGATGCGGAGAACGAGCGGATGGCCATCTGCGAATGTGACCCGCCCCGACGACTCGTCGTCGAATCGAGAACCCCCGCCGACGACGGCGACCCCGACGACGTGTGGCGACTCGAACTCGATCTCGTCGAGTCCGGCGGTTCGACGACCCTCGTCTTCGCACAGGGGCTCCCCCGGCCCGAGATGGCCGAGAACGTCGGGCCCGGATGGGAGTACTACCTCGACAGGCTGGTGGCTGCGGAATCCGGCGGGAGCGTCGCGGCCGTCGACTGGGATTCCTACCATCCGAGGTTGTCGGAGCCGTACAGGCGGATCTTCGCCGGCTGACCCACCGGCGGGCGGCGTCCCTGGCGCTCCCGTGGAGTCCACTATCAACTCCCGCGGCAGATCGGCGGAATGCCGGCAGGCGACGACCCGGTCGCCGACCATATCGAGCTGGTCGGCCTCGAGGGCTTCGAGAAGGCGGAACCGGCGATGCTGTCCGGCGGTGTGCGCCAGAGTGTCTCGAGGGCGGGCACTCGTCGTCAAGCCCACGGCACTGCTCCTCGACGAGCCGTTCGGTGCCCTCGACGACATGATGTGGCACGTCGACGAGGTCTCCGAGAACCCTGATCTGAAGCGGTGAGCAGCCCCCTATCATGGGAGCACGGTCGTGGGGTCGTGCGTACCGATGAGCAAGGGAGCAGGCGATGTCGGACTTCATCCGGAAGATCAAGGACGAGGCGAAGGCCGTCGCGGCCGCTGTCGATCAGGAGTTGACCGTCCTCGAGGGCGTGCCTGGATACGACCCCCTCGCGGAGCGGGACGACGCCGATGAGGACGCGGAGAGCGATTCGGCAGAAGACGAGCCTGTGGGTGACGAGGCCGCGAAGTAGTCTGCCGCCCGTGCCGGGCTGGTGCCGGCCGCTGGGGCGTCGACACCACAAACCGTCGTGCCCACTCGGACGCGGGCGGTCGTTCATCCGCGTCTGTCGCGTCGTGCTGCGCCGTGACGGCGGGGAGGACGGTCTCGACAACGAGACCGCCTAGTGATTCCGTTGCCTGTCGCCGGAATTCGTAGTCGTCATGGACTGATCGGGAGCACACCGTTGCGCGGCCCGAGGCTGCGTTTCGCGGCAGCAGGAAATCGCTCCAGACCACGGGCAGCGGTTTTGACGATCACCATTCCTCGGCTTCGAAGTCATGTGGTGGCCAATGGACTCGGGCATCAATCGGATCACATCCGTCGGATGGCCTTCTACGATTCCTCCGCTCGATAGCGCAGTCGGGTGAACAACCGAAAGGGACTGGATGCGCTTCTCCAGATGGGTGGCTGCAGTCTTCGCAATCGCCGCCTGCGCCGCGGTGGCTTTCGCCGGCAGCGGTGGCGCTGCGGCGGCACTACTCACCTCGACTGCCTACCCCCACAGCCAAACCCTCGTCGGCGGAACGGTGTCGGTGACGGTCACCAACAGCTGGAACGGGACAGCGACGTGCTGGGTGTCGATCCACGCCGCGGAGGATCTCGGCTGGCTCGCACTACGTGCCGCCCAGGTCAATGCCGGGCTGAGCCAGGGTGTCGCGTCCGCAGAACTCGACAACGCTCGCCAACAGGTCGCCGGGAATGCACTTCACAAGGTGCTCGACGGCGTGACGATCGCCCAGAGCGCCTCGACGACCGAGACGTGGGACTCGGGCCGGGCGGACACGTCCTACGCCATCTATCAAGAATGCACGACTCCCCATTCGGCCTTCGGGGTGATCGACGGCTTGGCGCAGTCCTACCTGGTGAGTGGGACCGGCACGCCGGCGAACGGTCCCGGTGACGATGACGGCCACGGCGGGAACGACAGCCCCGGCGGAAACGACGGTCCCGGTGAGAATTCGGGCAACGGGAGCCTGGGCGCCCTGTTCTGACCGACTCTGGTGATCTGAGGCCTTCGGCCGGGGGTCAGGAGTTGTCGGACGCGGAATCGCCTCCGGCCGAGGCCGTTTGGCTCGATGTGCCCGGTCTCCCGGCTGTGCTCTCTCGTCCGGTGTCTCCTCCGGTGGTCGTCTCCGAGCGCTCGTCGTTCGCTGCGCTGACCTCGGTGGGGGAGTCGGACTCGCGCTCCGTATCCACCGAATCCGTCGTCTCGGTTCCCGATCCCCCATCGTCGGAGGCGGCGTCATCGTCGTGCGTGTCGCTCTCGTCGTGGTGATGCTCGTCCGGGGTCTCGTCGACGACGGGCTGGTCGATCACCGGCGGGGTGCCTTCGCCGTCGTGGCTCGCCGGTGGCTGCGTCGGGGGCACGATGCCCTGATTCGGCGCCGGGGTCGGGTTGTTCTCGGGTTCTTTGGGCTCCCCGGGGTTGGCCGGGTCGATGGGCAGCGATCCTCCCTCGTCGAGTGGGACCGCCGAAGTGTCCACCGAAGGCCGCTGGATCGGGAAGAACTTCTGCGCCTTGTCGTTCCACCGTTCGAGGTCGCTCTTGTCGTAGGGGATGCCGAGACGTTCGTAGACCACCGCGAGCAGCAGTGCGAGCGGATGTGCCGCCTCGTAGACGGCGTACGTGGTGTTGTGGCTCGTGAACAGCTTCGGCTCGCCGAGGCGCGCGAGGTCGTCGTAGGTGTGGGGCCCGTTGCCCGAGGTGATGGTGAGGTAGCCGGCGATGTTGACGATCATCGACGCGATCGGACGGTTCGGGTCCCACTGGAAGTTGCTGAGCGGGTCTCCGACGATGATGACCGAGACGACCTTCACCTTGCCGGTGGCTTGCGGGTCGCGGACGCCGTCGGTCTTGATCCCGGCGGCCTCGGCGATCGGCTTCAGCCAGGGGACCGTCTCGAGCCAGGCGTTGAGGCCCCACGGGCTCCGCGGGTCGGAGACGATGACGACGCGGTCCTTGTCCGGGAGCATGAAGTCGTCGTCGTACTCCCGGTCGTCGGTCGGCGGGATCTCGGACACGTCGCCGAGGGGCTCGGCGGTGGTGCGCGGCCGCTCGGTGACGATGACGACGGACCGCGGCTCTCCGGAGCCCGCGAACGCCTCCATGATCGCCAGGTCCTGGTCGAGGGTGACCTGCCTCGTCATCTCCTGTCCGGGGGCGACCGGCGCGAGGGCGGGCGGCAACCCGGTGGGGGTCGGGGTGCTCGGGTGGAAGACCAGGACCGGCTCCGGGCTCCCCGCGGTCAGTCCGCCGGTGATGAGCAGATCCCGGCCGTGACCGGGCGCCGGCGAGAGGCCTGCGAGCCGACCGGTGAAGATGTCGGTGGTGCTGCGGTGGCGGTAAGGGGTGCCTTCACCGACGATCTCGCGGTCGATCAGAGACTCGACCACCACCGCCACGTTGGTCGACGCGACGGCCACGGGTATGACCGATGCCAGCGCGAGGGCGCTGAACGCCAGTGAGGTCGTCGTTCGGCGAGACGGCCTGTGGAAGGCCCTCGTGGTGCGCGCCGACCACGCCTGGCGTGATCTGCGGCGTCCGCCCACGTCTCCTCCTACCTGTCGGATGGAGTGTATTGAGGCTGCGACAGGGGTGTCTGTCATCTGAACGTATTAACGGCAGGGTGTTCTCGCAGTCTCTCGCAGTCGGGTGTCTTCCGGGGCAGGTTGCGCGCCCTCGATGCTCTCGAGAGGGCGGCGCGCGACTCGACGTCGACCGGAGGAGACGAGACGATCGGAGGTCCAAGCCGCTCCGAGGCGAGTCGATGCTCGGATGCGGTGCGTGTGCGCGCTGTGAACTGAAGACGGCGGTTTCCCGAGCCGGGAAACCGCCGCGTGCTGCATCTGTGGAGCCGCCCAGGGGAATCGAACCCCTGACCTATTCATTACGAGTGAATTGCTCTACCGACTGAGCTAGGGCGGCGTGCTGCGCGAGGCAGCGCAGACGAGTCTAGCGAGTCGACGTCCCGCAACAAAACCGGCACCTGGCCGGCCGCCTCGGGCGGGGTCAGAGCGGGTAGTCGGACCCGCAGACGACTGGAACGGGGTGCTCCGGGTCCAGCGCATTGCGCACCAGCGCGGCGACCGTCGGGGAGTACGCCATGCCCACGTGACCGATCCTCGATGCCGGGCACACGTCCTGGATCAGCGTGTTCTCCACGTTCGGGCCCGGGGTCATCAAGGTCACCTGGTAGGGCGTGGAGATGCGGTCGAATCGGGTCGCGAAGTTGACGTAGCGGATCGACGGATGCCGCGGACCCCAATCCGCCTCGCCCGGGGCCCGGACGGGCAGGCGGTCGGTGATCGAACCGACACGGGAGGTCTCCTGGTGTGTGGCGGACAGCGAGACGATCGTGTCCACGTGGTCGGCCCGACCCGGTAGTTGGGTCAGCAGCTGGGCGATCGCCCCGCCCTGGCTGTGGCCGATCAGGTCGACCTTCGATGCGCCGGTGGCGGCGAGCACGCGGTCGAGGAACGCGGCGACGTGCTCGGCCGCTCGTTCCTTGTTCCCCATGCCGCCGGTGTTGCCGCTCCACGACGCCTGTCCATAGGTGGTGCTGAAGACGCAGTACCCGGCATTGGCGAGGGTCGGCGCCAGGTAGGCCCAGTTGGCGCTCTGGTTCATCGCCGTCGCGTGCAACAGGATCACCGGATCGCGGCCCTGGGCGTCACGGCAGTCCCAGCGGTTGCTGCCCGCCGGCGACTCGGTCGCCGGACCGAGGTAGTGTTCGGCGATCGCCTTGTTCACGTCGGTCGTGACGGGGAACGGCGCGGCGTGGGCCGCGCCCGGGGCGAGGGACAGACACGCGGCGGCGATCGCCGAGGCCGCCGCGACGAGACCGGACCGGATGAGGTGCATGGCACTCATTGTCGTCCATTCGGGTCACGTGTGGGTGGAGGTCCGGGCTGTTCCGGCGCTCCGACGCGCCGCAGGAACTCTGCGCCTCGCGGCGACACCGCGTAGCCGACCTCGAGACTCTCGGTCAGTCCGAGGGACTTCAGTCTGGTGACATCGGCCTTGAAAGCCGCTCTGTCCCTGCCGAGTTCGGCGGCGAGCGCGGTCGACACCACCCTGGGGCGTCGCGCGATGACGGCGAGAACGGCGCGGGTCCACGGGCCGTGCTTGGAGCGGGCGTCCATGCGATCGAGGCGTGACCGGATGGCGGCGACGTCGTCGTCGGAGAGGTCGTCGTCCGCGCGAAGCGCGATCCGTGGGTCCTCGCCGATGCAACGGAGTCCGATCCGGTACGTGGGGTTGTGGACGTTCACGCACAGAGCGGTGCGCACGTCTTCGGGAGTGTCGTATCCGGCGCGACGCGCCTCCGTCGTCGTGATGCCGGCAGGATCGATCGCCTCGAGCGAGGTCACCTCGATGACATGGCCGGAGATCGCGGGGGAACACCGCACTGGTTCCTGTGGACGACGTCTGAGACGTTGCTGAGAGCTGTTATAGGGTGACCCGGATCAGCGACGGCATGATGCCGGTTCCTTCGGGGGGATTACCTGCGGTGCCGTGCTGTCGCATGCGTGAAAGACGACGACGGTCGCCGTACGGGGGGAGGGATTCTGGTGCTGCCGCGCGCGCAGTCCCTCTGGTACCCCGCCGTCCCGGCATGGCCTTCGACCGGGACGACGCCGGCCGCCGATCTTGCTGCTCATCTCGGGCGATTCCGCGCCATCGACGCAGTTCAACCCATTTGCAGTGCTTCTCCACTGGCCGTCCTGGAAACCCCGGCGCCGGTCTCCGAGCCGGTGACTCACTTCGCCGGGCGGGGTCCATCCGAGGCGCAGGACCGTCCGTCGTCGGATCTGAATGCGTTCCTGAGGGAGGCCGAGAAGGCGGTCCGCGACAAGCGGAGGGCGTTGACCACGCCACAGCCGATGTGGCGCAGAGCGCTCGGTTCGCGACCGCGGATCGCCGGTGCGGTGGCCGCGGTTCTCGTGGTCGGGGCCACGGTGATGCTCGCCGTCTCGGTCGCGGGTGGCGATGAGCCCGAGCGGGCAGTCTCGGCAGACCCCGCCTCGTCGGTCGCCCCGACCGACGCGGCATCGACCACCGCCGCGGCTCGCGCACCGGCCTGCTCCCCGCACACCGCGGGAGCGGGCACGACGGTGTCGGACGGTGACGACGCCGGCCACCAGAATTCGGGTGCGGGGGCGATCCGCGCGTTCAATCACGCCTACTACGTACTGCGTTCGGCAAAATCCGCCCGCGCGGTGACCACGCCGGGCGCGGTCGCCTCTGAGTACGTGATGCAGCAGTACATCGATCAGCGCCCGACCGGCACGCGGCACTGCCTGAAGATCAGCGAACGGGGCCCCGGTGAGTACTCGGTGGTGCTCACCGAGCTGCAACCCGACGTCGCACCGATCACGTACCGCCAGGTCATCCACACCACGACGGTCAACGGCAAGGTCTACATCGAGTCCATCAAGGCGGTCGAATGAGCACGTGCACAGAACCATTCGGCACAGCAGAGGTCCATGCCGCGCACGCGGCCGAGAAAGGTGACAGAGGAATGAGTCAGAGTCGGGGGCGTCATCGTCGGCATCGTGTGCCGTCGGGTCCGTTGCTGTCGGTGACGTCGGCCGTGGTGGCCGCGTCGATCACCGCGGGAGCCGGTATGGCATACGCCGTTCCGGAGCAGGGCGGCACGGATCCGTCGGATGTCGCTCCGGGACAGGGCGGCACGTCGCCGACGGATGTTGCGCCGGGTGCGCCGGCTCCGGGTGAGACGATCGTCCGACCGGTGGAGGTTCCGGGTCCGGGCACGATCCCTGGTCCTCCCGTCGAGGCGCCGTACCGGTCCTACGACGAATCGCTGTCGCAGTCCTACGCCCAGCCGTACACGCCGGTGATCACCAATCCCGTTGCGCCGCGGGTGGCTCCGCCGGTGCGTCCGATCGCGCCTCCGCCGGACAAGATCCGTATCGGCAACTTCGTGTCCGACATCCCGGAGGGGTTGTCGGACAAGGACGTCAACTCGATCAACGCGTGGTCGGCGTATGGCGAGGCGAAGATCGCGCAGGGCCTGATCTCGGTGGGCGTGCCCGAGGACGAGGCGTCGCGTCGTGCGGCTGCGACGATCATCGGAGTCATGGCCGGCGGCACGGCCGGTGCTGTGGCGCTGGGGATTCCGTCGGCGGTGGTCGGTGCGGGAGGAGGCGCCATCGTGGGTGCGGTTGCCGGCGGTGTCGTCGGCTCGCTGGCCCCCTACTTCGTCCTGGGGCCGGAGTTCGCCCCGATCGGGGCCGGGATCGGCGCAGCGGTGGGCGGTGTCGGCGGCGCTGCTGCCGGGGCGGCGGTCGGCTTTGCCCTCGGTGGCACCGCCGGGGGGCTTCTGGCCTACTCGCTGGGCGCCGGTGATCCGGGTGCGAATCCGGATGAGCCGTGGAAGAACGATGGACCTCGCCGTGCTGCTCCGGAGGTGAAGGGGCCGAATCAGTTCGAGTTCCATCTGTCTGCTGATCAGGCACGCCGTTCGGGTCTTCCGGCCGTCGACTACGTGGTGAACAACCGCGGTGATGTGGACGTGAAGGTCGGTGCCTCTCGATACAAATGGTCGGGAGAGCAGGCGCGCGCGCCGTATGCGGTGCTCGGCTCTGGTGTGGAGAAGTCGGTTCGCGGCTGGACCCGAACGCAGTCGGACAACCTGAAGAGAGCTGTGCCGGGGAGTGACGTTCGGTGGCCCGGTGCAGCTGACGGTCGAAGCGGTGGCGATCGATAGTCCGGTGCGCGTGCCCGCGGGTTGTGGGGCGGCGCTGTGGATGTTGGTCCCTTGATCTCCGCGAGTGTGATGAGCCGCTGATGATGTGGGCGTGACATGGAGGGAAGAATGAGGAAGAGTCCTACGGCTACGGCGACCACCTTTTGGTTCCGTGAGGACCGATGACCGGGTCGACTCCTCTTCGCGACGGCGACCCGCAATCCTGGGATGAGCGGGCCGTCGTCGTCTGCGGCTCGGCGGGTGGCGTCGGCACGTCCGTCGTGTCGGCGCTGCTCGCGGAGCATCGCGCGGCGTCGGGTCTCGGCCTGCTGTCCTGGTGGGTCGACGCCTCGGGCAACGACTGCGACATCGAACTCCGACTTCGTGGCACCGGCGACGACGAGTTGCTGCGCACCGCGTCGGGAACAGGACTGTGGCTTCCGCCGGAGGAGGCGACCGTCACCGACGCCGTCGTCGAGGCGTGGCGCCAAGGGGCAGTGCCCGTCGTCGACGCGGGTGCGCACCCGCTGACCCTGCTGCCCGAGCTCGCCGAAGACGACCTGCCCAACCTCACACCGGTCCTCGTGATCAGCCCCCGGCCCGACCTCCTCAACCGGGCCCGCGTCGTCTTCACCGAATGGGACCGCGCCGGAGTGCTGGAGCAGACCGTCGTCGTGATCACCACCCCGCTGCCCGTACCTCAGCAGGAGGGACTTGCCGAGATGCTGGTCGGTGTGGTGTCCGGCGCGGTCGGCGGTGTGATCGGCCTCGACTACGATCCGGTGATCGGAGCGGGAACCGGCCTCGACGCCGAAGCGCGCCGCGGCTTCCTTCCGGCGACCGCCGCGACCATCGCCGAACTCGCCTCGGCCACCTCCAACCGGCGCTGAAGCCCCGGCAGGGTGCGACCTGGGGTATCGGGAGACGACACCCCGACACCCTTTGTGAACGCGGTGCCCCTTTCGGATCGGCCGCACGTGGAGCAGCATGGGGGAGTATGACCGGGTCAACTCGCACGCCATTGTCCGCCGCGCAGGTCACCGAGACCGTTGCCGACCCGTGGCGCGTGGTCGCCGGGAAACTCGCTGCCGCGTACCGCACGGGTTCGATGGTGAAGGGCGGCGAGTTCGTCTCCCGGATCATCGACGCCGCCGAGGAGGCGAATCACCACCCGGACATCGACCTGCGTTACGGCTCGGTGCATCTCACGCTCACGACACACAGTGCGCACCAGCTCACCGAGGCCGACGTGGCGCTCGCGAACCGGGTCACCGGAATCGCCGCAGACATGGCACTCGAGGTGTTGCCGGCGCCCGCGGCGGCGATCGACCTGGCGATCGACGCTCTCGACATCGCGGCCATCCGCCCGTTCTGGAAGGCCGTGCTCGGTTACTCCGACGGTCATTCGGAGGAATTCGCCGACCTCGTCGACCCGCCCGGGCGGCTACCGACGGTGTGGTTCCAGCAGATGGATTCGCCACGCAAGCAACGGAATCGGGTCCACTTCGACCTGTGCCTCCCGCACGATGTGGTCCACGGACGCCTGCAGGCCGCGATCACCGCGGGCGGTCAGCTGCTGTCGGACGACTACGCGCCCGCATGGTGGGTCCTCGCCGATCCGGAGGGCAACGAGATCTGCCTGTGCACCTGGCAGGACCCGGACGACCAGATGATGTCGCCCTGAGACGAGACCAGCGGGGGCCGAAGCCCCCGCTGGTCGAATTCTCTTGGTGGACCGATCCTTACGAGCAGAGACCCTCGTCCTGGGCGGCCTTCGCGACCGCGGCGGCGACGGCCGGGGCGACGCGCTTGTCCAGCGGGCTCGGCACGATGCGATCTGCGGCGAGGTCGTCGGCGACAACCGAGAAGATGGCGTCGGCGGCAGCGATCTTCATGCCCTCGCTGATCCGGCGCGCACCCGCGTCGAGAGCGCCCCGGAAGACGCCCGGGAACGCGAGCACGTTGTTGATCTGGTTCGGGAAGTCGCTGCGTCCGGTGGCGACGACGGCCGCGTACTTGGCGGCGGTCTCGGGGTGGATCTCCGGGTCGGGGTTCGACAGCGCGAACACGATCGAGTCCTTGTTCATCGACGCGATCAGTTCCTCGGGGATGACACCGGCCGAGACGCCGATGAAGACATCCGCACCCGCGAGGGCCTCGACCGCGCCGCCGGTCACGCCGCGCGGGTTGGTGCGCGAGGCGAGCTCGGCCTTCGACTCGTTGAGGCCGTCACGGCCCTGGGAGACGATGCCCTTCGAGTCGAGCACGATGACGTCGGTGACGCCGGCCGCGAGCAGGATGTTGGCGCACGCGACACCCGCGGCGCCGGCGCCGGAGATGACGACGCGCAGGTTGGTGATGTCACGGCCGAGATGGGTGACGGCACCCTTCAGGGCGGCGAGGACGACGATGGCGGTGCCGTGCTGGTCGTCGTGCATCACCGGGCAGTCCAGGGCCTCGATGACGCGACGCTCGATCTCGAAGCAACGCGGCGCCGAGATGTCCTCGAGGTTGACCGCGCCGAAGCTCGGGCGCAGCCGGATGAGCGTCTCGACGATCTCGTCGGGATCCTTGGTGTCCAGGACGATCGGGATCGAATTGAGCCCGGCGAAGCTGCGGAACAGGGCCGACTTGCCCTCCATGACCGGCAGCGACGCACGCGGGCCGATGTCGCCGAGGCCGAGAACGGCCGAACCGTCGCTCACCACGGCGACCAGCCGGTCGGTCCAGGTGTACTTGTTCACCAGGGTGGCGTCGGTGTCGATGGCGCGCGAGACCTGGGCGACGCCCGGCGTGTAGGCGATCGACAGGTCGCGCTGGGAGTCGATCGGCGCGCGCAGCTCGACCGACAACTT
This sequence comes from Gordonia paraffinivorans NBRC 108238, assembly GCF_000344155.1. Classification (GTDB taxonomy): domain Bacteria; phylum Actinomycetota; class Actinomycetes; order Mycobacteriales; family Mycobacteriaceae; genus Gordonia; species Gordonia paraffinivorans. Next base: position 47,132 of record NZ_BAOQ01000033.1, on the reverse strand, counting down.
GCCACCGGAGTGAGCCAAGAAGATCTCTTCGTCGGTGATCGGCATGTCGGCGATCGAGGGTTCGGGGATGTCGCCCATGCGTGTGTCCTCCGTGCTCGTCACGGTCGGGTCCTCCTGAGTGCCGCGCACAGTGCGGCGCGGGTTGCATCGTCTCGCCGGCGACGCTGCCCGCGAGCTATTCAAATAACCGCGTCTACGCGAGCGGGTGGCTCAGCGGACGCGGTCGGGCCGCGAAGAGCGGGGGGTGGACGCTCGTCACGGCTGCATCAAGTGTCTCACCGTCCCACCCAGTGGAAGCGCCGGGGTATGGGGTGGTCAGGGCTTCATCGGGCATTGGTAAGGTACAACTTGTGTCTATGTTGCATACTTCGGCCGAATCCGCTGCTGAGCGGGTGTATGCCGAGGTCAAGGAGCAGATTCTCACCAACTCCATCGCCGGCGGCGAACTGATCAGCGAGGGCGAGATCGCCGCGAGGTGCTCGGTGAGCCGCACCCCGGTGCGCGAGGCGTTCCTGCGTCTGGAAGCCGAGGGGTGGATGCGTCTGTATCCGAAGAAGGGCGCGCTCATCGTGCCGATCGGGCAGCGGGAGAAGCGGGACGTCGTCGACGCCCGGCGCCTGCTCGAAGGGCACGCGGTGCGGTCGGTGACGTCGCGTCCGGGCGCGGTGCCCGAACTCGTCGCGCAACTGCGCGAGAACCTCGAGGCGCATCGACACGCCGATCCGTCCGACGTCGTCGAGTTCTCGCGTCTCGACGCCGAGTTCCACCAGTTGATCGCGGCGGCAGGCGACAACCCGATCCTGGCCGACTTCTACGTCACGCTCGGCGAACGTCATCGCCGCATGACGATCGCCTCGGTCCACCGCGACGCGGCCGTCGCAACCCGCATCCTCGACGACCATCTCGAGTTGCTCGACGCCATCGAGGCCGTCGACGCCGATCGTTTCGAAGAACTCCTCGCGGGGCATCTCGCCGGAGTCCACGACCTGCCGGGAGCATCCGCATGAGTCACAACACGTCCCGTCTCGGCTGGCCGGCGGTGTCCCTGGCGGTGTTCGCCACCGCGTGGGGCGGCAACGAGTTCACCCCGCTGCTGGTGATGTACCGGCAGATCAGCGGCCTGTCGCCGGTCGTCGTCGACGCCCTGCTGTTCGCCTACGTCTTCGGCATCGTGCCCGCCTTGCTGATCGGCGGTCCGCTGTCGGACCGCTTCGGACGACGTCCGCTCATGCTGCCCGCGCCGGTCTTCGCGGCACTGGGTTCGGTGCTGCTCGCCGCCGGCTCCCAGTCGGTCGCCCTGTTGACCGTCGGCCGCGTCTGCAGCGGGATCGCGCTCGGCCTGTCGATGGCCGTGGGCGGCAGCTGGATCAAGGAACTCTCCGACCGCGACGGCGCGCGCCCCGGATCGGGCGCGGGACGCGCCGCGATGAGCCTGACCGCCGGTTTCGGCATCGGCGCCGGAGTGGCCGGCGTGCTCGCCGAGTGGGGTCCGAAGCCGCACATCCTGCCGTATGCACTGAACATCGCGATCGCGATCGCGGCCGGCGTTCTGCTGACCCGAGTGCCGGAGACACGGCTGCGCCGTGCGAACCCGGGCCCGCTGCTCGACGACCTGCGCATCCCCGCCGCGGGGCACCGCCGGTTCCTGTTCGTGGTGCTGCCCCTCGCGCCGTGGGTCTTCGGCGCCGCCGCGTCGGCGTACGCGATCATCCCGGCCGTCATGGCGGTCCGCACCTCCGGCGCGCCCATCGCCTTCGCTGCGCTGTGCTGTGTGCTCGGCCTGGGCGCCGGATTCGCCATCCAGTCCGTCGGGCGTCGCATCGACGTGCCGGGGACGTCACGCGGAGTGGTCGTCGCCCTGACGACCCTCGTCGCGGGGATGGCCGTGGCTGCGGCGGCGGCACACGTCATGACCGTGTGGCTGGCGCTGGTCGCCGCGACGCTGCTCGGCTGCGGCTACGGCATGGCGCTCATCGCCGGGCTCCTCGAAGTGCAGCGCATCGCCGGGCCCGACGACCTCGCCGGGTTGACCGCGGTCTTCTACAGCGTCACCTACCTGGGCTTCGCCGTGCCGGCCCTGCTGGCGTGGATCTCCCAGACGTGGACGGCGGTCACCTACACCGAGATGTTCGGCTTCGGCGCGGTCGCCGCCGTGGGCTGTCTCGGCGTCGTCGTGGCAGGGCACGCGCGGAACCGGCCCCGGATCGAGGAGATCCTGATCGACGCCGACGCCGTCGACGACGGGGCGGTGGTCACCGGACAGTCGCGGTGACCCGTCGCCGGGTACCCTGCTGAATGTTTGGTCGGGGCCGGTCCGTCGGACGACGTGACGTGAGGTCCGACCCATTCCGGTGTGACGAGCGACTGTGGAAGGGCACGGGCTGATGGTGCTGGCGGCGTGGGTGGTCATCGTTACCGCGCTCGTGCTGATCCTCCCCGGCGCCTTCGTCGGCCGCCGCATGAGCCTGCCGTGGCCGGTCGCCTTCGCGGCCGGGCCGGCCATCACATTCGCGCTGGTCTCCGTGCTCACCGTCCTGTACTCGGCCGTCGGTTTCGTGTGGAACCCCGTGTCGGCGCTGGTCGGCCTGCTCATCGCGCTCGTCGGCGCCTGGATCTGGTCCCGACTCCTGCAGACCGGCATCGGCCTGCGACTCGCCCCCGCGCCCGCCGACACCGGTGAGCCCGGCGTCGGCCGGACCGCGATCCTGCGCGTCGCGGCGGGGCTCGGCCTGGGCGGCGTCATCATCGCCGTCACCTGCATCCGGCCGGTGGCCAAGACCGCGTTCGCCGGTCTGAACAACATTTCCCAGGTGTGGGACTCGTTGTGGCACGCCAGTTCTCTGCGGTGGATCAACGAGACGGGCATCGGCTCGGCCATGCGCATGGGCGAGTTGATGAACTACGACACCCACGGGTTCAACTACTACCCCAACACCTGGCATGCGCTGGGAGCTCTGCTGTTCCCGTTGACCGGCGCCAACCCGGTCGAGATGTACAACACCTATTCGCCGGCGGTGCTGGCGGTCACGGTGCCGCTGGGGGTCGCCTCGCTGGCCTACTGGTTCGCGCGGCACCGCTACGACGTCGACACCTCCGCCCTCATCGCCGGGGTCGCCGGTGCCGTCGGCGCGCTGTTCCCGTCGCTGCCCTACGTCGAGGTGCAGTTGACCTCGGTGCCGAACGCGGTCGGCGTGAGCCTGGCACCCGCGGTCGCCGTGCTGGTCATCAGCGTCGTCCGCGACCGCCGCCGCGTCGGACCCGCGGCCCTGGCCGTCTCCGGCGTGACGGCCACCCACCCGTCCGGCCTGATCCTGCTCGGCGTCATCGTCGCCCTGTGGTGGCTGCTGGAAGGGGCATGGCGTCCCGCGGCGAGCCGCCTCGCCGACCTCGCGACCCTCGCCGTCACCGCGGCCCTCACCCTCGTCCTGATCTTCCCGGTCGTGCTGGGCACGATCCGCGTCGCCGACACCAACGAGTTGCCGTTCTTCGACTTCCGCGAGGACGGGATCGGCGTGCTCGACGGTCTGGCCCAGGGGGCGTTCAACGGGACGATCCCGCTCAACCTCGACCACTACCCGAACTGGCCGCTCATCATCGTCACCGTCGTGGGCCTGGCCGTGCTGGCCTGGTTGCGATGCTGGGCCGGTCTCGCCGGATGGGTGGTCTTCGCGCTGGTCACCACCAATGCGGTCGTCTCGCTCGGTCCGCTGTCGTATCCGCTCGGTGCGATCGGCGGCTACTTCTACAACTCGCCGCACCGCCTCACCTTCGTCGTCGCGATGTTCTCGGCCGCGGCCGCCGGAACGGCCATCGGCGTCGCGCTCGTCGCGGTGACCCGTTTCCTCGGTCGTCGTCTCCCGCCGTCCGGAGACGACGCCGCGCCCGCGCCGACGAAGAAGTCGCGGGTGCTGGTCGCCGCCACCTACGTCGTGCTGCTCGCGCTCATCGCGGGAGCGGCCGTGGTCCGGTACCCGCCCAACGCCCAGATCGCGTCCAAGGAACGCGGCGGCAAGTACATCGGCCCCGACGATCTCGTCGCCTACGAGTGGTTGGCGTCCCAGCCCGACGCCTACGACGTCCTGGTCCTCAACAACCTCGATCAGGGCACCGGATGGCTGTACCCGGTGACCGGGGTGACGCCGCTGTTCCCGTTCTATCGGGCCAACGAGTTCTCCGACCGGCAACGCGACCTCTTCTGGGGTGCCGCGAAGATCGGCGCCGATCCGGCGATCGACCAGATCGTGCGAGACCTCAACGTGCACTACGTGATCGACTCCCCGCCCAGCTACTGGGAATTCCAGCGCGGCCGACCCGATCCCGAGAACGGCCACCAGGGAGACCCGTTCCTCGAACTCCGCGAGAACGGGGCGCCGGGTCTCACCGAGGTGTTCCGTCAGGGCGAGACCGTCGTCTACCGGGTCAACGAGAAGGTCTACCCGCCGGCGCCGGTACCGGTCCCGCCGCCGGCGGAGGCGCCGGTTCCCGCACCCTGATCAGTGACGCGGTCGCTCGACCCGGCCGTCCGGATACCGGGCGAAGCGGGTCTCCGACCGCGCATGCACCGGCGCGTCCGAGGGCCACGGCCAGCCGCCGAACCCTGTGCGGCGGTAGTCGTCGAAGGCCTGCTGGATCTCCTCGGCGCTGTTCATCACGAACGGGCCGTACTGCACCACCGGCTCGCCGATCTCGGCGCCTTGCAGGACCAGGATCGTCGCGGGCGAGTCCCCGTTGACGACGTGGAGCGCCGCCGGCCGGGACTGCTCGAACCCCTGACCGGATCCGACTGCCACGCCGTCGATCTCGACCCCGGCTCCCGTGCCGTGGACGTACAGCAGGCGAGCGGTGCCGGCGTCGGCCGCGGGCAGGTCGATCACCGCGCCCGGTTCGAGGTCGACGAGCCAGATGGCGACGTCCGACGCCGGGTCCGCCGCCCACGAGTGCGTCGGCGGGGCGAGCGCGGTTGCGTCGTCGAACCGTCCGGCGACGACTCGAAGGACGGCCCGCGAGCCGTCCTCGCCGCGCGTCACCACCGGGATGTCCTCGCGCCACTGCATCGTGAACTCGGGATCGGCGGTCTTGTCGCGCGCCGGTAGGTTGAGCCAGATCTGGTACAGCTCGAAGGGATTGTCGGAATCGGTGTCGAGCAGCGGGAACATCTCCGAGTGGGAGACGCCGCGGCCGGCGGTCACCCACTGGACGTCCCCGTCCCCGTATCGCGCACTGGCGCCGGTCGAGTCGGCGTGATCGACGACGCCCCTGCGGACGATGGTGATCGTCTCGAAGCCGCGATGCGGATGAGCGGGGAAGCCGGGGACCGTGCGCCCGTGGTACATGTTCCAGCCCGACGGATGCCCGAAGTCGCTGCCGAGTTCCCGGTCGGCGACGCCGGTGGCCGGGCCCATCTGCTCGTTGCCGGCGGGGTAGGCGTCGACGTGGTGGGCGGCGAAGAGGAACGGGCCGACGCCGCGCCACGGGTGCCCGAGGTCGACGACGCGTCCCGCTGGGGCGGTCGGGGTCGCCGGACGGCTCTGTTCGGTGAAAGTCATGGTGAAGTCCTTCCCATCGCTGTCTGCGATGCTGCCGGACTCAACACCGGCGACTCCACTCTTATTTCAAGAGTGCTCTCGTTTCGAGAGAGGCGTAGGCTCGCCGTATGGCTGAGACCCGGTCCACCGTGTCGGACGAGGTGACCGTCGACGACGTCCTGGCCGGCTCCGGGACCGTGCGCGCCGCGCTGCAGACGATCGGCGGCGTGTGGCCGATGATGGTCCTGATCGCCCTCGACACCGAGCCACGTCGCTACGGGGAACTCCGCCGCACGGTCACCGGCATCAACGACCGAATGCTCTCCCAGACGCTGCGCCGGTTCGTTCGCGACGGGCTCGCGGACCGCGGCGTGATGCCGACGCGGCGCTCCTGTGTGCAATACACGCTCACCGACCTCGGGGCCGAGGTGCGCGCGGCCGTCGCCGACCTCACGGCGGTGATCATCCGGCTCGCCCCGCGCGTCGAGCAGGCCCGCGAACGCTTTGATCGTCTATCCGGTGAGGAGTCCCTATGACCGACTACGGACAGCCGTTGCGCTTCGGGTTCTTTCCCAGCCCTCGCGCCGACAACCTCGACAACCTGCTGCGCATGGTCGAGATCGCCGAGGATCGCGGCCTCGACCTCGTCAGCATCCAGGACCACCCGTACCAGAAGCGGTTCCTCGACACCTGGACGCTGCTGTCGGTGGTCGGTGCGAGATCGTCGTCGATCCGCCTGTCGCCCAACGTCGCCAACCTCCCCCTGCGGCCTCCGGTGATGCTCGCGAAGGCGGCGGCGAGTCTCGACGTGATCACCGGCGGCCGAGTCGAACTCGGCCTGGGTGCCGGGGCGTTCTGGGACGGCGTGGTCGCCGCCGGGGGACCGAGGCGGTCGCCGGGCGAGGCGGTGCGCGCCCTGACCGAGGCGATCGCCGTCATGCGCGCCTTCTGGTCCGGCGGCACGGTCGATCTCGACGGAGAGTTCTATCCCGTCCACGGACTGCACGCGGGACCCCCTCCGGCGCACCGCATCCCGATCTGGCTCGGCGCACTCGGCCCGCGCATGCTGCGACTGACCGGCGAACTCGCCGACGCCTGGGTCCCGAGCCTGCAGTTCGTGCCGCCCGAGAAGGTCGCGGAGAAGAGCGCGGTCATCGACGACGCCGCCGAGGCCGCCGGCCGCGACCCCGGCGACATCGCGCGGATCTACAACATCGACGGCAACTTCGGGACCGGCGGCGGCCTCCTCGAGGGAAGCCCTGCGCAGTGGGCGGAGCAACTCACCGACCTCACGGTGACGCTGGGGATGAGCACCTACATCCTCGCCACCGACGATCCGGATGATCTGGCGCGTTTCGCGGACGAGGTGGTGCCCGCGGTGCGGGAGCTCGTCGCCGCGGAACGGCAGGGTTGAGCAGCCGATGCCGGCGAACCCCGAGCGACTACGATCGGCGACCGTGCCACCCGTCGACGCCCCCACGCAGCCTGCGGCCTCCGCCGGCCGGCGCGCGAATCGCCGCGGGCAGGCCACGCGCGACGCCATGCTCGACGCGGCGATCAGGTCGCTGGCGTCGGGCGACCCGGCGTCGGTGTCGGGAAACCGGATCGCCAAGGACATCGGCGCCACGTGGGGCGCGATCAAGTATCAGTTCGACGACATCGACGGGCTGTGGGCCGCGGTCCTGCGCCGCACCGCCGAACAGCGCGGCGACCTGCCGGTCAGCGTGAAACCCGAAGCGCCGCTGGCCGAGCGGGTCGAGGCGATCGTCGACCTGCTGTACGACGGGCTGTTGACGAAGGAGTCCCGGGCGATCGAGACGTTGCGGGCCGCGTTGCCCCGCGACCCGGACGAGTTCCGGCGGCTGTTCCCCAAGACCGCGGCGGAGTTCGCGTCCTGGGGTCCGTCGTGGACGGACGCCTGCCAGCGGGCGTTCGCCGATCTGGGTGTCGACCCCGACCGGGTCAAAGAGGTCGCGGCATTCCTACCGGGCGCCATGCGCGGCCTCGTGTCGGAGAAGCAGCTGGGCAGCTTCCAGGATCAGGAGCTCGCCCGAAAGGGCCTCGCGCGGGCGATCGTCGCGCTCCTCTCCTCCGGCTGAGCTGCCGACGCGATCCTCGCGCCTCGCGGTCAGCCCCGCCACACATCCATCGTTCGTGTCACCACGGTCTCGACCGCGAGGGTGACGACGCACAGCATGGCGATGCAGCCGGGGACGAAGACGAGCAGGTCGTCGATGCGTTCCCACGCAGCCGGACTCCACAGCGCGACCCAGGTGAGCACGAGTGCGATCGCGGTGGCGAGCTCACCCACGACGTTGACCGTCATGAACAGGCGTGCGCTCAGCTTGTGACGCTTCGCCATGCGGCGGGAGAAGTGGAAGTCGGCTCCGAAGGCGAGCAGCAGGACGGCGAACACCGACAGCAGCACGCCGAAGTCGTCGGCTGTGAGATCACGCATGCCGACCATCGTGGCCCATGTGAGGCGGAGGCCACATGAGGACACCTGGCACCTTTTGAAACCGGCCTGAATTTAACCGGCTTCTGGCTGGAGCACTCCGCATGCATCTGTATACAACTAAATGCAGTTCGAGTCCCGAAGTGCGAAGAACAAGGAGAACTGTGGAGATGGAGACGACCACCATCGAGTCGCCCGAGGTGCAGGCCGCCATCGCGAGCCTTCGGGACACGGCGCCGTTCGTCTACGGCCTCACCAACTACGTCGCGGCGAACCTGAGCGCCAACGTCCTGCTCGCGCTCGGCGCCGGCCCCGCCATCGGCGCCGCCCCGGGCTTCACCGCCTCGTTCCCGGCAGGCGCCGGCGCCGTCTGGATCAACGGCGCGGCCCTGATGTCGTCGGTCACGCCGGAGGCGCTCGAGGAGGCCGCGGCCACCGCGCACAAGGCGGGTACGCCGTGGGTCTTCGACCCGGTCGCGATCGGTGGGGGGGCAACGAATACGACGAGATCCTCAAGTCGTTGCTGAAGTACAAGCCGGCGATCATCCGCGGCAACGCCAGCGAGATCTCCGCGCTGGCCGGCGGCGAGGGCGGCAGCGGGGTCGACTCGACGCTCGACTCCTCCGAGGTCGTCGACACCGTCAAGCAACTCGCCGTCCGTCTCGACGCCGTCGTCGCGGTGTCGGGACAGGTCGACTACCTGTGCGACCCGGCCGGGCGTGCCACCTCCGTCGAGGGCGGCGACGCACGCATGCCGCAGGTGACCGGAACCGGTTGCAGCCTCGGCGCATTGAGTGCCGGATTCTGCGCGGTCACCGATCCGTTCACCGCCGCGCGGGCCGCACACGCCGCGTTCGCCGCAGCAGGTCAGCGTGCCGGGGCCCGAACCACCGGCACCGGGTCGTTCGCCGTGGCCTTCGTCGACGAGCTCTCCGCACTCTGACGATCCCCGCCGACGACGCGACCAGCCATCCCACCCCGATCCGTCGCAAAGGAGCGAATGACATGTCCCGCAAGCAGATCCATCTGGCCGCATTCATGAATGCAGGTCCGCAGGGAACGGTCGGGTGGCGTCATCCGGAAGCCGGCGACGGTTTCCTCACCGCGGAGCACTACCTGCACATCGCCCGGGTCCTCGAAGACGCCAAGTTCGACATGGCCTTCGTGCCCGATGCGCTCGCCGTGCCGCGCAGCCTCGGCGGCTCGTTCGAGCCCGCGGTCAGATACGGCACCGGGACCCCGCGTCTGGACCCGATGACGGTCATCACCCTGATGAGCTCGGTGACCACGAGACTGGGTGTCGCGGCGACGATGTCGACCGGCTATCAGGAGCCCTACAACCTCGCCCGCTCGATGGGCACCCTCGACCATCTCAGCGGCGGCCGGGCCGGCTGGAACGTCGTCACCAGCTTCCAGGACGCGGAGGCGCAGAACTTCAACCAGGACAAGCTGCCCGACCGCGAGGACCGCTACGCCCGGGCCGAGGAGTTCCTCGAGGTCACCACCCGACTCTGGGACTCCTGGTCCGACGACGCGCTGATCCGGGACAAGGAATCCGGCCGGTTCGCGCGGCCGGAGGAGGTCGAGGCCATCGACCACAAGGGCCGCTTCTTCCAGGTGCAGGGGCCGCTGGGCGTTCCCCGGCCGCCGCAGGGCTACCCGGTCATCGTCCAGGCCGGGGCATCGCCGACCGGACGCGACTTCGCCTCCCGCTGGGCCGACGTCGTGTTCTGCAGTCACGAATCCCTCGAGAGCGCAATCGACTTCTACCGCGACATGAAAGAACGCGCCGCCGCACACGGTCGGGACCCCGAGCAGCTCAAGATCCTGCCCGCGGCGACCACCGTCGTCGGCGCCGACTACCGCGATGAGCTCGCCAAGCACGAGGAGTTCTTCGAGCTCGTCGACCCCGAGGCGGGACTGTCCCGGCTGGCCTACCACGTCAACGTCGACCTCACGCAGTACGACCTCGACGGCCCGCTCCCGTCGCTCGAGGTCGTCGGCGTCGAAGGTCATTACCGTGAGGTCGTCGAGTTCGCCGAACGCGAGAAGCTCTCGATCCGCGAGATCGGCCGCTGGTACGGGGCACGCACCGAGGGCAACATGATCGGATCGGCCGCCGACATCGCCGACACGATGGAGCAGTGGATCGACGCCGGCGCCGCCGACGGCTTCATGATCCAGGCGACCCACGTGCCCGCGGCCTTCGAGGACTTCGCCACCCAGGTGGTGCCGGAGCTGCAGCGGCGCGGTCTGTTCCGCACCGAGTACGAGGGGGAGACCCTTCGCGAGAACCTGGGACTCAACCGGCCCGAGCGGGGCGAATGGCGCAACCGTGCCAAGAGCGTCGCGGTGACTCACGGGGCGACCGCGTGACGCAGGGCGTCACCGCGTCGTCCGGGGCGGTCGGGACCGGTTCGACGAGCCGCGGAGCCTCGCTCTCGGGTTCCCTGGTCTCTGCGGAATGGCTTCGCGACCATGCGGATTCGGTGGTGGTCCTCGACGCCAGCATCGCGCGGTCGGTGGACGCCGCCGGGCTGACGGTGTTCGATCCCGGCCACGAGGTGTTCCGGGCCGCTCACATCCCCGGGGCGCGGTTCGCCGACCTGTTCGCGACCTTCTCCGATCCCTCCTCGCCGATCGCGTTCACCAGGCCCACGGCCGCTCAGATGGCCGCCGCGGCCGCGGAACTCGGCATCACCCCGGCCGACGACATCGTCGTCTACGACCAGCTCAGCGGAGCCTACGCGGCGCGGGTCTGGCTGGTGCTGCGGTCGTTCGGATTCGAGCGCGCCCGGGTTCTCGACGGCGGTTTCGCCCGATGGGCCGCGCTGGGTTGCCCGATCGAATCCGGCGACCCCGCAGCGCCTGACGGGTCGGGACGTGCGATCGAACTCGCCGACCTCGGCACGTCGATCTTCGCCGGTCTCGACGAGGTCCGGTCGATCTCCGCGGACGAGGACTCGACGACGACGCTGATCTGCGCACTCCGGACCCCGGACTACACCGGTGAATCCGGCGGCGACCGTCCCGGCCACATCCCCGGCAGCCTGAGTGTGCCGTTTCCCGACCTGCTCTCGGACGACGGCACGTTCTCGCCGGAGCGGACACGAAAGGTTCTGGAAGGCGTCGGGATCGGGCCCGACGCCGACGTAGTCGTCTACTGCGGCGGCGGCATCAACGCATCGGGAGCGGCGCTGGCGTTCGTCGAGGCCGGATATCCGCTGCCGCGCGTCTACGACGGCTCGCTGAGCGAGTGGCGCAGCGATCCCGACCTGCCGCTCGTGACCGGACCGGATCCGCGATGACCCACGAATCCGCGCCGACCCTGGTCATCTTCGACATCGACGGGACGCTGCTCGACTCGGCCGCCACCCACGACCGGGTGGCCATCGACGTCCTCGCCCGCCACGGACTCGATGTCCTCGCCAAGCCGTGGGAGGCCTACCGCGCCTTCACCGACTCGGCAGTGACCGGCGAGGTGTGCCAGGACACGCACGGCGTGCCGGCGGACCCGGAGTTCATCGCGGAGCTGGAACGGCTGTACGACAAGGAATTCGACACCCACGTCGCCACCGGCGTGGTCGACGAGATCGCCGGCGCCCGAGAACTGCTGGCGGAGTTGGTCGACCGGGATGACGCGCACTGGGCGTTCGCCACCGGGTCGTTCCGCTCCCTCGCCCGGACCAAGCTGAGGCTGCTCGGCGTCGACGCCGACGACGTGCCGCTGGCCACCGGAACCGAACACGACGACCGCGCCGCGATCGTGCTCGACGCCATCGGCCAGGCCACCCGCGGTCGCGCAGGCGACGACTGGCGGATGGTGATCCTCGGCGACGGCAAGTGGGACGAGCTCACGGCTCGGCGGCTGCGGATTCCGCTCGTGGGCGTGCAGACCGGCGAGCATCGGTTCGCCGAGGACACGGCACTCGTCGTCGACGATCTGACCTCGGTGCGCGTCGACACCCTCGTCGAACTGTCTGCGAGGATCGAGGGACTCGCACTGCCCGCCTCGAAGTCCCACGGAAGGTGACCGTCGATGAAGAGCGCCCGCGACGCGGTCTACGAAGCGCTGCACGAGCGTCTGACACACGGCTACTACCCCGCCGACGTCGTGCTGATCCCGCAGGCTCTCAGCGAGGAGTTCGGGGTCTCCCGGACACCGGTGCGTGAGGCCCTGGGGCTCCTCGAGCGGAAGGGGCTGCTGGTCGCGGCGTCGCGGGGATTCGTCCTGCGCATCCGCAGCGACGAGGAGATGCTGGAGATCTTCGAGGTGCGGGCCATCCTGGAGTCGAGTGCGGCCGCCGCCGCGGCGGAGCGGCACACGCCCGTCGACATCGCTCGTCTCAAGGAGGCGCTGGCGCTCAGCCGCAGCCAGACCGATCCGGCCGAGATCCGCCACGCTCTCAACGTGTTCCACGACTGTGTAATGCTCGCCGCGCACAACCGGACGATCTACAACCTGGAACGGGAGCTGCGGGACCAGATCAAGGTCGGCGCACCGTGGTTCACCCCGACGGGTCGGGAGAGCTTCGACAGCTCGGTGGACGAGCACGGTCAGATACTCGAGGCGATCATCGACGGCTCCGCCGAGAAGGCGCGGCTGCTGATGCTCGAACACCTCAACCACGATCGCGATGTACGTATCTCGCAGCTGGTGTCCCGATCGATGGGGGCCGACAAGCCCTCGTCGTGACCGGCCTCGGCGTCGGAACACGCCACGCGCGGCGGTCACGCGATGCCACGAGGGTGTTGCGTGACCGCCGAGGCGTCAGCGGGTGGTGTCCGACCGTCCTACACCCGGCGCGCGACGAAGCGGGCGCCGTCGAGCGTCATCCCGTTCACCGAATACAGGGTGTGCAGGGCGTTCGGCCCGCCGACCGGGGAACCGTCGCAGATGGTGTCGCCGGGGACGCAGAACCGGACCGTCCGCGAACGGTAGGGGGCCGCGACCTTCACCGGCGGTGCGCCGACGTCGTCGATGAACCGGTCCGACGGCGCCCCGAACAGAACGATCGCCTTCACGTTGCGGGCCAGGGTCGCCGGCAGCGGCGGCGGGACGTACCGGTTGTAGGCGGCGTACTGCGGGGGCAACTCGAGACCGGCGTGGACTGCATATCCCGCGACCACCGCGCCCTGCGAGTAGCCGCCGAGGACGACCTTGGTGGCGGGGCACTTCGCGGCGAGGTACTTGACGCGGTCCTGCGTCTTGCGCACCCCGTCGGTGACGGTGCGGGCGAACTCGAGGCGGTCGCCGAACCGGTCGCTCGCGGGGTAGGGGACGCCGTATCCGACGACCGACCTGCCCGGCAGCTGGCTGCGGACGGCCTCGACGAACGACAGTCCGGTGAGGCCCAGCGGTGGTGCGGGCTCGACGGTACCGCGGGCGAAGATCACCTCCACGTCGGCACACGGGGCGGCCTGGGCGGCCGGGGTCCCGACGGCCACTGCTCCAGTGGCCGCGGCAAACAGGCAGAGGGCGGACACGCCGAGCCGTCTGATGGTTCTTCTCATGTTCGGGACACCTGTTCTCTCATCTCGTGTGCGGCGGTCGCGACGACATGACGTTCCCGCCACACGATGCCACCAAACCCGCGATCATCGGGGCATGTTCAGTCGACACGTCAGCACGGTGATCGAGGCCTCGGCGAAAGCCGTGTACGAGTTCGTCTCCGAACCGGACAATCTGCCGAAATGGGCTGGTGGCCTGGCCCGGTCGGAGGTGATCCGGCGCGGCGAGGAACTGATCGCCGAGTCGCCGATGGGCACCGTGACCGTCCGGTTCGTCCCGCGCAATCCCTTCGGGGTCGTCGACCACGATGTCGTGCTCCCCGACGGAGCGGTCGTGCACAACCCGCTGCGCGTCCTCGATCACCCCGATGGGGCCGAGGTGGTGTTCACGCTGCGGCAGCGCGACATGTCCGACGACGAGTTCGACCGCGACACCCGGATGGTCGAAGACGACCTCGCCCGGCTGAAGTCGTTGCTCGAAGCGCGCGAGGAGGCCGACGGCGCCGCGACCGGGCCACCCATGCGCCGACTCGTCTCGTCGGGCTCGCCCTACGAGCCGGAGATCGGGTTCTCCCGCGCGGTCCGGGTGGGAGACCGCGTCCTGGTGTCGGGCACCGGACCGGTCTGGCCCGACGGCTCCTGCGACCCCGACGCCGAGGTCCAGGCACGACGCTGCCTGGAGATCATCGAGACCGCACTGACCGAGGCGGGGGCGACGCTCGCCGACGTCGTCCGAACCCGCATGTTCATCACGACGCCCGACGCGGCCGCGGGCGTGAGCCGTGCGCACGGCGCCGTGTTCGGAGAGATCCGCCCGGCGGCGACGATGATCATCGTCGCCGGGCTCCTCGATCCCCGGTGGGTCGTCGAGATCGAGGCGGAGGCGCGGCCCGGTTCGGCCTGACCTTTTCGAGGCGCGCGCGGTCACCGCACGAAACCCGGTATGTCCTGGTACTTCTTTTGGCCGCGGCCGGGTTTTCGAGGATTTGGCCACAGTTGCCGTCCAGAATTGGTCTCTGACAACACCACGCACTAGATTCACTTCGGTTATCCGAATGTGATTCGGCCGTGATGGTCGGTGCCTGGAAACGGGAGCGTCGTGAACAAGCTCGTTCGTGCGTCGGTGTGCGCAATGGTGTCGGTGGTGGTCGCCCTCGGCTCCTACCTGGGAGGCGGCGTCGCAACCGCCGACACCCTGGATTCCTATCTGAACCTGCCCCTCGTCAACCGGGATGCGTCGCAGGGCCCGGGTGGCGTACACCCGAAGCTGCCGACGGACCCGAAGGTGCTGCAGAAGCTCGTCGACGAGGCCCGGGACCGCGGTCTGCCGCCGTCGTCGTACACCGCGCTGCTGTTCCAGTACTGGTTGGTCGACACCACCACGCGCGCCGGCATCGACCTCGCCTCCTGGGATCCGCGCAAGGGCGTCGCGGCCAACCACCAGAACCTGCTGAAGTCCTACCGCTACTACGAGGACCTGCAGTTGGCGCACCGTGAGCTGCAGTGGGCCGGCATGGGCGGACTGGTCGGCGCCGACTTCGGCGGCGGCCTCCTCGATTGCAAGGACGCCACCGAGATCTACGAGTTCACCCGTCTGCAGCCGGTCGTCCAGGCGATCGTCGCGAAGGTGAACGAGCTCGCCGGCAAGCAGGCCGTCGACAGCCTGCCGGCCGGCCTGCCCGCGCTCGCACGCGTCGGAGCCAAGATCACCACCGACGACCTGCGCATCGTGCAGGGGCAGATCCTGGTGATGCAGAAGAACATCTTCTCCGACCTCATGCCGATGCACCGCGCCTATGTGACCGGCGGCCTGCCGGCGCTGCGGGAGATGCACGAGGCCGGGATCTTCGACGACGAGATCATGCACCACTGGGAGGGCATCGCCTCCAAGGATCCGGAGCGGGTCGCCGCCGGCAACGCCCGTCTTCTCCAGCGTGAGCAGGGCGAGGTCATCAAGAAGCAGTGGGATGCCACCCGCAACTACCGGAACGGGGTCGGCGAGGCGATGACCTACGCCAGCACCATCCTCGCCGCGCCGTCGGTGGCCGGTGTGGTCCCGCCGCGCGACATCAATCAGGTGCAGGTGACCGGCCGCGCCCTCGACGGCCGCAAGGCCATCGTGACCCTGCCGCTGCCGGAGTGGAACTGGTCGGTCTACGAAGACCGCTGGGAGTACATCACCGAGCAGCTGCTGCCGAAGTACAAGTACCAGGTCGAGCACAACTGGCCGGCTCTGAGCGCCGCGATGCGCGTCCCGTACTTCGAGCAGATGGAAACCCACCGCCCCACCCGTAACCTGCTGCCGCTCTTCCAGTCGGTTCTGACCTCGATCAAGGTGACCTACCAGTGATTTCAACCAGCGCACGCGCCACCCGTCGGATCACGGTCGCGGCCGTCATCGCGATCGTCCTGTCCGGCGTCGGACTCGTCGCCCCGGCAGCCGCGGCCCCCAATCGGACCCCGGAGCCGGGCGAGGTGTTCAACGGCTTCTTCCTCAAGGCCATGCGCGACGGCCGGATGGGCAGCCCGCAGGAGATCGCCGAGCCGCTGCTCGAGCCGTTCCTGCGGACCGACAAGTTCTACGACGAGCCGAAACTGAAGGGCACCGAGAAGCCCGGCGACGTGCTGAAGGCCAAGAAGGTCGCCATCCAGTTCATGGGCTACCGCCCCGGCAACCTCGACGCCTACAAGCTCATGTACGTGACGCGCGGCCTGCACGACGAGCCGGAGATCTCCACCGGCCTGCTCGTCATCCCGCGTGACGGGCGCTCGGACAAGACCCGCCCCATCATCGGCTACCAGCTGGCCAACGACAGCGTCGGCGCGTACTGCCACCCCGGCACCATGTTCACCGGCGGCGACATCATGGACGGCGCCTCGTGGTCGGCGCTCGGCCCGCTCGCGCAGTTCTTCGACAAGGGTTACGCGGTCATGATGAGCGACGTCGGCAACGACGGCGACCCCAAGCCGCACGGCGTCTTCGCCGGCAAGTTCGCGGGCAAGGCGCTGCTCGACGGTCTGCGCGCCGCGATCGGCAACGACAAGACCCAGCTGTCGGCGTCGTCGCCGATCGGCGTGTTCGGCATCGCCGGCGGCGGTGTGGGCGCGGCCTTCGCCGCCGAGAACGCCAAGAAGTATGCGCCCGAGCTGAACATCAAGGGCTACGTCCTCGAGGGCATGGTCGTGGACCAGAAGAACTTCATCGCGACCGCCGACGGCTCGGTCGGTTCGGCCTTCGTCCTCGCCACGCTGCTCGGTCTCGAACCGCGCTACCCGGAGATGAAGCTCAACGAGAAGTTCACGCCGGCCGGTCGGGCCATCGCCGACGTCTTCCGCACCCAGTGTCAGACCCCGGCGTACTTCACGATGCCGTTCATCCCGATGAACACGATGTTCAAGAGCGGGCAGAACCCGGCCGACATCGCCGACTTCCAGCACGTCTACGAGGACAACCGGCTCGGCAAGGGCACGCCGAGTGCTCCGGTCCTGATCGCCTCGTGCGCCAAGGACGACTCGATCATGTCGCTGGTCCCGGCCAAGGACTCCAAGAAGCTCGCGGAGGACTACCGCTCCCGCGGTGCCGAGGTCGACTACCAGCCCACCGACTGCAACATGCTCCGGTTCCTCACCAACCTCTACGGCTGGGGAACCGACCTGTTCGGCATGCAGACGATGGACTGGCTGGCCGAGAAGCTGGCCGAGAAGTAGGGGCTTTTGGCTCGTAGTCGCGTTTTCCGCGACTACGAGCCACCTTCCACGACGCCGTGACCTCACCCCGAGGTCGCGGCGTCGACGTGTTTCCGGGACAAGCCCCGGGCTGCCCGACGACAGATCGTCCGGCACCCGGAACTGACGCCGCCCTGCTTCCGGATGCGCAGCCGCGTCGCCACCGGGCCGGCGGCCACCAGGTCGTCGGGCTCGCCGAGGCCATCGCCGTCGATGCCATGAATTCACAGCGCGGGGTCGAGCCCCGCAGTCGCGCCATCGATTGGGCGTGAAGCCGTGTGGCAGTCGGGAATTGGGTTACCCGCCAGTACGTCCGGTGTGTCGCCTGTGCGCCATGTGTGTGGTACATATTGTGACCTCGGACACCGGCGTCCGAGGTTTGTCCGCACGGAGGTTCAGCCCCATGTCCCTCGTTCTGTTGTCGGCCCGCCGACAGACGTCCCTCGGCCACGGCTCCGCCACGACGCGGCCCGGAGGCCGGTCGTGACGGCGCGAACGGTGTGGGACGCGCTCAAGACCTCCGCGGGTGTCCTCGTCACGGCGGCAGCGTTCATCGTCGGGTTCTTCGTTCTCCTGGTCGCCCAGTTCGTCGTGTTCGCGGCACGTCTCGCCGTCGATCTCCCGGGTACCTGAGCGTCGGGACGCCATTTCGCCCCTGGCATAAATCAGTCGGGAACAAACTTCCAGCCACCTGGGTTGAGTCGAACAGACTTAACTCTGGAGGCTTACATGACGCAGACATATTCACTACCGGTGCTGTTCGTGCCGGACGTCGTCGTGCTGCCCGGCATGGTCGTGCCCATCCCGCTCGACGACGCCGCGCAGGCCACGATCGACGCCGCCCGGGCGAGCGAGTCCGGCAAACTCCTGGTCGCTCCACGGCTGGAGGACCGGTACCCCACCTACGGGGTCATCGCGTCGATCGTGCAGGTCGGACGCATCCCGGGCGGCAGTGCGGCCGCGGTCGTCAAGGGCGAGAAGCGGGCGCAGATCGGAACCGGGACCCCGGGCCACGGCGCCGCGTTGTGGGTCGAGGTGACCGAGGTCGACGAGCCGGAGGTCACCGACGAGGTCCGCACGCTGGCCGGCGAGTACAAGAAGCTCGTCCTCGCCATGTTGCAGCGCCGCGAGGCGTGGCAGCTGATCGACGCCGTGAACAAGATGACCGATCCGTCGGCCCTTGCCGACACCTCGGGCTACGCATCGTGGCTGACCGACGCCCAGAAACGACAGCTGCTGGAGACGCCGGACACCGCCGCGCGGTTGCGCGTGCTCATCGAGTGGACCACCGACCACCTCGCCGAGACCGAGGTCAGCGAGAAGATCGCCGAGGACGTTCGCGCGGGGATGGACAAGCAGCAGAAGGAATTCCTGCTGCGCCAACAACTGGCGGCCATCCGCAAGGAACTCGGTGAGGACGAACCCGACGGCGCCGACGACTACCGCAAGCGCGTCGAGGAGGCCGACCTGCCGGACAAGGTGCGCGAGGCCGCACTGCGCGAGGTCGGCCGGCTCGAACGGGCCAGCGACCAGTCGCCGGAGACCGGATACATCCGTACCTGGCTCGACACCGTCCTGGACCTGCCGTGGAATGTCCGCACCGAGGACTCCACGGACATCCAGGGAGCCCGCGAGATCCTCGACGCCGACCATCACGGACTGGAGGACGTCAAGGACCGCATCGTCGAATACCTGGCCGTCCGCGCCCGGCGTGCCGAGCGCGGCCTGCAGGTCGTCGGCGGCCGGGGGTCGGGCGCGGTGATGGTGCTGGCCGGTCCTCCCGGTGTCGGCAAGACGTCGCTCGGTGAGAGCGTCGCCCGGGCCCTCGGGCGCAAGTTCGTGCGCGTCGCACTCGGCGGTGTGCGCGACGAGTCCGAGATCCGCGGCCACCGCCGCACCTACGTCGGCGCGATGCCCGGACGCATCGTGCGGGCGATCGCCGAGGCCGGTTCGATGAACCCGGTCGTGCTGCTCGACGAGATCGACAAGGTCGGCTCGGATTACCGGGGCGACCCGGCCGCGGCCCTGCTCGAGGTCCTCGACCCCGCGCAGAACCACACCTTCCGCGACCACTACCTCGATCTCGACCTCGACCTGTCCGACGTGCTGTTCCTCGCGACCGCGAACGTCGTCGAGAACATCCCGACGGCCCTGCTGGACCGGATGGAGCTCGTCACGCTCGACGGCTACACCGAGGACGACAAGGTCGCCATCGCCCGCGACTACCTGCTCCCGCGGCAGGCCGAGCGGGCGGCACTGACCACCGACGAGGTCACCGTCACAGAGGAGGCGTTGCGCGAGATCGCGGCGAACTACACCCGGGAACCCGGTGTGCGACAGTTCGAGCGGCTCCTCGCCAAGGCTTTGCGCAAGGTGGCGACGAAGCTCGCACAGGGAACGGCGACACCGCCGGTCGTGATCGACAAGCCCGACCTGCGCGAGTACCTCGGGCGGCCCCGGTTCACGCCGGAGTCGGCCGAGCGGACCGCGGTGCCCGGCGTGGCGACGGGCCTCGCCGTCACAGGGATGGGCGGCGACGTCCTCTTCATCGAGGTCAACGCCACCGACGGAGAGCCCGGGCTGAAGCTCACCGGCCAGCTCGGCGACGTCATGAAGGAGTCGGCGCAGATCGCGCTGTCCTACGTCCGGGCCCACGCCGAGCAACTCGGCGTCGACCCGAAGGCCCTCGACAAGACCATCCACGTGCACGTCCCGGCCGGGGCGGTGCCCAAGGACGGTCCGAGTGCCGGCGTCACCATGGTCACCGCGCTGGTGTCGATGGCGACCGGGCGCCGCGTCCGGGCCGACGTCGGCATGACCGGTGAGGTCACGCTGAACGGCCGGGTCCTGCCGATCGGCGGGGTGAAGCAGAAGCTGCTCGCCGCGCAACGCAACGGGCTGAAGACCGTCTTCATCCCGCAGCGCAACGAGCCCGACCTCGACGACGTGCCGGCCGAGGTCCTCGACGCCCTCGACGTCCGCCCGATGACCGATGTCGCCGAGATCGTCGCGCAGGCACTGGAACCGGCGGCCGGCGAACAGGTCGCGGCCGCCTGACGACCGATGACGGAGCGGGGCGTCGTCCGGAGAAAACCGGACGGCGCCCCGTCGTCATGTGGGCCCCGTCGTCATGTGGTCAGCGCAGCCGCAATGCCCTGGCCACGGACTCCAGCACCAGGTAGACGATTCCCGCGAGACCGGCCGCCGCCCCGGCCGGCACCAACCACAGCGCGCCGACCGCGGCGATGAGACCGGCCATCCACTGTCTCCCCCAGAGCGGGGCCGCGACGACGATCAGCGCCAGCGCAGCCACGAGCGTCCAGACCGGCTGGGAGACCGGCCACGGCCAGTCGAAGACCAGCGCGCCGAGCGAGCCGACGAACGTGGTGATGCCGACGACGCTCAGCGCCAGCCACACCACCAGGCTCAGGCGTCGCAAACCTCCTGCGACCCAGCGTGTCCGGAGCGCCACCGCCGACCACATGATCCATCGCTTGAGCCACGGGACTCCCGAGGTCCGCATCATCTCCCGGAAGAAGCGGTCGGCGAGGGCATCGCTGCGCAACGATCCGGAGTTGGCCGAGTCGGTGATGAGCTCGTCGTGCAGGATCGCCGCCAGCGTGTGACGGCCGTACGGGTCCTCGAACCACCGCATGAAGCGCGGAATCGACGCCAGGTCGGTGGGATTGTCCTCACTGGGCACGAAGGTGCGGGCGTCGTCGATCGCCCGGCGCGCCTCGCTCTCGCCCATGCCGTTGCGGACCAGCAGCGCGAACAGGTCCTTCATCACGGCGCGGTCGGAGTGGCGAAAGGCATTGCGGACGACGAAATGCCGGTCGTCGACCTGGACCATCTCGACGCTTCCCCGGCCCGAGGGGTCATCGACCTCGAAACCCGAGTCGGGCGCGACCCGCCATGGAACCCAATTCGATCCGGCATCTGTCCGCGTGGTGTCGCTCATGCCGCCTCCAGCCCTCGACACCAGCGAACATAACCCCGCCGGATGGTGAATACCAGACCCCGACCGGTCAGGACACCTGGCACGACGTCCACTCGGCCACGGCGTCGGTGTAGAACCTCATCCGCTCCCGCAGTGCGTCCGGGTCGATCCCGAATTCCTCGGGCGTGTACCGGTGTTTCCCCTTGCCGTGGCGCGGCTGCTCGGCGTTGTGCTCGGCGAGCATCGTCGTGATGTCCGGAGGGTCGACATCGGCAGCGGCATAGACCAGGCCGACGGTCTCCTCCGGGCGCGCCACCAGATCCCGGTAGTCGATGTCCACGATCGTCGCCGATCGTGCTGCGGTCGAACCCCGGAACTCCACTGCGCGCCGGAACCACAGCTCGGACTGTTCGGTCTGGAACCGCCCGACGTCGTGGCCGTCGACCTCGTCGCTGTAGGTCGACCGGTACGTGGCGAAGAGGCTGGCCCCCGACGCGACGGTCTCGACGACGTCGCGGTGCAGGTGCACGACGCAGACGCCGGGGTAGGTGGTGGCCAGATGCGCCAGTTCCGGCGTGTGCGCCGGCGCCTTCAACAGCCATCGCCGCCCCGAACAGTCGTCGAGGATCTGCAGCATGGTCCGATGCGCGGCGTACTCCCCGCCGAAGTCCTGGGTGGCCAGCCACCGGGCGTAGGAGTCCAGGCGGGTGGTGGAGCTCAGGGCCCAGTTCCGCATGGTCGTGCCCATGCCCAGGACGCACTCCTCGGGCAGCGCCGGACCGGAGTCGTGGACCGCGGCCATCGACGGATTGAGCAGATGCAGCGGATTCGGCTCGGCCGCCTGGGTTTCGATGAGCTCCTCGCGCTCGGCGGGGGAGAGCTTCGCGACCCGCCACGGCGCATACAGCTCGACCGGCCGCGGAGCGCGAAACCGCGGGTCGCGCGCCAGGAGGCGGAACAGGAAGGTCGTGCCGGTGCGCCACCCGCCGATGATCACGATCGGTGGGGCGACCTCGCGCTCGGCGACTCCCGGGTTCTCGCGCAGGACCCTGCCGAAGATCGAACGGGCCCGAAGTTTCCCGACCATGGCGTCCTGCGCGTTGCGTATTCCGACGGCGTTCAACCGCCCGTCCTCGGCCGCCGACTCCAGATACCGTTCGAGCCCGGGGCGCCAGTGCCGGGGATCTCCCAGGGCATCGACGCCGTGCGTAGCGGCAGCCTTCTCGACGAGGAGGTCGGCGGCATCCGCGCCGAGTCGGTACCGCTCGGGCCGGGCGGCCCGGTCGGCCTCGGCCGCGGCATGCATCCTCGCGGCGACCTCGCTGCGCGGTGGGGGAGTCCAGGCCGTCATCGCCGTCCTCTCAACTCGTCCAGGGAGACCACGCGTGTCGTCGGGAGGGGAGGGGTCGTCGCGGGGTGGAGGAAGCGCATCACCACGATCCCGAAATCCCTTCCCTCCGAGTCGATCCAGTCGCCGTTGCCGGGGTCCTCGGCGGCGACGACGAACCGGTAGCGGCCGTCGGCGACGGTTGCGGTCGCTCCCGTGTAGGAGACCGTCCGGTGCCGGAAGTCGAGCGAGTTGAGAAATCGGCTGTAGGCGAGGATGTTCCAGTAGCGGCAGTCCACCACCTCGCCCTCGATCACCAGGGCCTGTCCGGCGCCCAGTCGCCAGCCGCCGCGCAGGTAGTGGATGCCCGGTTCGGTGAACACCGCACCGCCGGCCATCTCCGACCAGTGGCGCAGGACGTTCGGCGGATCGAGGTCGTCTCGCACCGACGCCTCGAAGATCGTCGGGAGCATCGACGTGGTCGCCGACACCGTGGCGAGCGCGGAGCCGAAGCGCACCGGATCGATCGGCGGCGGCGTTCCGGGGTCCTCCAGCGGCTCGATCTCGGTCCAGCCCGGCCGATCCCGTGCCACGTCGTCGTGGAAGAAGCGAACCCACACCACCCCGGACCGCTCCGGCAGCGTCAGCCGGTCGGCGGACCCGGAGTCGGTCCCGGGGTCGGCCCCGCCGAGGACGATCTCGAACCCGCCCTCGTCGTCGAAGGCGATGGCGTCGCTGTCGAGGCGGTCGGTCGCCTCGGCGCCGATGCCGCCGGTGCGCCGATAGGCGGTGACGGACATGTACGTCGCATCGCCGCGGTTGCCTCGGATGCGGTAGCGGCGGTCGCCGCGGACCTCGGTCACCCAGTACCGAAAATCCGGGTTGTCCATCAAGAACTTCTGTCGCCACCCGTTGAACGGGACGAGTTCGGGGCGCTCGCGGTCGGTCTCGATGCGCGACAGCAGATTCGACAGGCCGCGGAGGAGAGCCCGGAATCCGTCGGCCTGCTCGGCCGGATCGAGTTCGGAGGTGTCGGCGGCGAGCTCCTCGCCGGCCGTCCGCACGGCGTCGACCAGTCCGTTCCACGCCGCCACCTCGGGACGCGAATCCCGGTCGTCCGCCGAGGGGCTCACGACGGGCGGACCGGGTCGTCGTGCCGGTGGTGCGGTCCCGTGTCGTCGACGAGGACGCCCGGTCCGGCGGCGACCACCGCAGGGGTGGCGTCGAGCACGGCGCGCACCGAGGCCGTGGTGATGGGGTTGGTGTGTCCCGTCCCCATCCCGACCTCGCCCGGTCCCCACGCCGCGATGCGGTGGGTCCGTCCGGTCGTGTCGGGGACGGTGCGGGCCGGGCCGGTCTGCGTCATGGATGGTCCTCGCAGGGAGTGGGGAAGTGGAACCGGGCGATTCCTGTTGGAATCTGCCGGTCCGGGTCTGATGTGTCAAGCATCACAGCCATACATCGCAAAATTGAGTGGAATCCGCTCAACTTTTTTCGAGAACCGGGAACAAACCCTGAATGGGGCCCGTTACACACTTCGAGAAACCTGAGTGAGAGGGACTCAAGTAGGTTTGACTCGACGCCCCGCTTTCAGTAGGACATTGAGTCGGATGCACTGAAGTCCGCCTCGTAGGGTTCGGACATCATCCCCGCGTCCACCGACCGCGGGGGCACAAGGACTTGGGTGCACACCCACGAACTAGGAGGAAGCCATATGTCTCGTGCTGTTGGAATCGACCTCGGCACCACCAACTCTGTCGTCGCGGTGCTCGAGGGCGGCGAGCCGACCGTCATCGCCAACGCCGAGGGCTCGCGGACCACGCCGTCCGTGGTCGCCTTCGCGCGCAACGGTGAGGTTCTGGTCGGTCAGCCCGCGAAGAACCAGGCCGTCACCAACGTCGATCGCACCATCCGCTCGGTCAAGCGCCACATGGGCGACAACGACTGGAAGGTCGAGATCGACGACAAGAAGTACACCCCGCAGGAGATCAGCGCGCGCACGCTGATGAAGCTCAAGCGCGACGCCGAGGCCTACCTCGGTGAGGACGTCACCGACGCCGTCATCACCGTGCCCGCGTACTTCAACGACGCCCAGCGTCAGGCCACCAAGGAAGCCGGCCAGATCGCCGGCCTCAACGTGCTCCGCATCGTCAACGAGCCGACCGCCGCCGCGCTGGCGTACGGCCTCGACAAGGGCGAGAAGGAGCAGACCATCCTGGTCTTCGACCTCGGTGGCGGTACCTTCGACGTCTCGCTGCTGGAGATCGGCGACGGTGTCGTCGAGGTCCGTGCGACCTCGGGTGACAACAACCTCGGTGGTGACGACTGGGATCAGCGCATCGTCGACTGGCTCGTCGAGAAGTTCAAGCAGAGCCACGGCATCGACCTGACCAAGGACAAGATGGCCATGCAGCGTCTGCGTGAGGCTGCCGAGAAGGCCAAGATCGAGCTGTCCGCATCGCAGAGCACCTCGATCAACCTGCCCTACATCACCGTCGACGCCGACAAGAACCCGCTGTTCCTCGACGAGCAGCTGACGCGCGCGGAGTTCCAGAAGATCACCTCTGACCTGCTGGACCGCACCCGTGCGCCGTTCCAGGCCGTCATCAAGGACGCGGGCATCTCGGTGAACGACATCGACCACGTGGTCCTCGTCGGCGGCTCGACCCGTATGCCGGCCGTCACCGAGCTGGTCAAGGAACTGACCGGCGGCAAGGACCCCAACAAGGGCGTCAACCCGGACGAGGTCGTCGCCGTGGGCGCGGCCCTGCAGGCCGGTGTCCTGCGCGGTGAGGTCAAGGACGTGCTGCTGCTCGACGTGACCCCGCTGTCGCTGGGTATCGAGACCAAGGGCGGCGTGTTCCACAAGCTGATCGAGCGCAACACCACCATCCCGACCAAGCGGTCGGAGGTCTACACCACTGCCGAGGACAACCAGCCGTCGGTGCAGATCCAGGTGTACCAGGGCGAGCGCGAGATCGCCGCGCACAACAAGCTGCTCGGCAGCTTCGAGCTCGGCGGCATCGCTCCCGCGCCGCAGGGTGTCCCGCAGATCGAGGTGACCTTCGACATCGACGCCAACGGCATCGTGCACGTCACCGCGAAGGACAAGGGCACCGGCAAGGAGAACTCGATCCGCATCCAGGACGGCTCCGGCCTGTCCAAGGAGGAGATCGACCGCATGATCAAGGACGCCGAGGCGCACGCCGAGGAGGACCGCAAGCGTCGCGAGGAGGCCGAGACCCGCAACCAGGCGGAGTCGCTGGTCCACACGACCGAGAAGTTCCTCAAGGACAACGAGGACAAGGTCCCGGCCGAGGTCAAGGAGAAGGTCGAGTCCGCGATCGAAGGCGCCAAGGAAGCCCTCAAGGGTACCGACACCGCCGCGATCCGCTCCGCGATCGAGAAGCTCTCGGAGGAGTCGCAGGCCCTCGGCCAGGCGATCTACGCCAACGCCGCTGCGGAGTCGCCGAACGGTGAGGCCGCGTCCGGCGCCGCCGACAGCGGTGAGTCCGATGTCGTCGACGCCGAGGTCGTCGACGAAGACGCCAAGGAGAACAAGTGACCACAGGACCCGATCAGACGAACGGGTCCGGTGAGCAGGAGCCGGTCACGGTGACCGACCGTCGTCGCATCGACCCGGAGACGGGCGAGGTGCGCGACGAGTCGGCCGCCGGGCCCGGCCCGGCCGAGGCCGAACCCGTCGCGGACGAGAAGGACAAGGCATCGGCAGACGGCGCCGAGCAGGCGGAGTCCGGGGAGTCGGACGCCCGCATCGCGGAACTGCTGGCGGACCTGCAGCGTGAACGCGCCCAGTTCGCCAACTTCCGCCGGCGCGCGGACGAGGAGAAGCAGGGATCGATCGCCTACGGCAAGCAGATCCTGATCGACAAGCTCCTCCCGATCCTCGACGACCTCGATCGTGCGCGTGAGCACGGCGATCTCGAGTCCGGCCCGCTGAAGATGTTCGCCGACAAGCTCGTCGCGGTGCTGACCGCCGAAGGGCTCGCGCCCTTCGCCGCTCCCGGCGAGGAGTTCAACCCCGAACTCCACGAGGCGGTCCAGCACGACGGCACCGGCGAACACCCGGTCATCGGCCAGGTCTACCGCTGCGGTTACCGGCTGGGCGAGAAGGTGATCCGCACCGCCATGGTGACGGTCACCGATCCCGAGCCCGGAGCCGCGCCGGCGGGTGGCGCGGGCGATCAGCCGGGTGCCGACGCTCAGGCCGGTGCAGAATAAAGCGACCGTCGAGAACCGGGCGGATCGCCTGTCGATCCCGGATGTTCGAGGAGTTCGAGCGACGAGCCACGAAGGGCTCGGCCCTTCGTGGCTCGTCCCGCACGACCCCCGGGGATCGGGTGGTCCCCCGGCTCGCGGCCGGCGGCCGCGAGTCCACAACTGAATCAACAATCCAGACAACAGAAGACTTGAAGGAGGTGACGTCTGGTGGCTCCCCAACGAGAGTGGTTGGAACACGACTTCTACAAGGACCTGGGCGTTGCTTCTGACGCTTCGGCTGAAGAGATCAAGAAGGCCTATCGCAAGCTCGCGCGCGAGCTGCACCCGGATGCCAATCCCGGGGACCCGGAGGCCGAAGAGCGCTTCAAGCGGGTGTCCGAAGCCCACAGCGTGCTGAGCGATCCCGAGAAGCGCAAAGAGTACGACGAGACGCGAGCGATGTTCGCCGGCGGGCGTTTCCGCGGCGGCAACGGATTCCCCGGCGGATTCGGCGGCGGCGGTACGACCTACACGACGGGCGGTGCGGATTTCGATCTCGGCGACCTGTTCGGCGGTACGGGCGGCAGCGGCGGTATCGGTGATCTCTTCGAGGGTCTCTTCAACCGTGGCGGCGGAACCCAGCGCACGTCGACGGCCAGCCGTCCGCGTCGCGGGAAGGATCTCGAGACCGAGACCACGCTGTCGTTCAAGGACGCGGCACTCGGCACGACCGTCCCGCTGCGGGTCACGAGCCCGTCGCCGTGTACGACCTGTCATGGCTCGGGCGCCAAGCCCGGCACCAGCCCGCGGGTGTGCCCGAGGTGCAACGGCTCGGGCTTCGTCAGCCGCAACCAGGGCGCCTTCGGGTTCAGCGAACCCTGCCAGGACTGCCAGGGCACCGGCTCCCGCATCGACGACCCGTGCACCGACTGCAGCGGCACCGGTGTGAAGGTTCGCGCTCGGACGATCAACGTGCGCATCCCCGCCGGTGTCGAGGACGGACAGCGCATCCGGCTCGCCGGGCAGGGCGAGGCCGGTCGTCGCGGGGCGCCGTCGGGAGACCTGTACGTGGTCGTCCACGTGACGCCGCACAAGTACTTCACGCGAAGCGGCAACGACCTGCGCGTGACGCTGCCGGTGCGGTTCTCCGAACTCGTTCTCGGGGCGACGGTCTCGGTGCCGACGCTCGACGGTTCGGTGGGCGTCAAGATCCCGCCCCACACGACCGACGGCCGAACCCTGCGTGTGCGGGGCCGCGGCGTGCCCAAGCGTTCGGGAGGCGCCGGCGACCTGCTGGTGACCCTGAAGGTTGCGGTGCCCGACAAGCTCGACGAGGCTGCGCTCGAGGCGATGCGTGCCTACGACAAGGCCGAGCGGGAGAGCGGATTCGACCCACGGGCCGACTGGGGGCGATGAGTGATGGCCGGTGAGAAGAACTTCGACGACGGTGCGACGTTCATGATCTCGGTCGCTGCCGAACTCGCCGGCATGCATGCGCAGACCCTGCGCACCTATGACCGCCTGGGCCTGGTCACCCCGCAGCGGACGAGCGGCGGCGGACGCCGCTACTCGCCGCGCGACGTCGAACTCCTGCGAGAGATCCAGCGTCTCTCGCAGGAGGAAGGCGTCAATCTCGCCGGCATCAAGCGGATCATCGACCTGACGAACCAGGTCGAGGCGCTGCAACAGCGCGTGCGCGAACTGACCGACGAGGTGGCCGCCGCGCAGAGCCGCCGGAGCGGAGAACTGGTGCCGGTACCGCGTACCAACGCCCTGGTCGTGTGGCAGCCGCGGCACAAGAGGCGCACCGACTGACACCACGCGGAACGAACCGGATCGTGACGATCCGGATCGTTTCGTGCTGTCCGGGCCTCTGCCGCGCGTAGGTTCGGGGCATGGCTTCCGTCACCGTCACCGCCGTCGACACGGGTCCGCGCCGTGTCTCCCGGCGGGTCGTCGTCAACGCGCCGGCCGCCGAGATCTTCGCCCTGGTCGCCGATCCCCATCGGCATCCCGAACTCGACGGATCCGGGACCGTCCGGGAGGCACCCGTCAAGGGGCCGGAAAAACTCACGGACGGTGCGAGATTCACCGTCCGGATGAAGCAGTTCGGGGTCCCGTACACGATCACGTCCACCGCGACCGAGGTCCGGGACGGCGAGGTGGTGGAGTGGAAACACCCCTTCGGTCATCGTTGGCGGTGGGAACTCGAGGCGCTCTCGCCGACCACCACCGCGGTCACCGAGACCTTCGACTACTCGACGCTCGCATTCCCGAAGGCGATGGAGCTGATCGGCTACGACAAGAAAAACGGCAAGGGGATCGAGGAGACGCTGCGGTCGCTGGCGCGACGCTTCGAGGGGGCGTAGGCCGACTGTGTCCGAGGCGACGCCGAGGGCGATGCGTTTTGCCGACACCGTGTCGGTAAGCTTGAGATGTCCATCGAGTCCGAGAACAGGAGCCGACGTATGTTCATGATCACCAACCGCATCGACGTCACCGAGAACGCCGAGGCATTCGAGAAGGCCTTCGCCGAGTCCATGCGCACCACCCTGAAGGGCGTGCCGGGACTGAACCGCGCGACGCTGTTGCGCCCGGAGGCCGACGGCCTGCCCTACGTCAGCACCATGGAGTTCGACAGCAAGGAGGACTTCCTCGCCTGGCTGAAGTCGGACTCGTTCCGCGCCTCGCACTCCGATGAGCAGGCCCCGGGTATGCAGGCGCCGTCGGCGGTCGAGCAGCACACCCTCATCGAGGAGTTCACCGCCTGATCTGCTGAGCATCTCCCCATCCCCGAGCGCGTCGGCGAAGACGCCGCGAGAGGGGTGGCGCTCACGTCGGACGAAGCATCGGCTCGTCCGGTGGGGAAGCCGCCTGACGGCGGCCCTCGCCGGGCGAGCCTTTGTCGTGAAAGAAGTTCTCCGCCGGTCGAGTTCGAGGATTCTCACGCCTTCTTTCCAAGGCTGTCGTGCCTGGCCGGGTCGGCGATTCCCCGGCGCTGCCGGGCCCCGGCCGTACCCCGGCGAGGGCGGCGCCGGGACTCCCACTGCCTCGCGGCGTCCCCTCAGCGACTAGGCTCCATGGGCAACGACGACTCGGAGGTGACGATGACCCAGGGCCCGGCGAGCGGGGGACCGTCCGCATCCGTGGTTCTCGGGATCTCGGTGGTCGACGACCAGATCGCGTCGGTGGTCCGGGACGCGGACGGCAACATCCTGGCCAGCAATCTCGTCGACCTGCCCGACCCGTCGGCGCAAGGCGCCGAGGCCGCGATCGTCGAGCTCGTCGAGTCCGTGCCGGTGGTCGTCGACCGGATCGGTGTCTCCGTGTCCAGGGAGGATGTCCGCAGGCATCTGGCCCAGGCGTTCGCGCCGTCGTCGCCGGGCACCCCGGAGTGGGCAGACCGCGTGACCGTCACCGACTACTCCGCGGCGTTGACCGAGATGGCCTGCACCCACGCGACACGCGGCGGCGTCGTCGCCGTCGTCGACCTCGACCGGGATGCCGCCCCGGCGGCCGGGACCACGCTGGCCACGGTCGACACCGCCTCGGGTGCGGTGCTCGGCACCACCCGGTTCGAGCCCGGGCAGGTCTACCCGGTCACCGATCCCGACGGCGCATCGCGGCTGGCCGCGGCCATCGGCAAGCTGCCGCGCGGCGGGGAGATCTCGTCCATCGTCGTCGCCGGTCCGGGAGCCGAGGTCCCGGGCATCGCCCCGGCCATCGAGTACGCCTCGCAGCGTCCGGTCACCGTCGTCGACAACCCGTCGCTCGCATCTGCGTTGGGTGCGGCGGATGCCGCGGCGGCTCTCGAGACGCCGGGCCCGACCCAGCGCGTCTCGACCGGGCGACGCTGGTGGTTCGTGGGCGCGGCGATCGGGGCTGCGGTGTTCCTCGGGGCCGTCGGGCTCACCCTGATCGTGGCCGCCGAGCGCGACACCCCGGAGCCCGCCCCGGTGACGGTCACCCGGACGCCGTCGGCGGTCACCGTCACCGCCGACGCGAAAACCGTCACCGAGACCCGGACCGAGGTCGAGACCCGGGAACGGACGACGACGGTCACCAGCACCCCGCGGCCGGTCACCCGGACGACGACCGTGACCGAATCCGAGGAACCGGTCGCGACGGTGACCGAGACCACGACCACCACCGTGACCGTGCCGGTGCCCGGTCAGGCCCCTGCCTACGGTCCCGGGACGCCCGGCACCCCGGGCACGTCCGGTACCCCCTGATTCGACCGGCTCTGCCCGACTGCTTCGAGAGAAGTCCCGGTTCGGGCGGGATATCGTCGGCCTCAGAACACGGGATCGTGCTGGATTCGGCTGGCCCGAACCCCGGCGATGATCAGCTTGCGGCGCGTGGTCTCGATCATCTGAGGTGAGCCGGCGACGAGAACCTGGTGGTCCTCCCAGTTGCCGGCCCGGGGGACCACGTCGGCGAGCGTGCCGATGTGGTGCTCGATGCCGAGTTCTTCCGGCGTGGCCACGGAGTTGATCCACCACGGGTCGTGTTCGTGCTCCGACACCGCGGTGACCTGCAACCACGGGTTCGTCGAGGCGATCCGGCGCAGCACCGCGAGGTCGTAGAGCTCACCGGGGTGGCGCGTGCCGTAGAAGATGTGTGTCGGCGGGTTGTCCACGCGCTTGCTCATCTCGATGAGCAACGCGCGGAGCGGTGCGAGGCCCGTCCCCCCGGCCACCATGAGGACCTTGCGATCACGGTCGACGTGCAGGGTGCCGTGACTCTGGGCGAACGTCCACACGTCCCCGACGCGCGTGTCTCCGACGATCGCCGAGCTCACCGTCCCGCCCTTGACCGCGCGCACGTGGAACTCCAGTTCGCCGGCCGGGTTGGGCGGGATCGACGACGAGAGGTTGCGCCACACCTTGGGCCACTGCGGGACCTGCACCTCGAGGTACTGGCCGGGCCGGAACCGCAGCGGCGAGTGCGCGATGAGCCGGACCACGGCGAGGTCACGGGTGATCCGGTATTTCTCGACGACCTCCGCCGTCCAGCGCGCGGGGTCGGTCGCGGTCTCGGCCGCGCCGCGCATCACGCCGGTGACCAGCATCATCGCCTGCGAGATGGTCTGTTGGGTCTCGGAGTCCCAGTATTCGGCCATGAGCTCGGCGAACTCGCCCATCAGGGCGCTGTACATGATGTGGTAGTGCTCCGGCTCCACCCCGTACTTGCGGTGGTCGCGGCCGAGTTGGGCGAGGAGCTCGACGAGCTCGGTGTGGCCGGTCGCGGCCGGGATGGCCTCGAGCACGTGGTCGATCACACGGTGGAAGGCCTCGTGCTGGGCCGCCATCGACACGCCGAAGAGATCGCGAAGGTCGGGGTCGATCGCGAACATGCGCGTATAGACCTCGGTGACGAACCGCTCCGGGTCGCGGTTCACCTCGATCCGGAGCTGATGCAAAGCGTGGCGTGTGTGACTCGCCATTCTGTCTGGGCAACCTCCGTCGGCGTTCGTCCCCGCATCCCCCAAGAAACTCCAGAGTAGTCCCTTGACTGCATCCAATTCAGGATCCGTCATCGTATGTCGGACGATCACCCGGTGTGGCAAGGTACACCCATGACGTCCCTCGATGGTGTCCTACCGGGCATCGTTGACGCGCACGTGCAGCATTGGAATCCACGCCGCACGCCGTGGGCGGCGACACGCGCATCACGCCTCTCCGGGCTCGTCTCCCGGCTGGGGGACAGGGCCTTTCCGCTGATCGCCTCCCGCGCGGATCGCGAGTTCGTTCTGAATCCGAGGATCGTGGCCCGCCCCTACGAACCGCCCCAGTACGCCACGGACTGCGCGCTCGTGCCGACCGTGTTCGGCGTGCCGGTCGAGTGTGTCGTCCACGTCGAATCCCATTGGCGCAAGGCTCTGCCCGCCGAGGAGCAGATGTCCGCGCACAGCACCGCGGTCGAGGAGACGCGCTACCTTCGGCAGCTGCCGTTCGGGAGAGACGGCGCCCCGCCGCTCGGCGCGATCGTCGCGCACGGTGATCCGCGCGACCCCGATTTCGGCGCGATGCTCGACGAACAGTTCACGGTGTCGTCGAAGGTCCGTGGCGTACGCCTCGTCGCGACCCGGCACCCGGACCCGAAGGTGCGGTCCGGCGGCGACCGCGACAACATCCTGTCGTCGTCGCGGTTCCTCGACGGCTTCGCCGAGCTCGCCGGCCGGGATCTCGTCTTCGAGGCCGCGGTCTACTCGCATCAGCTCTACGATGTCGTCGTCCTGGCCCGCGAGTATCCGGACACGACGATCGTCCTCGACCACTTCGGGATGCCCGCCGGGGTGTTCGGGCCGATCGGCACGCGCACCGGGGCGACGGCCGCGGCGCGCGCCGACATCTACCGGTTGTGGCGCGAGCGGATGACCACCCTGGCCTCGTATCGCAATGTGGTGGTGAAACTCTCGGGACTCGCGATGCCGATCCTGGGGTACGGGCACGAGCGGTGGGGCAACATCGGCGGGCAGTCGACGCTGGGGGAGATGATCGGCCCGTTCGTCGACCACGTCGTCACCCATTTCGGTTCGGACCGCATCATGTTCGGCTCGAACTTCCCGATCGACCGTCCCAATGCGGCGATCGACGTCCTCGTCGGCGCCCTCGTGGATCGGGTGTCCCAATGGGGCGACGAGGCGTTGCGGCGGATACTTCGCGACACCGCGGTGCGGGTGTACCGCCTCGACGAGCCCGTATCCGAGATCTGAGGTGTCTGCGCGTCCGCCAGGCGGATCTCACGGTTGCCGCAGGCGTCCCCACCAGCGAGACCGAGCGGGCGCCTCGGGCACCGGGACGTCGCGCAGGAGACGGGTGAGGATGTCGACGAGTTCGGTGCAGGTCCGGTAGCGGTCGGCGGGCGACTTCGCGAGGGCCTTCGCGAAGATCGAATCCATCGCCGAGGGCAGCCAGGGGCGTCGGCGGGTGAGTTTCGGCGGGTCGGCGTGGAGGTGGGCGTAGGTGATCGCGAAGGACGTGTGGCGGGGGTAGGGCGGGACACCGGTGAAAAGCTCGACGAGGGTGCAGGCGAAGGCGTAGATGTCGGTGGCCGGCGTCAGCCGCTGCGCCTGGAGCAGTTCGGGCGAGGCGTATCCGATCGATCCCTGTACGCGGCCGTTGCGGGCGAGTGGCCTTGTGTCGTCGAGGAATTGCGCGATTCCGAAGTCCGAGAGCAGTGCGTCGACCGGGGTGTCGTCGTCGGTGTCGGGGCCGACGGGGCGAGACAGGAGGATGTTGCCGGGCTTGACGTCCCGGTGGATGATCTCCTGGCGATGCGCGTGGTCGAGTGCGTCGGCGATCTGGGCCGCCACCCGCAGGATGGCGTCGACGTTCGGTTCGTCGTCGGCGGGCGAGACCAGCGCGGTCGCCGACGGGCCCGGAACATATTGCATCGCCAGCCACAGCGTCGGCCGGTGGGCCGAACCCCGCGGCGTCTCGATCTCGCCGTGCGAGTGCATCGTGACGATGTGGGGGTGGTGTAGGAGAGACGCGATGCCGTACTCGCGCTCGAATCGTTCGCGCACCCGCGCGTGGTCGGATGCGTTCGGGTGCAGCACTTTCAGCGCGACCGGCCCGCTGCCGTCGTCGCGATGGGCACGGAAGACGTCCGCGCTCGCACCCCCGCCGATGAATTCGTCGATGGTGAAGCCGGCCACCCTGTCGCCAACCTCGAACACCCTGACCAGGGTAGAGGGACGAGACACGCGAGGGCGGTCCGCCCAGCCCAGCGCGTCGGGTCGGGCCGAATGAAAGCAATTTGCTGCCCGAGCTCTTCGCGCGTGCGGCGAGAACGTACGGCGAAGCCGAGCCGGGCAGGGTGCACGGACGAATACGCTGAACCCATGAGCGCCGATCCGAGTTCGCTGGCCGCCACCCTTCCCGACGGAATGGTGATCACCGATCCCGACATCCTCGCGGGGTACCGCCAGGACCGTGCCGCCGATCCCGACGCCGGCACGCCGGTGGCGCTGGTGCGTCCCACGTCGACGGCAGAGGTGCAGGAGACCGTCCGCTGGTGCGCGTCCAACCGGGTCCCGATCATCACCCGGGGTGCGGGGACGAGCCTGTCGGGCGGCGCGACCGCGGTCGACGGCGCGATCATGCTCTCCACCGAGAAGATGCGCGACATCGTGATCGACCGGCCCACCCGCACCGCGATCGTCCAGCCGGGAATTCTCAACGCCGAGGTCAAGGCCGCCGCGGCGGCCGCGGGCCTCTGGTACCCGCCGGACCCGTCCTCCTTCGAGATCTGCTCCATCGGCGGCAACGTGGCCACCAACGCCGGCGGGCTGTGTTGTGTGAAGTACGGCGTCACCACCGACTACGTGCTGGGGTTGGAGGTCGTGCTGGCCGACGGGCGCGCGGTCCGCATCGGCGGCCGCCAGCTCAAGGATTCCGCCGGGCTGCCGCTGACGAAGCTCTTCGTCGGCAGCGAGGGGCTCCTCGGCATCATCACCGAGGTGACGCTGCGACTCCTGCCGCCGCAGGACCGGGCGTGCACGGTCGTCGGGATCTTCCCGTCGGTCCACGAGGCGAGCCGGGCGGTGCTCGCGGTCACGGCGCAGATCCGGCCGGCGATGCTCGAATTCATGGACTCGGTGTCCATCAACGCCGTCGAGGACATGCTGCGGATGGGTCTCGACCGTGAGGCCGGCGCCCTGCTGGTCGCCCAGTCGGACGCTCCCGGCGCGGCGGGGGCCGCGGAGGTGGAGCTGATCCGGCGCGCATTCGAGGACTGCGGCGCGGGCGAGGTCTTTGCCACCGACGATCCCGCCGAGGGAGAGGCCTTCACCGCGGCGCGGCGGGCCGCGATCCCGGCCGTGGAGAGACTCGGATCGTTGCTGCTCGAGGACGTCGGGGTCCCGCTTCCCTCGCTACCGGATCTGATCGGGGGCGTCGAGAAGATCGCGGCCGTCAACCGGGTGATGATCTCGGTGATCGCGCACGCCGGCGACGGCAACACCCACCCGCTGATCGTCTTCGATCCCGACGACGCCGACGAGGCGGAGCGGGCGCAGCGCGCGTTCGGCGAGGTCATGGACCTCGCGATCGAACTCGACGGAACCATCACCGGCGAACACGGCGTCGGCCGCCTCAAGAAGGGGTGGCTGCCTGATCAACTCGGGCCCGATGTCATGGAGCTGACGACGCGGATCAAGAACGCACTCGATCCGGACGGCATCCTGAACCCGGGGGTGGTTCTGTAGGTCAGGATGCGATCTCTCCGGCTCGAGTGATCGTGTAGGTGCCGCGCCGGGTCGACTTCGACTCGAAGAGCGCGGCGTCGGCCAGGGCGAAATCGCGCTGGATGCGGGCGGTCGCGGCCTCGTCGATCAGCTGCCCGCCGGGGATCGGGCCGACGGCGACGCCGAGGCTCACGGTGGTCTGGTCGCCGTCGTCGAGTTCGACCGGGCTGCCGCAGATGCGCTCGGCGACGACTCCGGCGGCCAGTTCGTCGAGGTGCACGGCGATCGCGAACTCGTCGCCGCCGAGTCGTGCGATGACGGCGGGCTCGTCCACCGCTTGCTCCAGGATTCCGGCCAGACGCTGGAGAACGAGGTCCCCGGTGGCGTGACCGTGGTCGTCGTTGATGCGCTTGAAGCGGTCGACGTCGACGATGAAGAGGGCGAAATGGCCTGCTGTGCCGTCACGCAGCAGCGTGGTCGTGGCGAGGATGAAGCCGCGCCGGTTGAGCAGGCCGGTCAACGGGTCGGTGTTGGCCATCCGCAGCTGATGCCGCAGCGTCCGTTGCATGTCGGAGGTGTATCCCTGATGCAGCGTCACGGTCGAGTTGACCGCGACCAGGATGGCGAGGGTCGTGGTGAAGGCGATGATCGGCGCGACTCCGTCGAGCCAGATGCCGACGCCCAGGACGCAGGTGACCATGCTGGAGAAGATCATGTGCGCGTACGCGACCGAGGGCTTCACGAAATGCGCGCTATAGGAGCCCACGACCGCGAACAGGACGCAGAAGCACAGCGCGACGCGGGGGTCGGCGGTGGCGAACACGCAGATCGCAGTGCCGACGTCGGCGTAGATCACGAACCACGTGTTGAAGCCGCGGACCTGCGACCTCTTGGTCCACCAGATCTCGCCGAGGTGGATGCGGCTCACCATGACGGCGGCGGGGATGGTGCTGGCCGCCGCGGTGCCGATGATCACCGAGCGGATGACGGAGCCCTGTGCGCTCGCCGGGCTGAAGAGTCCGCAGAAGGCGATGAGGCCGAAGACGAGGACGAGCGCGGCGATGGAGTATCTGATGTGGCTCTCGCGCAGCCTGATCTGCTGCAGGACGTGATGCGTCTCGTCGTAGATGGCGGTTCCACGCGCGATCTCCCTGCGGCCGGCCGATTCTTTCACCTGCTCCACTCCGGAAATCGGTGGGTGCCGGGCCATCCGGGTCCGAGACCATGGCACCGCGCGAGTTGTGGGACAGGCCGAGTGTAGACGAGATCAACGTCAGCACATCGAAGTTGAACAATCGTTGAACGGTCTGGTCGAGGTCCAGGACGAGGTGGTGCGCAACCACCGGAGAAGGCGTCCTGTCGGGGTCCCCCCGTCCCCTCCGCGGGGGGACCCCGACAGGAACCGATCTGCAACTGGTAGCTGATGAACAGTGCCAGGCAAAAGTGAGCCTATTGTCTAAAAGATCAACCTACAATCACATCAATCCGGATAACTGACAGGAGTTGATTGATGAACGTGGGTGTCGACTCCGGGCTGCGGGACATCGACCTTCGGCGTCTGCGCATGTTTGCCGTCGTGATGGAGTCACCGAGCCTCCGAGTCGCCGCCGACGCCCTGTTCATCAGCCAGCAGGCGTTGTCCTCGGCGATCAGGGAACTGGAGCGTCAGCTGGGCGTCGAGCTGTTCTCGCGGTCGCGCCGGAGCCTGACGCCGACGCCCGCCGGCGAGGCCCTCTACCGGGGTGCGGTGCCACTGCTCGCCGGTGGCGAGCAGCTCTTGACGCACGTCAGGCGGGTCGACGCCGGCGCTCCCGCTCCGTTCGTCATCGGGCACGCACCGGACCTCGCCTCGTCGGAGGTGTTCCGCATCATCGAGCCCGTCGTGCTCGCCGACCCGTCGATCCCCATCACGGTGCGTCCGGTCTTCGCCGATGCCATGCGCGAGGAGTTGCTGTCCGGCGCGATCGACCTGGCGCTGGGCCGCGGCGTCGCAGCACCGCCGGACATGGCGACGACCATCGCCACCCAGCACGAGCTGCGACTCGCGGTTCGCGGTGACCACCCGCTGGCCGCGCACGAACGCGTGGACATGGCCGCTCTGGCCGATTACGAGATCGTCGTGTGGGGGCCGGAGCACGAGTACGAGTACACCGACATCCTCGTCGGCCTGTGCCGACGCGCCGGCTTCGAGCCGCGGATCATCCTCTCGACGCTCCTGGGCACACCGCCGCACACCGCGGTGATCGCGCACCCGCAGGCGTGCGCCTTCGTCACCAACGAACCCGGCTGGCTCTACGGCGACACCATCCGGATCGTCGAGTTCACCGACCCGCCGTTCGCGCCGGTCCGCGCGATGTGGCTGCCCAACACCGCCTCGCCGCTGCGCAGGCGGATCCTCGCGGCGGCAGAGGAGGCGCGGTGAGAGGCGGCCGGCGCGACCCGGACTGCGCGACGAACCGACGGCTGGGCGGGCAACTCGCCGGATCGAGGAGGTCGCCGGTCCGACGAGGCGACCGGCGGAACCGCCTTGCTCTCAGTGTCGTTCGAGAATCGCCCCGAGATCGGTGCCGGTCGGCAGCGCGCCGTACTCGAAGCTGCGGTCCGGGCCGAGCCGCGCGGCGATGAAGGCGTCGGCGACCGCGGCCGGGCTGTAGCGCACCAGCAGCGAGGCCTGAAGTGCCAAAGCCATTGCCTCGACGGTGAATCGGGCCTGTCGCTGCGCCCCGGCGGGGTCGAGGCGCGAGAGCTCGCCGAGCTGGTCGCGCACGCGGTCGAGGTGGGTGTCGAGGATTCGGTTGGCCCCGCGGGCCTTGCCGATCTCCGCGTCGAAGGCGGCCACCGATTCCGGTTCGCGGGTCATGGCGCGCAGGACGTCGAGGGCGATGACGTTGCCCGATCCCTCCCAGACGGCCATGACCGGCTGTTCGCGGTAGCGCATCGCGAGCGGGAAGTCCTCGGTGTAGCCGTTGCCGCCGAGGCATTCGAGGGCCTCGTAGGCGTGGTGGGGGCCGCGCTTGCAGATCCAGTACTTGGCAACGGCGGTGGCGAGACGACGGAAGGCCCGCTCCTGGTCGTCGGCGTCCTCGTCGTGGGCGCGCGCCAACCGGATCGCGGTCGTGGTCGCGGCCTCGGATTCCAGTGCGAGATCGGCCAGAACGGCGGTCATCGCCGGCTGGTCGGCCAGCGTCGCGCCGAAGGCGGCGCGGTTGCGGGCGTGCCAGAGCGCCTCGGCGACGGACTGACGCATGCCCGCGGTCGAGCCGAGGACGCAGTCGAGCCGTGTCTGCGCGACCATCTCGATGATGGTGCGCACCCCGCGTCCCGGCTCGCCGACCATGATCGCGACGGTGCCGTCGAGTTCGATCTCGCTCGACGCGTTGGACTTGTTGCCCAGCTTGTTCTTCAGGCGCTGGATGCGGAAGACGTTACGGGTGCCGTCGGGCAGCACCCGGGGGAGCAGGAAGCAGGAGAGCCCTTCGCCCCCGGCGCCCTGTGCCTGGGCGAGTACGAGGAAGGCGTCCGACATCGGTGCCGAACAGAACCACTTGTGTCCGGTCAGGAGGTACTCGGTGCCGGGGCCGCCGGTTCCGGCCGGGACGGCGACGGTGGTGTTGGCGCGCACGTCGGACCCGCCCTGCTTCTCGGTCATCGACATGCCGAAGATGGCCGATTCCTTGTCTGCGCTCAGTTCGGGGGAGTAACTGCGCGACAATGCCTTCGGAACCCACGACGCCGCGACATCGGGCTGCAGCTCCAGGGACGGGATGACCGCGTGGGTCATCGACACCGGGCATCCGTGGCCCGGCTCGATCTGGCCGAACAGCATGAACGCGGCCGCGCGCACGACGTGCGAACCCGGCTGCGGATCGGCCCAGCAGCGCGTGTGCGCTCCGTGCGCGATCGCTGCGGAGATGATCCGGTGGTAGGCGGGGTGATACTCGACCTCGTCGATGCGGTGGCCCCAGCGGTCGAAGGTGTGCAGCACCGGGGTGATGGTGTTGGCCAGATGGGCGTCGTGCTTGAAGGATTCGCTGCCGACGAGTGCGCCGATCTCACGGAGCTCGGCATCGCCCCAGGCGCCGTCGTGACGCCGGACCGCTTCGACCAGCACCGTGTCGAGTTCGTACTCGTTGACGTCGACCCGCGGGGGAGCCTGGTTGAACACGCTGTGCGTGACGTGCGGCTCCGGGTGGATGTGTGTCGCGGACTGGGTCATCGTGCCTCCTGGGGTGCGTATTCGAGTGGCCGATCCAGAACCCGTTCCGGGATCTGCAGATTCGTGAAGATCACCGCGACCGCGTCCTCGAGCCGGTAGCCGAAGTCCGATCCGGTGGCGGCCTTCTGGACCGCGAGGCCGAAGATCGCCGACCAGAACGCCCTGGCCTCGACGTCGATGCCGGCCCGGAGCTCCCAGCCGGTACGGACGAGGGTCGCCATGAGGGCCTGCTCGCCGCGCTCGTGCAGCGTGCGCAGGGTGTCGGTGATGTGCGGGCGCAGGTCGGTCCGGCGGGAGACCAGCAGCATCGCGGTGGTGAACAGTTCGACGTCGCGACCGCACGGACCGAGCAGCGTTCCGACGAGGGTGTTGGTGTACTCGCGAACCGTGGTCGCGTCGGCGGCGGCCTCCTCCGCCCGGCGCCCCGCCCGCAGGATGCCGGCGCAGGCCACCTCGACGAAGAGCTGCTCCTTGGACCCGAAGTAGTAGGTGACCTGGTTGGGAAAGGCGTCGGCGCGCCGGCAGATCTGCGCGACCGATGCCGCCTCGCCGTGCTCGGCGAAGACCTCCGCGGCGGCGCGCAGGAGCGCCTGGCGGGTCGCCTTGCCCGCTTCCCGGCTCGCGCGTCCGGTGGTCGCCATGGAGATCCTGCTCGTCGGGGTCAGTGTTTGTATGGCAAACAATAACGAGGTATGGCGGGCGTCACAAGGTCGCGGTCACGGTGTACGAGCGCGACGACCGCCTGGGCGGCCTGGGCGTCGTCGAGGATGTGGGTGTCGGACGGGCGCTCAGGCCTCGCGATCGGACAGGTCTCGGGCGGAGCGCGTCCACGCCAGATATCCGATCCCGACGCACGCGAACCACACGGCGCCGACGACGAGGGCGACACGTCCGTCCTCGTCGAAGAACAGGAGAACGAACACCAGCGCGAGGAAGGCGAGCGCGAGCCACGTGGTCACCGGGGCGCCGGGGACCCGGTAATCCGAGGCAGGTAGTTCGCCACGGGCGACCTTGCGCCGGAACGCCATCTGGCAGAGCAGGATGGTCGCCCAGATCACGATGATCCCGACCGTGGATACCGCGGTGATGTAGGCGAACGCATGCCTCGGGTCGAGGGCGTTGACCACGACGCCGATCACCATCATCGCGGCGCTCGCGCTGATGCCGAGGGCCGGGACCCGGCGCTTGGAGAGGCGGGTCAGCTGCTTCGGCGCGTCGCCGCTGTGGGCCAGCGACCGGAGCATGCGACCGGTGGAGTAGATGCCGGAGTTGCACGACGACAGCGCGGCGGTGAGCAGGATGAAGTTGACGATGCCGGCCGCGCCCGGGATGCCGATGTAGGAGAACACCGAGACGAACGGGCTCTCGCCCGCGTGGTAGTCCTTCCAGCTGCGCACCGACAGGATCACGGCCATCGCACCGACATAGAAGATGCCGATGCGGAACGGGACCGAGTTGATCGCCTTGCGAAGGGTGACGCGGGGGTTCTCCGCCTCTCCCGCGGTGACGCCGACGAGCTCTACGCCCACGTAGGCGAACATCACGATCTGCAGGCTGAGCAGCGCGTTGCTGAACCCGGTCGCGAAGAACCCGCCGTCGTTCCACAGGTTGGCGACGGACGGGCCGGTCTCCGGGCCGAGTCCCGAGATCGGCAGCAGCACACCGATTCCGATCACGATCATGCCGAGGATCGCGGTGACCTTGATGGTCGAGAACCAGAACTCGGCGCGACCGAACAGCCCGACCGAG
The DNA here is from genome assembly GCF_000344155.1 of Gordonia paraffinivorans NBRC 108238. GTDB lineage: Bacteria > Actinomycetota > Actinomycetes > Mycobacteriales > Mycobacteriaceae > Gordonia > Gordonia paraffinivorans. Next base: position 5,269 of record NZ_BAOQ01000033.1, on the reverse strand, counting down.
ATGAGATTGGCCCCGAACAGCACACCGAGCGCGACCAGCGCGGTGACCCAGACGGGGATCGACGGCCACCAGTAGTTCACGTACTTGCCGGCCACCGTGATCTCGGCCATGCAGGTGGTCGTCCACACCGCCCAGTACGTCCAGCCCTGGCTGAAGCCGGCGAACCGGCCGAGGAACTCGTCCGCGTACTCGCTGATGCCGCCGGAGATCGGCCGGTAGATGAGGAGTTCGCCGAGCGCCCGCATGACGACGAAGATCGCCAGGCCCGCAAGTGCGTAGGCCAGGATGAGGGCGGGGCCGGCCTCCTCGATGGCGGCGCCGGAGCCGTAGAAGAGGCCGGTGCCGATCGCGCCGCCGATGGCGATCATCTGGACGGTGCGCGCGGTGAGCCCGCGCTGATAACCCTCGTTCGGCTCGACGCCCGAAGCGTCGCTGTCGTGCTCGATCGACACCTGGAGAACTCCTGATCGCCAGTGCTCATCTGGCCGTGAAAAGGGTAGACCCGTGCGACCCGGCGTGCGCTACGGACCGGATTGCCCGATTCTGGTGCGGTGGCGGCGACGTCGCGGCCGTGGGCGGCGCACCGGGGTGGGTGCTCGGCGCCGGACTCGCCCTCGCGGCCGCGATCGCCGGGTATTGTTCGCAACCGATAACAATCGAGCCGACCACGAGATGGGGTGTTGCCCATGTCCGGTACCGACGATGTCGCACCCTCTGTCGTGCTGGCCGAGTTGGCCCGCGACCTGCACGCCGAGAGCGAGTGCGGGGTCGAGGCGGTGGCCCCGCGGATCGCGCGGGCGGCCACCGACGTCATCGAGGCGGTCGAGTTCGTCGGCGTGACCCTCATGGAGGGGGACGAGGTCCGCTCGACGGTGCGCAGCGACGACGTCGCCGAACAGTTCGATCGTCTCCAGCAGGAGGCCGGCGAGGGCCCGGGGCTGGATGCGGTGCGTGTGGGGCGGATCGTCCACGCTCCGGACCTGACCAGCGACGGTCGCTGGCCCGAACTCGCTGCGCTCGTGGACGAGAAATCCCCGGTCCGGTCCGCGCTCTCGTTCGAGCTCTCCACGCGCAGGCAGGGATTGGGTGCGCTCACGCTGACCTCGACGAGCGTCGACGGATTCAGCGACGCCGACGTCGAGCGCGGGTATGCGCTCGCCGCCCATGCTGCGCTCGCGGTCGACGCGGCCCGCTGCCACGAGCAGTTCCGGAACGCGCTGGCCTCGCGCGACGTGATCGGGCAGGCAAAGGGCGTGATCATGGAGCGCTTCGCGGTCGACGATGGACGCGCTTTCGAACTCCTGCGAGAGTTGTCGCAGTCCACCAACATCCCCGTCGCGGAGATATCGCGGAGGCTCACCGCCGACGTGGGGCAGTCCGCCGACAGCGCCAAGAGCTAGCAGGGCGCGCGGAGTGGACTGTACGGCCACCGATTTCGGTGTCGCACGGCCCGGTGCCCCTGCAGAGGAGCAGGCAGTGAGTGAGTCGGAAGCGGCGAGGGTCCTGGTCATCGGGGCGGTGAATGTCGACCTCGTCGTCGAGTCCGACCGTCTGCCGGGTCCGGGGGAGACGGTCGTCGGATCGGACCTGGTCCGTCACGGCGGCGGCAAGGGGGCCAACGCAGCGGTCGCCGCGGCCCGTGCCGGCGCATCGGTCCGCTTCTGCGGCGCAGTCGGCGACGAGGACATGGGGGCGAGCGCGCTCGACGGTCTGGCCGGCGAAGGCGTCGACACCTCGCACGTCGCGGTGATCGACGGGGTCTCGACCGGTGCGGCGCTGATCGTCGTCGACCGGGACGGCGAGAACCAGATCGCCGTCGCCGCCGGCGCCAACCGCCGGGTCGATCCCGGGCGGTGCCGTGGCGCTGTCGAACACGCCCGATCCTGGGATGCGGGTTGTGTTCTCGTCAGCACGGAGATCCCGGCGGCCGCGGTCTCCGCTGCGCTGGGTGCGGCGCGCGATCAGGGAATCCCGACTGTGCTGAACCCGGCGCCGGTGTCGGCGGGCATCATCGACGTCCTGACGACAGCCGACGTCGTCACCCCGAACTCCGCCGAACTCGGCGGCCTGTACCGAGGTCTCTTCGCACCGGGGACGACGCCGTCGGTGCCGCAGATGGCACACGCCGTCGCCGAACACTGCGGTGTGACGGTCGTGGTCACGCTGGGAGCCGATGGGGCCCTCGTCGCCGATGGGAGGCGGACGACCCCGATCCCCGCGGTCTCGGTCGACCCGGTGGTGGACACCACCGGTGCCGGGGACACGTTCAACGGCGTCCTGGCGGCGTCACTGGCCGCCGGGGACGACATCACGACAGCCGTGCGTCGCGGCGTCGCGGCCGGATCGCTGTCGGTGACGAGGACAGGTGCGAGGACGGGGATGCCCACGGCCGACGCCATCGCCCGGGCGATGCGCGCCGGCTCGGCGTGATGACTAGCGCGACAACGGCTTCGGTCGCTTCATGAAGCGATGGTGCTCGTCGCTGGGGAGGAAGTAGTCGCCGAGACCGCCTGCGCGGAGCAGGGGCCGGGCGGCGGCGGTCCGGTAGGTTCGGTCCTCGCCGAGCAACTCGTTCGATATGTGCACCTTGACGACCTCGCCCAACGTCATCCAGGTGTCGACGGGATCGCCCGCGGCCGAACGCAGTTGAAAGCACTCGGTCACCCGGCACTCGAAGCTGACCGGGCTCTCGGCGACCCGGGGCACGGCCACGATGTCGGAATCCCGCGCCGTCAGGCCGGACAGCTCGAACTCGTCGGCGTCGGCGGGGATCGCGGCGGAGGTGGCGTTCATCTGCTCGCCCAGTTCGTCGGTCGCCAGGTTCCAGACGAATTCTCCGGTCGCCTTCGCGTTGGCGACGGTGTCCTTCCAGCCGACGCTGGAGAAGGCGACGATCGGCGGCACGTAGTTGAAGAGGTTGAAAAAGCTGTAGGGGGCCAGATTCCGCACGCCTTCGGGCGACACCGTCGAGATCCAACCGATCGGACGCGGCGCGATGATCGCGTTCAGCGGGTCGTGTGCCAACCCATGTCCCTCGGACGGGGCGTAGGAGTGGTAGCCGGTCATCGGTGACCTCCCTGGACTGTGTGGGCGGTGGGTCGTGCCCGTCGCGTCGATCAACGTCGGTACCGCAGCACAGTACGGCAGCACGGTACGGTGTCACCGACCTGTCTGCCGCACGAGGACGATGGAGGCCGGTGTGACATTCTCCGCAGCCGGTGGGACCGACACCGATCAGGTGCCGCGTTCACCGGCGAACGTCCGTGACCTCGGCGGGTTGCCGCTCGTCTCGGGCGGGACCACCGCGCACGGCGTCCTGATCCGCTCCGACGCCCCCTATCCCGGCGACGACGCCCCACAGGGCGTCCCCTGGCCGCCGTCCACGGTCCTGGATCTCCGCGACCACACCGAGCCGGGCGCGCAGGCCGTGTCGTGGCCGCCCGAGGTGCGCCTGGTGCACAAGCAGGTGTCGTCGGGTGCCCGGGTGGACCGGATCGCCTCGATGGCGCTCACCGACATCTACACCGCGATGCTCCGGACCGGCGGCGACCGGCTGACCGCCGCGCTCAACGAATTCGACCTCGCCGGAACGACCCTCGTGCACTGCGCCGCGGGCAAGGACCGGACCGGCGTGATCGTGGCGATCGCCCAGATGCTGGCGGGCGTCGCCGAGGACGCGATCATCGCCGACTACCAGCGCACCGAGGAGAACATCGGCGGTGTCTTCGCCCGCCTGCGCGACCGCAAGCGCATTCCGGCCGGCACCACGATCGACGCGCCGATCCTGCGTACCCCGCGCGAGGCCATCGACCTGGTGTTCGACGCGGTCGCGGGGTTCCGGGGCGGGCCGTGGGCATGGTTCGACGCCCATGGCGGCGACGTCGGCCATTTCGAGGCCTGGGTGGCGCGGTTCCGGGCCGGGAGATGAGGGGCCAGACCGCAGAGAACGTTCCGGGTGGCCCGTCGGGCGTCAAGGGGTGGGCGCCCGACGGGCCGTGCGGGAGGACAAGCGCCGGGGTGGCGCGCTTGTCCCGCGGGGTGCATGCCCGACACCATGCCCGGTCAAACACCGACGACGATGAAGTGCCGACGAAACGAGGAGAGATCCACATGTCCGACGACCAGACGCCGCAGTTCCCCGACGATGTCGTGGCCGGGGTCCTCGACCACATGAACACCGACCATGCCGACGACTCGCTCGTCATCGCCAAGGCGCTGGGTGAGCGACCCGACGCCACCGCGGCGGTGATGACCGGTCTCGACCACGAGGCCGCCGTCTTCGACGTGACCGTGCCCGAGGGCGTCGTCGAGATGCGGTTCGCCTGGGACCGTCCGGTGAAGGACCGCAATGACATCCGCATGGCCGTGGTCGCCATGTTCCGCGAGGCGCAGGCGCGCCTGGGAATCACCTCGGAGTAGCCCCGGGCCGGGTGGGGCGGTCCGTAGAGTCGCGGACATGGGACGTCTCACAGGAAAGATCGCGTTCATCACCGGCGTCGCCCGCGGCCAGGGGCGGGCCCACGCCGTCCGCCTGGCCTCCGAGGGAGCGCACATCGTCGGGGTGGACCTGGCCGGACAGCTTCCCGGGGTGCCCTACGACTCGGCGACCGAGGACGATCTCGACGAGACGCAGCGTCTCGTCGAGGCGCAGGGCGCGAAGGCGATCCTCACCCGCTGCGACACCCGGGACCTCGACGGGTTGCGGGCCGCGGCCGACAACGGGGTGGAGGCGTTCGGCGGTCTCGACATCGTGGTCGCCAACGCCGGGATCTGCATCCCGGAGACCTGGGACGAGGTCACGCCGACGAGTTTCCGCGACACCATGGACATCAACGTGACCGGCGTGTGGAACACCGTCACCGCCACGGCCGGTCATCTCATCGAGCGCGGTGGCGGGTCGATCATCCTCACCAGTTCACTGGCCGGAAAGAAGCTGCAGCCCTTCATGGTCCACTACACGACGAGCAAGCACGCGCTCGTCGGGATGTCGCGGGCGTTCGCCGCGGAGCTCGGAAAGCACGACATCCGGGTGAACACCGTCCACCCCGGCGCGGTGATCACCCGGATGGGGTCGGGCGCGATGGTCGCCCGCATCCAGCAGACGAACGAGGCCAATCCCCGTCTCGCCGGCATGGGGATGACGTTCCTGAACCAGTTCGCCGCGGAGGCCGAGGAGGTTGCCGGAGTGGTCGCCTTCCTGGCGTCGGACGAGGCGAAATTCATCACCGCCGAGGAGATCTCCATCGACGGTGGTGCCCAGCACTTCTAG